>NZ_JBHMBS010000030.1:0-94827 GCF_042428775.1 Streptosporangium vulgare | reverse complement strand
GGCATGATCCTTCCGTGCCGGCCCGTCCCCGCTCGTCTCCTGCGAAGACCGCTTCCGCCCGGTGGCGGGACGCCCCGCCCCGCCGTGAAACTTCCACTGCTGACGTCGCTGTGACGCGGACCTGTCCGGCCCATTCGGAGAGTGCGGAACAGGTGCCGCCCGAGGTGGGCAGGAGTGGAACGCGGTCCGACCTCACACACGCGTTTGCAGCTTTGTTGCAGCTTCCGCTCTCGCCATTGACGCCTTTTGAAGGCCGACGTTATGGTCCAAATGGCAGGAAAGCGCTTTCCGTGCCGCCTTGTATGGATTCGTGTGACTTCACTCGGCCCAAGAGAGGGCCGATATGAAGAGCCCTGAACCTTCGCGTGCCCGCCACTCCCGCGTTCGGTCCAGGTACGCGCACGTCCACGCCGGTCACGTGGCGGTCGGCGACCCCCCGGAGCAGGTGTTCGAACACGAAGGTGAGACAAGGATGAGACGAGCAGTCGCGTTGCGACTCCAGGCGGCGCTGGCCGTGGCGGCCACCGCGACCGCGGTCGGTGTGGCCGTGCCGGTGATCCAGGCGTCGGCGGCGGCGGTCGGCAGCGCCACCGGCTACGCGACCGGCAACGGCGGGACCACCGGCGGAGCGGGCGGGCAGACGGTGCGGGCCACCACCGGGACCGCGATCCACGCGGCCCTGTGCGGCCGGGCGAGCAGCAGCACCCCGATCACCATCGAGGTCGAGGGGACCATCAACCACGGCAACACCGCCAAGGTGTCGGGTTCGAGCTGCAACACCGCCGCCGGTGTGATCGAACTCAAGCAGATCAGCAACGTCACGATCATCGGGGTCGGCAACGGGGCCGTCTTCGACCAGCTGGGCATCCACATCCGCGACTCCAGCAACATCATCATCCAGAACGTCACCGTACGGAACGTGAAGAAGTCGGGCTCGCCCACCTCCAACGGTGGCGACGCCATCGGCATGGAGAGCACCGTCCGCAACGTCTGGGTCGACCACGTCAGCCTGGAGGCCTCGGGCGGGGAGTCGGAGGGCTTCGACGGCCTCTTCGACATGAAGGACAACGTCCAGTACGTGACCCTGTCCTACAGCACCCTGCGCAACTCCGGCCGCGGCGGGCTCATCGGGTCCAGCGAGAGCGACCGCTCGAACGGCTTCATCACCTTCCACCACAACCTGTACGAGAACATCGACTCCCGTACCCCCCTGCTGCGTGGCGGCATAGCCCACATCTACAACAACTCCTACGTGAGCCTGCACGAGTCCGGCATCAACTCCCGGGCCGGGGCCCGCGCGAAGGTGGAGAACAACTACTTCAAGGACTCCAAGGACGTCCTGGGCACCTTCTACACCAACGAGGCCGGCTACTGGCAGGTCGCGGGCAACATCTTCGACAACGTGACCTGGTCGGCCCCCGGCAGCGAGAACGCCCCCGCCGGGCCCAACCCGCAGTCCAACACCACCGTCAGCGTCCCGTACTCCTACAGCCTCGACGGGGCGAGCTGCGTGCCGGACATCGTCCGCCAGACGGCGGGCGCCAACAAGGGGATGCGGGTGTCGAACGGCAGCTGCTCGCCCCAGACCCCGACCCCGACGCCGACGGTGACCCCGACGGTGACTCCCACGCCCACCCCCACGATCACCCCTCCGCCCGGCGGGACCAACCTCAGCATCGGGGCCGGCTCCGACGGCTCCAGCAAGGCCGACGGGACGAGCTACGGCAACGTGCGGGACGGCAACCTGAGCACCTACTGGTCACCGGCCGGCTCGACCGGTGACATCTCGATCAAGTGGAGTTCCGCCAAGACGGTGGCCGGGATCGTCATCCGTGAGGCGTCGGGCTCCGCGGGCGCCATCACATCCTGGCAGGTCCTCAACGGCACCACCGGCGCGGTCCTGAAGTCCGGCAGCGGAGCGGGCGCCGTCACCTTCGCCCCGACCTCGCTGAGCAAGATCACCTTCAGGATCACCGGCTCGACCGGCGCGCCCAAGGTCGCCGAGTTCGAGACCTACGCCGGATAGCGGGCCGGTCCCACCACCCGCCACCGGTTCCCCGGACGAGGGCGGGGCCCGTCAGTTCGACGGGCCCCGCCCTTCGGCTGGTATGCCTCCGGATCGCCGGACGGCTCCCGTGGTGGTGGGCGCTCACCGGGTTCCAACCGGCGTCGGCCGGGAACCGCCGCTCCCGGGCCAGGTCGCCTATCGAGAGGCCAGCACACAGAACTCGTTGCCATCGGGGTCGGCCATCATCACCCGGCCGACCTCGCGCGGGCCGACGTCGATCCGGGTCGCGCCGAGGGAGACGAGACGGTCGACCTCCGCCTGCTGATCGCCCTGCGGAGACGGAGCGAGGTCGAAGTGCAGCCGGTTCTTCCCGGTCTTCGGCGCCACCGGCGGGCCGCCCCATGTGATCTTCGGACCGCCGTGCGGTGAGCGGATCGCGGTCTCCTGGTCCTGGTCCCAGACCAGCGGCCAGCCCAGCGCCTCGCTCCAGAAGTATCCGACCTCCTGCGAACCGTCGCACGCGAGCGCTCCGACGAACCCGCAGTCGGCGAGGAATTTGTTGTCGGGTCCGATGACGCAGAACTCGTTACCCTCGGGGTCGGCGAGCACCACATGATCCTCTTCGGGGCGTTGCCCGATGTCGATGTGCCGTGCACCGAGCTCAAGTGCCTTCGCCACCGTCTGTCGCTGGTCCTCCAGGGACGTGCTCGTCAGGTCGAAGTGCATCTGGTTCTGGCCGGTCTTCTTCTCCTGGGTCGGAAGACATCGGATCCGGAACCCGGTGTCGTCGCTCGGCAGGAGCGTGATGCCGTCGTGGGGGTCGTCGGCCAGTTCCCAGCCCAGGACCCCGGCCCAGAAGCGCGAGAGACGGAGCGGGTCGTTCGCATCGAAGCAGAGCGCGACGAGCTGGGCAGTCATCCCGCGTCTCCCATCTGTTGGCTCACAGGCGCGGACAGGGCATGTCCATCTGGCGCACGACGGAAGCCAAGCTAGCCCGCTCGGAGGCTCCGGCGCCAACGCTTTTAGATCAACGCCGGCTCCGGCGGAGAGCCGGGTGGCGGCTCCGTCACCCTGTCGAAAACGGACACGAACTCCTGGTTTACCGACAGGAGCGTGCCCGAGCATGGTCCGCGCGAGCGGCTCTGCCGTAGATCTGATGGAGGCAAGGAGAGCCACGCGCCCGCCGGGGGCGGGGTGCACGCGTGGCGCGAACGCACGTCACCAGCAGTCGAAACGGAGAGTGCACACGAATGCGAGTCGAAGAGAACCCTCACGGGCGACGGAAGGGAACCGGCATGCGTACCTGGCGGAAACTGTCGAAGCTCGCGGCCGCGGCCACGGTGGCCGGATGCCTCACGGTGGCCGGAAACCCGGCGGCGGTCGCCGACGCGAACCTGGCCCGGGAGAAGGCCGCGCTCACCTGTGGCGCCGGCGTGTTCCTGGACGGCCTCCGGGCCCTCACGATCACCGAGAGCGGCCGTGACGAGGTGTACATCACGAGCAACGGCGTGAAGATCTGGCCGACGACCTCGCCCTACGTGTCGATGTCCGCGGGTCAGCGGGTCGAGGTCGACAAGTGCGTCTCCGTCGGCGCCCAGCTCCGCCTCATCGAGGTCGACGACCTCGATCCCAACGACACCATCGGGGGCCAGACCGTCAGCGGGGATGTGACCCGGGACTACGAGTTCTGCTGTGGCGACAACGGCCGGTACCGGCTCGGTGCCGTCGCCTGATCCGCCGTTCCCGCATCCCGCACGACACCGCCTCCGGCCGATCGCAGAGGGCCGGAGGCGGCGCCGTGCTCGCGCGGTGTTCCGAGGAGCGTGGTGGTGCGTCTGAGAAGCGCCGCGGTGTTCCGAGAAGCGTGGCGGTGTGTCCAAGAAGCGCGGTGGTGTTCCGGGGAGCGCGCGAAGTGCGCGCACACGTCGCCGTCCACCTCCCGGCCCGCCCCACCCTGGCCCGCCCCGGCCCGGCACGTCACCGGCTTCCCCGGCCGACAGCCCGTGAGGTCCACGGCGGCGACGAGCCCGGACCGGGGGACCCGATAACTACCGGGATCCCCAGAAGGCGAGATTGTGGTCGGCGGCGTAGTCGACCGGTTCGATCGCGTCCGGCTCCAGGGACTGGGTGTGCGGGACGGGGGCGGCACGGTCGAAGCGCTCCCAGCGGGGCAGCCCCGCGCCGTTGGGGTCGCCCGTCCGGGCGAAGTTGGTCCAGTAGGAGATCATCTGGTCGGACAGCCTCCGCTGGGCCGGGGTGAAGGTGACCGCCTTCTCGGTGAACAGGTACGGCATGTCGCCCGCGTGGTAGGCGCCCCAGGGAAAGTCCGCCTTCAACGGCAGGAACATCGGGGCCCGGCGGTCGGCGAACTGGTAGGCGTACGTCGGCGTCCTCCCGCTGAGCAGCCTGTTCTGCTCGAAGGTGGCCCTGGCCCACATGCGGTCGGTGATCACGGCGGCCCACGCCGGCCCCGGCGAGCCGTACCGGGCGACCGGATACTCCGCGCGCACCCTCGCCGCGTCCCCGCCGAACGCGGTTCTCAGCAGAGCGCCGTACCGCTTGGCGGTGACCGGTCTGCCCGCCACGTCGTGGAACAGCCCGACGAAGATCCGGTGCTCGTCGCGGGTCGCCCCGGAGATCACCGGAACCCGGTGGAAACGACCCGCCCGCATCTCCGCGGCCGGCGATCCGGGCAGCGTCTCGCCTCCGTAGGCGTACGTCTGGAACATGTTCATGATCTGCGGCACTTCGAGGATCTTCTCCACCGGGAGGGCCCGCAGGCAGCGGAGATCCTCGCAGCCGAGCCGCGGGGCCACGTACGTCCCCATCCCCTCGACCTCCGCCACCGTGCGCCAGGCGTAGGACGGGTAGGCGGGGACGCCCTCGCCCATGCTGCCGGCGAGCATGTCCATCATGCCCTCGCCGCTCTGCAGGACGGCCCGGTCGAACAGACCTGCGCCGCCCGGCGAGGTCAGGTGCCCGCTGATGCTCAGCGCGCCCCACGAGACGCCGAACACCGTCACGTTCGCCGGGTCCCCGCCGAACACGGCGGCGTTGCGGCGAACCCAGCGCAGTGCCGCCTGCTGGTCCTGCAGGCCGTACGTGCCCGATCCCTTGAGCCCCGGGTACCCGAAGCCGCCGAACACCCCGAGCCGGTAGTTGATCGTGACGACCACCACGTCCCCGCGGGTGGCGATCCGGCGCACGTCGCCGAGGTCGCCGGAGCCCAGGGCGCCGTCGCCGTGGATCCACACCATCACCGGCCGTTTCCCTCCCGGCGTGCGCGGCGTCGTCACGTTGAGGAACAGGCAGTCCTCGTCGGAGCCGGTCACCTTCGCGTAGTCACTCCCCACCTGCGGGCACACGCTGCCGGGCCTGGTGGCCTCCCTGATCCCGGTCCAAACTCTCACCGGCGCCGGCGAGTTCCACCGCAGCTCACCCACCGGCGGGGCCGCGTAGGGAATCCCCTGGAAGATCCGGTGCTCACCGGTCACCGTTCCCCGTACGGCTCCCGCGTCCGTGCGGACCACGTTCGCGCCGGTCTTCTCCGGCGCCCGCTCCGCGGGCGTGCCCGCGCACGCCGACACCAGCATCGTCACCGCCATCGCGGCACTCGTCGATCTCCGTCTCATGCCCTCCACGCTGTCAACGGACGGGCCGCTCCAGCAGATCCATCGATCCCGAACCCCCCGGGACAAATGTCCTGCCGGAGTGGCCCTGGATCCGGGCGCGGGAGCCGAACGGGTACGTGGCACTCCGGGAGGGGTCCGTCATCGCTCGTCGCGCATCCCGAGGAGGTACGTCGCGGTGAGCGCGACGGCACGGTCCTCGTCGTGCGACAGATCCGCGAGGGCGCGGGAGGCCGTGGTTCCGGGGATGTCGGCGAGCGCCTGTGTCAGCCTCCGGCGTGCGAACGGTTCGGCGGTGTCGTGGCCGAGGCGGTCGACGAGCCCGGTCGCGATCCGATCCGTCAACGCGGGACGACTCGCCAGCGTGCTCAGCGCGTCGGCCGCGTCGACGTCGTTCGTCCCCGCGACCACCATGTCGATGAGCGCCGGGACCGCGTCGGCCACTCCACGTGCCCCGAGCGCCAGGGCCGCGTACCCGCGGACCACGATGTCGGGGCTCGCGAGGGCGTCGCGCAGCAGTGCGGTCGCCTCGCCGTCCGGGATCTCGGCGATGGACTGGACGGCGCGTTTGCGCACCTCGGCCACCGGTGAGCCGAGGCCCTCCGCCAGCAGTGCCAGCCCGCTCTCGCCCGATCGCGCCAAGGCCCATCGAAGGGCACCGGCGACGTGCGGGTCCTTCTCGCTCAGCACCGCCTCGACCAGTGCCTCCACCGGCACCGGAACCTCCTCGGCCGAGGACAGGGCCGCGCGCTGGCGCTTGCCGGCGCTCTTCGACCCCAGCGCCTGGAGGAGCGCGACGATCTGGAGGACGTCCTCCCAGCCGGCGGGGTCCGCGGCATTGATCCGGCGGAGCCGCGTGAGCAGCTCCGTCTCACTCGCGATGCGTTCTCGTGCCTGGCGGATGAGGTCGTCGACGAGCTCCGAGGGCACGAAGCCGGGATCGTCGAGCGCGCGCTTGACGTCACGCAGCGACAACCCCAACGACCGCAGGCTCTCGATATGGAAGATCCGCCGGATGTCCTCGCCGGAGTACTCGCGATAGCCGGCGTCGCTACGGCCGGTCGGCCGCACCAGGCCGAGCGAGTCGTAGTGCCTGAGCATGCGGGCGCTGACCCCGGACCGTCTCGCCACCTCACCGATCAACACCCTCCATCATCCCTCCCGGCTGTTCTCGCCGAGGGCCACGACACGCTTCGCCTCCTCGATCGCGAACTCGAATCCGGCGTCCGGGTCGCGCAACAGCCGTTCCGTGGCGACCGCGTGCGCGCGCACGCGAGGCTCGGGATCCGTCGCCGCCGCGCGCAGGGCCGGCACGATCACCTCACCGAGCGCGATCAGCGCCCGGCTGAGGCTCAGCTGCGTCTCACGTCCGCCGCGCCCGAGCTGTGCCGACAACACCGCGGCCAGCTCGGCCTCCTCGCCTTCGGGCACGAGCACGACCGCCGCCCGCCAGGCGCTCCGCGCCACCTCGTCGTCGGCGTCGGTCAGGAGCTCCCGGGTGATCGCCGGCCACGCCCGCCGATCCCCGATCTTGGACAGCGTGTGCAACGCCTGGCTTCGCGCCTGCGCGCGCTCCGAGCGGACCTCGTCGACGAGCCTCGGGACCGTCGTCGACGCCGGATGGCGGGTGAGCGCCCACGTGAGCATGTCGCGCACGTAGAAATCGGGCTCGATCGCGCACCGTTCGACGAGCTTGTCGACGAACCCCGCCTCGGGGGTCGTGCCGGCCGCCAGCGCTGCCCGCAGCCGCACCGACGAGCGGTCGTCCTCCAGCCCCTGGAAAGACCGGATCGTATCCGTGTCCTGTTCCTGCATGGTCATCGGAACCACCTCCATGGCCCCAGTGAAGACCTTGTCACTGTGTCAAGGTCAAGCCTCGCGCGACCAGGTGGGCGTGATCCGGTGCTCGCGGAGTCGCCGGCCCGCCGGCGTCCGCACCGCGGTGCCGGCCAGTCGCAGGCCGCTCGCCAGGTGGGGGGCTCGGCCGTCGCGGTAGAAGTGCACGAGCGAGTTCGCCGAGGCGGACGCCCGGTCGCCGTCGAGGTCCACCAGCAGGTCGGTGGTCACGTGCTGGGTGCGCCCCCCTTCGACCTCGGCCCGCCGCAGATAGCCGACGACCTCGCCGATGCCATGGAGTTCGCCCGCGCGCGGCGAGTGCACCGTCACATCGTCGGTGAAGACGGTGCCGGTGTCCTCCCACCGCCGCTCGTCGAGCAGGCGCGCCAGGCGGGTGAACAGGTCGGCGATCTCGAGACGGTCGGCGATCGGAGTGTCCGTGGACATGACATCCTCTTTCGTTCACTGAATTAACGTTAGGATCTCTAACGTTTCAGACGTGAACGAACCTATACCGTTAGTCGGACTAACGTAAACGGGTAGGATCGGTGTCATGACCAGCAGAGCCGAAGCCGCGGACATTCCGCACGACGAGACGACGACGCCGAACAGGCTGCGCCGCCGGACCAGCCGGTTGCTGTCGCAGATATCCGCGCTGTCGGACCGGCTGATCAACGAGGGGCTGGCCCAGGCCGACGCCCGCAAATGGCACTACGCCGTCCTCGCCTCGCTGGAGGAGTTCGGCCCGGGCAGCCAGGCGATGCTGAGCCGGCGCACCGGCATCTACCGCAGCGACATGGTCGGCGTCCTCAACGAGCTGGCCGAGCGTGACCTCGTCGAGCGGGCGCCGGATCCCGGCGACCGCCGCCGCAACGTCATCACGATCACCGCCCAGGGGCGCCGTCACCTCCACCGCCTCGACAAGATCCTGGACGACCTCCACGAAGAGCTGCTCGCCCCGCTGGCCTCCGCCGAACGCGACCAGTTCACGCAACTGCTCGTCCGCCTGCTGGACCACCACGTGCGGGCGCCCCGCCCGCCGGCCCCCTGAGCCCGGCGTCACACGGGCGGTCGCGGGTCCACGGTCAACGACGCGCCGGGTCGGCCAGGGCGGCCGGTTCCTGCTGGATCGGCAGGCGAAGGGCGAACCGCGCGCCTCGCGGGGTGTCCTCGACGAGCAGGGTCCCGTGGTGGGCCTGGGCGATGTCGCGGGAGATGGCCAGGCCGAGTCCGCTGCCTCCGGGTTCACGGCGCCGCCCCTCGTCCAGGCGGACGAAGCGCTCGAAGACACGTTCGCGGTCCTGGGGCGCGATGCCGTCCCCGTCGTCGGTCACCGTGACGACGACCTGGCCGTCCGCGCGCTCGGCGGTGACCTCGACCATGGTGCCGGCGTGCCGCCGGGCGTTGGCCAGGAGGTTGTTCAGGACCCGGACCAGCTGGATCCGGTTGCCTCGGACGTGCACGTCGCGGTCGACGTGGACGTGCACCGGCACGTCACCCGCCTGGGCCGCCGCCTCCTGGACGACCAGCGCGCCGAGGTCGATCGGCTCGTGCGCCGCCGGGGTACCGGCGCGGAGGCGGGCCAGTACCAGCAGGTCGTCGACGATCGTCTCCAGCCGCCCGGTGATCGACAACGCCTCCCGGACGGTCTCGCGGGGATCGACGTCGTCGGGGTAGAGCACCGCCTCCTCCAGCCGGGTACGCAGGCCGGTGAGCGGGGTCCTGAGCTCGTGGGAGGTGGTGGAGGCGAACCGGCGCTGCAGCTTCACCGCCTCGTCCAGCCTGGCCAGAGTCCGGTT
Organism: Streptosporangium vulgare; assembly: GCF_042428775.1. Taxonomy (NCBI): domain Bacteria; kingdom Bacillati; phylum Actinomycetota; class Actinomycetes; order Streptosporangiales; family Streptosporangiaceae; genus Streptosporangium; species Streptosporangium vulgare. The sequence continues at coordinate 85,555 of NZ_JBHMBS010000030.1, read as the reverse complement.
GACGGTGCAGACGAGCAGCGCGTACTCGTTGCAACCGGGCGGCTGGGGAACGCGCAGGCTCAGGTCGCTCACCGTGATGTCGGACAGGTGCTCGCGGATCGTCTCCACCGGGCGAAGGTTCCGGCCCGCCGCCCACCAGTTCACCCACGCGGCGAGGGCCACGCCCAGCAGGACCCCGGCGGCGGTGAGGAGCTGCAGAAGGTAGCCGGTCAGGATGGGCGGCCGCGTCATCCCGGCGTAGACGAAACGGGGCTCGTCCGGCCGGAGACCGGAGCTCTCCGGCTGAGGGACCCTGAAGGCGGCCAGCATGACGCACCCGCCCGGGCCGGAGCACTCCGTGCGGGCCTGGATCCGGTCGTCGGCGGGGGGCCTCACCGCGCTCAGGGGCGGCCTGCCCGCCGCGGCGGCGCTGGCCGTCACCACCCGGCCGCGGGAGTCGACGAGCTGGAGGAGGTCGATGCGCGTCCTCGGAACCGGTTGTCGCGTGCTGCCGGGCTGGAGAGACGCGCCCCAGTTGACGGCGACCCGCTCCGCCTCGTCGAAGATCTGGGCCTGGACCCGGTTGAGGATCAGGAAGTTCGCGCCGGCGCCGATCGCGGTGAGGAAGATCAGAGCCAGGCCGGTGACGCCCAGCGTGGTGCGCGCGCGAAGCGAGTGCGGAAGAAACGATCTGCGGCACCCACCTCCCGAGGATCCACCTCCCAAGGTGGCCCTCCCTTCCTTCTTCCTTCTGAAAGCCGAGGTCGGGTCATCATCGAAGGTAACCGCCCGATGGGCAGTTGTGGAACGAACCGCCCTCATCTGGACCAAAAGCAGACCATTGCATTACCGCAGCTAGACGGACTGTTCGTCGCGCCTTCGCCGGGCGGCGGGGGTCGCCGGTCAGGCTTGTCGGGCGGCCGGGCGTGTGCCTTCCCCGGGACCGGGGCCGGCCTGGGGGATCAGGCCCGTTCGGTGTGGCCCAGGCGGTGGCTGATGTTCAGGGCTCCGGCGATCATGACCGGTGCCAGCTCGTGCAGCCGCTCCTCGCTGAAGCGGTAGGCCGGACCGGACGCGCTGACCGCCGCGACGATCTCGCCGTCGTGGGAGCGGATGGGGGCCGCGACGGCGTTCAGGCCGATCTCGTACTCCTCGACGGTGACGGCGTAGCCCCGCTCGCGGGCCTGGAGCAGCTGCTTCTCCAGCGTCTCGGCCGAGGTGATCGTTTTCGGGGTGTACGGCGTCAGGCCGCCCGCCGTGACCAGCCGGGTCCGGTGCAGGTCGTCGAGGTGGGCGAGCAGGACCTTGCCGCTGGAGGTGGCGTGCAGCGGGGTGAGCTCTCCGACCCAGTTGTGCGTGGTGACCGCCGCCGGGCCGCGTACCTGGTCCAGGTTGACCGCGTAGTGGGAGCGGAGCACGGCGATGTTGACCGTCTCGCCGATCTCCTCGGCGAGGCGGCGGCAGACGGGGCGGCTCTGCTGGGTGAGGTCGAGCCGGGAGGCCACCCCGCCCGCGAGGCGGATGATCCCGAAGCTGAGGCGGTACTTCCCCCGCTCCTCGGCCTGCTCGACCAGCCCGCGTGACTCCAGCGCGCCCAGCAGCCGGAACGCCGTCGACTTGTGGACCGCTATCTCCTGGGCTATCTCGCTCACCCCGGCCTCGCGGCGCTCGGAGAGGATCTCCAGGATGGTGATGGCCCGGTCGACGGACTGGACTCCGCCACTGCTGTCGGCGGTACGGCCGCCGAGGGGATCGTTGCCCATAGCCCGGACTGTAGGCGCTGGGGGTGGCGAATGCCACCGGAGGAACAATGGCCGTTGCGAATAGTGCAGCACATTGCGCTATTCGCTACAATTTTGGCCATTACCTCCTGCTGAACGAGGCGAGGCAGACATGTACGACTTCGTCATCGTCGGGGGCGGCTCGGCGGGAAGCGCCCTCGCGAACCGGCTGTCCGCCGATCCCGCCAACCGGGTGCTGGTGCTGGAGGCGGGCCGCCCGGACTATCCGTGGGACGTCTTCATCCACATGCCCGCCGCGCTGCCCTTCCCCATCGGGAGCCGCTTCTACGACTGGAAGTACGAGTCCGAGCCCGAGCCGCACATGAACGGCCGCCGGATCTACCACGCCAGGGGCAAGGTGCTGGGCGGCTCCAGCAGCATCAACGGGATGATCTTCCAGCGCGGCAACCCGATGGACTACGAGCGCTGGGGCGCCGACGAGGGCATGAGGACCTGGGACTTCGCCCACTGCCTGCCGTACTTCAAGCGCATGGAGAACTGCCTCGCCGCCGACCCCGCCGACCCCTGGCGCGGGCGGGGCGGTCCCCTGGTGCTGGAGCGCGGGCCGGTGCGCAACCCGCTGTTCGGCGCCTTCTTCGAGGCGGTGCAGCAGGCCGGGTACCCGCTGACCGACGACGTCAACGGCTACCGCCAGGAGGGCTTCGCCCGCTTCGACCGCAACATCAGCAGGGGCCGCAGGCTGTCGGCCGCCCGCGCCTACCTGCACCCCGTCATGAACCGCCCCAACCTGGAGGTCAGGACGCGGGCGCACGTCACCGGCATCCTCTTCGAGGGCAGGCGCGCCGTCGGCGTCGAGTACGACGGCCGGACGGTCCACGCGGGCGAGGTGATCCTGTGCGGCGGCGCGATCAACACCCCGCAGCTGCTCCAGCTCTCCGGGGTGGGCAACGCCGCCGAGCTGGACGCCCTCGGCGTCGACGTCGTGCACGACCTGCCGGGCGTCGGCGAGAACCTCCAGGACCACCTGGAGGTCTACATCCAGTACGGCTGCAGACAACCGGTGTCGGTGCAGCCCGCGATGAAGTGGCGCAACCGGCCGCTGGTCGGCGCGCGCTGGCTGTTCCTGCGCAGCGGCCCCGGCGCGACCAACCACTTCGAGGCGGGCGGCTTCACCCGGAGCAACGACGACGTCGACTACCCCAACCTGATGTTCCACTTCCTGCCCATCGCGGTCCGCTACGACGGCTCCGCGCCCGCGGGCGGGCACGGCTACCAGGTGCACATCGGGCCGATGTACTCCGACTCGCGCGGCTCGGTGAAGATCACGAGCACCGACCCCCGGGTCCACCCGGCGCTGCGCTTCAACTACCTGTCCACCGCCCAGGACCGGCGCGAGTGGGTGGAGGCCGTCCGGGTCGCCCGCGACATCCTGAACCAGCCCGCGATGGACCCGTTCAACGCGGGGGAGCTGTCACCGGGCCCGGGGGTCGAGACCGACGAGGAGATCCTCGACTGGGTGGCCAGGGACGGCGAGACCGCGCTGCACCCGTCGTGCACCGCGCGGATGGGCGTCGATCCCATGTCCGTGGTCGACCCGCTGTCCATGCGGGTCCACGGCCTCGACGGGCTGCGCGTGGTGGACGCCTCGGTGATGCCGTACGTGACCAACGGCAACATCTACGCGCCGGTCATGATGGTCGCGGAGAAGGCGGCCGACATCATCCTCGGCAACACCCCGCTCGCCGCCGAGCACGCGGACTTCTACCGGCACCGCGACGGCTCTCCCCGCTGACCGCGCGCCCGCCCGCCGCGTCCCGCGCGTCCTCCATGCCGGCCGGGGGTTCGGTTTCCCGGCCGTCCGGTGTGATCCTCCGCGAAGGCCCGAGGCTAACGGCCGGGGAACCGGTCGCGGGAGGCGAGGGGCGTCGCCGCGCGCAGCAGGGCCAGCAGGTGGCGCACGGGTTCCGTGGCGGGCCGTACGGAGTCGAGCAGGGGGAGGCCGACCGTCCGGAGGGCGGACGAAGGGCGTTCGGCCAGGGTGGCGAGGGCTCCGGCCGCCGGGTCGCGTACGACGTGGACCGCGCTTTCCGTGGCCAGCGCGTGGCGGGAGCCGTCGGGGGTGCTCCACAGCCCGACGCCGATCGAGCCGGACAGCTCACGCGGTCCCTCGACGTCGCCCAGGGTCTCGGCGTCGAGGTAGCGGACCTCGCCGCCCGTACCGGAGCCGGGGATCCCGTCCAGGATCATGATCTCGTGGCGCTGCGGGACCAGGATCGGGCGGTGTCCCCTCCGCCGCGGGCGCAGGCCGACGCCGCGCACCCGCTCCAGGGTCGCGCCGGTCGCCTGCCAGATCTCCAGGCAACCGTCGCCCGCCGCGGCGAGGCGGTCCGGGGACAGGAAGCACAGCTCGCGATGGTGCTCCTGTTCCGGTGAGCGGGCCAGGACCTGGTAGGGCGGCCTGACGATGCGCAGCGTGCGCCCGTCCACGGCGAGCAGGCCGGAGGACGGGTCGGCGGCCAGGTGCGACGGCAGGATGTCCGGCCCCCGCTCGCCCCAGACCAGGTCCTCCTCCATGACGACCTGTTCGACGCGCTCGCCTTCACCGGTGTAGTAGGTCAGGTGGCAGTCGGCGGGCTCCAGGTCGCGGCCGAGCCGGGGGTAGTGCCGGGCCAGCACCGCGAAGCGGTCGCGGTCCAGCCAGGTCAGCGCCGCGATCAGGGAGAACTCCTCGGGCTGCAGCATCGTCCTGTCCGCGGCGTCGTTGCGTACGAGGCCGAGGAAGGGGGTCGGCGGGATCCAGTCCATGCTGAAGACGGACGTGCCCGTGTTCAGCATCGCCCCGGAGCAGGCGTCCCCCGTCCGGCGGGCGACCTGGCGCCCGTCGTGGAGGTCGAACACCTGGACTCCGTGGCGGTGGGCGGAGGTCCAGCCCTTCACGCAGACCGCCAGCCACCGGCCGTCCGGGGACAGCGAGCCGGTGACGATCCAGCCGTCGACGGGGATCTCCAGCAGGGGGTCGGCGGTCAGGGTGGCGTACGCCTCCTCCACGGTTCCGGCCGGGGTCGCGGCGAGCAGGTCGAACAGGGGGCGTTCCGGGCCGTCCGGCCGCCACCGTCCGTCGAACAGCGGCAGGACGCGGTCCGCCTCGACCAGGGGGACCCGCTGCCGGACCAGGTTCCACAGGTCCGCCCAGCGCCGCTCCCGAGCGAGCCTCTCCGCCGCGTCCCGCCAACCGCGCCGATCGGTTCCGGTCATGTGCCCCCTCCTGTTTTCGCGATCAGGCTAGGGACGAGGGCAGGCGCGAGGCGTCCGCCGGGCGGGGGATTCCGAGGGCCGGTGCGGGAGGCAGAATGGCGCGACGATCTCGAACACGGCTGGGCCCCGGGTGCGTCGCCGACGCCATGCCAACCCCATGCCGGTGACATGCCGGTGACATCGACCGGCCGGCGCGCGTGGCCTCCTCCGCGGTGCGGGACACGGCGGCTCGATCACGGTGTGCCGCGCCGGGAGGTACGACAGGGTGCGATGCCGCCGAGGAGCGCCCGGGAGGCCGGGCTCGTGCGTAACCCGCTTAAAGTTGTGTCATGAGCAACGAGCTGGAGAGAGATGGCGCTGCGGTGCAGTCCGTCGACCGCGCGCTGTCCGTCCTGCGGCTGCTCGCCCGGCACGGCGACCTGGGCGTCAGCGAGATCGCCGCGGAGCTGGGGGTCCACCGTTCCACGGCGTTCCGCCTCGTCATGACGCTGGAGCTGCACGAGCTCGTCGAGCAGACCGCCGACCGGGGAAAGTACCGCCTGGGGGTAGGGATCGTCCGGCTCGCGGGCGCCGCGACCGTGAGGCTCGACGTCGTCCGCGAGAGCCGCGCCACCGGCGAGCGGCTCGCGGCGGCGGTCGGCGAGACCGTCAACGTGGCCATCCTCGACCGCGACGAGGCCCTGTACGTCGACCAGATGGCGGGTCCCTCGGCCCTGCAGGCCTACAACTGGGCGGGGCGGCGGGTGGCGCTGCACGCGACGTCCAACGGCAAGGTGCTGCTCGCCCACGCCCCGAGGGAGCGGTTCGAGCGGCTGGCCGCCGCTCCGCTGCTCCCGTTCACCGACCTGACCGTCACCGACGCGGGGCTGCTGCGCGAGGAGCTCGACACCGTCAGGAGGCGCGGGTACGCCACCGCGGCCGACGAGCTGGAGATCGGCCTGACCGCGGTGGCGGCGCCGATCTTCAACGTCGAGGGCACGGTCGTCGCCTCGATGAGCGTGTCCGGGCCGACCTTCCGGCTTCCCCCCGAACGGCTTCCCGAGGTGGCCGAGCAGGTGATGACGGCGGCGGGCGAGGTCTCCTCACGACTGGGCTGGCACGCTATTGAGGACGGCAAAGCCTTGACTGCGTGAACGAACAGGGTCGATTCTGTTCCTCGTTAAGCATTCCAATGCGTCATACGCAACGGATCATGCGATAACCGGAAGGACGGCCGCTCGTGTCAGATCTCTACCTCGGTGGCACCTGGAGGGATCCCGTCGCGGGCGGCCACCGTGAGATCCGCTCACCGGCCGACGGCTCCCTCGTGGCGACCGTTTCCGAGGCCACCCGGGCCGACACCGAGATCGCGATCGCCGAGGCCCGCGCGGCGTTCGACGAGGGCACCTGGGCCTCCACCCCCGAGCGCGAGCGCGGCGCGCTGCTGCTGAGGGTCGCCGACCTGCTCGAACGAGACGTCAAGAACGTGGCGAGGGCCGAGTCGCTCGACACCGGCAAGCGGCTCGTCGAGAGCGAGTACGACGTCGCCGACGTGGTGGCCTGCCTGCGCTACTTCGGCGGCATCGCCGGGACCGACGCGGGCCGCGTGATCGACACCGGCCGCGACGACGCGATCAGCCGCGTCGTCCACGAACCGGTCGGCGTCTGCGGCCTCATCACGCCGTGGAACTACCCGCTGCTGCAGGCCTCCTGGAAGGTCGCCCCCGCGCTGGTCGCGGGGAACACCTTCGTCCTCAAGCCCAGCGAGCTCACCCCGTCCACCGCGATCCTGTTCATGCGCCTGCTGGAGGAGGCCGGGCTGCCCCCGGGCGTCGGCAACCTCGTCCTCGGAGCGGGCGCCGAGGCCGGCGCCCCGCTGGCCGAGCACCCCGACGTGGACATGGTGTCGTTCACCGGCGGCCTGGCGACCGGCCGTACGATCATGGCGTCGGCGGCGGCCACGGTGAAGCGGGTCGCGCTGGAGCTCGGCGGCAAGAACCCCAACATCGTCTTCGCCGACGCCGACGTCGAGACCGCCCTCGACTTCGCCCTCACCGCAGTCTTCCTCCACTCCGGGCAGGTCTGCTCGGCCGGCGCGCGCCTGCTGGTCGAGGACTCCCTGCACGACGCCTTCGTCGACGAGCTCGTCCGCCGCGCCGCCCGCATCCGCCTCGGCGGACCCTTCGACCCCGAGGCCGAGACCGGCCCGCTCATCTCCGCCGCGCACCTGGCCAAGGTCGAGGCGTACGTCGCGTCCGGCGTCGCGGAGGGCGCGGTGCTGCGCTGCGGCGGGGAGAGGCTCCCCGGCGAGGGCCACTTCTACCCGCCGACCGTCCTCGACGAGTGCCACCGGGGCATGCGGGTGGTCCGTGAGGAGTCCTTCGGCCCCGTCCTCACCGTCGAGCGCTTCGGCGACGAGGACGAGGCGGTCCGCCTCGGCAACGACACCGACTACGGCCTGGCCGGGGCGGTGTGGACGCAGGACGCGGGCAAGGCCCAGCGGGTCGCCGGGCGGCTCCGGCACGGCACCGTCTGGATCAACGACTACCACCCCTACGTCCCCCAGGCGGAGTGGGGCGGTTTCAAGCGGTCGGGCATCGGCCGCGAGCTGGGCCCGGCGGGCCTGGCCGAGTACCGGGAGACCAAGCACGTGTGGCAGAACGTCCGCCCCCGCCCGCAGCGGTGGTTCCGCAGCTGAAGGACGACCCCCCCGTCCCCAGACGACCCGTGAGGTGGTCATGACCATGACATCACCGACCCAGCAGGCGCGGCCCGGAGCCGCCGCGCGGAACGAGGACCGGGCCGTCCTCGATGTGCGAGGTCTCTGGAAGGTCTTCGGCCCGCGCCCCGACCGGGTCGTCGGGACCCCGCTCGCGGAACTCTCACGGAGCGAGCTGAGGGCGAGAACGGGCTGCGTCACCGCCGTACGCGACGTCTCCTTCACCGTGCGGCCCCAGGAGGTCTTCGTCGTCATGGGCCTGTCCGGCTCCGGCAAGTCCACCCTCGTACGCTGCCTGACACGGCTCGTCGAGCCGACGGCCGGAGAGGTGCTGTTCGACGGCGAGGACATCCGCAAGGCGGGCGACAGGCAGCTGCGCGAGCTGCGCCGGCACCGCTTCGCCATGGTCTTCCAGAACTTCGGGCTGCTGCCGCACCGGCGGGTCCTGGACAACGTGGCCTACGGGCTGGAGATCCGCGGCATGCGGAAGGAGGCCCGCTACGAGCGGGCCAGGGAGATGGTCGAGCTCGTCGGCCTCTCGGGGTCGGAGAACTCCTACCCCGACCAGCTGTCCGGCGGCATGCAGCAGCGCGTCGGGCTGGCCAGGGCCCTCGCGGTCGACCCCGACGTGCTCTTCTTCGACGAGCCGTTCTCCGCGCTCGACCCGCTGATCAGGCGGGACATGCAGAACGAGGTCATCCGCCTGCACCGCGAGGTCGGCAAGACGATGATCTTCATCACGCACGACCTGAGCGAGGCGCTCAAGCTCGGCGACCGCATCCTCATCATGCGCGACGGCGAGCTCGTCCAGATGGGCACGCCGGACGAGGTCGTCGGGGCGCCGGTGGACGACTACGTGCGCGAGTTCGTCAGCGACGTGCCCCGCTCGAACGTGCTCACCACCCGCTGGATCATGCGCCCGCCCCGGCCCGACGAACCGCTGGACGGCCCCGAGGCCGGGCCGGACGTCGTCGTACGCGACGTCGTGCACACGGTCCTGCGCGCGACGCGCCCGGTGAAGGTCGTCGAGGGCGGCGAGCTGCTGGGGGTCGTGACGGCCGAGGAGGTCCTCGGCGTGCTCGCCGAGCCCTCACCGCACGGGACTTCCGGTGGGTCCGCCGGGTCGCCTCCGGACGCGACCTCCGGCGAGTCCGCCGAGCCGTCTCCGGAGGGGGCTTCCGCTGGGTCCGCCGACTCGTCTTCGGAGGGGGCTTCCGGTCAACCCGCCGAGCCGTCTCCGGACGCGACCTCCGGCGGCCCCGGGGGACCCGGCGAGCCCGGTGGGTCCGCCGAGTTCCCCCGGTCCGCCGGGTCCCCCGGGTCCGGGGGGCAGGGGTGACGGCCACCCAGGCCGCCCCGGCCGGTGGCCTGCGGCGCCCGCCCGCCTGGCCCCGCCGCTACCTGCTCGCCGCCGTCGTGGCGGCGTGGGTGCTGATCTGGGTGTTCGTCCAGGGCCGCGACACCTTCCAGCTCGGCGGCGCGGAACTGACCCCGCTGCACGTAAGCATCAACGAGGCCAGTGAGGTCATCGACAACAGCAGGAACGAGAACCCGTTCTTCCTGTACTTCGTCAACTACATCCGGCTCTTCCTCGACGAGTCCGTCACATTCGTCCAGGCGCTGATCAGTCAGCCGTCCTTCGGGCGGCCGCTGCCGGTCATCGGCTGGCTGGGCGTGGTCGCCGTCGCCACGGCGGTCGCGCTGCTGTGGGGCAACCTGCGGGTCGCCCTGCTGACCGCGATCGGCTTCGCCTCCTTCGGCCTGCTCGGCCTGTGGGAGGAGAGCATGGACACCCTCGCCCTCACCTTCGCCGCCGTCGTGCTCTCGCTGCTGATCGGCATCCCGCTCGGCGTCTGGGCCGGGGTGAACGACCGGTTCAACCGCCTGGTCACCCCGCTGCTCGACTTCATGCAGACGATGCCGACGTTCGTCTACCTCGCGCCGCTCACCCTGTTCTTCCTCATCGGCCCGGCGAGCGCCACCGTGGCGACCGTCATCTACGCCGTCCCGCCCGCGATCCGCATCACCGCGCACGGCATCCGCGAGGTGCGGCCCGCGATCCTGGAGGCGAGCACCTCCCTCGGCTCGACCGCCTGGCAGTCGCTGCGGAAGGTACGGCTCCCGCTGGCCAAGCGGACCATCGTCGTCGGCGTCAACCAGACCATCATGGCCGCGCTGTGCATGGTCACCATCGCCGCGCTGATCGACGCCCCCGGCCTGGGCAAGACCGTCGTCAAGGCGCTGGAGACCCTCGACGTCGGCAGCGCCTTCAACGCGGGCCTGGCGATCGTCGTGATGGCCATCGTGCTCGACCGGGTCACCTCCGCCGCGGGGCGCCGCGTCGAGGCCCAGCACCGGGCCGGGCGCTCCCGCGGACCCGGCCGCCGCCGCGCGGAGGCCGGCGCGGTCCTCGCGGTCACCGGCGTGCTGGTCTACCTCTCCCACGTCTACGTGTGGGCCGCGGAGTTCCCGAGCGAGGCGAACCTGGGACGCTACGTCCGCCAGGGGGTCGACGCGGCCACCCTGTGGGCGCAGGACAACCTCGCGGCATACACCGGCGCGTTCAGGAACGCCGTCTCCTACGGTCTGCTCAACCCGTTCGAGGCGCTGCTCACCGGCTCGCCGTGGTGGCTGGTCGGCGCCGTGCTCGTCGCGTTCGCCGCGATCCTGGCGAACGTCAGGATCGTGCTCGTCACCGCGGTCTGCGTCGCCCTGCTCGTCGCGCTCGGCCTGTGGCAGGACAGCATGGTGACGCTGGCCTCGACGCTGGTGGCCACCGTCCTGGTGATGATCCTCGGGGTGGTGCTCGGCGTCTGGATGGGGCGCAGCGACCGCGTCGACCAGCTGGTGCGGCCCGTCCTCGACGCCGGGCAGACCATGCCGCCGTTCGTCTACCTGGTGCCGATCCTCGGGCTGTTCGGCGCCACCCGGATCACCGCGATCATCGCCGCGGTCGTCTACGCGGCCCCGGTGGCGGTCAAGCTCACCGCGGACGGCATCCGCGGCGTGGCGCCGAGCGCGGTGGAGGCCGCCACGGCCGCGGGTTCCAGCACCTGGCAGCTCATCACCAAGGTGCAGCTGCCGATGGCGCGCAGCGCGCTCACCCTCGCGGCGAGCCAGGGGCTCATCTACGTGCTCGCCATGGTCGTCGTCGGCGGCCTGGTCGGCGCGGGCGCGCTCGGGTACGACGTGGTGGCCGGTTTCTCCCAGCTGCAGCTGCGGGGCAAGGGGCTCGCCGCGGGCGTGGCGATCGTCGTACTCGGGATCATGCTGGAGCGCATCACCCGGACGGCGGCGCGGCGGGCCGACGCCGAGACGCACGGCGCCCATTGAGACGCCGAGGCGCACGGCGCCCATCGAGAGGCGCGGACGAGCGGGGAGACGGACCGGGAAAACGGGCGGAACCGAACACGGCACACGACACCCAACACAGGAGGACCTGGTGACAGTTTCGAGGATCGGGCGACCGCGGGCGGTGGCGCTCCTGGTCGCGGCCGGCCTCCTCGTCTCCGCGTGCGGCGGGGCGAAGGTCGGCGAGAGCGACGGCGGGGCCGCCCCGGCGGCCTCCGGCGCGGACGGGAAGAAGGACTGCGGCGCGGTCAACATCGCCATCAACCCGTGGGTCGGGTACGAGGCGACCGCGGCGGTCATCGCCCACGTGGCCGAGAAGGACCTCGGCTGCTCGGTCACGAAGAAGGACCTCAAGGAGGAGGTCGCCTGGCAGGGCTTCGCCACCGGCGAGGTCGACGCCATCGTGGAGAACTGGGCCCACGACGACCTGAAGAAGAAGTACATCGAGGACCAGAAGGTCGCCGTCTCGGCGGGCTCGACGGGCAACAAGGGCGTCATCGGCTGGTACGTGCCGCCGTGGATGGCCGAGAAGTACCCCGACATCACCGACTGGAAGAACCTCAACAAGTACGCCCACCTGTTCAAGACCTCCGAGTCGGGGGGCAAGGGGCAGCTGCTCGACGGCGACCCGTCCTTCGTGACCAACGACGCGGCCCTGGTGAAGAACCTGAAGCTGGACTACAAGGTCGTCTACGCGGGCAGCGAGGCGGCGCTCATCACCGGGTTCAGGCAGGCGGAGAAGCAGAAGACCCCGATGCTCGGCTACTTCTACGAGCCGCAGTGGTTCCTGTCGGAGGTGAAACTCGTCAAGATCAAGCTGCCCGAGTACACCGAGGGCTGCGACGCCGACGCCGAGAAGGTGGCCTGCGACTACCCGCTCTACGACCTCGACAAGATCGTGAGCAAGAGGTTCGCCGACTCCGGCAGCCCGGCGTACGACCTGGTCAAGAACTTCACCTGGACGAACGAGGACCAGAACCTCGTGGCCAAGTACATCTCCGAGGACAAGATGACGGCCGAGGAGGCCGCGGAGAAGTGGGTCGGTGACAACCCCGACAAGGTGAAGGCCTGGCTTCCCACCTCCTGAGCGCGCTCGCCTCGCAAGCGAGATGTCACTGGTTTGAACCCGGTAGTGTCCACCAAAATGGCTCTGACCTGCGTTAATAGGCCAGAGTCATTCGTGGTTTTGGGCGGGTGTCGGGACTGCGGTGCTTGGTGATCACTCGCCATCCTGGCTTGCCGTCAGCTTCGTAGATGCCAACGAGCCTGAGGACGCGGCGAACGTGGCGTCACGGATGCCGGACATGTCGCTCGACCTCACCACTCAACGCGCCCGCGTGGTCCTGGTCCGGCTCAAGCCCTACGCCGATGTTCTCCAAATGCGCGAGCTGCTGACTCGCTCCACACGTTTAAGATCTTCACAGCAAGGGAGATGGGGCTTTTGTGACGTTGGCGATACGCTGAGTTGCCAAAACCTCTCTTGGATCAGCATAAGAAATTTATTATGCTGGAGTGAACTGGCAGATAGTGATCGTTCCAGAGGTCCGGGACTGGCTTCACGAGCTACGGAAGGCGGATCGGCAGACGCTCCTGCTGATCGCTGCGGCTTTGGATCGGGTCGCCGAGGAGGGCCCCGGTTTGGGGCGGCCCTTGGTGGACACGCTTCAAGGATCGACCATCCGTAACCTCAAGGAGTTGAGACCTGGATCCAGCGGGCGGAGCGAAGTGCGGCTGCTCTTCGTTTTCGACCCCTGGCGTCAAGCAGTGTTCCTGGTCGCCGGAGACAAGTCCGGCGACTGGAGCGGTTGGTATGACGTGGCGATCAAAACAGCAGAGGCGCGTTTTGCCCGATACCTCAAAGAGGGGGAGCAATGAGCGATCAGGCGGTGACATGGGAGGAACTGCGTGCTGAGCTTGTCCAGCCCGGCGATGAGCAGGAGGTCGCTCACCTCCGCGATGGGCTCGTAGCTCGCCAACGTGCCTACCAACTCGCTGAAGCCAGACGCAAGCTCGGCCTACGGCAGGAGGATGTCGCTCGGGCGATGGGCGTGTCACAGGCCCGCATCTCACAGATCGAGAGCGGAGTGATCAGCGAAGTGGCCACCCTGGCTGCTTACGTAACGGCGCTCGGAGGTCAACTCAAGATCGTGGCCGACTTCGGAGACTCGGCCATGGTGCTCGACACGCCTCGCGGTCGTCGTACGGGGTGATCTTGCCCATGATGGATGCCGTGGTTCCGGTGCTCTTCTCTCCCTTGCGGGCTTTCGGGGTGCTGCCGCGCCATCTGGCCGCGTTTTGTAGCTGAGTGACCAACTGGGTGACAACGGCCACGGACGGAGCCGGACTGGAGTTGACCCGGTTTGGTGGACACCTGATTCCTGGGGAACCCTAGTTCCCGGAAGAAGGAGTTCACTGTGCCGAACAACTATCCGCCGGAGTTTCGCCGGCAGATGGTAGAGCTGGTACGCGCAGGACGATCGCCGGAGGAACTCGCCAAGGAGTTTGAGCCCTCTGCGCAGTCGATCCGTCTCTGGGTGCGCCAGGCCGGCCTTGATGACGGTCGCCGCGCCGATGGCCTGACCAGTGCCGAGAAGGACGAGCTGGCCCGGCTGCGCCGCGAGGTCAAGCTGCTGCGCGAGGAGAAGGAGATCTTGCGTAAGGCCGCGGTTTTCTTCGCGAGGCAGACGGATCGGCCGAGATGAGATTTCGGCTGATCGATGCGGAGAAAGACCACCACGGCGTCTCCCTGCTGGCCCGGGTGCTGGGTGTGTCGCGCCAGGGTTACTACGCCTGGGCCGGGCGTGGTCCGTCGGCTCGCGCCCGTCGCGACACGGAGCTGACCGAGAAGATCCGCGCTCACCATCAGGCCTCCGACGAGATTTACGGGGCGCCGCGTATCCACGCTGACCTGCGCCAGATCGACGGCATCGGCATCGGGCGCAAGCGAGTGGCCCGGCTGATGCGCGGCCGGATTGACCGGGGTATCTCGGCGTCGGGGCTGTCGCACGACGATCACGGATCGGAAGGCAGCCGCGGCCTCGGACCTAGTGAGGCGGAAGTTCGAAGCCGACGAGCCGAACCGGTTGTGGACCGCCGACATCACATACGTGCCGACCTGGCAGGGCTTCCTCTACCTCGCGGTCGTCTTGGACGTCTTTTCCCGGCGGATCGTCGGCTGGGCGATGGCCGAGCACATGCGCACCGAACCGGTCACCGACGCCCTGGCGATGGCGATCGCTCAGCGCCGCCCCGATGGCGGGGTCATTCATCACAGCGACAAGGGCGGTCAATATACCTCGCTCGCCTTCGGCCAACGCTGTGAGCAGGCCGGCGTACGCCCCTCGACCGGCCGCACCGGCACCTGCTTCGACAACGCCATCACCGAGAGCCTCTTCGCCTCCCTGGAATGCGAATTGATCGACCGGCGGACCTTCCACACCAGGTCAGAGGCCGAGCGTGCGGTGTTCGCCTACATCGAGGGGTTCTACAACCCACGCCGTCGCCACTCCGCCAACGGCCAGCTCAGCCCCGCCGAATACGAACGACGCCACGCCCTCAAGCCCATCCACGAAGACGACTATGCTGCCGCGTAGCCGCAAGCCCTGAAGTGTCTACCGAACCGGGGCAACTCCACTCGTCCGCATGCCCCCAGGTCACCGGCACGATCGGCAGCGGTGGATGCGCCCGCCAGAACGCAGGTCGGCGGATAAACGCCCCGATGACGCCTCGCATATCGGCCACTTGGCCAACCTTCTGCCGCCCTCAGCTTGCATCTACTGAACCAACGATCATCGTAAGTGGTTCACCGATCGATCGGTTCGTCAGGCGAAGATGGCGTTCACGGCCTTGCTCATCTCCGCGAGGGGCGCTTTCTCACGTTGACGCTCGAAGGCGATCCACTCCTTGCCCTCCGCGGCGACTCCCTCCAGGACGTGGAGGGCGTTACCGAGCCCCGCCGTGCCGAGGGTCACCTGTGATGCGCCTTGTGGATCCTTATCCTCATTCTGAGTGACATCTGTGGGCGGATCGGTCACCTTGACCTTGATCGGATCGCCGTTGGTAAGCGTCAGCTCGAAGACGTTCTCTCCGTTGTCGGTCTCGGCCACCTGGACGGAGGTGAACGCGTCGTAGCGGTAGTTGGTGCGTGCCCGGCTGCGGAAGATGGCCTTCTGGAAGTCGAGGTGCACGGTCAACTGCCGCACGCCGTCTTTGGTGAGCAGAAAAAGTAGAATCTTGTATTTCGAGTAGCGCCATGGCCCCTTTTTGACGCGTGCCCTGTCGTAGGAGGGCGTGGCGGGCGCCTCGATGAAGGCGTGGGCGAGGACGTCCTGCCGCTTCAGCCTGTAGAGGCCCATCGCCTGCTCCATCAGCGCCTTGCGGTCGCACTCCAGCCAGCGGGCCATCTCGAGATCATCCGGTCTGTCGGCGAGTTTGCGCTTCCACCGGTCGAATGCTGCCTGGCGGCCGGCCAGCAGAACCTTCTTTTCCGCCTCGTCGGCGGAGTGCCGCTTGTACTCCACGGCAATGCGCAGCCAGACGCGAGCCGCGAGCCAGACTGAGGCTACGGCGGCGAATGTGGCCAGCGACACGATGAACGGCCTAACCTGCGCGCCGCTCCAGACCAGGAAGGCGCCTGCTGTGACCGCCGCGATCGCGGCGAGCACACACATCACTTTCACGAGCAAGGGGACGCGTAACTCCTTGCGGTAGTCCCATAACTTGCCCGCCCGCCAGCGCCGCGCGACGTCAGCGACCAGGTATCTGGTGAGCCAGGCGACTCGCTTGGCATTGACCGTGCTCTCCCGGTAGATAGTGACGACCTCGTCACGCAAAGCCCGGCGGACGCCCGCTGTCTCCGAGAGCCAGTGGGCCTTGTCCACGTCGCGCGGTGTGTACAACGCGAAATAGTGGTTGAACTGCTGGTCAATCTTGCTCGCGAAACCATCGCCGCGTGTGGTGGGCGGCCGGCGCAGATACTCGCGGTCCTTCGCCTGGCGGCGCTCCTTCCTGCACCGCCACTCGGCACCGCTGCGCACGCTCGCGTAGCAGCCAGCCGCGAGAGTCAGCAAGGCGGGCACCGTCACCGTCCCGGTGTGCTGCCATGCCGTGGCGCCGATGAAGCCGACGGTCACCAGGGCCAGCGCGGTGGCCGCCGTGGCTCCGGTCCAAATACCGAGTCCAATGAGGACAGGATCCGCCGGCCGCACCCGTGCGCCGATGGGCTCCGGCTGGAAGAACTTCCAGGCCCGCCCCAGCCTGCTTTTCGCGCAGCGGTCGCTCCTGGCCGCGTCGAAGGCGCGCGCCCAGAGGGCGTCCTCGGCGGAGCTGTCCAGGAACATCTCCATGTGCTGGAGGAAATCGTTGCGCTGCTCGTCGGTCAACTTCTGGAGCTCCTGCTCTATGTCGGCAGTCCTGCCCCCCGCAGGACGGGACGTCAGGAGGTGGTCGACCAGCTTGATCGCATC
Organism: Streptosporangium vulgare; assembly: GCF_042428775.1. Taxonomy (NCBI): domain Bacteria; kingdom Bacillati; phylum Actinomycetota; class Actinomycetes; order Streptosporangiales; family Streptosporangiaceae; genus Streptosporangium; species Streptosporangium vulgare. The sequence continues at coordinate 69,065 of NZ_JBHMBS010000030.1, read as the reverse complement.
GGCCCATTCGTCATCGTCCTTGACGGCACCGCGCACGCAGCGCAGCATGACGATCTCCTTCGGTGGCACCTGCTGCAGGGTGCGTCCGCTGAGTATGGCCAGTAGCAGATAGAAGCAGGAACGGCCGTTGACGTAGTTATGCAGGACCACGGCGTTGCGGATGTGCTTGCGCGCTTCCGGAGCCATCCCCCCGCGCAGGGAATTGAGCCCCACCATGAAGATTTCCTGGGGCGAAGGGGCGGCCTCTACCTGGTAGACGTTGACAGATCCGTGGATGGCCTCCGCCTGGACGGCGACGCTCGCCGAGTCCGTAGCGAGGTTGGTCGGACCGGAGTGGGAATCGTTCACAGTAAGCCTCGAACGGCCGCGATGACGACCGACACGTGCGCCGCCAGTTCCGCCACATCAGCCAGAAGTCCGCGGAGTTTCTTGAGCGCGATCACCGCCTTGCTTCTGCCCTCCTCGGTGCTCTCCGACAGCGACTCGGCGGCGACGGCGATCTCCTCCTCCGCAGCGGTGAACGTGTCCACGTCCACCTCCTGAGCCTTGTGCGCCCTGGCAAGTCGGTCGCGCAGCTCGGCGAGCTGCGCGACCGGGTCGGCTGCCGGGGGCTGAAGCGAATGGCCAATGGTGACGTTGCCGTGGATGTGCCCGGCCTGCACGCCCACTCGGGCGTTGTCGCGGGCGATGTTCTTCACGCTGTCGGTCATGCCTTTTGCCTCTCTCGCCTTGCTAACCGGACGGTTTTCGTGCTCTACGGCCAGTTCCTGAGCGAGGGCCACAGCGAAGGCAGCGGCGTTGGCCGCTGCCCTCGACTGCCAGTTCAGGCCGTCGGTCGTAGTCTTGGTGCCGTCGGCGCGATCGCTGATGCCGCGCACCACGGCCATGGGCAGCGACCTGTTGTGATGGGCGGCCTGCGCCATGCCAGCCGACTCCATCTCGATCGCGAGCGCGTCGTTGTAGGTCTGGCGCACCCACCGGGCATGCGCGGAGATCGCGGAGTCCTGTACGACCTCGCCGGCCGCGATCGGGCCGAAGCGCACCGCAGGCACGGCCGCGCCCGCAGGAAGGCGGCGGCTCCAGGTCTCGGTGCGGTAGAGGTGCCGGGCGATCTGGTCGGTCTCGTGGTCGATCTCCCAGACGCGCGGCCGGGCTTGGAAGCCGTCGTCCTCGCTGGTGCCGCCGTGGTAGGCATACACGTGCGTGGCCACCACCACGTCACCCAGACCGATGCCGGGCCACAAGGCCCCGGCGACCCCCACAAACAGCAGCGCCGACGGCGAGAACTCGGCAATCGCCCGCTCGGTGATCACCGCCGAAGGATGGTTGCCCTTGCCGACCAAACCCAAGGCCACCCGGCGTTCGTCGCCGGCGAGGCGACCGAGCTCGAAGCGGGTGCCTGCGTTGTGGCGGTGCACGCGCGGGTCGGTCAGGTGCCCGCGGACGGCCTGATACTCCAAATCCAGCGCGGTGAGAATCACGATCATGACCGCCTACCTCCTAAGGCCGAGTCATCGGGGGGTTGAGGACGTGGGCTGTGCCCGCCTTGAAGAGCCGGGCGGGCCGCCCGTTCGGGGTCTTGCGCATCGGGCCGTCGGCGACGATGAAGCCGTGGGCGCCCTGGACCTTGCGGTAAAAGTTGCGGGGATCGAGTCGGACGCCCCAGACCGCCTCGTACACCTGCTGTAGTTCCGAGATCGTGAAGGACTTGGCGCAGAACGCGGTGGCCAGGGCGGTGTGCTCCAGCTTGGTACGCGCGCGTTCGATCCCGTCGATGATGATGCGGCGATGGTCGAACGCCAGCTCTGTACCCGGTGCCAGGGCGTCGTCCACCGACGTCCAGGAAGCGCCGGCGGCGTCGGTGCCGGCGATCGGCTCTGGCAGGCGGGGCGCAATGGCCAGGTAGGCGACGGACACGACGCGGCCGCGCGGGTCGCGGCCCGGCTCGCCGTACACAGCAAGGGGCTCCACGTGCACGTTGGACAGGCCAGCCTCTTCCAAGAGTTCACGCCGTGCCGCCACCTCGATGTCCTCGTGCTCGTCGCGCAGGAAGCCGCCTGGCAGAGCGAAGGTCCCTAGGAACGGGTCGATGCCACGTTCCACGAGCAGGACGTGCAGGCGCGCGTCGCGCAGGGTCAGGATCACCAGGTCGACCGCGAGCAGGATGCGCGGCGGCTGCCATGGGTCATCGGGCATGAGCACACCATAGCTTTTTGTCAGATCGACAGGAAGTATTTGTTGAATTCGGCGGTACTCGTGCCGACCTCGCCCACCCGATCATGGAGTCGGCTGATTCGACGGTCGAGAAGAGTTCCGTGATCAAGGGCGGACGCTACGAGAGTCAGGGCGGTGGGTTGCGGTGATGCTGCGAGTGGACGTGAGCAGCTCGGACGTGATCGGCATCGACGTGCTCCAGGGCCTTGTGGGGGGCCAGAGACACCTCGCGCCGTGGCTACCGCCCCCGGCGTCAAAGTGGCGCCGGACGACGGCGAGTGGTCAGCCGTCTGGCAGGCGGCCCCGGCGAACCGCACGACCGGGACAGTAGCCCTAACCGGCGATTTCTCGCTTGCTCTCACGCTCGACGCCGTGCTGAGTGGCTTGCCCGTCAGGATCGAGGTGGTCATCAACGATCGGGCACACGGACGGCGTGATGCGCAAGCCATGCCTGGAGGTCGAGTTGACGGAAGGATGTGCGAGCGCCAAGTCCGGTGATTTCGCAGGGCGTAGCTGGGCAGGGGTGCAAGATCCGGTTCCTGATCGGGGACCTGGACAGCGAGGTCACCCGTCGTCGCGAGGAGGTGGAGAACGTCCCGCTGACCGTCTCCACCCGCATCCGGATCACCCTCTCGGAGATCGAGCAGGTTCGGAATGTCCCCGGCATCGAGGCACGCTTCGGAGACGAGCGCATCGCGATGAGCGTCTTCCGCTTCGACTCCGAGATGCTCGTGACGCCGCACCTGGCCAAGCTCGTCGGCCACGACTCGCCCATGATGCACCTGCGCCGCTACCAGGACGACGGCCTGTTCGACCGGTTCGGCTATCACGCCTCAGAGCTGTGGAGCAACGGCCGGGACGCCTGGGCGGAGGAGCCGCGTAAGCCTGCGGAGAGTGCCGGTTCTGGGTGACCGACTGGGTGACAACGACCCCGGACCACGGTGGACGGTCGTGGACCGTACGCCCAGGTCAGGGTCTGTGTCGGTCCTGGTCGCGCCCCTGCTCGGATCGCCTTGCAAGCGAGATGTCACCGGTTCGAACCTGGTGGTGCCCACCAGCCAAAACGCCCCGTTCCTGATCTTCGGAACGGGACGTGAGGGCTAACTCCCGAAGATGTCATCCATGGCCTTAACGCCCTGTATGAGCACCGGCCGGATCTGCTTCCGACAGACCGTCTTCATGATCACTGTGTTCCGATGGCTGACGAGTCGTGAGATGTCCTCGATCGGGACGCCCGAGCCCGACAGCAGTGAGACGAAGCTGTGTCGCATCTCGCGAGGGGTCCAGTCGGTGCCACGCAGTCCCGCTTTCTCAACGATCTTCCGTATGTCACAGCGGACGTTGCCCGCGTTCACGGCCGTTTCCTCCGAGGTTGAGAAGACAAGGTTCGCTTACGCCCCCGCCTTCTCCTGCTCTTCCCGGAGCGCCCGCAGCGCGTCCACGCACCGCCGAGGGAGCTTGCCGGCCGCGTAACACCGTGCCCTGCGGGAAGCTCCACGAGCGGTGCCGGATCGGATGGCGATATTCCTCGACCAGGTGGAGGCCGTCGTTCTCCTCGGGGATGACCAGGATGAAGTCGGCCAGCTCGATGTGGCCGTAGATGCCGGGGGTGCCGTCGGCGTGGACGGTCTCGTCCTCGCGGATGGTCATCCCGGGGTTGGTGCGGACGACCCGGTCCGAGATCTGCTCGACCATGATCCTCACCGTAGCCAATGGAAGGTTCCAGATAAACGGACACCGTAATAAACCAGTCAGTACGGCACGTTTCTCCCAGGGAACACATGCGACATATCGCCGTAACGGGTGATCTATAGCGTCACGCGCAATACCGGGTTCCTCAAGGAGCACGTGGTGCGCAAAGTCCTCATCTCCCTCACCTCCCTCTCCCTCACCCTCACTCTCGTCGCCGTGCAACCCCAGCAGGCCAACGCCAAGGTCGAACTCGACCTTGAGACGTTGACCGGTGCCGAGGCCGTCTCCCTCATGGCCGCCGGCAAGCTGACCTCGGTCGACCTGACCAAGGCGTACATCGCCCGGATCACCGCGCTGAACAAGCGCGGGCCCGGCCTGAACGCCGTCACGGACCTCAACCCCAACGCGTTGAAGGAGGCCGAGGCGTACGACCGCCTGCGTAAGAAGGGCAGGTCGCTCGGTCCGGCCATGGGGCTGCCGATCCTGCTCAAGGATTTGATCGACGTCGAGGGCATGCCCACGACGGCGAACAACTGGTCGCTGCGCCAGTCCTTCCCGGCCTCCGACGCCGGCATCACCAAGAAGCTGAAGGAACGCGGCGTCGTGATCCTCGGCAAGGTGGGGCTGTCGGAGTACGCCAACAGCTTCGGCTCGCAGCCGTCCGGGTTCGGCAACTACGGCGGCCAGGTCGTCAACGGCATCGACGCCGACCAGAACCCCTCCGGGTCGTCGTCGGGCACCGGCGCGGCCATGGCCGCGGCGCTGTCGACGCTGGGCATCGGGACCGAGACCTCCGGTTCCATCATCTCGCCGTCGAACACGCAGTCGCTCGTGGGTCTGCGGCCGACCGTGGGTCTCGTGCCCGGTTACGGCATCGCGCCCATCTCGGCCTCGCAGGACATCGCCGGTCCGATGGTCCGCACGGTCTCCGACGCCGCGCTCACACTGGCCTCGATCGCCGGGCCCGACCCGGTGGCCGACGCCGGGTACAAGGCCATGTTCGGCGACGACTACATCGCCAAGGGCATCATCCCGCCGCTCCCCGCAACGCTGCCCGACTACACCAAGGCCATCGATCTCGACTTCGTGCGCGGCAAGAAGATCGGGTACAACGGCACCCTCACCGAGGGCAGCCCGCTCAAGATCGCGTACGACGCCCTGACCGCCGCCGGTGCCGTCCTGGTGCCCCGCCCGCAGGCGACGATCCCCTCGCTGCCCGCGCTGCCCAGCGGCTATGAGCAGCACAAGAGCATCGACTCCTACTACGAGCGGCTCGGCCCGCAGGCGCCGATCAACTCGCTGGTCGAAGAGGTGCAGGTCAACCAGGCCGAAGCTCACCAAGCGCTCAAGTTCGGCAACGTCAACCACCTGAACTCGTCGCAGGCGGACGTGACCCCGGGTGGGGCCAACGAGCAGGCGTACCGGACGAACCTCGCGATCCGTAAGGCCGCCTGGCACAAGGCCATCGACGACATGGTGACGTACACCAACTCGGACCCGGCGCAGCCGGCCGACCCGGTGATCGCCATCCTGGGCGGCGCGCCGAGCGCCCCGCAGGCCGGTTACCCGTCGATCACGATCCCGATGGGCTACACCGCGACCCAGCGGCGCGCCCAGAACGTGCAGGTCCACGGCAACGCCTACAGCGAGTTCAACCTGCTCGGCGTCGCCTACGTCATCGAGCAGGCCACCAAGCTGCGCCGGCCGGCCAGCCTCGTGAACCCGAGCATGTACCGCTGCGCGAAGACGACCCCGGCTCCACCGTTCGCCGGGCGCGGCGCCTGCAACCCCGACTACGACGCCGTCCTCAAGGTGACCGGCTACGACTCCCGGCCGCTCGGTTTCTCGCTGGAGACCGAGACGGCGCAGAGCCTGATCCGGAAGCTGAACAAGGACGAGGTCTCGGCCGAGGAGCTCACCCGCGCCTACCTCGACCGCATCGCGCTGACCAACGCCGAGGGCCCGGCCACCCAGGCCGTCCGCGAGATCAACGCCGACGCGATCAAGGAAGCCCGCAAGCTCGACCAGGAGCGGTGGAGGTACCGCACCGGCGAGCCCACCGGCCCGAACGACACGCGCCCGCCGCGTCCCGCCCTCTGGGGCCTGCCGGTGCTGGTCAACGACACCATCGACGCCAAGTCGCTGCCGACCACGGGCGGCTCGATCGCCCTCCAGGGTCTCAAGCCGGCCAACGACTCCACCCTCGTGGCGAAGCTGAAGGCCGCCGGCGCGATCGTGCTCGGCAAGACCAACGTCACCGAGCTGAACGGCGTCTTCGACGCCAACCTGCCGAAGGGCTACTCCTCGCTCGGCGGCCAGGTCCTGCTCCCGAACGACACCGACAAGACCCCGGCGGGTTCGTCGGCCGGCGCCGCGGCGGCCACCGCCTCGGGTCTGGCCGCGATCACGATCGGCATGGAGACCTCCCTCGACTCGGCGCAGCTCCTCGCCCCGGCCGACGCGGCCGGTGTGGTGGGCCTCAAGCCGACCGTCGGCCTGGTCAGCACGACCGGTGTGCTCCCTGTGGCCAAGTCGCAGGACGCCCCCGGCCCGATCACCCGCAGCGTCGGCGACGCCGCGACGATCCTCAACGTGATCGCCGACCCGGCGAGCCCGGTCGACTACACGAAGGACCTCAAGGCCGACGCCCTCGCGGGCAAGAAGATCGCCGTGGTGTCCAGCACGAGCGCCCCCTACCAGGAGGCGATCGCCAAGCTCCAGGGCCTCGGCGCGACCGTCACCCAGGTCTCGATCGCCGCACCGGCCGCGACCGACAGCGTCGTCGCCACCGAGTTCAAGCGTGACCTGAACGCCTACCTCGGCGCGGCCAAGCCCGGCACGACGCTGCGGAGCATCATCGACTACAACGACGCCAACCCGGTCGAGGGCCTGAAGTACCAGCAGGGTCAACTGCTGGCCGCCCAGGCGATCGACCTGTCCGACCCCGCGACGAACGCCAAGTACACGGCCGACCTGGAGGCCGGAAAGGCCGCCAACAAGGCCGTCCTGGACAGCGTCCTGAGCGGGTATGACCTGATCCTGGTCCCGAGCGGCAGCAACGTGATCGGCTACGCCGACCGCGCCGGCTACCCCGCGCTCACCATCCCCGCCGGGTACGGCGCGCAGCAGAGCTCGTCGGGCCGCAACCCCATCGGTGTGACGCTGATCGGCGGCGCCTTCTCGGAGGCGAAGCTGCTGGCCGGCGGCTACGCGCTGGAGCAGGCGATCGACGACCGCCTCGCCCCCAGCTACACCAACCCCAGCATGTGGCGCTGCGTCCCGGAGAGCACCTTCTTCACGGGCGAGTTCTGCCTGCCGGGCGACCGCCTGGCCCCTCGTTACAAGGGCTGACCACTGGTTGAGGAGAAGGGCCCGCGGTCTCTCCCCCCGCGGGCCCTTCTCTCGTTGCGGGGGTACGACCTGAGCCGCCCGGTGGGTCAGGGGGCTTCGAGCCCCCCGTCGGGCCTGCGGACCCGGGCGGCCCACCGTTCGTGCATGTGCGTCGAGGGCGGGTACCTCGCGGCCTGGACCTCGTCGAGCTCGATTCCCCAGCCCGGCGCGTCCGACGGGTACAGGTGGCCCCGCCGGATCACCGGTGTCCCAGGGAACACGTCGTGGACGGCGTCGGCGTACACGTGGCCCTCCTGGATCCCGAAGGCCGGGGTGGTCACGTCCAGCGCGATGTTGGCGGCCATGCCGACGGGGGAGACGTCGGCGGGGGAGTGCCAGGCGGTGCGTACCGCGGCGAACTCGCACAGGGCCACCAGAGCGCTCGCCGGGGTGAGGCCGCCGATCGCCGACAGGTGCAGCCGCAGCAGGTCCACCCCGCCGCCGAGGACCAGCCGCGCGGCCTCGGTGGCCGAGGTGAGCAGCTCGCCGGCCGCGATGGGCACCGGGGACGCGGCGCGGATCTCCGGCAGCCGGTCGAAGAACTCGGGCGCGACCACGTCCTCCAGGAAGAACAGCCGGTACGGCTCCAGCGCCCGCGCCAGCGTCACGGCCTGCTTGGGCGTGAGCCGGGAGTGGACGTCGTGCAGCAGCTCCACCTCCTCGCCCAGCTCCTCCCTGGCCCGGCGGAACAGCTCCGGCGTGGCGCGCAGGTAGTGCTGGACGTCCCACCCGTCGGGATGGGGCGCGCCGGGGTACCCGCCTCCCGCGCGGGGCGTGCCGTAGGAGCCGAACCCGGGCTGCGCCGTCTGCAGCCGCACGTGCGTGACGCCCGTCTCCATGATGGCCCTGGCCTGGTCGAGGGTCTCCGGGATCGTGGCGCCCCCCGCGTGCAGGTACACCGGGGCGGCCGTGCGGACCCGCCCGCCGAGCAGCTCGTACACCGGCATGCCCGCGCGCCGGCCCGCGATGTCCCACAGCGCCATGTCGACACCGGAGATGGCGTTGTTGCCGACCGGCCCGTCCCGCCAGTACGACGAGAAGTGCAGCATGCGGAAGATGTCCTTGATGTCGGCCGGGTGCCGTCCGATCAGCATGGGCGCGAGATGGTGTTCGACGGCGCTCGCCACCGCGTGGAACCGCTGGGTGAACGTCGCGCAGCCCAGCCCGTACAGGCCCGGTTCCGAGGTGTCCACGCGCACCACGACGAGCGGCACGCCGCCGGGGGCGGTGACGACAGGCCGCACCGAGGTGATGCGCAGGCCGTCGCGGGCGGGCCAGGGACTCTGCGTCTCGGGCATCGGGACGCCCGGGGTGCTTGGGCCGCTCGGGCCGCTCGGGGACCCCGGGTCGCCCGGGAGGTTCGGGACGGGGGTCACGGGGCGGCTCCGGGTTTCATGACCAGGCGGGCGGTTCCCGACGCGCGGGGCGTCGTGGCGCGCAGGACGATCCGGTGCAGGTGGTCGCCCCACACGCCGGACAGCTTGGGGTCGTCGAGCGGCAGGCGCTCGACGTCGGCGGTGAACGCGTCCGGATCGTAGTGGACGAGCAGCGGGCGCGACCGTCCCGCGACGGAGACCAGGCCGGGTGAGGCGTCGATCTCGCCGTGCGCCATCAGGCACAGGGCCAGACTCGACGGAGGCCGCCGCAGCTCCCAGCGGTCCTCGACGGTCACCGCGGGGTCGTCGCCCCGCCCGAGCCGCAGGGTGCGGCGCCACTCACGGACACCGGCCTCCTCGGGCCAGGCGGGGGCCAGGTCGAGGGAGAGCTCGGCCCGGTCGCCGGCCAGCGCGCAGGAGACGTCGCGGGCGCGGTGCTCCGGGCCCGCGGCCTGCATGACGCCGTCGACCTCGGGGAGGTTGTGGTACGAGCTCCGCATGGTCCAGATGCCGTACCGGCCGGGGCCGAACGTCCGCGCGGTGTACTCACCCACTCCCGCGTCGACCAGCACCGGCCGGCCGTCCAGCGCGACGATGAACGACCCGACGTCGTTGTGGTTGTGGCTCTCCGCGTTGTGGCCGCCCTTGGCGGCGAGGAACAACCCGTCAGGCGTTCCGCGCCGCTCCCGCGCGACCATCACCTGCACCGACGGCAGCCAGACCTGCCCGACGTACGGCGCCTCGGCCGGGGCCGCGTCGCGCCATCCGGCGTCGAACAACCCGGCCAGCGTCCGGCCGAGGCCGACCTCCTGGTGGACGACCGGCGGCCCGGTCCGGCGCGTCGCGCGGGCGTGCGCGACGACGTCGCCGTCGCCGGTCAGCAGGCCGGCCCGGTACGGGATGTCCAGCGCCGTCTGGTCGGGCAGATGCGCCCCGCCGTCGGCGAAGTTGACGTACCAGTCGCCGCCGATGTGCATCCGGTGCAGGTAGGCGACCATCTCCCTGACGACGGGGACGGCGAACGCGTCGAGCCGGCCGCCGCTCGCCGAGCGCAGCGTCTCCAGGCTCTCGGCCAGGCACGCGCCGGCCCGCCACCAGTACGACACGCCCTCCTCGCACCCGCCGTCGGGCCCGTACCCGGCGACGAAGCCGTCCAGCCCGCGAACCGCCCTGGCGACCGTCTCCAGCATCGCCTCCCGGCTCTCGGACAGCAGGAGCGCGCAGGTGAGGATGTTGGAGTGGATCCACGGGTTCCAGTTGTTGACCGGCCGGACCTCGTCGTCGTACCAGTGCCAGTGGCGGGCGAGGTAGGGGGTGAGGAGCCGGTGGCGCACCTCCTCGCGAAGCCTCCGGCGCACCACGGCGGAGGGCGCGTCCAGTGCGGCGCCCGCCACCAGATCGGTCCAGGCGAGCAGGGCCGCGGTCTCGGCGGCGAACAGGTCGACGAAGGGCCGTCGCGGGTCGGGCAGCTCGCCCCCGTCCTCGCGGGCGAACTCCTCGTGCGCGGGCAGGCACCAGGTGCTCTCCTCGCACAGCAGCCAGACGCCGTCGCGCACCTCGTCCAGCCACCGCGCGTCCCCGGTCACCCCGGCGGCCAGTACGGCGGCCGCGAGCCTGCGCCGCCGTTCGAAGTAGGGCCGCTCGAAGCCGGCGCGGTCGCCCGTCCGGGCGTAACCGGCGAACAGGCTCGCGGGCAGGGCGGGCCAGGGGACGGCGGCCGCGCGCCGGGCCTGCTCGACCAGGCTCCGCCGGGTGGCCGGCTCGATCCGTTCCCAGGCGGGGTCCCCCAGGACGGGGAAGGGGCGCCACGCGCCGGGCTCCGGCAGGTGGGCGGCGAGCTCGCGGGGTGAGAGGACCCGCTCCAGCGGGCGGTCGGTCTCGACGGGGCTCAGGCGGTCGACAGGTTTCGGCGGGTGGCCTGCTTCGGAGGGAGTCACGCGGTCGACGGCTTCCGGTGGACGGCCTGCTTCGGGGGGAGCCATGCGGTCACCCCTTCAGCCCGGTGAAGCCGATCCCGCGTACGATGTGCCGCTGGAAGATCAGGAAGATCAGCAGCGGCGGGACCGTCGCGATGAGGAGCCCGGCCACGAGCAGGGCCGGATCCGCGGCCTGCGCCAGGCGGGGCAGCGCCACCGCGATGGGCTGGGCCCGCGGGTCGGTGATCGCGATCAGCGGCCACAGGAAGTCCTTCCAGGCGTTCATCACGGCGAACAGCGAGATGACGGCCAGGATCGGCGCGGACATGGGCAGCACGATCCTGCGGAAGACCGTCCAGGCTCCGGCCCCGTCCACCCGGGCGGCCTCGAAGAGCTCGCGCGGGATCGCGTCGAAGAACTGCTTGGCGAGCAGGATGTTGAACGCGTGCGCCCCGGCGGGCAGCCACACCGCGAGCGGCGTGTTGGCGATGGAGACGTTCAGGCCGGGCAGGTCGAGGATGGTCAGGTAGAGCGCGACGAGGGTGACCGTGGCGGGCACGAACAGCGTGACGAGGAACGCGCCGTAGACATAGCGGCCGTACCAGGGCCGGATCACCGACAGCGCGTACCCGGCGGTGGTGGCGATGACGAGCTGGGTGAACCACGACCCCGCCACCAGCACGACCGTGTTGAGCAGATAGTGCCTGATCTCCAGGGTGGTCCAGGCGTCGGTGAAGTTCTCCCACCTGGCCTGGGACGGCCACAGCGTCAGGGGGTCGCCCAGCAGGTCGGCGGTCGAGGACACGGCCGCCTTGAAGGTCCACAGCAGCGGGCCGAGTCCGGCGAGCAGCAGGCCCGCCAGGAGCAGCACGTGGGTGACCCGCCACCCCGTCCCGGTGGCGGGCTTGCGCCAGTCGGCCTGCGAGAGCACGCCGCGGCCGGGGGAGGTCGTCATCGGGCCCCCCATCCTCTCGTCAGTCGCAGGTAGAGCGCCGACACGACGGCGAGCACGCAGGCGAGCAGGACGCTCAGCGCGGTCGCGGTGCCGTAGTCGCCGAACAGGAACGCGTAGCGGTAGATCATCAGCAGCACGGTGACGGTCGCGTTCTCCGGCCCGCCGTCCGTCATGACGTACGGCTCGGTGAAGACCTGCAGGCAGCCGATGATCTGCAGCAGGAGCAGCACCAGGATCACCCCGCGCAACTGCGGCAGCGTCACGTGCACGACGCGCCGGGTGACCGAGGCGCCGTCGGTCTCGGCGGCCTCGTACAGCTCCCTGGGCACCCCGGACAGCGCGGCCAGATAGATCAGCACGGCCCCGCCCGCGCCCGCCCAGGTCGCCTCGATCACCAGGCTCGGCATCGCCCAGCCGGGTGACTGCAGCCACGGGTAGGGGCCGAGGCCGACCAGCCCCAGCAGGCCGTTGACCAGGCCGGAGTCCGGGTCGTAGAACAGCTTCCACAGCAGGACCGACACCACCGGCGGCACGATGACCGGCAGGTAGACCAGCACGCGCGCCAGCCCGCCGAAGCGCCGCAGCTCGGAGATGAGCACGGCCACCGCGAGCGGTCCCGGCAATCCGATCAGCAGCGACAGCACGGTGTACCAGAGGGTGTTCAGCAGCGCGGTCGGCAGCAACGGGTCGGCGAACAGGATCTCGAAGTTGCGCAGTCCCACCCAGACCGGCGGGTCGACCAGGTTGGTCTGCTGCAGGGAGAGCACCACGCTGCGGCCGATCGGCCACCAGGCGAAGAAGGCGAAGCACAGCAGCGCGGGGAGCAGGAACACCAGCCCGGCCAGGGCGCGCCGGTCGCGGTCGGAACGCCCGGCCCGGCCCCCGGCGCCGCGCCCGCCGGACCTCGCGGCGGGCGCGGCACCGGCCGGGGGCGGCGCGGTGGTGAGGGCGGGCATCACCGCTGCTTCTGGAGGATGGCGTTCACCCGCGCCTCGGCGTCGGCCAGGAGCTTGGCCGGGTCGGCGTCCTTCCGGGTGAGGACGGCCTGGGCGACGGGGTCGAGGGCCGCGTATATCTCCTGGCTGGCGACCTGCGGTTCGGGGGTGAAGGTGAAGGCGTCCAGCGACTTCACGTAACCGGCGAAGTTCTCCGCGGGCACGTTGGCGTGCGGGGTGATCGCCTCCCTGACCTTGTCGGCGGTGGCCTGGTCGAAGATGGGCAGGACCGGGACGCCGACCGGGGTGCCGTCGGCGGCGGCGGCCTTGGCGTTGGCGACGGCGGCCTCGGTGTCGAAGTTCGGCCGCAGGTAGCGGAACCGGATCCACTTGACGGCCGCGGCCCGCTGCTCGGGTGTGGCCTTGACGTTGACCAGGTGGATCGTGCCGCCCACCAGCGTGGCCGACCCGGCGCCCTGGGGCATGGGGCCGCCGCCGAAGTCCTCCGGCTTGCCGCCGTTGGTGAGGTAGGTGGGGTAGATGTCGGAGGGGGAGGTGACCCACATCCCGACCTTCCCCGCGGAGAACTGGGCGATCAGGTCCTCCTGCTTGCCCAGCACGTTGCCGCCCATCGAGTCGTCCTCCCAGCGCATCGCCCGCCAGCGGTCGAGGACGCCGCGGGCCGCGGTGTCGTTGAAGGACGCCGCCCACTTCCCGGGCTGCGTCTCCTTGATCATCGACCCGCCCTCGCTGTAGGTGTAGGCCGTCAGGTGCCACCCGCCGCTGTTGTTGGTGGTGATCTCCCCGAAACCCACCGCGCCCGTCTTCTCGGAGATCTGCCTGGCGTACGCGCGCACCTCGTCCCAGGTCGCCGGGGGCTTGTCCGGGTCCAGCCCGGCCTTGGTGAACAGGGAGCGGTTGTAGGCCAGGCCGAGGGCGTACGCCTTCTCCGGCAGGCCGTACGTGGCGCCGTCCTTGGTGAGGTACGACATGATGTCGGGGTTCAGCGCGCCGAACTCGGTGAGGGCGGTGGCCTCTTTCGTGATGTCGGCGACCTGCCGCCGCTCGATCAGCCCGGCCGGTTCGGTGAGCGGGACGCGCAGCACGGTCGGCGCGCTCCCCGCGGCGAGCATGGGGGCGAACGTCTTGACGTCCCAGGGCAGGTCGGAGCCCGTCACCTTGATGTCCGGGTTGGCCCGCTCGAACGCCGCCACCTGGTCCTTGAAGAGCTTGAGCGCCTTGGCGTTGGTCGCGGCCGGCATCCCCATGACGGTGATGGTGGTCACGCCGCCCACCTGGGGAGCGTCCTCCTGGGCGCAGCCCGCCGTGCTCGCCGCGAGCGCGAAGACGAGAGCGCCGGCATTCAACCTGCGGAACTGGGATTTCATCCTGTACCTCCATGAACGGAAGCTCGCCGCCCGGGACCGAAGATGACATCGGTGTGACGCCGGGGTGCGCATCCGGTTACGTCCTGGCCATAGTGGTCGGGCATCACACAAAAGACAAGACCTATGAAACATAAGTTTCTAAGTTGTATATTTTGTGTCGCAAGTGCTCAGTTCCTTGACCCGGCAGGAGCTCATCGCAGTGACCCAGCGGCCCGAAGCGCTCATCGTCATGGCGCCGGAGACCTATCGGCAATTGTTCGACGACGCGCGCCGTGAGCGCCTCGCACGCCTGGCCAGGACGGGTACGCCGCTGTGGGCGACGGAGCTGCGGTCGGCGGCCGTACGGGAGCGGCTGGCCGAGGTGGAGGTCCTCATCACGGGATGGGGCTGCCCCCCGCTCACGGCCGAGGTGCTGGCCGGAGCGCCACGGCTGAGGGCCGTCCTCCACGCGGCGGGCACCGTGAAGGAGCACGTCACCGGCGCCTGCTGGGAACGCGGGCTCGTCGTGACGTCGGCGGCGAGGGCGAACGCGATCCCCGTCGCGGAGTACACGCTGGCCGCGATCCTGATGGCGGGCAAGCGGGCACACCGGTTCGCCGCCGCCTACCGCCACAGCCCGGGGACGTGGGAGCCCTGGCGCGACGCCGTGCCCGACCCCTCCAACTACCGGCGCACGGTCGGCATCGTCGGGCTGTCCAACGTGGGCCGCAGGGTGGCCGCGCTGCTGCGCGCGTTCGACGTCACCGTGCTCGCGGCCGACCCGCACGCCTCGGCCGCGAGCGCCGCCGCGCTCGGCGCGTCGCTGGCCGACCTCGACACCCTGCTGCGGCGCAGCGACACGGTGACCCTGCACGCGCCGCAGCTCCCGGAGACGCGGCACCTGCTGGACCGGCGGCGGCTCGCCCTGTTGCGCGACGGCGCCGTCGTGATCAACACCGCCAGGGGCGGGCTGATCGACACCGCGGCCCTCACCGAGGAGTGCGCCGCGGGGCGGCTGGACGCCGTCCTCGACGTCACCGACCCCGAGCCGCTCCCCGCCGGCTCGCCGCTCTACACGCTGCCCAACGTCGTGCTCACCCCGCACATCGCCGGGGCGCTCGGCTCGGAGACGTACCGGCTGGCCGACGCGGCGCTGGACGAGCTGGCGTGCTTCGCGGAGGGCAAGGCGCCGCTGCACGCGGTGGACGGCGCCGACCTGCCGAAGATCGCCTGAGCGCCTGAACGCCCGGTGTTCGAACGCCTGGGCACCGGAGCGCCCGGGTCTCCGGGCGCCGTCTCCCGGCGGGCGGGCCCCCGCCGGGAGACGGCGGGCGGGTCAGTTCACCGTGGGACCGGTCTGCGGGGCCGTCCTCACCAGGGGTGAGGTCGTGTCGGTGGTCCGTACGTAGGAGGAGTGCACCCCCTTGGGCAGCCAGACCTTCAGGCGGTACGCCTTGCCGTCGGTGTAGGTGGTGTCGGACGGGGTGACCTCGGCCATCCGGCGGACGACGCCGTCGAGGACGAGGTCGACGGAGAACGGCGGCCGGTTGTCGGCGTCGGTGTAGGTGGCGGTGTAGGTGAACGCCGTGGTGGCGGTGCCGGTCGCGGGGCTGAGGGCCACCCCGCTCAGCGTCGGCGCGGTGCCCTCCGGCTTGCCGGTGAAGGAGACGTCGTCGACGTGCACCTCGCCGTCGGCGTCGGCGGTCTGCTGGAGCCAGATCTCCATCTTGACCTTGGACTTGTCCATCAGCGGGAACGCGTTCAGGTCGAAGTCGTAGGTCGTCCAGGTGCTCGGCACGGTCAGCGGCGCCGTCCCCGAGACCCGGTAGCCCTTCGTGCCGTCGTTGAGCGCGACCCACATCCGCGCCCCCGGCGACGGGCTCTTCATCACGACGGTGAGATAGCGGTAGCCGGAGGCGTCCACGCTGTGGTGCCAGGGCTGGAACTTCGCCTGGGAGGAGGCCGACGCCGGGTTCTGGAAGAACCGGCCCGCGGTGCGCCCGTCGATGGTCTGTTTGGTGTAGATCCCGATACCGGCCTGGTTGTTCCACCAGTTGACCCACGCCATGTTCTGCGAGCCCCAGACCCCTCCTCCGCCGAAGTCGTCGTAGAGCAGCGGCGTCTGCGGGGTCGGCGGCGGGGGCGCCACCGTGAGGTGGGTGGAGGAGTAGGTGTGCGCGCCGTTCGTCTGCGTCCCGCGCACGTCGACCCGCCGGTTGGTGTACGGCGTGACGCCGTCGACGTTGACCGTGCCGGTGTGGACGCCGTTCACCAGGGGCATCGGCGTGTGCTCGGGCCCGAGGTCCGCGCCGCTCAGCGCGGCGGCCGGCTGGGCGAAGACCGTGACGTCGCCGGTGACGAGGTCGCCGATGACCGGGGAGGTGACGGGCAGCCTGACGGGGGACTGGGCGGCGCTGCTCGGGGCGCCGTTCGACCTGATCAGACCCATGATCGTGTACAGCAGCCCGGCCTGGATGCTGATGCTGTACTCGTTGTAGCGCCACTGCTGGGCGCTGTCCTGCCACATCGGCCGGTCCTGGTACCACGGGCTCGCGCTCCTGGGGTCCTGCGGGTCCCTGGCGTTGGGCCCGCTCACCATCGCCCCCGGCACCACCACGCCGGTGCCGGTCTGGTCGTCGGCCTCGGCGTCCAGCCTGGTGTGCAGGAACTTCACGTGCCTGGCCCCGACCCCGGACACCCAGCTGGTGTTCCACGGGTTGGCGCCGAACACCCAGTACGTGCCCTTGAGCACCGCCCGCAGCACCCGCTGGTCCCCGAACAGCTCGTAGTAGCGCATCATGTCGCCGAGATAGGAGACGTGCGGCTCGTTCACGCCGAAGTTCTTGAACTGGTTGAGCACTCCGTACGGCGTGTCGTCGGCCATCGACAGGAAGAACTCCACCTGCCGGGTCAGCAGGTCCTTGATCTTCTGCTTGGTCGCCGTGTCCGCCACCGGGTGGAACTCGGCCATCGACAGCGGCCGCAGGTCCCAGTAGTTGGTCGAGGCCAGGTCGTCGAAGGTGAGGGCGCCGATCTTGGCGGTGGCGGCCTGGCCGTACGACGCCTCCCCGGTGAGCAGGAACAGCTCGACCTCGGCGAAGAGCATCGAGTTGGACAGCCCGCCACGGGTGGAGTAGGAGCCGATCGGGGCGTCGGGGTGGGCGGCGGCGTAGTCGTGGAAGGTCCTGGCCGTCTCCTCGCACAGCTGGGCGAACGCCTGGAAGTCCGCGACCTTGCCTGCGGCGATGGCTCCCGTGCTCAGGGCGCCCTCGACGGCACGGGCGGTGGCCGCGAGCGCGCCGGCGGCCTTGGCGGAGCCGCCCACGCCGAGCCCGCTGATCCTGCGGTCGTCGGAGGTGCCGGAGACGTTGTCGGTCTGCGCCTCCGGGGGGTCGAAGGTGCCGTTGCCCCGCACGTCGTACATCGCGCCGTCGGCGACGGCGGCCATCTTGACCAGGTACTCCGCGCCGAACCTGGCCTCGTCCAGCAGGTCGGGCACGCCGTTGCCGTCGTTGTCGAACCGCACCGGCGCGGCGCCCTGGTTGCGGAGGTAGGCCAGGGCGATCTCGCCGCCCACCCACTGGTTGCCGCCGTACTTGCCGTAGTCCCCGGCGTCGTACCAGCCGCCGGTCAGGTCGTGGTGGGCGGTGCCGTCCTCGGAGGCCGCGTCGTCGAGGTGCCCGGCGCCGTGAAAGACCTTGGCGGAGGGCGCCACGCTGCTGTAGCCGGGCGGGTAGACCGAGGAGGTGGCCACCGAGGCGCGCTGGATCCGGTAGAACGCCGTCATCTCGTCCTTGTAGCCGTCCCATATGTCGTTCGCGACGTCGAACGGCGGCGAGGAGACGCCGTTGACCCGGAGGGTGTATCCGGTGCCGGGCTGGGTGAGGGCGGTCAGCTCCACGCTGTAGACCCGCCTGCCCCACACGACCCCGTGGTCGGCCAGGACGCAGCCCGGCAGGACCACGGCGCCGCCGCGCACGACCTCGCAGGTCCAGGGGGAGAGCTTGTCGGTGGCCACGACGTAGCCGGCCTTGTAGGAGCCGGAGCTGTATCCGGCCTGGCTGACGGCGACCTGCTCGACCGTCCCGGCGGCCCGCGCCGGGAGGGCGGGCAACAGGGCGGCCAGCAGGGCGACGACCGCGACCGGCAGCAGGCGCCGGAGTGTTCGAGCGTGCGGGGGGAGGGACATCATGGGCTCACGCTCCTTCCATCTGGCTCATGTTCATACACACGAAACCAGATGGCAAGAAGTGTGAAATATTTAGATAGTCATGTTTGCTTCTTGTGCCATTGGTGTCGCGATCCGCGGATCCCACCCCTCCGGGAGCGGGTCCGGTCGCGGGCAGGTGGAGGTGACGTCGACGAACTCGCCCCGCTCGGCGGACTCGCCGATCGAGGTCATCACGTCCAGCACGTGCAGCCCCAGCTCACCGCTCGCCCGGTGCGGGCGGCCCCGCCTGATGGCGACCGCCATCTCGGCGACGCCGACGCCGCGCCCGGTGACCGTCCCGGGCACCGGCAGCGCGCTCCACTCGGTCTCGCCCGCCCGGCGCGACCGGAGCGGGCCGCCGAAACCGTTCGGATTCGGCCCGGCGACGGTGGCCTCGGCGCAGGTGAACTCCAGGAAGTCCTGACGGCCGAGCGGCGAGTCGAAGCTGAAGACCGTGGTGGCGACCGCGCCGGAGGCGAACTCCAGCAGCGCGGTCACGTGCGTGGCGACCTCCACCGGGAAGCTCGTGCCCGCACGCGGCCCCGCGCCGATGACCCGCCGGTCGAGCGACCTGCCCGACATCGCCGTGACGCGGGCCACCGGCCCCAGCGCGGCGACCAGGGCCGTCAGGTAGTACGGCCCCATGTCGAACAGCGGCCCGCCGCCCCGGCGGAAGAGGAACTCCGGATCGTGGTGCCAGCGCTGTGGCCCCGGCCCCTGCATCAGGGCCACCGCCGAGAGCGGCCGGCCCGCGCCGCCCTCCGCGAGCAGCCGGAGCATCGCCTGCAGGCCCGCGCCCAGGAAGGTGTCCGGCGCGCTCCCCACCCGCACCCCCGCCAGGCCGGCCGCCGCGAGCAGCCGTCGCGCGGACTCGCGGTCGAGCGTGAGCGGCTTCTCGTTGTAGACGTGCCGGCCCGCGGCGACCGCGGCCCCGGCGACCTCGGCGTGCGCGGCCGGGACCGTCAGGTTCACCACCAGCTCGACCTCGGGCAGCCCGAGTACCTCCCCGGGATCGCCCGCGTGCGCGACACCGTGCTCGGCCGCCGCGGCCTCGGCCCTGGAGCGGTCGAGATCGGCGCACGCCACCACGCGTACGGCGGGGTAGGCCGTGAGGTTGCGCAGGTACTGCCCGCTGATGACGCCGCAGCCCACCACGGCCACGCCGACCGGGCCATCGGTGACGGGCCCGCCACCTCGTACGCCGCGTGCGCTCCCGATGTCACCGGTGTCCCTGAGGTCACCGGTGTCGCTCACGCCGCTCATGCCGGGAGTCCGGCGAGGCCGGTGAGCCCGGAGAGGTAGCGCCGCGACCGGGCCAGCGCGTCCAGCATGTCGCCGTCGCAGCGGTCGAGCTCCACGATCCGCCACGCCCCCGGGGGGGCCGCCGCCAGGATGGCGGGGATCGGCAGCGTGCCCGAGCCGACGGCGGTCATGGGCGCGTCGACCGTGCCGGGGCCGTCCTTGACGTGCAGGTGGGAGACCCGCTCTCCCAGCCGCCCGAGCAGTTCCGGCACGTCGGCCCCGCCCATGTGGGCCCAGTAGACGTCGATCTCCAGCAGCGCCTCGGGCTCCAGCAGGTCCGCGAACAGCTCGAACGCGGGACGCCCCGCCACGACCTGGGCGAACTCCCAGTGGTGGTTGTGATAGCCGAGCCTCAGCCCCGCCCCGGCCGCCCATCTCACGGCCTCGTTGACACGGCGGGCACTGTCCTCGACGCTCGCCCGGTCGGCGAACCCCTCCGCCGCGATCGCCGGGATGACGACGGTGTCCGTGCCGATCGCCCGCGCGGCGGCGGCCACCGCGTCTCTGCGCTCGTCGAGCAGCGGGCCGTGCAGGGACGATACGGTGAGCCCGGCCGAGGCCAGCGCGTCGCGGAAGGCGTGCGGGTCGTCACCGACCAGGCCCGCGGTGGGCTCCACGGCGCGGAACCCCATCTCGGCGACGGACCGCAGGGTCTCGGCCGGGCGCGTGGCGATCTCGGTGCGAACGGAGTAAAGCTGTACAGCGGGAACAGGCACGAACAACCCCTCATAACTTTACATTTTGGCGCATTTATGTTACGAATACTTTTCGTTAGTGGTCAATAGTTTCAATCAGATGAGCGATTCCACGCCTCGGCGACAGGGGGTCACAGGTGCTGAGTGCTGAGCGAAGGTCGCGGATCCTGGAGTCCGCGCAACGTGAGGGAGCCGTCCGCGTCTCCCAGCTGGTCGGCGAGCTGGGCGTCTCGCACGTCACGGTCCGGCGGGACCTGGAGGCCCTCATCTACGACGGCATCCTGGAGAAGGTCCGTGGCGGGGCGATGCTCAGGCACACCGCCGCCGAGCCCGCGTCCCCGGGCCAGGGCGCGGGGGGCACCCCGGCGCCCCACCGCACGCTGGGCGTGCTGATCCCGGCCGCCTACTACTTCCGCCGCGTGGTCGACGGCATCCGGTCGGTCACCGCCGGCACGGGCGGCGACGTCCGCCTCCTGCTGTCGAACTACGACCAGGCCGAGGAGCCGAAGCTGGTGGCCGAACTGGTCTCCACCGGGTGCGCCGGGCTCCTGCTCGCCCCGTCGGTGGGCGGGGACGACCGCGACGCCCTGGCCTACCTCGACGACGTGCCCGTCCCCGTCGTGCTCATCGAACGCGCCGCGCCCGGCGAGGAGCTGGGACGGTTGTCCACGGTGCGGTCGGCGCACGAGCGGGGGGTCGCCAGCGCCATGCGCCACCTGCGGGACCTCGGGCACACGCGGGTCGCGCTGATCAGCCGGGGCGACTCCCAGAGCGCCGTCTTCGTCCGCCGCGGCTGGGCCGACGCGATCGCCAGGCACGGCATGGACGCCGACGTGCCCAACATCACCGGCGAGCGGCTGGGCACCGGCCCGGCCTGGGAGCCGGGCGGTCCGGCGGCCGTGCTGGAGGAGCTGACCGCGGCCCGGGTGACCGCCCTGCTGTGCCACGGCGACGAGGACGCCCTGGTCCTGCTGCAGCACGCGCGTACCCACGGCGTCTCGATCCCGGGGGACCTGTCGCTGGTCGCCTACGACGACGAGCTGGCCGGTCTGGCCGATCCCCCCCTGACGGCGGTCGCCCCGGGCAAGGAGCAGGTGGGCGTCGTCGCGACCCGGCTGCTGTCCGACCTGATCGAGGGTCGGCTGGGCGAGACGCCCGTGCACATCCAGATCGAGCCCCGGCTGCACATCCGCCAGACCACCGCCCGGGCCCGCAATGCCTGACCGGGTGCTGGTCACCGGCGCGGCGGGCCACGTCGGGCGCGCGGTCCTCGCCCTTCTCGCCCGGGAGAACGTGGCCGCGACCGCCCTCGTACTCCCACCGGGGGACGGGGTGCCGGGCGGGCAGCTCGACGGCGAGCTGCCCGCCGACCGGATCGTGGTCGGCGACGCCCGTGACCCGGCCGCCGTGGCCGAGGCGATGAAGGGCGCCGACGGCGTCGTCCACCTCGCCGCGCTGCCCTCTCCCCGCCTGGGCACGCCGGAGGACGTCTTCACCGGCAACGTGCGGGCGACCTTCGTCGTGCTGGAGGAGGCGGGCCGCCGGGGGGTGGGCAACGCGGTGATCGCGAGCAGTTACGCGATCGGCGGGCTGCCGTTCGCGGTGCGGCCGGTGTCGCCGCCGTACCTGCCGGTCGACGTCGCCACGCCGTTGCGGATCACCGACCCGTACGCGCTGTCCAAGCAGGCGGACGAGGCCACCGCGGCGATGATGGCCCTGCGCCACGGGATGACCACGGTCGCCCTGCGGCTCCCCTTCGTCGGCGACGCGGTCCACCGGCTGCCGGAGACGGCGGCCCGGTACGCCCGCAGCCCGCAGGCGGGCGCGGCCGACATGTGGAGCTACCTCGACATCCGCGACGCCGCCCGCGCCCTCCTGCTGTCGCTGTCGGTCACCGTCCCCGGTTCCCACGTGCTGTACGTCGCCGCGCCGGAGACCCTCTCCCCGCTGCCCACCGAACGCCTTCTCGACCTCTGTCACCCCGGGGTTTCCCGGCGGCGCCGCTTTCCCGGCCGTACCGTGCCGATCGACCTCGAACCCGCGTCGGCCCTGCTCGGTTTCACGGCACGGCACATCCACCCGGTGCCCGCCGAGGACTGACCACCGGCTGGTCCCCCCGCGAACGACCGTCGGCCCGTCCTTGACAGTGTTGTCGACGGGAGGACAATCTGTTGCGGGAAGCGCACTTCGTTTCGGAATGCGCAACGACGGAGGTGGGTATGGCGGGCCGACGCGTCGTCATCATCGGAGCCGGGGTCGTCGGGGCGGCCCTCGCCGACGAGCTCTCCGCCAGGGGCCGGGACGACATCACCGTCGTCGACCAGGGCGCCGTGCCCGCCACCGGGGGATCGTCCTCCCACGCGCCGGGCCTGGTGTTCCAGACCAACCCGTCCAAGACCATGGCGGAGCTGGCCCGCTACACGGTCGGGAAACTCGTCGCCCTCGACTGCTTCCTCCAGGTGGGCGGGCTGGAGGTGGCCACCACGCCCGAGCGGCTCGCCGAGCTGCACCGCCGCCACGGCTGGGCGACCTCCTGGGGGATCGAGGCGCGCCTGCTCACCCCCGGGGAGTGCGTGGAGCGCCACTCCCTGCTCGACGGGGACAGGGTCCTCGGAGGGCTGTTCGTCCCCACCGACGGCCTGGCGAAGGCCGTGCGCGCCGTCGAGGTCCAGCTGGCCCGCGCCCGGGAGCGGGGCGTGCGCGTCCTCGACCGGCACGAGGTGCTGGACATCCGCGTCGAGGACGACCGGGTCACGGCCGTCGTCACCGACCGGGGCGAGATCCCCGCCGACCTCGTGGTCTGCTGCGCCGGAATCTGGGGCCCCAAGGTCGCGGGCATGGTCGGCATGACACTGCCGCTCACCCCCCTCGCCCACCAGCTCGCCTGGACCGGCCCGGTCCCCGCGCTCGCCGGGCAGGCCGAGGAGGCCGTCCGGCCGATCCTGCGCCACCAGGACGCCGACCTGTACTACCGGGAGCGGTTCGACCGGCTCGGCATCGGCTACTACGGCCACCGCCCGATGCCGATCACCGCCGAGGAGATCCTCCCGATCGCCGACGCCGAGGTCATGCCGTCGGTGCTGCCGTTCACCGACGACGACTTCGCCCCCGCCTGGGCCGAGACGAAGGCGCTGCTGCCCGCCACCGGGAAGGCCGGGCTCGAAGCGGGGATCAACGGCCTGTTCTCCTTCACCACCGACAACATGCCGTTGCTCGGGCAGTCGCGCGACGTGCGGGGCTTCTGGGTGGCCGAGGCCGTGTGGGTCACCCACTCGGCGGGGGTGGGCCGCGCGATGGCCGAGTGGCTGACCGACGGCCACTGCTCGTCCTTCGACCTGCACGAGTGCGACGTCAACCGGTTCGAGGCCCACCAGCTCGCCCCCGAGTACGTCCGCACCCGCGACTGCCAGAACTTCGTCGAGGTCTACGACATCATCCACCCGCTCCAACCGGCCGAGAACCTGCGCCCGCTGCGCACCAGCCCCTTCCACACCCGCCAGCGTGAGCTGGACGCGTACTTCCTGGAGGCCGCCGGCTGGGAGCGCCCCCAGTGGTACGGCGCCAACGCGCCCCTGCTCGACGGCCGTGACATCCCCCGTCCCAACGACTGGGCCGCCCGCCACTGGTCGCCGATCGTCGGCGCCGAGGCCCAGATCTCGCGCGAGACCGTGGCCCTGTACGACATGAGCGCGCTCAAGCGCATCGAGGTCGCGGGCCGCGGGGCGGCCGCCTTCCTCCAGCGGATCTCCACGGGCGACGTCGACAAGTCCGTCGGCTCGGTCACGTACTGCCTGCTGCTCGACCACGACGGCGGCATCCGCAGCGACGTCACGGTGGCCCGGCTGGGACGTGACCTGTTCCAGGTCGGCGCCAACGGCAACCTCGACCTCGACTGGCTGCACCGCCACCTGCCCGGCGACGGGTCGGTCACCGTCACCGACCTCACCCCCGGAACCTGCTGCGTCGGCGTCTGGGGACCCCTCGCCCGCGAGGTCGTGGCCCCGCTCGCCGGACCCGCCTTCGGGCCCGGCGGCTTCCGCTACTTCCGCGCCGCGCGGGCGTACGTCGGCACCGTGCCCGTCACCGCGCTGCGGCTCTCCTACGTCGGGGAGCTGGGCTGGGAGCTCTACACGACGGCCGACATGGGCGCGAAGCTGTGGGACACCCTCTGGGAGGCGGGCCAGGAGCACGGGATCATCGCGGGGGGCCGCGGCGCCTTCAACAGCCTGCGGCTGGAGAAGGGGTACCGGTCCTTCGGCGCCGACATGACCTATGAGCACGACCCCTACGAGGCGGGCCTCGGTTTCGCCGTGCGCAAGGCGGACAGGGGCGACTTCATCGGCCGCGCGGCCCTGGCCGAGCGCGGCACGGCCCCCCGGCGCAGGCTCACCTGCCTCACCGTCGACGACCCCGCCGCCGTGGTCATGGGCAAGGAGCCGGTGTACGACGGCGCGTCACCCGTCGGATACGTCACCAGCGCCGCCTACGGCTACACGATAGGCAAGGGCATCGCCTACGCCTGGCTGCCCGCCGGGCTGTCCGTGCCGGGCAGGGAGCTGCACATCGGCTACTTCGACCGGCGGGTGGCCGCCGTCGTCGCCGAGGAACCGCTGTACGACCCGGCGATGGAGCGCCTGCGTGGCTAGCCGGCCGCCGGGACGCCGTGACGGAAGGGCACGCCGATGAGCCCCCTGACGCCGGGATCGGTGGCGCCGGAGTCCGCCGGCGGGATCGAGAAGGGACGACGATGAGCACCGAGGCGCTGCCCGAGCACCCCGACCGGCTGTGGAGCAGTCCCGAGCCGAGGTCCTCCTACGACGTGGTGATCGTCGGCGGCGGGGGCCACGGCCTGGCCACCGCGTACTACCTGGCCAAGAACCACGGGATCACCAACGTGGCCGTGCTGGAGAAGGGCTGGCTGGCGGGCGGCAACATGGCCCGCAACACCACCATCATCCGGTCCAACTACCTGTGGGACGAGAGCGCGGGCATCTACGAGCACTCGCTCAAGCTGTGGGAAGGGCTGGAGGAGGACCTCGGCTACCCGATCCTGTTCAGCCAGCGTGGCGTGCTCAACCTCGCGCACAGCCTCCAGGACGTCAGGGAGAGCGTCCGCCGGGTCAACGCCAACCGCCTCAACGGCGTCGACGCCGAATGGCTCGGCCCCGAGGAGGTGAAGGAGGTCTGCCCGATCGTCGACGTCTCGCCCGACGCGCGCTACCCGGTCCTCGGCGCCACCTACCAGCCGCGCGCGGGAATCGCCAAGCACGACTACGTGGCCTGGGGATTCGCCCGCGCCGCCGCGGCGATGGGCGTCGACCTGATCGAGCACTGCGAGGTCACCGGCATCGACGTCGTGGACGGGCGGGTGGAGGCCGTACGCACCACCAGGGGCCGCATCGCCGCGGGCAGGGTCGCGATGTGCGCGGCCGGGCACTCCTCGGTCGTCGGACGGATGGCGGGGGTGGAGCTGCCGGTGCAGAGCCACCCGCTGCAGGCCCTGGTCTCGGAGCTGCTGGAGCCCGTGCACCCTACTGTGGTCATGTCCAACGCGGTGCACGTCTACGTCAGCCAGGCCCACAAGGGCGAGCTGGTCATGGGGGCGGGCATCGACGCGTACAACTCCTACCGGCAGCGCGGCGCGTTCCACATCATCGAGCGGCAGATGGCGGCGGCGCTGGAGCTGTTCCCCGTCTTCGCGCGGGCCCACGTGCTGCGTACCTGGGGCGGGGTGGTCGACGTCACCCCCGACGCCTCGCCCGTCGTCGGGCTCACCCCCGTCGACCGCCTCTACGTCAACTGCGGATGGGGGACCGGCGGCTTCAAGGCCACCCCGGGCGTCGGATGGTGCTACGCGCACACGATCGCCCACGGCGAGCCGCACCCCCTCAACGCCGCCTTCACGCTCGAACGATTCACCACCGGCGCGCTCGTGGACGAGCACGGCGCCGCCGCGGTGGCCCACTGAAGGAGCCCGACCGATGCTGCTGATCCCCTGTCCGTGGTGCGGTCCACGGGACGAGGCCGAGTTCCACTACGGAGGGCAGGCCGAGGTCGCCTATCCCGGCGACCCCGCCGCGCTCTCCGACGAGGAGTGGGCCCGGTACCTGTTCTTCCGCGACAACCCGAAGGGGCCGTTCGCCGAGCGCTGGCAGCACGCGGCCGGATGCCGACGCTGGTTCAACGCGATCCGCGACACCGCCACGAACGAGTTCCACGCCGTCTACCGCGTGGGCGAGCCAAGGCCGGTGGTCGCGTGAACCGCCGGACGAACGGCGCGGCGGACCACCCGCGGCTCCCGGGCGGCGTGAACGTCCGGGCCACCGGCGACACGGTTCGCCCGGCCGCCGGGGACACGCATGTCAAGGCCGTCGGCGACGCGGCTCGCCTGGCCGTCGGCGACACGGTTCGCCCGGCCGTCGGCGGCGCGGGCGTTCCGGCCGACGGCGAGAGAAGGGCGCGCCGGTGAGCGGGCAGCCGTTCCGCCGGGAGGGCCGTCGCGGGGAGGTGCTGCCGTTCCGGTTCGACGGCCGCGACTACGAGGGGTACCGGGGCGACACGCTCGCCGCCGCGCTGCTCGCCAACGGCGTCCGTACGGTCGCGACGAGCGTCACGCTGGGGCGCCCCCGAGGGATCTTCGCCGCCTGGACCGAGGAGCCCAACGCCGTCGTCCAGATCGAGCACCCCTTCCCCGAGCCGATGCTCCAGGCCACCGTCGTCGAGCTGTACGCGGGACTGGTGGCCACCGGTCTGCCGGGCAGGGGCAGGCTCGCCGCCGAACCCGACCCGGCGCGCTACGACGGCGTGTACGCGCACTGCGACGTCCTGGTGGTCGGCGCGGGCCCGGCGGGCCTGGCGGCGGCGACCGCCGCGGCCGGGTCGGGCGCCCGGGTGATCCTCGCCGACGACCGGCCCTCGCCCGGAGGCAGCCTGCCCGACACCGGCGAGACCGTCGACGGCGTACCGGGCACGACGTGGGCCGCCACCGCGCTGGCCGAGCTGGAGAGCCACCCGGAGACGCGAGTCCTCACCCGTACCAGCGTGTTCGGCTACTACGACGACAACTACCTGGTCGCCGTGGAGCGCAGGGGAGAGGACGCCTCCTCCCGCGAGCGCGTCTGGCGCATCCGGGCCCGCCGCGTCGTCCTCGCCACCGGCGCGCACGAGCGCTCGATCGCCTTCGCGGGCAACGACCTGCCGGGCGTCATGCTCGCCGGTTCGGCACGCGCGTACGCCAACCGGTACGGGGTCCTGCCCGGCCGCCGCGCGGTGGTGTTCACCACCGGGGACAGCGCCTACGCCGCGGCCCGTGACCTGGCCGCCGCGGGCGTCGAGATCGCCGCCGTCGTGGACACGCGTACCGGCGGCACCCCGGGCCGGGACGGCTCGGGCCGCTCGGGCGCGCCGGGTGGCCCGGACGGTCCGGACGGTCCGGACGGCTTGGACGGCCTGGACGGCCTGGACGGTCCGGGTGGCCTGGACGGTTTGGGCGGGGCCGAGGTGCTCACCGGTCACTTCGTCACCCGAGTGAACGGCGAGCACGGCGTCACCTCCGTGACCGTCTCGGAGAGACCCGTCGCGGGCGGTACGCCTCCCGGGACAGCTGCTTCCGGGACGGCTCCTTCTGGGGCGGTCCACTCCGGGATGACCGGTTCCGGGGCGGCCGGTTCCGGAACGCCCGCCTCTGCGGCGGCCGGTTCCGGGACGCACGGTTTCGGAACGGCCACTTCGGGGACGCCCGCTCCCGGCGGGCGCGAGATCGAGGCCGACCTGCTGCTCGTCTCGGGCGGCTGGAACCCCGCCGTCCACCTGTTCAGCCAGGCGGGAGGGACGCTCCGCTACGACGAGGTGCTCGGTTCCTTCGTCCCCGGGAGCACCCGCCAGGCCGTCGAGGTCGCCGGGGCCGCCCGGGGGCTTCTCACCCTGGCCGCCTGCCTGGAGGACGGCACGGCCGCCGGGGCGCGGGCCGCCGGGGCGGCCGGCCTCCGAACCCCTCACACCCCCGGCGCGTCCGTCAGGAAGCCCACCGGGACCACCCCCGCCGAGCACGTGTGGCTCGTCCCCGCCGACGACTACCGGACCCACTTCGTCGACCTGCAACGCGACGTCACCGTCGCCGACGTGATGCGCGCCACCGGGGCCGGGCTCCGCTCGGTCGAGCACGTCAAGCGCTACACCACCGCCGGGACCGGGCACGATCAAGGCAAGACCTCCGGCGTGCTCACCGGCGGTGTCGTCGCCCACGCCCTCGGGATGGACGTCGCGGAACTCGGCACCACCACCTTCCGCGCGCCCTACCTGCCCGTCTCCTTCGCGACCCTCGCCGGGCGCGACAGGGGAGCGCTGCACGACCCCGTCCGGGTCACCGCGCTGCACGAGTGGCACGTGGCGTACGGGGCGCCGTTCGAGAACGTCGGCCAGTGGAAGCGGCCCTGGTACTACCCCCGTGAGGGCGAGGACATGGAGGCGGCCGTCCTGCGCGAGTGCCGGGCCGTGCGGGAGGCCGCCGGAGCCATGGACGCCTCCACGCTCGGCAAGATCGACATCCAGGGACCGGACGCCGCGGAGCTGCTCGACCGGCTCTACACCAACATGATGAGCACCCTCAAGGTCGGCTCGATCCGCTACGGCGTGATGTGCCGCCCCGACGGCATGGTCTTCGACGACGGCACGGTGATCCGCCTGGCCGAGGACCGTTTCCTGGTGACGACCACCACCGGCAACGCCGCCGCCGTCCTCGACTGGATGGAGGAGTGGCTGCAGACCGAGTGGCCCTCGCTGCGGGTCTACTGCACCTCGGTCACCGAGCAGTGGGCGACGGTCGCGCTCGCCGGGCCACGCTCCCGCGAGGTGCTGGCCGGACTCGCCCCCGAACTGGCCGTGGACAACGCGAGCTTCCCGTTCATGACGTGGCGCGACACCCGGGTGGCGGGCCTCGACGCGCGGGTGTGCCGGATCAGCTTCTCCGGCGAGCTGGCGTACGAGATCAACGTCAGCGCCTGGGACGGGCTCGCCCTGTGGGAGGCCGTCCAGGCCACCGGCGCGGTCACCCCGTACGGAACCGAGACCATGCACGTGCTGCGGGCCGAGAAGGGCTACCCCATCGTGGGCCAGGACACCGACGGCACGGTCACCCCCGCCGACCTCGGCATGGAATGGGTGGTGTCCAAGAAGAAGGCCGACTTCCTCGGGAAGCGTTCCTTCGCCCGCGCCGACACCGCCAGGCCCGACCGCAAGCACCTGGTCGGCCTGCTGCCGCTCGACCCGGACGTCCTGCTGCCCGAGGGCTCCCACCTGGTGGCCGCCGACCGGCTGCCCGAGCCGCCGGTCCCCATGCTCGGCCACGTCACCTCCAGCTACCGCAGCGCCGCGCTCGGCAGGACCTTCGCCCTCGCCCTCGTCAGCGGCGGGCGCGAACGCGTCGGCGAGCGGTTGTACGTACCCGTCGGAGGGGAACTGCTGCCCGTCACCGTCACCCACCACGTCCTCTACGACCCCGAGGGAGCGCGCCGCGATGGCTGAGCCACCGGCCGGGACCCGGCCTGGCCCGTCGTACGGAGCGGAGCCGCCCGTGACGGAGCTCTCCAGTACGAAAGCACAGGAAACGAAAGCACCGGAAACGGAGCCGCGGGGACCGCGGACGTCCGGGCGGTCGAGCCCGCCGGCCCGGCTGGAGCCGGTGTCGGGCCCGGACCTCCGCGTCGCGGAACTGCCGTTCCTCACCCAGATCGACCTGCGGGTGGAGCCCGGGAGCGACACCGCCGCCGCCATCGCCCTCGCGCTCGGCGTGCCGCTCCCCACCGAACCCGGCACCTCCGCGAGCACCGCCGGCGACGTGCCGCCGTCCTCCACCTCCGCGAGTGGCCGCCAGGTGCTGTGGCTCGGCCCCGACGAGTGGCTGGTCGTCGGCCCTCCGGGCGACACGGGCCTGGAGGGCCGCCTGCGGGCCGCCGCCGGAACCGGCCACGCCGCCGTCACCGACGTCTCCGCCCAGCGGACCGTACTGCTCGTGACCGGCCCGAAGGCCCGCGACCTGCTCTCCCACGGCTGCGCCCTCGACCTGCACCCCCGCGTGTTCGGTCCCGGCCGCTGCGCCCAGACCATGCTCGCCCGCGCCCAGGTCGTCCTCACCGCCCGCGAGGACGACGGGTTCCACATCTTCGTGCGCTCGTCGTTCGCGGACTACCTCGCGGCCTGGCTGCTCGACGCGGCGGGGGAGTACCTGGGCGGTTGAGGTGATCGCCGGGAGCCTGGGCGGACACGACGGACGCAGCGGCTACGGCGTGACGTAGCGGACATGGCGGACACGCGGAAGGGCCGTCCCCGGCACGTGCCGGGGACGGCCCTCGAACGTGCGGAGACCTACCGGCCGGCCGCGGAGGCGGTCCTGGCCACCGGGGCGGGGGCGGCCGGAGCGTCGGGAGCCGGCTTGCGCACCGGCGGCAGGACGGTCGCGGAGATGATCGCGATGACCACGGAGAGCGCGGTGGAGAGCCAGAACGCCGTCTGGATCCCGTCGATGGAGATCCCCTGCCCGGTCCCGGCGGCCAGCGACGCCACCGCCACCGCGACACCGAGGCACAGTCCGACCCCGAGCTGGCGGTTCGAGTTGTAGAGGCCCGACGCCAGGCCCATCTGGGAACCGTCCACGCCGGACGTGGCCGCCACCGCGGTGCTGATCATCATGACCGTCACGCCGACGCCGATCAGGACGCCGCCGGGCAGCACGTTCACCAGGAACGAGCCGTCGGCGGGCGCGAGCGCCAGCACCAGTGAACCGGCCACCAGGAACAGGGCGCCGACGGTCAGCACCGGACGGGCCCCGATCCGCGCGGTCGTCCTCGCCACCGGCAGCGACGCCAGCACGACCACGAGGGCCTGCGGGAAGAACGCGATCCCGGTGAGAATGGCCGAGAGGCCCAGGATCTGCTGCATGTAGAGCGTGATGAAGAACGTCGAGATGGACATGACACCACCCGACAGGAACGCGACCAGGTTGCCGCCCGTAACCCCGCGGTTACGGAAGATCGAGAGCGGCACCAGCGGCGCGGACACGCGGGTCTGCACGAACAGGAACACGGCCAGCAGCGCGACACCCGCGATCAGCGGGATCAGCACCCCGGCGGTGCCCCAGCCCTCGTCGGACGCGATCGTCAGGGCGTAGGCGATCGCGCACATGCTCGCGGTCACCAGGACGGCGCCGGGCACGTCGATGCGCGCGGACCTCGTCCGCACGCTGTCGTCGTCGAGGCGGATCGCGGCGCGCACGACCATCGCGATGCCGACCGGGACGTTGATGAACATGACGGCCCGCCAGCCGAAGACCTCGGTCAGCACGCCGCCGGCGAGCACGCCGCCGGCGAAGCCCACCGAGGACACGGCGCCGAACACGCCCATGGCCTTGGCCCGAGGCTCACCCTCGGGGAAGTCCGCGCCGATCATCGCCAGCACGGCCGGAGCCACCGCCGCGGCCGAGAGACCCTGCAGGGCACGGGCGACGATCAGCACGATGGAGCCGGTCGCGAAGCCACCCACCAGGGACGCGATCGTGAAGATCGCGAGACCCCACACGAACATGCGCTTGCGGCCGATGATGTCGCCCACGCGCCCACCCAGCAGCAGGAAGCCGCCGTAGAACAGCGCGTACGCTCCGACGACCCAGGGCAGGGCGCCGGCGGTGAAGGACAGGTCGGTCCTGATCCATGGCAGAGCGACGTTCACGATCGCGAAATCGAGCGTCAGCATGAACTGGGCGAGGCACAGAAGAAGCAGCGGTGGTGGCTTCTTGACCTGAGAGTCCATGGTTTCCTTCTCCTGTTTCCTGGTACGGCTCAAGCTGTTGTCGGCGTCGTTTCCGGGCCGGATGAATTGGTGAGCGCCGAGGTCCAGGCCGGCTGGTTCGAGCGTCGTGGCCCGACGTCGCGAAGCCGGACGGCCGGGCTCGCCGGCCCGCCGTCGCGTCGCCCGCGGGAGAACGACGCCGGGAGGCCGGACGCCGAGGCGTATCAGATCTCCGAGCGCGTCACTCGCGCGCCGTGAAGCTCGGCGACGGCGACGCGATCGGCCTCCCGCCTGCGCGGATCGACGCCGGCGGGGCGCCGGACACGGTGTCGGCGGGGTGCCCGGCACGGTGTCGGCGGCGCCCGCCGCGGGAACCTTCACCGGCCTTGCGGCAGCACCGGTGCAGGTGGGATCCGGCCGCTCTCCCGATCGGGACGGACGCCGGGACCCGATGGCCGTCCGCGGGCCACGGGCGAACGCGCGCGTCCGCCGGAGGGCGAGGCACAGCCGGTGCTGACAATTTCGTGCCCCTCGACGCCGACCTGATTGCTTCTGATGTGAATCAATTATGTGGTCGTGGATCAGGGGCAACCAGAGTGTCGATCATCAAAAGCGCGTGCATGTTTCACGCTGGTCAAGATGAATAATTCAGCAATCGGACATCACGGTATGAACGGCTCGCCGGGCAGGCGGCGGGCCATGCCCGGCGCCGGGGACGGCCGCGACCGTGTCGCCGTACGCGGCCCGAGGACGGGTCGTGGTCCCGCTCCGGTCGGGCCCCATGGCGGGTCATCCGTGGATCCCGATGAGACGGAGGTCGCGTTGGCCGGCGGTCGTCGGGGGGACATCTCACCCCCGACGAGGCGGTCACCCGTTCAGGGAAGCGTGACGAACTTCTTGAGGAAGGACCGGACCTGAGGGGTGTCCAGACGATAGTCGTAGTTGGTCAGCCTGCACGCGTCGTCGTCGCCGCTGATCGTCGTGGCCACGAGCAGGTCCGAGGTGGGCCCTCCCAGGAAGTTCGGGCCGCCCGAGTCGCCGAAGCAGGTGCTGCCGTCGCCCTTGGAGGCGAGCGACAGCTTGAGCCACCTGCGGGTGAGGTTCTTGAAGGAGATGGACGCCTGGTGGCGGGTGTCGGTGTAGGTCAGCCGCACCTTTTGCCTCCCCCCGGACGAGACGTGCTTCCCCTTGGCCCCGATCTTGGACGAAGCCACGGCGCCGTACCCGACCGGGGTGAAGCGCGTGATCTCCAGGGCGTTGGCGGCGTCGAGGCGGTCGAGCAGGCCCTCGGTGGGCAGCCTGGCGGGCTTGATGTCCGGGACGGCGGTGTCGAAGATGACGACGGCCATGTCGTGAATATCGGCCTTGTCCTTGTAGCGCGAGTCGACGACGTAGCGGCCCGTGTAGATCTTGTCCCCGTGCCGGTAGCGCGTGGAGAAGGAGACCCGTGCGGTCTTCTGCCCCTCCGCCGCGCAGTGGGCGGCGGTGAGGAAGACGGTCGGCGAGATGAGGGTGCCGGTGCAGTAGGACCAGGTTCCGTCCTCGTTCGGCTTGTCGCCGATGATGGCTCCGACCTGTGGGTGGGCGGCCAGGTCGGGGGATCCGTTGGTGATGGCCCAGGCGGGGGAGGCGGGGGACACGGCGGTCGCGGTGAGCGCAACGGAAATCATGACAAAGGGGATGAAACGCACGCAGGAACTGTAACCGTCCAAGGGTTACATTTGATACGGGGCACAAAAAGATCTACTTCCGCTTGCCGAGGCGCGGCGAACGGGCCGCCGACCAGGTGGATCTTTCCGCCGGGTCGCACGCCCCGCCGTGGCGCACCTGGGCTTCGGCCACGGCGCCCGCTACCGCGTCGGCGCACCCCTGGTCCGCATCGAGCTCCCGGTGGTCTTCTCCCAGCCGGCCGCCCGCTTCCCCACCCTGAGACCGGGCTGCGCACCCCGGGAGCCGACCTTCGACACGCACATGCCGACCGGCGGGCTGAGCGCGCTACCGGTCAGCCGGTACGTGTGACGATGGGAGGGTGACACAGACGATGAGCGCCTGGGTGGTCCGCCATCCCGGTCCCATGGCCACCCACCCGCTGGAGCGGGTACGGCTGCCCGTGCCCGAGCCCGCCCCCGGTGAGGTGCTCGTCCGGGTCGAGGTGTGCGCCGTCTGCCGCACCGACCTGCACCTGGCCGAGGGCGACCTGACCCCCCGGCGGCCCGGCACGGTGCCCGGCCACGAGGTGGTCGGGCGCGTCGCGGCCCGCGGCCCCGGTGCCGACCGGCTCTCCGTCGGCACCCGGGTCGGTGTGGCCTGGCTCCGCTCCACCTGCGGTGAGTGCCGTTACTGCGTCCGGGGCTCCGAGAACCTCTGCCCGTACTCGCGCTACACCGGATGGGACGCCGACGGCGGCTACGCCGAGTACCTGACCGTGCCGCAGGACTTCGCCTATCTCCTGCCCGAGGACCAGCCCGCCGAGAAGCTGGCCCCGCTGCTGTGCGCGGGCATCATCGGCTACCGGGCGCTGCTCCGCGCCGAGTTGCCGCCGGGCGGGCGGCTGGGCGTCTACGGATTCGGCGCCTCGGCCCACCTCACCGCCCAGGTCGCCCTCGCCCAGGGCGCGACGGTGCACGTGCTGACCCGTTCCGCCTCCGCCCGCGGGCTCGCCCTGGAACTGGGTGCCGCCTCGGCGGGCGACGCCTACGACGCTCCTCCCGAACCGCTGGACGCCGCCGTCCTGTTCGCCCCGGTCGGCGACCTGGTCCCGGTGGCGCTGGCCGCCCTGGACCGCGGCGGCACCCTGGCCGTCGCCGGAATCCATCTCACCGACATCCCGCCGCTGAACTACTCCGACCACCTGTTCCAGGAGCGCACGCTGCGCAGCGTCACCGCCAACACCCGCGCCGACGGCCAGGCCCTGCTGGAGCACGCCGTCCGCCACCCACCGCGCGTCACCACCACCGCCTACGACTTCGAGCGGGCCGACCAGGCGCTGGCGGACCTGGCCGCCGATCGTGTCACCGGCGCCGCCGTCCTCCGCGTCGGAGACGGTCGCCTGGGGTGAACCGCGGTGTCCGGCCCGCCCCGCGGCGTAGCCGCCGCGCCGGTCCGGTCAGCGCTCCTCCAGGACCTCGCTGACCGGACGGCGGACGCCCTGGCTGTCGTCGAAGGTGACGCCCAGCCGCATGATCATCTGGGGGTACTCCCGCGAGCACAGCTCCTGCCGCAGGAACTCCCGCAGGTGGGGTGTCTCCAGCGCCTGGGTGTGGAAGGCCGCGCTGAGCCCTCGGGCGGAGGCGCACAGCAGGATCCGCTGCAGTGCCTGGCCGGCCGCGATCCAGTCCTGGCGGGTGTCGTCCTTGGTGGTCAGGACCGCCACGACGCCGGTGGAGGCGGAGAAGGACTGGTCGGCGTCGCTGCCCCAGGGGTGGCCGTGGGCGTAGTCGCGCTGGGCGAAGTGCGGGTGGGTCCGCCGGGGTGCGCGCGGGTAGCTTTCGGCCGGTACTCCGTCCTTGCGGGGGCTGCCCGGCGGCCGTGCCCAGCGGATCAGCTCCAGCGACAGCGGCCGGTCCTGGGACTGCACGTCCTGGGCCGCGCAGGTGAGCGCGGCGAACACCCGGATCGCCGACTCGGAGCGGACCGGCGTCAGCCGCGCCCCCTCGGCGGCGGCCTCGGCCACCAGTGCCTCGAGCAGAGGTTCCGGGACGGGCAACGGTGTGAAGCCGGCCCGGTGGGTGCGGCGGCGCTCGATCTCGGCGTACAGCAGCCGGGTGTCCTCGTCGGCGGTCACGGCCCCTCCCGGCCGCACCGTGGCCAGCAGCGCCGGCCGGTCGGGGTCGGGCAGCACGCGCACCCTCGGTTCGTGACCGAGCGCGCGCATCGCGAGCCGCACGTTCATCAGGGCCGCACCACAGCTGATCAGCAGCTCCCGGCCCGCGGGATCGCCGGCGCGCAGTTGCCTGTCGCTGTCCGCGCGCAGCGCGATCTCGTCGCCGTCGATGCCGAAGGACCAGGGCTGGGTGTTGTGCACCGACGGCGCCCACGTGGCGGCCTGGACCGCCGTACGGACCACCGAGGTGATCTCCTCGGTTGTACGGGCGTTCATGATCTCACCTCTGTCACAGGAACGGCGGAACGGGAGCCAGGTCATCGGCCCGGCAGGTGAGGGCGTTCTCGACGTCGAGAACGCCGTCGATCTCGCGCACCGCCGTGACCAGAGGCGCGATCTGCGACCGGAAGGCGATCCGGCCACTCAGCGTGACCACCCCCGCCTCGACGCGGACGGCCATCGCCTCCGGATTGACGGCGAGCCGCTCACAGGCCTCGGTGACCTCGCGTTCGATCTCCTCGGGCGGGCGGACGAAGACCTTGAGCAGATCGCTCTGATGGACGGTGCCGGTGATGTGCCCGGTGGCCGCGTCGATCACCGGCAGCTGCTTGATCCGATGCCGGTGCATCAGCCGTGCCGCGTCCCGGACGGTGGCGTCCTTCGTGATGGTGATCGCCGGAGTGGTCATGACCTGCCTGGCCGTACCACCCGCGGCTTTGAGATGTTCCTGACGCCTCTTGCGGCTGTCGAAGACGCTGCCGGTGTGCGTGCCGGAGTCGGTCTCCTTGAGCAGGAGATCGTCGTCGGCGACCATGCCGATCGGGTGACCGTCGGCGTCGATGACGGTGAGCGCGCCGACCTTGAAGCGCCGCATGGCGTCGACCATCTCGGTGAACGTCGCCTCCGGCCGCACCGCGATCGCCACGGCGCCCATGACTTCCTTGACCTTCATGACGCACCTCCTCACTCCAACCATCGCAAAGCGGTCCGGAGACCGTCAGCGGCGAAGGTCCCCTGACCGGAGGGACTTATGGTCTGTTCCGTCCCGGGTGAGCCGGCCCCCGTCCCGCCCGCGAACCGGTGATCACAGGGAGGCGAGGGAGAAGTAGGCCTCCTCCTCCTGATCGAAATGCAGGAGGAGGACCGCGTGCAGGCCGTAGAGGCAGGCGCACAGGTCGTCGAGCTGTTCCGGGCGCACTCCGCCGTCCTCGGCGAGAGCCAGATGGCGCCCCAGCCGGCGTACGAGCCGTTCGATCTCCGCGTGTGCCCTGCTCATGGTCATCGTGACCTCGGGGCCGCCGAGAACGCGTCCCATCGCCGGGTAGAGCCGCTGTTCCTCGGCCCGTTCGTGTGGAAGCAGGCGTTCGGTGAGGAAGGCGTGAACCTCCCTCAGGCGGCCGAGGGCCTGCGCCGTGGGGTCGCCGGCCAGCTCGTCGGCGGTCTCCCGGATCAGTTCCAGGGGCGGCCGCAGCGAGGAGTGTTCCGTCTTGAAGCGGCGCAGCAGGGACTCGGTGGTGGCGTCGACCACCGTGCGGGTTCCCCGGGCGGGACGCAGGGCCCGCAGCGCGTTGAGGATCACCGCCACGTCGATGGCCTCCTGCAGCAGGGCTCCGGCCGCCGGCGGCAACGCTCCGGCCGCCGCCACGATCATCGCCAGCAGCGAGAGGGCCATCCCCGCGCCCGCGCTCTGCACGGCGATGCTGCGGGAGCGGCGGGCGACGTCCATGGCGTCGGCGAGCCGGTCCAGGCGATCGGCGGTGAGCACCACGTCGGCCGCCTGGGTGGAGGCGGCCGAACCGTGGGCGCCCATGGCGACCCCGACGTCGGAGGCGGCCAGGGCCGGGGCGTCGTTGATCCCGTCGCCCACCATCACGCTCACCGCTTTGGCCGTCTCCTCTCGTACCGCCCGCACCTTGGCCTCGGGGCTCTGCTCGGCCAGCACCCGGTCGACGCCGAGCACCGTGCCCACGCTCTCGGCGACCTCGGCCCGGTCCCCGGTGAGCATGATCACCCGCTCGATCCCGGCGGCGCGCAGCCGCCGCAGGGTCCGGGCCGCATCCGCCCGTACGGCGTCGCGGAGCAGGATCACGCCCGCGGTCTCGCCGTCCACGGTCACCCAGACGGTCATGGCGCCGTCCAGCGCGGCCCGCGCCCGCTGGGCCCGTTCCCACTCCGAGGAGGAGGAGGTCGTCGCCTTGCCGACCTCTATCCGGCGGCCCTCCACCACCCCAGCGGTGCCGGTGCCGGGCCTCTCCAGGACCGAGGTCGGCTGCGGCAGCCCGGCCTGGCGGGTGCGGGCGGTCTCGACGATCGCGGCGGCGAGGACGTGCGAGGAGATCTGGTCCACCGCGGCGGCCCAGCGCAGCACGTCGTCGGCGCGGACGCCGGGTGCGGCCACGACGTCGACGACCCTGGGACGCCCCGCGGTCAGCGTCCCGGTCTTGTCCACGATGAGCGTGCGGGCCTGCCCCAGCTTTTCCAGCGCCCCTCCGCCCTTGACCACCACGCCGTGCCGTGCCGTACGGGACAGCCCGGAGGCGATGGCCGCGGGGGCGGCGAGCAGCAGCGGGCAGGGGGTGGCCACGACCAGCACGGCGACGGCCCGTACCGGCTGGCCCGACAGCAGCCAGGCGGCTCCCGCCAGCAGGAGGGTGACGGGCAGGAACCACGCGGCGAACCGGTCGGCGAGCCGCACGACGGGGGCGCTGCCCGCCTCGGCCTGCCGTGCCAGCCGTACCACCCCGGCGTAGGTGCTCTCGGCCGCGGTGCGGGTGGCCCGCAGGTCGAAGGCGGAACCGGCGTTCACGACACCGCTGCGCGCGCTTTCCCCCGGGGCGCGCTCCACCGGGATCGATTCCCCCGTCAGGACCGACTCGTCCAGCAGCGCCGGTTCTCCCGCGATCACGCCGTCGACGGGGACCGGCTCGCCGTGGGGGACCAGCAGCAGGTCGCCGGGCCGCACCTGTTCGGCCCTCACCAGGACGGGCGCCCCGTCCTGGTAACGCCGGGCCGAGTGCGGCGCGTGTTCGTACAGGGCGGTCAGGTCCCGGCGGGCTCTGCGCAGGGCGTGCTCCTCCAGCGCCCGGCCGGTGGCCAGCATCACGCCGATCAGGGCGCCGGCGAGATACTCCCGTACGGCGAGCGCGCCCGCCAGGGCGAGGACGGCGATGGCGTCCACGCCCAGCCGGCCGCTTCGCAGCGCCGAGATCACCCATCCGGCCGCGGGCACCAGGGCGACGCCGGTGACCACCGCCCACAGAAGATCGGCGACGGTGACCGCGCCGGCCAGGTGGAGCGCGCCTCCGGCCAGCAGCCCGAACGCGGTCACCGCGAGGAAGGCGATGGTGCCATGACGTCTCACCATCTAAGCCTCCCGCGGGTAACCGTCCCGGCCCAGGGACGGATGTCTGTTTCGATCGGGACCTTGGGCCCGCCGATGAGCGCGGCGGCCCGTAGCGGCTTGTACCTGCTCATACCGCCTTGTACCGGCTTGTACCGGCTTGTACTGGCTCGTCCGGGGGCGTCTTGGCCGGTCCGGGGCCTGGGCGGGGAGCCGATCGCCTGGTCTTGACTGGCTCGTACCGGCTCGTCCGGGGGCGTCTTGATCGGTCCTGGGCCGGGCAGGGCGCCGATCACCCGGTCTTGACCGGCCCGGGGCCCGGTGGCGGGCCGATCACCTACTCGCTCGGGGTGGTCCTCGGCTCACCGAGCCCGGAGTCCGGGCCCGGACACGACCTGATCCCCGGGATCCGGTGGCCGACGGCGATGGGCGACACCCGCGGGGTGGCGTGCGGCGGGATGACCAGCACGGGGCAGACCGCGTGGGCGGCGACATGAGCGCTCACCGAGCCGAGCAGCAGCCCGGTGAGCCCGCCGAGACCCCGGGATCCGACCACCAGGATCCTCGCCGTCCGGCTGAGCGAGACCAGCTCCGGCCCGGGGGCCCCCCGGGCCAGGATCGAGCGCACCTCCCGGCCCGGCAGCAGCCGCTCGGCCAGCTGCACCCCTTCGAACAGGACCCGGCCCGCGTGCCGGCGCCGCTGCTCGGTGATCGCCGCCTCGCGCTCGGCGTGGGGGCCGTCCCAGACGTGGCAGACGGTCAGCTCCGCTCGTCGCGCCCCGCACTCCAGCGCCGCCCATTCGACCGCGCCACGGCTGTGCGGCGACCCGTCGAACGCGACGATGATCTCTCGCCTCATGGAAACACCCTCCGGTCATGACCGTGACGTCACATCAAGGGACGGGATCCCCGCCTCGTCCGGCGGGGACGCGGGACGGCAGGACCGGGACCAGGTGGAACATTCCCGTCATCAGCTCGGGCGGCTCCCGGTGCTCGGTGACGCGGCCGGCCACGGCCCGCAGCACGTCGGTGGCGGTCATCATCCCCGCCAGCCGGTGATCCTCCCCGATGACCCCGATCGCGTCGACGCCGGCGTCGAGCATCGCGGCCACCGCGGTGGCCAGGGGCGTGTCAGGTGTGGTGTGCGGGCGGCGGCGATCGGCCAGGAGCGCGCGCACCTGCACGTGTGACTGCTCGATCGGGCCGCCGGACCAGTGGGCGGTGAGGTCCTCGCGGGTCAGGATCCCCCGCAGGCAGCCGTGCCGGTCGAGGACCGGCAGGTGATGGACCCCCGCGCGGCGCATGATCTCCCAGGCCAGGAGCGGGGACTCCTCGAGGTCGACGGCGACCAGCGTCCGGCTCATCACCTGAGCCACGGTGAGGGCGCCGGTGTCCATCACGCCTCCCCTCGCGCTCGGACCACGGCGACGGGACAGCGGGCGTGGTGCAGGACGCCGTGGCTGACCGAGCCCAGCACGGCCGAGCCGAACCTGCCCAGTCCCCGGGAGCCGATCACGACCAGGTCCGCGGCGGCCGAGGCCTCGCAGATGACACCGACCGGATGCCCGCAGACCAGCGTCTGCTCGACCTCGACCCGCGGGTACTTCTCCCGCCACGGGGTGAGCGTGTCCGTGGCGACGTGCTGTTCGGCGGTGAGGAGGTCCTCGACCAGCGGGGTGTAGACCAGGGCACCCGGTCCCACGGCGGGCATCTGCCAGGTGTGGATCGCCTGCAGCCTGGCACCGCGCCGCAGGGCCTCCTCGAAGGCGTACTCCAGCGCCACCGCCGAGTGGTCGGAGCCGTCGAAGCCCACGACGATCCGGTCGCGCGTCCGCTCCGGCGTACCCCCTCTGACGACCACGACCGGGGTGGCCACGTGCCCGGCCAGGGTCAGGGAGACCGACCCGAGCAGCAACCCGGTGAATCCGCCCAGCCCCCGGCTGCCCAGCACGACCTGTTCGGCGTCCTCGGCCTCGCGCCGCAGGACCTCGGTCACCCGGCCCGCCTCCAGCAGGGGGTCCACCTCCAGGTGCGGGGCACGCTCACGCGCCAGCGCGGCCGCCCGCTCCAGGATCTCCTGGCCGTACTCGGTGACGGAGTCGCGGAAGCCCGGCGGAGTCTGGAGGGGAATGTCACCGGGCCACGGCTCGCACGCATGGACGATCTTCAAGGCGCATCCGCGCCGGACCGCGTCGTCGGCGGCCCATCGGACCGCCTCGTCCGCGGGAGACGAGCCGTCCACGCCCACCACCACATGCGCTGTCATGTCGACCTCCTTGGGTTCTCCTCCCATTCCACCGGCCGACGGCGCTTTCCGCAGCGGCCCAAAGGCCCGTCCGTCAGGGACTTCCGACCTCGCCACCGGCCCGCCCCCGCGGGGCCGATCGCCGGGCCGGCCTCCCGCCGCCCCCGCCTACCCGGTGGGCGGCGTGGGCGAGGAGTCGTGCTCCTGGGAAGGTACGACGGCCACGGGGCAGGAGGCGTGCCTGACCAGGGCTCCGGTGATCGCTCCGAGGTGGCCGGTGCGGGACGCCGTCCGGCCCGTACCGACCACGAGGAGGCCGACCTCGGCCGACGCGGCGAGCAGGGCGTCCCTGGGCGCGGTCGTGGCCGAACGCACCTCCAGATGGACCTCCGCGTACTTCTGCCGCCACGGGGTGAGGCGCTCCTCCATCCGCTCGCGGCAGGCCCGGGCCGAGTCTTCGAGATCGGGCGCGTGGGCCATGGCGATGCCCCACGCCATCGGGCGCGGGTGGCCGGCGTGCACCACCCACAGGGGGAGACGCCGCAGGGCCGCCTCCTGGAACGCGAAGTCCAGCACGGCGTCGGCCGTGGTGTCCTTGACACCCAGGACGACGGGCCTCGGCCCCGGGAGTACGGGCCCCTGGCCCGCTTCGCGCACGATGACCACCGGAGATCGGGCGCGGGCCGCCACGAACACCGCGACGGAGCCGATCACGAACCGGGCGGCCATCCCCCGGTCGTGGGCGCCGACCACGAGGAGTTCCGCGTCGGCGGACAGCTCGACGAGCCGCTGCGCGGCCGAGCCCTCGTGGAGGTCGGTGACCACCTCGACGATCGCGGAGTGCGCGCGGGCGCATTTGACGCCGTGGAAC
Organism: Streptosporangium vulgare; assembly: GCF_042428775.1. Taxonomy (NCBI): domain Bacteria; kingdom Bacillati; phylum Actinomycetota; class Actinomycetes; order Streptosporangiales; family Streptosporangiaceae; genus Streptosporangium; species Streptosporangium vulgare. The sequence continues at coordinate 26,953 of NZ_JBHMBS010000030.1, read as the reverse complement.
AGCACGTGCTCGGCCGCCTTGCCCAGGTGGAGCCTGGCCTCGCCGTCGGCCTTGCCGTACGGCCACCGCCACGCGTAGGTGACGGTGAGCGGGAGCCCCCGGAGTTCCGCCTCCTCCGTCGCCCATTCCAGGGCCCGCAGGGAGAAGTCCGAACCGTCGTAGCCGACGACGATCCCGCGTTGTCTCGTCATGGTCCTCACCTCCGTTCCATCGTTCGGCGATGCCGGGCCTCACCAGCAGGGCGAAAGGTCCCTTCCTCGTAGGGACCTTCTGCCCTGTTCGGGGAGAAGGCCCTTGACCAGCGTGGATGGTGAACGCCCGTTCGACCGAAAGGGGTCTTCCATGCACGCCAAGCGATGGACCGTACAGATCCACATCACCGAGGACGGCGACACCACCTCCGCCCGGGCGGTCCTGTCCACCGGGGATCGCATCCACCTGGCCGGGACCGGCCACGCGTGCCGCAACCCGGCCGACCCGCAGGTGCCCGAGATCGGCGACGAGCTCGCGGCCGGCCGCGCGCTGGCCGACCTGGCCGCCAGGTTGCTCGCCGTCGGCTCCGAGGACGTCGCCCAGGTCACCGGTCCCACCTCATGGTGAGAGCCCCTCACCCCTCACGGTGAGAGCCCCTCAGCCCGCGCCACCGGGATGAGCATGACCGGGACGCGGGCGCCGGCCGTGGTTTCGCGCACGGTTCGCGCCCTTCCCTCGTCGAGGTGCTGTGACCATCCCAGCGCGATGAGATCCACGTGCTCCGCCGCCGCCACGTTCACCACCTGCTCTCCCGCCACCCCGCCGCGAAGCTCCATGCGTACCCCCGGATACGCGCAGTGACGGGCCAGGAACTCCTGCTCCCACGCCTGCCGGGCGTGCGCGGCCTGATCCCAGAAGCGGGGAACGGTCGCCTCGTCGAAGACGTGCAGGACCACCAGGTCGACACCGGTACGGGTGAACAGCTCCGCGGTCTCGGTGACGGCGGCCGCGGCCTCGAAGGATCCGTCCAGCGGCAGGAGCACCCGGGAGATGACATGGTCGAACGCCCCCGGCGTCGCCGGTGAGGAGGGCAGCAGGACGACCGGTTTGGAGGAGTGGCGCACGATCCACCAGGACATGGCCCGAGGCGAGGCGTCGCCGGCGAGGACGCCGAGGATCGTGCTCGTCCGCTCCAGCTCGCGCAGCACCATCGTGGTGGCGTCCTGCGTCCGGGAGCCGGCCGCGAGGCGAATCTCTCGAACGTCTGTTCGTAGAATCTCTGCCATCGCCCGGGCGACACCGGTCACGGCCGCGGCTCCGCTCGTGTCGTCGACAACGGCCAGCACGTCTTTCATGTCCACTCCTTTCCGTGCGTCATCGGCTCCGTACGTCATCGGCCGCGCGGCAGACGGGCGGAGCCCGCCACGTCCTGCGGTTCGCCGGTGCCCAGCCGCAGCCGCAGCGCTCCGTCGGTTCGCACCTCGACCGCCTCCCGGGTGATGTCCAGCCGCACCCGACGGCCCAGGCAGCGAAACCGCACGCCGAGGCTTCCCCACGCCTCGGGCAGCCGGGGATCGAGGCACAGCGTCCCGTCGCGCACCCGCGCTCCCGCGAAGCCGGTGAGCAGGGCCTGCCACACGCCCCCGAACGTGGCCATGTGCAGGCCGGTGGCGGTGGTCGCGGTCAGGTCCTCCAGGTCCATGGCCAGCGCGATGCGCAGCAGGCTCAGCGCCTCGTCCGGGCGGCCCGCCCGGGCGAGCGAGCAGGCGGTGATCGCCGGTGAGAGCGACGAGCCGTGAGCGGTACGAGGGCCGTAGAAGTCGAGGTCGGCCTCCAGCGAGCCCGCCTCGGTCTCCTCGGGGACCAGGTGGTGAAGCATGAGGACGTCGGGCTGTTTGATGATCTGTGTGGCGGCCAGCCGTTCGCGGCCGAGCAGCAGGTCGGCGGCGACCGGCGGGACGGCGACCTGGGCCATCGTCAGCGGCTCCAGCCGGAAGTACCCGGCGAACTGCTCGTACCCGCCCGAGGCGGGGTCGTAGCCGTCCACCAGGCGGTCCGCGAGCACGCGCCACCGGCGGCCCTCCTCGTCGCCGGGGGAGACGAGCTCGGCCGCCCGCCGCAGGTTCCACCGGGCCATCACGTTGGTGAACGCGTTGTCGGTCACCGCCTCGTGGTACTCGTCCGGTCCGATCACAGGACCGATGTGGGCCCGTCCGGCGTCGTCCACCTGACAGCGCGACGCCCAGTAGCGGGCGGTCTCGATCATGAGAGGGCGTGCGGGCCCGGACAGGAACCCGTCGTCGCCGCTCCAGCGCGCGTAGTGGGCGGCGGCCCAGGCGATGTCGGCGGTGATGTGCTCCTCCATCCGCCCGGTGAGGATGGCGACGGCCTCGCCGCCCAGATGCCCGCGGGCGGGGGTCACCTCCTCGCCCGTGGTGGCGGACTCCCAGGGGAAACGCGCACCGGAGAAGCCCAGGGCGGCGGCGCGGGCCCGCGCCGCCGCCAGGCGGCGGAGCCGGTAGACGACCATGGCCCTGGCCGTGGCGGGACGCATGCTCACCAGGGCCGGCAGGACGAACACGTCGGCGTCCCAGAAGACGTGACCGGCGTAGGCTTTCCCCGACAGCCCTCGCGCGCCGACGGCCACCTCCTCGCCACACCCGGTGTTGCTCCAGAGATGGAACAGCGCGAACCGCACGGCGAGTTGAGTTTCGGGATCATCGGGGATGCGCACGTCCACGGCCTCCCAGCGCGCGGCCCACGCCGCCCGCTGTTCGGCGAGCAGCCGGTCGAAGCCGACCTCTCCGGCCGCCTCCAGCGCCGCGACGGCACCACGCGGCACCGGCCGGTGGGCGGGGTCGGCCGTGTAGGCGACGATCCGCTCCAGGGTGCGTACCCCGCCGTCACGGCCCGTGCGCTGCGCCGCCACGGCGGCCACGCCCGCGTGGCCGGAGGTGACGCGCGACCAGTCGTGGCCGTCGAGCCGGCCCTCGGTGACCTCGCCCTCCGGGGGCCACCTGAGGGGGGATCCCGCCCGCAGCCGTCCGACGCCCGCCTCGGCACGCATCGCCACCACCCCCGGCCGGCTCACGCACGCCAGCCGCAGCGTCCGTACGGGAGGGGAGTGGCCGATCTCCTCCCGGAACAGCACGCCGGCGCGCAGATCGAGCACGCGAAGATCCTCCCGGGGAGGCGGCCGCAGGATGAGCCCGGTCCACCGGGGACCCGGCAGCAGGTGCTGCTCGGAGCCGGTCCCGGTGTAGATCCCGGCGGCGAGCACCAGTGGAACCGACCCGTGGGCGGGCTCCTCCACCGACCCGCGGGTGGCGAAACCCCCGGCGCCGAGGGTGAACAGCGTCTCGGTCACCCGGTGGCGCGACGGGTCGGTGCCCGTCTCGCGGATCGTCCACGCCGGATCGCCGTCCATCGCCGGAACCCGCCGGTGCCGTCTGCGCCGCACCTGCCGGTCGAGCAGGTGGAGCAGCGTGGCCGGCCCGCCGCCCAGGTGCGCCACCCCCGGGGGAAGATCATCACACTCCGGTGCGACCGACACCGCCGTCGCCCGCCGCGCCTCCACGATCGAGGCGATCGCGCCGCCGGGACCTCCCTCGCCGGCCGGCCCGGAACGACCGCCCACGACCAGTACCAGCCCCGCGCCGATTCCCCGCTCGTCAAAACAGGCGAGAATCGCCCGCATGGCGTCAGGTTCACCGGCCGGCACCGTCCCGGCCCACCCGGCGTCACCGGCGCGGTCGGCGTGCCCGGACCGCCGCCATCTCAGCCGAGGACCGTCCTCACCGACCCCGTACAGTTCCAGGCCGCCGCTCACGCACAACCACAGGCGTCCGGGGCCGCCGGGACGGACACGTAACCGTCCGTCGACCGCGTCAAGATCTTCGTCGCTCATCACGGCGACCTCGGCTCCGGCGGCGCACAGCATCGCCACGCGGCGGCGGATCGGTGCGGCGCGGGCCCCGTGCGACACCCCGGTGGCACACCAGTCGAACACCACCGCTTCGAACGTGCGCTCACGCCATCGGCGCTCCGGGTCGTTCATCAGCCCCCATGTCGCCTTTCGCCGGGACGGCCGGCACCAGCCCTCATGTCGTCTTTCGCCGGGACCGCCGGCACCAGCCCCCACGTCGCCTTCCGCCGGGACACCGGCCGGGGTGGTCTCGCCTCGCCGTCGCCACGGCGGCCACCGCGAGTTCCCCGGTTGCGGCGGGCGGACAGTCCACCGGTTCCGGCGGGCGAACGGGCCGAGGACGAGGGCACCCGCCGGGCGGGACGTCGGGACGACAGGGGTCGCCTACAGGGTCGCGCGCTCCCCGTTGCCGCGGCAGAGCCTTCCGCCCCTGGTGGGAAGGACCTTCGTCCCGTTCCATCGGGAGTCCGCTTTCCTCGGGAACCGGCTTCCCTCGGGAGTCACCTTTCCTCGGAAGCCGCCTTTTCCCGGGGCCCACCGTTCTCGGGGCCCACCGCCGACGGGTGCCGGATCACCTCCCCGGGCGAGGTGCCGCGCCGGCGGATCGGGCCGTCCGGCCACGCAGTGAAGGACTTTCGGCCCTGCCCGCGGCCCCCGGAATCCGCCTAACGTCAAACGAGGGCAAGGAGATCACACCGCTCCTTCACCTGGGCCGGAAGCCGTGAACGGCTCTCCCGAACCGATGCCCCGCCGTACGGCGATTCCTCCGAGGCGTGGAGCTTCGTACTGGCAGCATGAACCAGGGAGGCGGGGGCCAAAGGGGACAGTTCATGAACATCGTTGTGACAGGTTCACTGGAACCACTCATCGCCGAGCTGCGCTCGCGGGGCTTCACCGTCGTCGGACCGACGACACGCGACGGAGCCGTTCGCTTCGCCGAGCTCTCCTGCGCCGCGCAACTGCCCGCGGGGCGGGGCGACGAACAGCGGCCCGGCCACTACCGGCTGACCGAGCGCGACGACGACCTGGTGTTCGGCTTCGCCGCGAGCCCCGACTCGGCCAAGCGCTACACCCAGCCGCCCCGGCAGAGGCTGTCCCGGACGCGCGGCGAGACGATGGAGGAGATCGAGGAGCGGGCGCCCCGGATCGCCCTGCTGGGCGTGCGCTCCTGCGACCTGGCCGCGATAGCCGTCCAGGACCGGGTCTTCCTCGGGGGCAGGCATCCCGATCCGGCCTACCGCAGGCGTCGTGAGGCGCTGCTGCTCATCGCGGTGAACTGCGCGGTGCCCGGCGGCACCTGTTTCTGCGTCTCCATGGGCACCGGGCCGAAGGCCACCACCGGGTTCGACCTGGCGCTCACCGAGCTGAGCGGCCCGCACCGGTTCCTGGTCGAGACGGGAAGCGAGCAAGGCGCGGAGATCGCCGCGGCGCTCCCGCACCGGCCGGGCACCGACGACGACCTCGCCGCCGCCGCGGAGGTCTCGCGCCTCGCCGCCACCCGGATGGGCCGTCAGGTGGACACCGAGGGCATCCAGGAGCGTCTGGCCGCGGCCCACGACTCGCCGCGCTGGGCCGAGGTCGCCTCCCGCTGCCTGGCGTGCACCAACTGCACGATGGTCTGTCCCACCTGTTTCTGCACCACGGTCGAGGACTCCACCGACCTGACCGGCACCACCGCGGAGCGGACGGAGGTATGGGACTCCTGCTTCACGCTGGACTTCTCGGAAGTCGGCGGATCCCCCCTGCGCGGCTCGGGTCCGGCCCGCTATCGGCAGTGGCTGACGCACAAGTTCTCCACCTGGTTCGACCAGTTCGGCACGTCCGGTTGCGTGGGCTGCGGCAGGTGCATCACCTGGTGCCCGACCGGTATCGACGTCACCGAGGAGCTGGGATGCATCCTATGACGCCGGTGCCCTACCGGGTACGTTCACGCCGCCCGGACCGGGCCGACACGGTGACCTTGACGCTGGGACCGGTCGAGGGCGCCTGCCCGCCGTTCCTGCCCGGCCAGTTCACGATGCTGTACGCCCCCGGTGTCGGGGAGATACCGATGTCGATCAGCGGCCGTGCCCGCTCCGGCGGATACGTGCAGACGATCCGCGCGGTGGGCGCGGTCAGCGGGGCGCTGTGCCGCATGCGCCCCGGCGACGTCGTGGGGGTCCGCGGACCTTACGGCACGGCGTGGGACGTGCCTGCGGCGGCCGGGCTGGACGTGGTCGTGGCCGCCGGCGGCCTCGGCCTGGCCCCGCTGCGACCGGTGGTCCGCGAGCTGGCCGCGCACGGTTCCCGCTACGGGCGCCTCAGCCTGATCGTCGGCACCCGCACACCCGCGACCCTGATGTATCCCGGTGAGCTGGCCCGCTGGCGGGACGAGCACGGCATCGACGTCAAGATCATCGTGGATCACCCCGACCGCGCCTGGAAGGGGCCGGTGGGGCTGGTCACCCGGCTGATCGACCGGATCGTCTTCGAACCCCGCCGCACCTTCGCCTTCGTCTGCGGCCCCGAGCTCATGATGCGGGAGACCGCGGCCGAGCTGGTACGGCGGGGTGTCCCGGCCGGCCGGGTGTCGCTGTCGGTGGAGCGCAACATGAAGTGCGGCGTCGGCCGCTGCGGCCACTGCCAGCTCGGCCCGCTGCTCACCTGCCTCGACGGCCCCGTACTGAGTTACGAGCGGGCGGCCGGGCTGCTGGCGGTGAGTGAGCTGTGAGGGCCGGGCCCGCGACCGCGCCCAGACGCCCGCGGCTGGCGGTGTGGAAGTTCGCCTCCTGCGACGGCTGCCAGCTCACCCTGCTCGACTGCGAGGACGAGTTGCTCTCGGTCGCCGCCGAGACGGACATCGCCTACTTCCTGGAGGCGTCGAGCGCGGTCGGGCGCGGGCCGTACGACCTGTCGCTGGTCGAGGGGTCGATCACCACCGAGGATGATCTCCAGCGGATCCGGCACGTGCGGCGCGTCTCCAAGCACCTGGTGACGATCGGGGCCTGCGCGACGGCCGGTGGCGTCCAGGCGCTGCGCGACTTCGCCGACGTCCGCGAGTTCCTCTCCGTCGTCTACGCCCGGCCCGACTACATCGCCACCCTGGATCGTTCCACTCCGATCTCCGCCCACGTGCCGGTGGACTTCGAGCTGCGCGGCTGCCCCATCGACAAGCGGCAGCTGCTGGAGGTCATCTCGGCCTTCCTGGCCGGGCGCCGCCCCTTCGTACCCGGCCACAGCGTCTGCGTGGAGTGCAAGGCCCGGGGCAACATCTGCGTCCTGGTCGCCCACGGCACCCCCTGCCTGGGCCCGGTCACCCAGGCCGGTTGCGGAGCGCTCTGCCCGGCGTTCAACCGGGGCTGTTACGGCTGCTTCGGCCCGATGGAGAGCCCCAACGCCCGGGCGCTCAACGCGCGGCTGCGAGAGCTCGGCATGAGCACCCCCGAGCTGGTGCGCGTCTACCGGACCTTCAACGCCACCGAGGAACCCTTCCGCCAGGCGTCCGAGGAGGCCGAGGATGACGCATAAGTCGATCAGGATCAGCGGGCTGGCCCGGGTGGAGGGCGAGGGATCGCTGCTGGTGCGCGCCCGCGACGGCCGCGTCACCGACGTGGAACTGAACATCTACGAACCGCCGCGCTTCTTCGAGGCCCTGCTGCGCGGAAGGGCCCACACCGAACCCCCCGACATCACCGCCCGCATCTGCGGCATCTGCCCGGTGGCCTACCAGATGAGCGCCTGCCAGGCCGTCGAGGCGGCCTGCGGAGTCGAGGTGACCGGGCCCCTGCGGGACCTGCGGCTGCTGATGTACTACGGCGAGTGGATCGAGTCCCACGCCCTGCACATCTACCTGCTGCACGCCCCCGACTTCCTGGGCTACGACAGCGGTGTGGCCATGGCCTCCGACCACCGCCACCACGTGGAGCGGGGGCTGGCGCTGAAGAAGGCCGGCAACGAGCTGGTGGCGGCCCTCGGGGGCCGGGCCATCCATCCGGTCAACGTGCGGGTGGGCGGCTTCTACCGGGTGCCCGCCCGCGCCGAGCTCGCGCCGCTCGCCGAACGGCTGCGCCGGGCCCGCGACAAGGCGCTGGAGACGGTGGGCTGGGTGGCCGGGTTCGACTTCCCCGACGTGGAGCACGACTACCGCTTCCTCTCGTTGAGCCACCCGGCCGAGTACGCCATCCTGTCCGGCTCGATCGCGGTGAGCGACGGCACGGGTTTCGCGGCGGCCGACTGGCCCGTCCACGTCGTGGAGGAACAGGTGCCGCGTTCCACCGCGTTGCACGCGCGGCTCGACGGCTCCACCGGCTACCTGGTGGGCGCTCTGGCCCGCTACGCCCTGAACGCCCACCTGCTCTCCCCGCTGGCCCGGGCGGCGGCTTCGGACGCCGGACTCGGACCCGTCTGCCGCAACCCCTTCCGCAGCATCGTGGTGCGGGCGGTGGAAGTCCTGCACGCCTGCGACGAGGCACTTCGGATCATCGAGGACTACACCGAGCCGGACGCGCCGGCCGTGCCGGCCGAACCTCGCCCGGGGGTCGGCCACGGCGTCTCGGAGGCCCCGCGCGGCACGCTCTATCACCGCTACCGGATCGACGAGGCCGGACTGATCACCGAGGCCGACATCGTGCCTCCGACCTCGCAGAACCAGGCCCGTATCGAGATGGACCTGCGTCATCTCGTCGAGCCTCGCCTCGGCCTGCCGCAGGAGGAGCTGTCGGCCCTGTGCGAGCGGACGGTACGCAACCACGACCCGTGCATCTCCTGCTCGACCCACTTCCTGCGCCTTCACCTGGACCGGTGAGGCCGATCCCCGCCCGGGAGGGCCCATGCGCGACCGCGTCGTCACCGTCGTCATCGGGATCGGCAACGAGTTCCGGGGGGACGACGCCGCCGGGCTGGAGGCGGCCCGGCTGCTGCGCGGCATGCTCTCGCCGGAGGTTCCCGTGGTGGAGAACGAGGGCGACCCGGCCGAGCTGATCGAGGCGTGGACCGGCGCGGGGCTGGCGATCGTGATCGACACGGTGGTCTCCGGCGCGCCCGCGGGCACGGTACGCCGGTGCGACGCCCTCGGCTCCGCCCTCCGCGCCCAGGGTGATCGAGGGACGCCGGCCGCCGCCCGGCACGGCAGCTCGCACGCCCTGGGCGTCGCCGACGCGATCGCGCTCGGCCGCGCGCTGGACCGCCTGCCCCGCGGACTCGTCCTCTACACCGTCGAGGGCACCGACTTCGGACTCGGCGTCCCGGTGACGCCCGCCGTCGGGCTCGCCGTCGAGCGGCTCGCCGAGAGCGTGGCCGAGCTTGTCCGCTCGCAGCCGGCACGGTGCCGTTGAACCGGATCGGGCCCGGTCTCGCCGGCTCACACGTGTTCGGCGGGTGCCACGGACTTCTGGGTGCTGAACCGGCTCGCGCGACGGTGGACGCGGTGGCCGGGGGTGCGCGGACGGGGTGTGGGGGCGACGGGCGCGGCGGGCGCGGCACGGTAGAACCAGCTCTTGCCGGCCTCGATGAGGAGCAGGTAGACAGCCACCATCAGGGCCAGCGCGAGGAAGAACGGCCCCGGGAGGGGCTGGAAACCCAAGGCCGCGGCGAACGGGGCGGAGGGCAGCAGGGCGCCGACGGCGACGACACCGAGGGCGGCCAGCAGCAGGGGGAGGCTGGGGTGGCTGCGCGGGAACGGGACGCGGCGGGTGCGGATGGCGAAGATCACCAAGGTCTGGGTGGCCAGGGACTCCACGAACCAGCCGCTGCGGAACAGCGGCGGTCCCGCGTGGAAGACCTGCAGCATGATGACGAAGGTGGCGACGTCGAACAGGGAGCTGATCGGGCCGAAGAACAGCATGAAGCGGCGGATCAGCCGGACGTCCCAGTGGGAGGGGCGGGCCAGCTGCTCGGGGTCGGCGTTGTCGGTGGGAATGGCCAGCTGGCTGCTGTCGTACAGCAGGTTGTTGAGCAGGATCTGCGAGGGCAGCATCGGCAGGAAGCCCAGCGCCAGCGAGGCGCCCGCGGCGCTGAACATGTTGCCGAAGTTGCTGGAGGTGCCCATCAGGACGTACTTCATGGTGTTGGCGAAGATCCGGCGCCCTTGCACGACGCCGTCGGCCAGGATGCTGAGGTCCTTTTCCAGCAGGATCACGTCGGCGGCGTCCTTGGCGACGTCGGCGGCCGAGTCGACCGAGATGCCCACGTCGGCGGCGTGCAGGGCGACGGCGTCGTTGACGCCGTCGCCGAGGAAGGCCACGTCCAGGCCGCTTCGGCGCTGCAGGCGCACGATGCGGGCCTTGTGCTCCGGGCTGACGCGGGCGAACACGGTGGCCCGGCCGATCAGCTCGGCCAGCCGGGGGTCGTCGGCGGCCTCGACGTCGGCCCCGGTGAGCACCCGCGCCGCGGGCAGGCCGAGGTCGGCGCAGAGCTTCGCGGCCACGGCCGGGTTGTCGCCGGTGAGGACCTTGACGGTGATGCCGAGCCCGGCCAGGCGGCGCAGCGCGTCGCGGGCGCCGGCCTTGGGCGGGTCGAGGAACACCAGCAGGCCGCGGAAGACCAGGTCGCGCTCGTCGGCGGCCGTGAGCGCGGTCGCGTCGGGGGCGTCCCTGGTGGCCACGGCGACCACCCGGTTGCCGGCGGCGAACTCGGCCTCCAGGGCGGCGGACGCCTGGGCGGGGACGTCGGCGCACCGGGCCAGGACGGCCTCCGGCGCGCCCTTGCTGACGATGAGGCGATGGCCGTCGTCACGCTCGACCAGGACCGAGACGGTCCTTCGCTCGTGGTCGAAGGGCAGGAGGGCCAGGCGCCGGTAGCGGCCCAGCCGCTCGTGCACGGTGGCGGCGGCGGAGGAGTCCCACAGGGCCAGGTCCAGCGCGTTGCCTCCGACCGCCCGCCCCCACCCGGCACCGGGTTCGCCACCGCCATCGCCACCGGGGGCGACGGTGGCCTCGTCGCACAGCAGACCGAACTCCAGCGGCTCCTCGCCGGCCCGCCCGGTCGCGTCCAGGGCGCGGATGAAGCTGATGCGGCCCTCGGTGAGGGTGCCCGTCTTGTCGGTGAACAACACCTCGACGTTGCCCAGGTCCTCGATGCACACCAGGCGCTTGACGAGCACCCTGTGCCGGGCCAGTCGCCGGCTGCCGGCGGCCAGGCTGGTGGAGACGACGGCCGGGAGCAGTTGCGGAGAGATGCCCACCGCGATCGCCAGGGAGAACAGCAGCGCGTCGAAGACCGGCCGATGCAGGATCACGTTGATGACGAAGATCGTGGCGGTGAGCACGGCGGCGATACGTACCAGCAGCAGGGAGAAGCGGCGCAGCCCGGTCTGGAACTCGGTCTCGGGATGACGCTCGCCGAGCGCGAGCGCGATCTTGCCGAACTCGGCGCGGCCGCCGGTGGCCACCACGACGCCGGTGCCCAGGCCCCCGTGTACGACGGTGCCCATCAGCGCGCCGCAGCTCAGATCGGCGAGGGCCGTTCCCGCGCCGACCGGCTCCGTGGCCTTGGCCACCGGCAGCGACTCTCCCGTCAGCGCCGACTCCTCGCACTCCAGGTCGCTCACCGAGAGCAGCCGCAGGTCGGCCGGCACGATCTCGCCCAGCCGTAGTTCGACGACGTCGCCGGGGACCAGCGCGGTCACCGCCGCCGTGCCGGGGCGGCCGTCGCGCCAGACCACACAGCGATGCTCGATCTGGGAGTGCAGCGCCTCGACCGCCCTCTCCGCCCGGTACTCGTTGACGAAGCCCAACCCGACCGAGGCCGCCAGGATCACCCCGATGATCAGCGCGTCCCTCGGCTCGCCGAGGAAGGCCGAGGCGAGCGCGGTCACCGCCAGCAGGATGAGCAGCGGTGAGCGCAACTGGCGGGCCAGCACCACCGGCCACCGGGCCCGGTGCGAGCGCACGGCGTTGGGCCCCAGCACCGCGAGCCGATCGCGCGCCTGCGCCGTCGTCAGCCCCTCGCGCCCGCTGCCCAGCCGGGCCAGCACCTCCTCGGCCGGCAGTGCCGCCGCGGCGGCGACGTCCAGCCGGACCACGTCACCCGGGCGGGTCGTCGCAACCGTCATCGGCCTTCCCCTGCCTCGCGTCACCGTCCTCCCCACATCCTGGGCGGTCACGTCGACGGCGCGTTAGAGGCCAAGGTCCCGCGAAGTCCCGGGCCGGACACGCCGGGCGGGGCGGACGGCGTGATCCGCCCCGGGGAGGGAGAGCCGGAGCCCCTCAGCTCGCCGATGGCTCGAAGTGGCGGGCGAACCAGTCCCGCGCGAGAGCCGCGACGCTCTCAAGCGTTCCGGGCTCTTCGAACAGGTGTGTGGCACCGGGGACGATCCGCAGCAGGTTCTCGCAGCGCAACCTCTCCTGCGCCGCCCTGTTGAGATCGATCACCACCTCGTCGCGGCCTCCCACGATCAGGAGGGTCGCCGCCCGCACCAGGGGAAGTCGCGGCCCGGCCAGATCGGGCCGCCCGCCCCGGCTGACGACGGCGGCGATCTCGCCGCCCGGCTCCGCCGCCGCCCACAGCGCGGCCGCGGCTCCGGTACTGGCCCCGAAGTAACCGATCGGGAGACCCGCCACCTCCGGCCGGTCATCCAGCCATCCCGTTACCCGGACAAGCCTGCCGGCCAGCAACCCGATGTCGAACACGTTGCCCCGGTCGAACTCCTCCTCAGGAGTGAGCAGGTCGAACAACAGCGTCGCCAGACCCGCGCGGTTGAGCGTCGAGGCCACGTACCGGTTGCGCGGGCTGTGCCTGCTGCTGCCGCTGCCGTGCACGAACACCACCACCCCCGCGGCGTTCTCCGGAACGACGAGCCGGCCGGGCAGCCGGACCCGTCCGACGTCCATCCAGACCTCCCCGGCGGGGCCGGGCGGATCGGATCCCCGTGCTCTCCCCTCGCGCTCGTCCTCCGAGGCTCCGGCCCGCCGCAGCAGCTCGACCACCTGGTCATCGGTGGCCTGGGCGAAATCGCGGTACCAGGCGCCGATCGCGTAGAAGAACTCCGGTGTCCGCAGGCAGACCACCTCGTCGGCGACCTCCCGCAGGCTCTCGATCGTCTCCGGCGCTCCCACCGGAACCGCCAGCACCACTTGTGAGGCACCACGCGCGCGAGCCACCTGGCAGGCGGCGCGAGCCGTCCCGCCGGTGGCGACGCCGTCATCCACCACGATCACCGTACGGCCCGCCAGATCCAGCGGGGCACGGTCACCGCGCAGGCGGCGCCCGCGGCGCAGGAGTTCGGCGTGCTCCCGCTCCTCCACCATGGTCAGCTCTTCCGGGGGGAGATTCGCGCGCCACACGATGTCGCGATCGATCACGCGCACCCCACCCTCCCCGAGGGCGCCGAACCCGACCTCCGGCTGGAACGGCACCCCGAGCTTGCGGACGATGATCACGTCCAGCGGAGCGCCGAGGGCCTTGGCCACCTCGAACGCCACCGGCACGCCGCCTCTGGGCAGCCCCACGACGACCAGGTTCTCGGCACCGGCGAACCCATGCAGCCGCTCGGCCAGCCGCATTCCCGCCTCACGGCGATCAGCGAACATCTCGACCACCTCGCAACCTGCGAAAACGAGACCTCATTCACCACCTTCGAGGGGAAGACCAGGCCGGCGGTAGGGCTGAAGGTCCCGATCAGCGACCCCGTGTCCGGGAGCCGGCCCACCGGTCACGCGCGGGGTCGCTCCACCGAGAAGGCCGCCTCGTCCGCACGCCGGCCACGGCCGAGGCGCCGCGACCCGCCACGGCCCGGCACCCGAAGGACGAAGGTCGCCGGGCCGTGCGGGCCGGAGCGGCGGGCGGCCCGCACACGGGCGGGCACAGGACGCCCGATCACCGGTCGTCCTCCTTGCCGGGGGCGCAGCAGCCGTCCGCGCACCCGTCCGGCGCTTCCCGCCCCGTGCCGCCGGCGACGGCGAAAGAGGCGGAGGAGCCGGGGGAGGGGGCGGTGGGGACAGCGCAGCAGGCATCTCCGCGCCAGGCCTGGCGGCCTTCCTTGACCGCCACGGCGGCGATGACCAGGGCGGCGATCGGGTCGGCCCAGGACCAGCCGAACAGGCTGTTGAGCGCCAGCCCGACGAGGAGCACGCCGGACAGGTAGGTGCACAGCAGGGTCTGTTTGGAGTCGGCGACGGCGGAGGCGGAGCCGAGCTCGCGGCCGGCGCGGCGTTGCGCGGCCGAGAGGAACGGCATGATCAACAGCGACAGGGCGGCCAGGATCAGGCCGGGCGTGGAGTGCTCGGCCTCGCCGACGCCGAGCAGGGCCCGGACGGCGTCGAAGGTGACGTAGGCGGCCAGCGCGAAGAACGACAGCGCGATGACCCGCAGCGCGGCCCGTTCCCGGCGTTCGTGGTCGGCGGCGGAGAACTGCCAGGCGACCGCGGCGGCGGAGGCGACCTCGACGACGGAGTCCAGGCCGAAACCGATCAGGGCGGTGGAGGAGGCGATGGTGCCGGCGGTGATGGCGACGGCGGCCTCGATGACGTTGTAGGTGATGGTCGCGGCCACCAGCAGCCGGATGCGGCGGGCCAGCGCGGCCCGCCGGGCCGGGGTGGGGCCGAGCGTGATCGCGGTCATCGGCAGCAGCCCTTCTCCTCGGCGTCGGCGCAGGTGCGCCCGGCGTCGGCCGCGACCGCGATGACGGCGCCGCTCAGGTCGGTCAGGGCGTGGCCGAGCCGGGGGTCGGCCAGCTCGTAGCGGGTGCGGCGGCCGACCGGGACGGCGACGACCAGGCCGCAGTCGCGCAGGCAGGCCAGGTGGTTGGACAGCCGGGTGCGGGAGACGCCCAGGAGGTCGGCCAGGTCGGCGGGATGGGCGGGAGCCTCGCGCAGCGCGAGCAGGATCCGGCAGCGGATCGGATCGGCCAGCGCGCGACCGAAGCGCGCCAGGACCTCGATCTCGGAGGCGATCGTCAGCATGCCCTCAAAGTACAGGGCTTCCTGAATTCAGGAAACCCTGTACTCATGTGGCCGGGTCCCGTGCTCAAGAGGCCGGGTCCTGTGCTCACGAGGTTGGACGGGGCTGCTCCAGAACGACCGGGAACGCACGGGTGCGCGAAGACGGCGCCGCGAGTGACCCCTGCCCACGGGCCAGGCCGGAACCATCGGCCGAAGCCGGCCGGCATGACATCGCGGTCGATCGCCGGCCGCGGAGTCACGGACCGTGACGGGGGGAAGGACTGAGGCATGGGGGAGCCTGCCCGTCCGCCCGCGATCACATCGAGGGCGGATCCGGCCGTTCAGCCGGGGCTTCGGCCGCCAGGCCGGCGGATTGAGCGTGGAGGCGTTGCCGATGGGACCGTGGGCGCAGATCAAGGAGACGCACATCGCCGTCGTGTTCATGCTGGGAGATCGTGTTCTCAAGCTCAAGAAGCCGGTGGACCTCGGCTTCCTGGACTTCACCACCCGTGAGGCCCGGCGAGCCGCCTGCCACCGGGAGGTGGAACTCAACCGGCGGCTGGCCCCGGACGTGTACGAGGGGGTCGCCGACGTGCTGGGCCCGGACGGAGAGGTCTGCGAGCATCTCGTCGTGATGCGGCGCATGCCGGAGGAGCGCCGCCTCGCTGTCATGATCCGTCTGGGGCAACCGGTCGAGGAGCCTTTGCTGCGGATCGCACGGATGATCGCGAGCATGCACGCACGATCCCCTCACAGCCCGCGGATCGACCGGCAAGGAGGAAGAGCGGCACTGCAGTCCCGCTGGAGCGCGAGCTTCGACCAGATTCGCGCGCTTCCCGACGCGGCCCTCGAACCCGAGGTCGTCACAGAGATCGAACGGCTCACGCTGCGTTTCCTCCGCGGCCGCGACCCCCTGTTCGCCGCCCGCGTCGAGGAGGGCCGCATCGTCGACGGCCACGGTGACCTGCTCGCGGAGGACATCTTCTGCCTGGACGACGGGCCGCGAATTCTGGACTGCCTGGAGTTCGACGAACGGCTCCGCTTCCTCGACGGCCTGGACGACGTGGCCTTCCTCGCGATGGACCTGGAGCGGCTCGGGGAGCCTCGCCTGGCCGAGGTGTTCCTGCACCGCTACGTCGAGTTCACCGCCGATCCCGCTCCGCCTTCGCTCTGGCATCACTACGTCGCCTACCGGGCCTTCGTCCGCGCCAAGGTCGCCTGTCTGCGGCAGCGGCAGGAAGGCTCCGGCTCGGCCTGGCAGGCCCGGCAGTTCGCAGATCTCACGCTTCGTCACCTGCGAGCGGGGATGATCACTTTGGTCCTCGTCGGCGGGACTCCCGGGACCGGTAAGTCGACCCTGGCCGCCGCCATCGCCGACCGCCTCGGATACACGCTGCTGAACAGCGACCGCGTTCGCAAGGAACTCGCCGGCATCGCGCCCCACCAGCCGGCGGCGGCGCCCTTCGGCGAGGGCCTCTACGACCGGGAGCGCACCGAGCGCACCTACGACGAGTTGCTGTCTCGCGCCGAGAGGTTGCTCCGGCACGGCGAGCCGGTCATCCTCGACGCCTCCTGGATCGACGCCGAGCATCGCGCGGCGGCCGAGCAGCTCGCCCAGCGCACCTTCAGCGACCTCGTGGCCCTGCGCTGCACCGCTCCGCGGCAGATCACCGCCGAACGGCTCGCCCGCCGGACCGGCGGGGTGTCCGACGCCGACCAGGCGATCGCCGAGACCATGGCGGCGAGAATGGCGCCCTGGCCCGCCGCGACCGAAATCGACACCGGCGCGACCGCGGGTCAGGCCCTTGAGCAGGCGCTGACGGTGATCTGCGCTCCCTCGGCCGTCACCTCCCGGCGGTTCCGGCGTCCTCAGATGGAACCCGGCTGAGGACGCCGCCGAGGACGCCGCGGGTGGGGCAGGACATGACCGGTACCCGGCCCGGACCCGCCCGCCGGTATCCGGCCCGGACCCGCCACCCGGGTCCGGCCGGTGACCTTCAGCCGGGCGAAGGGGCCGAAGGACCCCTGACGGGGCATCGGGCTCCGGGAAAGGCTGGCCGCATGGCGAGCTTTGACGAATGTGACGCGCTGCTGCGAAACGGGGAGATCGCCCATGTCCGGCCGCTGCGCGGCACGGATCGCGAGGCCCTGCACGCCCTGGTGGACCAGACCTCCGCGAGATCGGCCTATCTGCGGTTCTTCACCGCCGGCCGCGCCACGGCCCACGGGTACATGGACCGGCTGACCGGCCCCGACTACCGCGGGCACGCCCAGGTCGCCCTCCTCGCGGGGCGGCTCGTCGCGGTCGCGGAGTACATCCCGGGCGAGGACCACCACAGCGCCGACGTGGCCGTCCTCATCGACGACCACGTACACGGGCGAGGCCTGGGCACCCTCCTGCTGGAACATCTGGCGCTCGACGCCGCGGCCCACGGTGTGAGCGAACTGGTGGCCGACGTGCTCACCGGCAACGGGACGATGCTGAAGGTCCTCGCCGACCTCGGCCTGGCGACGACCCGGGAGTTCGCCGGAGACGAGGTGCGCGTCCGGATCGACCTGCGCCCCACGGACACGCTGACGGCCGCGATCGAGCGGCGCGACCACGAGGCCGAGCGCGCCTCGCTGGCGCGGGTGCTGTCGCCCCGGTCGGTGGCCGTCGTGGGCGCGAGCCGCGAGCCGGACCGGGTGGGGCACCGGCTGCTGGGCAACCTGCTCGACGGCGGATTTCCCGGACCGGTCTACCCGGTGAACCCGAAGGCGGACCAGATCCTCGGTGTCACCGCCTACCCTGACCTGTCCTCGATCGGCGAGCCGGTCGACCTGGTCGTCGTGGCCACTCCGGCGAGCGCCGTCCTGGACGTCGCACGCGAGTGCGCTGACCACGGCGTGGCCGGCCTCGTCGTGGTCAGCGCCGGCTTCGCCGAGACCGGCCCCCGGGGAGCGGCACGCCAGGCCGAACTGCTGCGCGTCTGCCGTACCGGCGGGATGCGGCTGATCGGCCCCAACTGCCTCGGAGTCGTCAACACCGGCGCCGCGCTCAACGCCAGCTTCCTGCCCCACCCCCCGCCCCCGGGCGCCATCGCGCTGATGTCGCAGTCCGGAGCGGTGGCCGCCGGGCTCGTCGCCCGCGCCACCGAGCTCGGGATCGGGATCTCCTCCTTCGTCTCGGTCGGGAACAAGGCCGACGTCAGCGGCAACGACCTGCTGGAGTACTGGGAGGACGACCCGGGCACCGAGGTCGTCGCGCTGTACCTGGAGTCCTTCGGCAACCCGCGCAGGTTCGGCAGGATCGCCCGCCGCGTGGGACGGCGCAAGCCGATCGTCGCGATCAAGAGCGGCCGCAGCACCTCGGGCGATCGGGCCGTGCGCTCGCACACCGCCGCCGCCGCGACCCCGGACATCGCCGTCGAGGCCCTGCTGCGCGCCGCCGGGGTCATCCGCGTCGACGGCATGCGGGAGTTGCTGGACACCGCGCGGCTCCTGGCCACCCAGCCGCTGCCCGCCGGAGGCCGGGTGGCGATCGTCGGCAACTCCGGCGGGCCACAGGCGCTGGCCGCCGACGCCTGCGAGCGCCACGGCCTGGTCGTCCCGGAACTGTCGCCCGCCGTCCAGCGACGGATGCGTTCCCGGCTGCGGGCGGCCGCCGCTGTGGCCAACCCGGTCGACCTGACGGCCGACGGGCAGGCCGAGGAGCTGGAATTCGCCGCCTTGACCGCGCTGGAAGACCCGGTGGTGGACGCGGTCCTGATCGTTTACACCCCGCCGTTCGGTTCCGGGCTCGAACGGACCCGTGAGGCGATCGCACGGGTGGCGGGCTCGGCGGGCAAGACCGTGGTCGCCTGCGTGGTCGGCCGTGACGAGACGATCGGCCCGGTGCCGGTCTACGCCTTTCCCGAGCAGGCCGTGCAGGCGGTGAGCCGCGCCGCCGGCTACGCGCGGTGGCGCTCACGTCCGGATCCGCCCTTCGTCCCTCCGGCGGGGACCGACATCCGGGCGGCGCGCGAACTCGTCGAGGAAGACCTGTCGCGACACCCTCAGGGCCGCTGGCTCGACCCGGCGACGGCGGCCCGGCTTCTCGCCTGCTACGGCGTCGCCGTGGCGGAGTTCGCCACCGTGGACAGCGCCGACGGGGCCGCCCGGGCCGCCGCCCGTCTCGGGTTCCCCGTCGCGCTGAAGGCGGCCGGACCGGTGCACAAGAGCGATGTCGGCGGCGTCCGGCTCGGGCTCCGCACCTTGAAGGAGGTCCGTGGCGCCTACCGCGCGATGAAGGACACGATCGGCCCGGAGATGACCGGCGCGACCGTCCAGCCGATGGTCCCCGACGGCGTGGAGATCATCGTCGGCGCGGTCCGTCACCCCTCGTTCGGCCCCCTGGTCATGGTCGGCATGGGAGGCGTGAGCGCCGAACTGCTCACCGACCGAGCCTTTCGCAGCCCCCCGCTGACCGGCCAGGACGCCACGGAGATGATCCAGGAGCTGCACTGCGCGCCGCTGCTGTCCGGATACAGGGGCCGCCCGGTGGCCGACACCGCGGCTGTGGAGGATCACATCGTCCGCGTGGCGAAACTCGTGGACGACCTTCCCCAGATCGCCGAACTGGACCTGAACCCGATCATCGCCGGCCCCTGCGGCGCCGTCGCGGTGGACCTGCGCGTCCGGCTGGCCCCGGTCCCGCCCGCCCCCTCTCACCTGCGCCGTCAGCTCCGTTGACGGACCGGTGCCCCGACGCCGGACAAACCGGTCGAGGCCGTGCTCGTCGCGGGGAACGACCGCCCGGCGGCCACGGTGAACCGGTGCGGCCCGCCTGCCAGGGCGAGCCGGTGCGGCCCGCCTGCCGCGGTGCCCGCCCGGGACGGGTGCCGGAAAAGACCTCGGTCGGGTGTGGGAAAGGGCCCGGGAGCAGGTGCGGGAAAGAGCCCCGGGTCGGGTGCCGGGAAGGACCTCGGTCAGGTGCCGGGAAGGCCCCCGGGGGCCTGAGAAGACGGGCCTGAGAGGACAGGGTCTGAGAAGACGGGACTTGAGAAGACAAGGTCACCCGGCCGCGACGAACAGGACTTTCGGCCCTGTTTCCCGCCCTTTCCCCCGCCGTAGCGTTCCCAGTGAGAAGACGTCCCCAGAGGCCGCCCACCAGAGCCCGGCGCCGTGTCCGACGCGGCCCGCCGCATGCCGCACGAAGTCGGCCTCCGCCGACGATGTCCATCTTTCGAGGGGAGAATCCCATGGCTGAACGCCTCGCCGCCGCCGGTGATCTCGGCCGCCGGATCGCCAGACGACGTGAAAGCCTCGGCCTGGACCGGGAGGAGCTGGCGAACCGCGCGGGAATCAACCCCTCCTACCTCGCCTACGTGGAGCAGAGGGCGGCCGCACCCGCCATCGAGACCATAGAGCGCCTCGCCTCCGCTCTGGACACCAGCACCGCCGAACTCCTCGGAGCGACCATCGACCAGCCACCCGGGCGGGGGCGAGCGGCCCTTCATCCCGAGCTGGAGAGGCTGGACACGCAGGAGTGCCTGCGGCTCATCTCACCCGGCGGGGTCGGCCGGCTGGCCTTCGACGACCTCGGCGGCCCGACGATCCTGCCGGTCAACTACGTCCTCCACGAGGGCTGCGTGATCTTCCGCACCGCCTTCGGCGGCCCGTTCGACGCGAACCTGAGCACCGGGGTGAAGGGGGTCGAGTTCAAGATCGCCTTCGAGGTCGACCGCATCGACGACGCCAACCGCGAGGGCTGGAGCGTGCTCATCCGGGGCGGCGTCCACCACGTCTCCACCGCCGAGGAACAGGCGGCCGTGATGGCCCTGAGCGTCCAGCCCTGGGCCGGCGGCGACCGCGAACTCTACGTCAAGATCACCCCCACCGAGATCACCGGCCGCCGCATCCGGCACGGCCGGTGATCCACGCCGGGGCCGCCGTCCGAACGTCCGTCGGCCTTCGGCCGCTCCCTTTCCGTCCCGTACGTTCTCCCGGCG
This sequence comes from Streptosporangium vulgare, assembly GCF_042428775.1. NCBI lineage: Bacteria > Bacillati > Actinomycetota > Actinomycetes > Streptosporangiales > Streptosporangiaceae > Streptosporangium > Streptosporangium vulgare. The sequence goes on along the minus strand of NZ_JBHMBS010000030.1, from coordinate 6,230 downwards.
AAGGTCACCGGCCTCCACACGGCCCGTCCCTGACGGCAGGGCCGGGCGGTGCCGGGGCCACGGGAAGGGGCCGCTTCATGACAGCTCCCGCGGTGGTGGACCTCGAGGAGATCGCCGCGATGATCTTCGACACCGACGGGGTCATCACCGATACGGCCAGGGTGCACGCCGCCGCGTGGAAACAGGTGTTCGACACCTTTCTGGACGAGTACGCCCAACGATCCGGGGAGCGGTTCCCGCCGTTCGACGCCGGTGCGGACTATCTGCGCCACGTCGACGGCAAATCCAGGCTGGACGGGGTGAACGACTTTCTTCGCTCCAGAAACATCGCGGTCGATCCGGACACGGTGGCGGGCCTCGCCGCCGCGAAGGACGCGTCGTTCCTGGCCGAGATCAGCGCACACGGCGTGACCCCTTTCCCCTCGACCCTTGACCTGGTTCGCGAGCTACGGCGCCGCGACGTGCTCACGGCCGCCGTCTCGGCGAGCCGCAACTGCGCGAGGGTGCTTGACGTGGCGAACGCCGCCGACCTGTTCGACGTCCTGGTCGACGGCGTGGCCGCCGCCCGGCTGGGACTGGCGGGCAAACCCGATCCCGCGCTGTTCCTGTACGCGGCCCGGCGGCTGGGCGTGAGCCCCGGCCGGACAGCCGTCGTGGAGGACGCCCTGGCCGGCGTGCGGGCGGGCAGGCGAGGCCGGTTCGGACTCGTCATCGGGGTCGACCGGCACGGCGGGGGACAGGCCCTGCGGGCCGCCGGAGCCGATCTCGTCGTCGCAGATCTGGCCGAACTGCGGCTGAGGGGAAGAGGACGTGACCGTTGACCGGCGGGCCGCGTCTCCTGGGGCCGACAGTCCCCGCCCAAAGAGCACTTGGACCCTACAGATCGCTGTGAGCAGGGCCGATGCTGCCCCTATGAACCGATCGTCGCCGCGTGTCCGGAGGCAGAGATGCGCCATGTCACCGTCAAGGATGTGATGACCTGGAAGGTGATCTCAACGGGTGAGAACACCTGTTTCAAGGACATCGCGGAGATGCTTCTCACCCACGCGCTGAGCGCCCTGCCGGTGGTGGACGACGACGGCCACGTGGCGGGCGTCGTCTCCGAGGCCGACCTGCTGCGCAGACAGGAGCTCCGGGAGTGGTTCCCCGGTGAGAACCATCCGTCGTCCGCCACGCCACCTTGGGAGCCGTGCGCGGGCAGGGCGAAGGGCGAGGTGGCCCGGGACCTGATGAGCGCCCCCGCGGTCACGATCTCCAAGGACGCCTCGGTGGTGAGCGCCGGCCGCCTGATGCACGAGAAAGGCGTCAAACGGCTCCCGGTGATCGACGAGCACGGCCGCCTGGCGGGCATCGTCAGCCGCTGCGACCTGCTGAAGGTGTTCCTCCGCTCCGACCGCGAGATCGAGCACGAGGTCCGGGTGGAGGCCCTGGCGCGATCGTTGTGGATGGACACCTCCCGGGTCCAGGTCACGGTCAAGGACGGCGTGGTGACGCTGAGCGGGCGGATGGCCCTGCGCGGGGACACGCGGGTCGCGCTGTGGATGACCCGGCAGACCAACGGGGTCGTCGACGTGATCGACGAACTCACCTGGGACCGGGACAACACCCCCACGGGGGAACGAGAGGGCGGGCCGCGACGGCCACCGCTCCCATGACGTCCTTCACCTGACCCTCGCCTGAAGCGCCCGGATCCTCAGGTCCTGAGGATCCCTCCCCGTCCCCCTCGGCCACGCTCCGATCAGCCTTCGAAGACCCGCGTGTCGCCGGAGGCGGCGGAGCCCGACGACGCGGGCGCCTTCCGCCACGGGCTCTTCCATTCGGCGGGAACGACCGCGACGGGGCACAGGCCATGTTGGAGAACCGACCTGGAGGTCGAGCCGAGCCTGCCGTGCTCACGCGCTCCGCCGACCACGACCAGGCTCGCCTCCCTGGACGCGTCCACCAGGAGGTCCTTCGCGGACGTGGCGGCGAAACAGGCGTGAACGGCCACCCCGGGGTAGGCGATCCGCCACGGCCCCAGGCGCTCCAGCATGCCGTCCTCCGCCGCCTTCATCGTGATCCGCGTGTCGTGGGCCAGCGGCTGCAGGCGTCCGGCATGCACCGCCGTCAGCTTCAGCCGCCTGAGGCGGGCCTCACGGAAGGCGAACTCGATCACCCCGTCAGGGGTGTCGCCGCTCATCCCCACGACCACGTCGCCGCGCTCCCTCGGCACGGGAATCGGGCCGGGCCCGCGTACGATGATCACCGGGCAGTGCGCATGCGCCGCCACGTATCCCGCGACCGACCCCAGAACGGTCCTGGCGAGGGTGCCCATGCCACGAGAGCCCACCACGACCAACGCCGCCCGCTCCGACAGCTCGATCAGCCGCTCGGCGGCCGCGCCCTCGTACAGATCCGTGGCGACGTCGGTCAGCGTGCTGCACGCGCGGGCACAGTCGGCTCCGTGGTACAGCACGTGCTCGGCGGCCTTGCGCAGATGCAGCTTGGCCTCCTCGCCGGCCTCCCCGTACGGCCACCGCCAAGCGTGGGCCACCTTCAGCGGCAGCCTCCCGAGCTCGGCCTCGTCCATCGCCCACTCCAGGGCCTGCATGGAGAAGTCGGAACCGTCGTAGCCGACGACGACTTCACGGATATCGGTCATCGCTCTCACCTCCCCTTCCATGCTCGCCAGGACGGAGTCCGAGGAGGAGGGCGGAAGGTCCCGACGGCATGGGACCTTCCGCCCTCCTCTCATCACCGTGCTGACCTGGGAAAACAAGGAATACGCCATGATTTCCCACCGGCCGGGCAACGAAGCGGTCCCCGACGGCACCCACGGGACCTTCGCCCCTACCCGGCAGCTGACGGGACTACGAAAAATGAGAGGAATCAGGGCCGCGGAAAGCGCGAGCGGATGATCTCGTCCGGCCGCGGGTCCACCCACCGAGACCGGAGCATCGGCCCCCGGCGACGAACCGAAGGTGATGATCATGACAGACCCCATCGTCGTCGGCGTCGACGGCTCCGCGTCCTCACTACAGGCCGTGACCTGGGCGGCGCAGGAGGCTGCCCTGCGGGAAGCGCCGCTGCACATCGTGCACGCCGCCCTCCGCTGGGCCTACGACGTCCCCCTCGTCCCCCAGCCCGCCCACTGGGGACCCGCCGAGGAGGCCGCCTGCAAGGAACTCCTCCAGCGGGCCGTCGAACAGGCCCGCTCCGACGCCCCCACCCTGGAGGTCACCACCGAGATCCTCGACGGAGGCGCCGCCGAGGCGATCGCCATCGCGGCCGAGGCCGCACAGCTGATCGTCGTCGGCCGCCGGGGGCTGGGCGGATTCACCGGGCTGCTGGTGGGCTCGGTCAGCTACGATCTGGCCGCCCGGTCCCCATGCTCGGTGGTGGTCGTCAATCGGCCCCCCGCCGCCCAGGACACCGAGATCGTCGTCGGCGTCACCGGGCGCGCCGACCAGGACCCCCTCCTGGAGTTCGCCTTCGCCGAGGCGACCCTGCGCCGGCGCCCGCTACGAGCGGTGCACGCCTGGACCCACCCGACCACCAGGGCACCCGGCGACATGCAACCGCTCGTCTACGACATCAAAGACGTCGGTGACGAGGAGGCCCGCCTGCTGGCCGAGTCGCTCGGCGGCTGGCGGGAGAGGTTCCCCGACGTGACCCTCGTCGAGCACGTCGCGCACGAGCATCCGGCCAAAGCGCTCATCGACGCCTCCGAGACCGCCGAGCTGGTCATCGTGGGCGCCCCCGGCCGGAGGCTGTTCCTCACCTCGACCGTACGTGCCCTGCTCCACCACGCCCAGGCGCCCGTCGTCGTCCATCGCCCCCCGCACGCCCGCCGGAACTGAGCCTTCCGGCACAGGGCCGCCGTCACCCCGGAGAGGAGGTGGCGGAGGCCACGTGAACCGCCGGTGTCCGCCGCCGTGTCCTGGAGGCGGACCGGGGCCGGGCCGAGGGCCGGGCCGGGGGCCGGACACCGGCGGCGGACAGGCTCCTCCTCCGGCGGTTCACGCGGGAGGAGGGGCCGGATCGTGAGCGCGTTGCGGTCAGGCGCGGTTCCACCGCTGGTTGGCGCCGCCGGTGCAGGTCCAGATCTGGACCCTGGCGTTGTTGGCCGTGGAGTTGTTCGCGACGTCCAGGCACTTGTTCGAGCCGACGGCGGTGATGGTGCCGTCGGAGTTGAAGCGCCACTTCTGGTTGTTCTGGCCGTTGCAGTCCCAGATGAGGACGCCGGTGCCGTCGGCGGTGCCGTTGTTGTTGACGTCCAGGCACTTGTTGCCGTAGACCCGCAGCTCACCGGCGGCCGTGGAGGTCCACTGCTGGTTGCTCTGGCCGTTGCAGTCCCAGATCACCACCAGGGTGCCGTTGGTCTGGGAGGCGCCGGTCACGTCGAGGCATCGGTTCGACCCCACCCCCCGGATCGGGGTCGTCGTGGAGGACGTGGGCGTGGGCGTGGGCGTGGGGTCGGGGTTGGGCGTACCGCCGCTCACCCGGTACACGACGGTGCCGTGCGCCGGCACGCTCGCCGAGATGTTCCCGGTGGTCGAGGTGACGGCGTTGCTCCAGGCCTCGCGCAGGCCGAAGGAGTTGCCGGACAGGCCGATGGCGGACGCGGTGGTGCTGATCGTGGTGGTGCTGCCGCCCTGGTTGAACAGGGCGACCGCGACGTCGCCGTTGCTCAGGCGCTTGGCCAGGATGCGGCGCGTGCCGTCGTTGCTGACCTGGGTGGCCTGGAGGCCGAGCGTGTCCTGGTTGATGGCGATCAGGTTCTGGTTCTTCATGATCGTGCTGGTCGCGCTGTCCATGTTCCGGACGTCGTTCCCGGCGATCAGGGGCGAGGCCATCATGGCCCACAGCGCGAAGTGGCTGCGCATCTCGGTGTCGTTCATGCCGCCGCGGCCGACTTCCATCATGTCGGGGTCGTTGAACTGGCCGGGCTTGGCGTACGAGGCGAGCGGGACGGTGACGTTGACGATGTTCTGGATGCCCATCGGGTAGCCGTTGGTCTGGCCGGTGTCCCACTTGTTGGTGATGTCCTCGGTGGTCCGCCAGATGTTGGCGATGTCGCCCCAGTTGCGCCGAGGCCCCGTCTTGTCGTGGATGCTGTTGGGGTTGATGCTGTAGAGGATCGGCCGCCCGGTGGCCGCCAGCGCGTCGCGCATCTTGGCGAAGATGCGCACCTGGTCGTCGATGGTGCCGGTGGGGGAGCACCAGTCGTGCTTCAGATAGTCGACGCCCCAGGCGGCGAACTGCTGGGCGTCCTGGACCTCGTGGTTGAGGCTGCCGGTCGCACCCGGGTAGGAGCCGAAGTACTGGGCGCAGGTCTTGTCCAAGGGGGCCTGGTAGATGCCGAACTTCAGGCCCCTGGCGTGCAGATAGTCGCCCAGGGCCTTCATGCCGCTGGGGAATCTCGACAGGTTGGGCTGGAGGTTGCCCGCGGAGTCGCGGTTGGAGTTCATCCAGCAGTCGTCGACGACGACGTACTGGTAGCCCAGGTCGCGCATGCCGTTGCTGACCATGGCGTCGGCCGTCTGCTTGATCAGGGTCTCGTTGATGTTGCAGCCGAAGGTGTTCCAGGTGTTCCACCCCATCGGCGGGGTCCGGGCCACGCCGTTCTCCAACGCCTGCGCCTGGGTGGCCGGGGTGAGCGCCACGGCCAGCGCAGCCAGGCTCAGCAGTACACGTGCTCGTTGTTTTTTCACTGATGTCGCTCCTAGCGAGGGTCGGGCGCCGGCGACCGGGGGGTGGTCGCGCTGCCGCTGGTGATGGGGGCGAAGGTGGTGCTCGCGCCGGCCGCGTACGAGCCGTTCCACCGGGGCGAGACGAAGGTGGTGCTCTCGTCGGCCGGTCGCCGGACGACGAGGGTCACGACCGCGACGGCCGTCGGCGGTGATCGGTGTCCTGGCGCGGCGCGTCTCCCGTCACTGGAGGGAGGCGTCGTCGATGTAGATGCCGTCGGTGCCGGCGGCGGTTTCGACGTAGAAGGAGGCGTTGGTCAGCGTCCCGGTCCACGAGACCGTCGCGGTGCCGGTGAGCTGGGTCCACCCGTTGGTGTTGATCGTCTGGGCGGGGGTGAGCTGGAGGTAGCTGGTGGTGCCGTTCGCGGTGAGCGTCAGGGTGGTCTTCGCGCTGGGGGTGCCGCTTTGGGAGCGGACCCAGACGCTGGTGGTGTAGCTCTTGTTGTTGGTGAGCTGCGTGGTGACGTTCTGGTGCGGGCCCTGCCAGGCGGCGGTGCGGCC
>NZ_JBHMBS010000003.1:165769-644298 GCF_042428775.1 Streptosporangium vulgare | reverse complement strand
GACGTGAACCTCACGTCACCGGCCGTCGCCGTTCCGGCCGCCTCGCGGACCGCGCCCGCGCTTCCGGGCCGGGAGCGCGTCCCGTCCCCCCTCGGGGACGGTCCCGCCCCCGGCCGGTCCGGCGGCACCGGCCCGGACACCACCCGTCACCGGCGCCTCCTACCTGCCGACATGACGAACGTTCCACGAGGAACGAGCGTTGAGGGCGCTTACGTCCATGTCGGTGATCCCCTGCTGGGCAGCGGCCATGTCCGTCAGCTCCTTCGGCGTGAGCACGTCGGCGATGTCGTCGAACCCGCCGGGCGCCCGCTCGGTGACCAGCGCGATGGTCCTCTCCATGGGCAGCTCGCGATGGGCGAGCACGAGCCCCGTGGTGGCGGTCCTGCGGTCCCTCTCGTACGCGGCCAGTCCCTCGGCCGGATCGGCCGCGCCGGCCAGTTCCCTGGCCAGGACCCGGGCGTCCAGCACGGCCTGCGAACCGCCGTTGGCGCCCACCGGGTACATCGGGTGCGCGGCGTCCCCCAGCAGGGTGACCCGGCCCGCTCCCCACCAGGGAAGCGGGTCCTTGTCCACCATGGGGTACTCCAGGAGCCGTTCCGAACCGGAGATGAGCGCGGGCACGTCCAGGTAGGGCAGCCTCCAGCCGTCGAAATGCGGGAGCACGTCCTCCAGACGGCCGGGCCTGGACCAGTCGGCGGCCGGGACGGGGCCGGGTTCGGCGGTCACCACCTCGGCCACCCAGTTGATCAGCACTCGCCCCCGGGCCCGGGCCCGCGAGATGGGGTAGACCACGAACTTGGCCGACAGGTTGGACCCCGCGACGATCATCGTGGTGCCGCCGAGGAAAGGATCCCCCTCGGCCGTTCCCCGCCACATCCGGATCCCGTTCCACATCAGCGGCCCGTCGTCGGGATGCAGCCGGGAACGCACGGCCGAGTGGATGCCGTCCGCGCCCACGAGGACGTCGGCCGTCTCCTTCAGCCGCTCACCGGTCCGCACGTCGCGCAGCGACGCCGTGACGCCGGTGATCCCGGCGGGACCGGCGGGACCGGTCTCGTCCTGCTCGAAGTCCTCCAGCCGCAGCCCGGTCCTGACGGCATCGGCACCGAGCCGCTCACGCACCGCGGAGAGAAGCAGCATCTGCAGCTCGCCGCGGTGAACGGAGTACTGGGGCCAGTTGTATCCCGCGAACCTTCCCCGCGGCAGCGACAGGATCGTTCCGCCGAACCGGTCCGTGAAGTTCATGGAACTCGTCGGGACGCCGAGCTCCGCGAGCTCGTCCCCCACGCCGAGCTCGGTCAGCTCCCGGACGGCGTGGGGCTGCAGGTTGATGCCCACCCCCAGCGGGCGCAACTCCACGGCCGACTCGGCGACCACGCAGTCGATGCCCGCGGCGTGAAGGCTCAGCGCGGTGGTGAGCCCACCGATGCCGCCTCCGATGATCAGTACTCGCATGGCGTCCTCGATGTCCGTCGGGGGTTCATGTCGTAAGCCGACGTCCGGGCTGCCGCCCTTGGGCTTGGGAATGGCCTCCGCGCCACTCGCGAGGGTGCTCGGCGTGACGTCGAGACCCTGCTTCTCGAACAGCCCCGTTCCATCGCGATCTGCGGCGGGGCCGTGTCGAGGTCCGGGATCGCGCCGACGTTGATCTCGACCTTCTCCGGGCCGGAGCCGCCGGCGTCCCCGGCGGGCTCGCCGGCGCCGCATCCGGTGACCGCGGCGGGTGCCGGCGCCGGGATTCCGGCGACGGACGAGCGTAACCTCATGGATCCCCCAGGGCCGCGCAGCGTGAAGAAGCGATCTCCGAACCGAGGAATGACAGGACTCTAGCCCGCACATATATCTATAATATGAATTCCGCTATTCTGTCACCTAATTTCCGGTTTAGAAGATATTTCACAATGAACGATATGATGGCATGAACCGGACATGACATCACCTGGTGCCGTTGGCTCCTCCGGAGTCCCCGCATCCGTTCCAGCGGATCCCGCCCCCCGGGAATCATCTTGCTCGAAGCCGCCCGGCCTCACCCACGCCCACGGCCGTGGCGGGAGACATCGGTGGCCGGCGACTTCCCGCTCCCGCGCCGCCCGGGGCTCCCGGGGCGGGGCTCAAGACATGAGACGAGACGCCCGGGAAGGTGCGCCCCAAGCGCGGCCTGTTCGAGCGGGCGACACCGATGGCGTGGTCAAGACCGCCGCGAAACCTTCACGGTCGCGTACGGCATGAACCAGGCGCGGGAATGAACAATATATTCACGCCCTATATCCAGATATAAGTGACGCGCTTATGCCCGCGGCCATTCGTCGTGACGCCCGCCGCGGACCGGCCGGACCGGACGGCCCGCGGCGGGCATCACCTCCCACGAGAGTGAGGCCTTTTCAAAGGCGCGGGCCTCGTCCCCGGTGAGGACGAGGCCCGCGCCGGGACGTCAGACCCGGAGGGTGAGAACGTGCTCGACCAAGGTGATCAAGGTCGACTTCACGGCGTCGCGGGACCGGGCGTCGGTCCGGACGACGGGGATGTGCGGGGCGATCGTGAGAGCCTCCCGCACCTCCTCCTCACCGTGGACGTGCGATCCGCCGAACCCGTTGAGGGCCACGACGAACGGCAGGCCGGCCTCCTCGAAGTAGTCGATCGCCGGGAAGCTGTCGGCCAGCCGCCGGGTGTCGACGAGCACGATCGCGCCGATCGCGCCCTTCACGAGGTCGTCCCACATGAACCAGAACCGGTGCTGACCCGGCGTACCGAACAGGTACAGGATCAGGTCGCGGTCCAGCGAGACACGGCCGAAGTCCATCGCGACCGTGGTGGTGCGCTTTGTCGGAATGTGCGAGAGGTCGTCGACGTCCGCACTCGCCTCCGTCATCACCGCTTCCGTGGTCAGCGGCATGATCTCGGAGACCGCACCGACGAAGGTCGTCTTGCCGACACCGAACCCGCCGGCAACGACGATCTTCGTCGACGTCATTCCGGCGTCAGAGCCTGCGAAGCCCACTGAGCACCCTTTCAAGCAAATTGAGATCCGGCTTACCCGCATCCAGCGACGGCTGGTGGATCTGCACCAAGCCCTCGGCCGCCATGTCCGCGATCAACACCCGGGTCACGCCGAGAGGCATGCGCAACAGGGCGGAGAGCTCGGCAACCGAGCGCACCTGCCGGGACAGCGAGATGATCGCCTGATATTCCGTGGAGAGCGTGGTGGGATCCACGCCCGCGAACGTCGCCGAGGAGACCAGCGCCTCAAGAGCGAGCTGCATCCGGGGAGCGGTCCTGCCCCCGGTCACAGCGTACGGACGGATCAAACGATCTCGCCCGCTCTTGGCCTGGGACGTGCCCAGAGATTCCTCCGGGCCACGCCAACCTGGTGCGTCCATATCACCCCCCTATCGCTGAACCGACTGCAGTTCGGCCCGGAGCGCAGGCGTAAGGGCCTGGCCGGCACGCTCTGCGAGCAATGTCATCTGGTAGGCCACGAGGCCCATGTCACAGTCCGGCGAGGCCAGCACGGCCAGCGCGGAACCATCGCTGATCGACATGGTCAGCAGGAGGCCCCGCTGCATCTCGATCACCGTCTGTGCCACGGGACCGCCTTCGAAGACCCGCGAGGCACCCTGGGTGAGGCTGATCAGGCCGGCCGTGATCGCGGCGAGCTGGTCCGCCCTGTCCTTGGGGAATCCCTGGGAGTAGGCCAGCGGGAGCCCGTCCGCGGAGACGATCACCGCGTGCGCCACTCCGGGCATCTCCTTGACGAACTCGGTGATCAGCCAGTTGAAGCCGCGGGCGGCCTGGCTGAGTTGGTTGTTCACTGCTGGTTCTCTCCCTCGACGGCGTTGGCGCGCTCGCTCATCTCAGCGCGCCCCTGCCGTACGCCTTGCTGGAAACTGGACAGACGGCTGCGCACCCGTTCCGCCGATATCGGCGGCATCGGGGGGGCCGGAGCCGCCGGGGCCGACGAGGCGGCGCCGGGCACGAGGTTCGCCTTGGGCACCCGCTTGGGAAGGCCCGCTCCGGTCAGGCCGCCCTCGACGGGCTTCTTCGCGACCTCGGCGGCGGCCCACCCCTGGTCGGAGGGAGTGCTCCACGGCTGCCTCTCGGCGGCCGGCTCGGCCGGCCTGGGCTGTTGCGCCGACTGGGGCGTCCGCTGCGGCAACGGCTGCGCCTGCTGCGGGGCCTGCTGAGAGGCCTGCTGGGGAGCCCGCTGCGGCAGCGGCTGGTGCTGCTGCGGCGGAGGCGTGGAATGCGTGATCTGCGGGATGTTCTGGGTCTCCAGGCCCTGCGGCCCCCGCCTGACCCGCTGCTCCAGCGGCCGCGGCCTGACCTCGGCCACCGGCTCGGGAGCGACCTCCTGCTCCGGCTCGGGGACCGCGGCCGCGCTGCTGCGGAACCAGTCGGACCCCACCGCCGCGAAGATCGGCAGGAACTCCTCGGGCTCCGGTTCCGTCGGCGGCACCTCGACCACGGGAAGGGCCTGGGTGTTCTCCATCGGTTCCAGCCGCTGCGGCGTCCAGGGGTCGATCGCGGGCGGGTCGGGCCAGGCCGAGGGGAACGACGGCGGCGCGGTCGACGCCAGCGGGGACGACCACAGGTCCTCCACCGCGGAGGCGGGCACCACCGGTCCCGACCACAGGTCCGCGGACGTCGGCGCCGGCACCTGGGGAGGCGCCTGGGCGGGCGGCGTTCCGGGACCGGCCTGCGGGCGGGTACCGCGCCCGGTCCCGAACGGGTCCGGGTTCGGGGCGGAGCCGAACGGGTCGGGGTTCACCGAGCCGAACGGATCCTGGCCGGACATGCTGGACATGGAGCCGAACGAGTTCGACGGGCCCCCGAAGGAGCCGGACGGCATGCCCTGCCCCGACAGCGCCATCTCGGGCATCATCGTGGACTGGGCCACCACCTGCGCGGGCAGGAGCACGACGGCGCTGAGGCCGCCGGTGTCCGGGCGCCTGAGCTGGACCCTGATGCCGTGGCGCATGGCCAGGCGGCCGACCACGAACAGGCCCATCCGGCGGGAGACCGACAGGTCCACCGCGGGGGGCTCGGCCAGGCGGCGGTTCGCCTCGGCCAGTTCCTCGTCGCTCATCCCGATGCCGGAGTCGGTGACCGCCAGGATGACGGCGCCCATCTCGTTGCCGTTGCTGGTCACCGTGATCTTGGTGTCCTGCGGCGAGAAGAAGATCGCGTTCTCGACGAGCTCGGCGACCAGGTGGACGATGTCGTTGACGGCCTGGCCGATGATCGAGATGCCCGACTCGACCCGGAGGTTGACCCGCTCGTAGTTCTCGACCTCCGACAGTGAGGCTCGGACGACGTCGCTGAGCGGGACCGGCTCGCTCCACCGGCGGCTCTGCTCCTGGCCCGCGAGGACCAGGAGGTTCTCGGAGTTGCGGCGCATGCGGGTGGCCAGGTGGTCCAGCTTGAAGAGGCTGCCCAGCCGGCCCTCGTCCTGCTCGCCCTGCTCCAGGTCGTCGATGAGGTCGATCTGCCGTTCCACCAGCGACTGGGTGCGGCGGGAGAGGTTGACGAACATCGCGTTGATGTTGCTGCGCAGGCGGGCCTCGTCACCGGCGAGCCGGATGGCCTCGCGGTGGACCTCGTCGAAGGCCCTGGCCACTTCCCCGATCTCGTCGCGGGAGGCCACTCCGATGGAGGGCACCTCGATGTTCGGGGCCTGGTCCCCGGACTCCCGCAGCACCCGGACGGTCTCGGGCAGCCGGGTGTCGGCCACTTCGAGCGCCTCGCTGCGCAGCCTGCGCAGCGGCCGGACGAGCGTGCCCGCCACCCAGGCGGTGATGAGCAGGATCAGGACCAGCAGGACCAGGATCGAGGCGCCGGAGATCACCGCGCTGCGCTGCTCGGCGCTCTCCATCTCCTGGCTGCGCGAGACGACCGCGGACGCCAGGCGGCGCTCGACGGTCCGCATGCCGTCCACGATCGAGCTGGAGGCGCCGTACCAGGTGTTGGCGCTGGAGGGCCAGGTACGGCCGGCCATCCGCTCCAGCGGTTCGTTCTCGCGCATGAGGGACATGACGAGGGCGCGCACCGAGTCGGCCTGGTCGACCTTGGGGCCGGTGACCGCGTCGCGGAAGCCCTTGATGTCGGCGGCGGAGGCGGTGGCGCGGAAGGCGTTCTCCTCGCTCTGCTGGCTCCGGTACGCGCCGAGGAGGTCGGCGGGGTCGTCGAAGTCGAACTTGCGGTCCAGGAAGCTGACCAGGAGGGTGCCCCGCTGCCTGGCGACCTGCTCCTTGGCCCGGGTCAGCGCGCCCAGCGCGAGCGCGTCTCCGATGAGGCGCTCGTCGCCACCGCTGCGGCCCAGGTCGTCGTGGAGGGTGATGAAGTCGGTGATCATCCGCGTGTACATGCCGAGGGCCGCCCGGGGGAGCACGCTTCCCTCGGTCATCAGCCTGCGCAGGCCGGGGAGCCCGTTGAGCCAGCGGCGGATCTGGGCGACCTCGGTACGGACGCGGGCGGCCTGCGACGCGTCGAGGGCGTCCATGGCGGCCAGCACCTGGTCGCCGCTCCGGTCGACCACCGAGCGCTGCTCCCTGACCTTGCCCAGGTTGGTGCGGTTGGTGGCGGCGATGTACCAGGCGGTGAGGTCGCGCTCCTCGGCCATCTCGTGGGAGAGGGTGCCGAGCGACTCGACCAGCGAGGCGACCTCGGTCATCCGGCGGTACTCGTTGGCCGTGGACAGGGCCGTGGTGAGCTGGAGGCCGGTGAGGAGGACGGCCGCGGCGGTCGGGAGCAGGATCAGCGCGACCAGACGGGGACGCACGCGCCAGTTCGCCGGCAGGAGTCGACTGCCCACCCCTGACGCGCGGTGGCTCCGGCGGTCTTGTGTCATCACTGGCCTACGTAACCCCTCGCCGGATTTGGAAGCGGCGGAAGCAATTTGAGCACATCCTTTATGTCACTTCGAATGGAGTAAGTGCCGACATATCCCCTCAAAAGGGACATGCGGCACCAAAGTTTTCAGGCGGGCCGGAAGGAATCCCTCACCTCCGGAGCCTGGTGCTTGATCATCAGATGGCGGGTCACAGAGTATTCCTGAACCGCCTCCTGACTCATGTCCTTACCGAAGCCACTTCCCTTGACCCCGCCGTGCGGCGCCTCGGACGCGATGGGCAGATGGTCGTTCACCCAGGTCACGCCCACGTCGAGCCGATGCGAGACGCGCAGGGCCCGCGCCACGTCCCTGGACCAGACCGAGGAGGCCAGGCCGTAGGGGGTGTCGTTGGCCAGCCGTACCGCCTCGTCCTCGCCGTCGAAAGGCAGCGCCACGAGGACCGGGCCGAAAAGCTCACCCTGAACGATCTCACTGTTCTGCGCCGCGCCGGAAATCAGGGTGGGCGGATAGTAGAACCCGGGCCCCTCAAGCGGGAGACCGCCGTGCAGCACGGAGGCGCCCGCGGCGACGGAGCGCTCCACGAAGCCGTGCACGCGGTCGCGGTGCCCGGCGGAGATCAGCGGGCCGATGTCGGTCGCCGGGTCCCAGGGGTCGCCCACCGTGATCTGGGCCAGCGTCGCGTGGAGCGCCTCGACGGCCTCGTCGTACACGTCGCGGGCGATGTAGACGCGGGTCGCGGCCGTGCAGTCCTGGCCGGTGTTGTAGGTGGCGCCCATCGCGACGCCCCTCGCCATCTCGGACAGGTCCGCGTCGCCGAAGACCAGCGCCGGGGCCTTGCCGCCGAGCTCCAGGTGGACCCGCTTCAGGGAGCCGGTGGCGCCGCGCATGACGGCGCGGCCGGTCGCGGTGGAGCCCGTGACGCTCACCATGTCGACGCCCGGGTCGGCGACGAGGGCCTCGCCCACCTCCGCGTCGCCCAGGACGACCTGGAGCAGGCCGTCGGGCGCGCCGGCGCGGGCGAACAGCTGCGCCATCCGCAGCGTGGTGCCCGGCGTCTGCGGGGCGGGCTTGATGACCACCGCGTTCCCCGCCGCCAGCGCGGGGCCGATCTTCCACACGGCCATGACCAGGGGGAAGTTCCAGGGGGCGATCGATCCCACGACCCCGACCGGGCGGCGTACCAGCACCGAGGTGTAGCCGGAGCTGAGCACCCCCGCGCCGGTGCCGTCCAGCGAGCGGGCCGCGCCGGCGAAGAAGCGGAGGTTGTCGGCCGCGAACGGCAGCTCGCCGTCGCGGAAGACCGCCGCGGGCTTGCCGGTCTCGATGACCTCCAGCCGGGTGAGTTCCTCGGCGTCGGCCTCGACGAGGTCGGCGAAGCGCAGCAGCACCCTGGACCGTTCGGCCGGGGTCGCCGTGCTCCACTCCTCGAACGCCACGCGGGCCCGCCGCACGGCGGCGGCCACCTCCTCGATCGGGGTGTCGGCCACCTCCCGCAGCAGGTCGCCGGTCGCCGGATTGATCAACTTGCCCATGGAACTTCCCTCGTCGTGGTGATGCGGGGAGCCGTCAGGCGCCCGCCCGCTCGATCAGGTCGGCCGCCCTGCGCAGACCGTCCCGGCCGCGGATCTCCTCGCCCGCGGCGGCGAGGCGCTCGCGGAGCCCGGTGTCGCCCAGGAGCCGATCCAGCGCGCCGGTCAGCTCCTCGTCGGAGAAGGTGTAGGTGGCCAGGCGCACGCCGTAGCCGAGCTCGTGGACGCGCTGGGCGTTGTCGTACTGGTCCCAGAACAGGGGCAGCAGGATCATCGGCTTGCCGAAGTGCAGCGCCTCGGTGGTGGTGTTGTTGCCGCCGTGCGTGATGACCAGGTCGACCAGTGGAATGATCTTGGTCTGCGGGACGAACTCGGCGCCCCACATGTTGCCGGCCAGCTTGATCTCCTCGTGCAGCGGGCCCATGGAGACGATGAAGCGGTACGGGGTGGTGGCCAGCACGTCGATGACCCGCTGCATGAGGGCGACGTCCGCCGAGCCGAGCGAGCCCAGCGAGAAGTAGACCAGCGGCCCCTCCTGCCCGGCCAGCGACGCGGGGAGCTCGAAGCCGCCCTCCGTCTCGCGCACCGAGGAGTCCAGGCGGTGCCAGGAGTCGCCCAGCGGCCGGGCGTCGGTGTAGTCGGCGATCTCCGGGAAGACGTACAGGTTGAGGTCGCCCTCGTGGATGAAGTCCAGGTCCGGCAGCGGGCGGGCGCCCTGCTCGACGACCCACTCGTTGAAGGCGGTCCAGATCTCGCGGTGGGTGCGGTCGTACTCGGCCTCGAAGGCGCCCCACTCGGAGCGGTCGTCGGCGGGCAGCCCGGAGAAGACCGGGGCGACGCCCTCGCCGCGTACCTCCAGCGGGTTGCAGGAGACGATGCGGACGAACGGCTTGCCCGCCGTCAGCAGCGCCGGGAACGTGATGACGTTGTCCTCGACGATGACGTCCGGCCGGACGCGCTCGATAATCGCCTTCAGCTGAGGCTCGCAGTACTTGGCGCCGTCGATAAGCGCGTCCCAGATCGGCTTGGTGACCGTCTCCAGCTGCTCCAGCGTGGACTTCCGGTATTCGGGGGCGGTGTCCCTGATGAAGTCCTTCCAGAACTGCCCGGCGTCCTGCTCCTCCTCGGACGGCGGCGCGAGATCGACCAGGTCCTCCTCGAATCCAAGGGCCGTCAATTTCCCCTTCCAGGAGGCCTCAGCTGCGAAAACGACTCGATGTCCGCGCTTACGAAGAATGTCACCGATGCCGATGCAGTTGTTCGTCGGCCCGTAGGCACTCTCCGGCATGAACAGGATCGTGAGAGACATCACGCCTCCTTGCGTCTAGGGGTTGCGGCTTTTGAAGAATGGTTCAATTCTTGGCTGGTAAAAACGCCGGGAAAGGGTCACTATGGACCCCGGCACAGAGCGTGGTTTTCAACGAGCGGGGGAATATGACGCGCAAGGGACGGGCGGACCGGCGCCTGGATCTCATCGCGGCCGCACATCGGGCGATCGTCCGGCACGGCACCGAGGGGGTGCATCTCAACCACGTCGCCGAGGAGGCCGGTCTCACCTCCGGGGCGGTCCTCTACCACTACCCGCGCCTCAGCGAGTTGCTGGTCGACGCCCACCACGCCGGGATGGAGCGCTTCTACGAGCAGCGGCTCAAGCGGATCAGCGGCATGCGCGACCCCGCGGAGAAGCTCGTCGTGACGATCCGCTCGGGGCTGCCGCACGGCCCGGACGACCCGGACGTCCGGCTGCTCAACGAGCTCGGCGGCGCCGCGCCCCGTAACAGGATGTACGCCCTGCTGCTGACCACGCTCTACGACCGCCAGGTCTCCCTCTACCAGAGCATCCTCGACACCGGGGCCGCCCTGGAGACCTTCAGGCTGTCGGGCGACTCGCTGCCCATCGCCCGCAACCTGGTCGCGCTGGAGGACGCCTACGGCTACCGCATAACGGCCCGCCACCCGGTGATCGGCCCGCAGGAGGCGGCGGAACTCATCCTCGACTACGCCAGGACCGCGACGGACAACCCGCTCAAGTCTTCTCATTGAGGGATCAGCACCCCGTCCCCGTCCGCCCAGCCGAGCGCGACGAGAGAGCCCGCCCGCACCTGCGTGGCCCCCGGGGTGGCCACCAGGACGGGCGTGGAACGCCCGTTCACCAGGACCGACACGTGCGAGACGCCGCCGAAGAAGCTCACGTCGACGACCTCGCCGCGCAGCACCCCCTCGGCACCCAGCCTGAGCCGCTCCGGCCGTACGGCGAGCAGCGCGGGCGTGCCGTCGGGCAGGTTCGAGATCCCGGGCAGCACGCCGAGCCCGTCGCCGGCCAGGCCGACCGAGCAGGCCCTGCCGGGGAAGATGTTGTTCGCCCCCACGAAGCCGGCGACGAACGGGGTGCGCGGGCGCTCGTACAGCTCCACCGGGGCGTCGACCTGCTCGACCGAGCCCGCGTTGAAGACCGCGATCCTGTCGGCGAGCGACATGGCCTCCTCCTGGTCGTGGGTGACCACGACGAAGGTGATGCCGACCTCGTTCTGCAGCCGCTTGAGCTCCAGCTGCATCTCCGCGCGCACCTTCTTGTCCAGCGCCGACAGCGGCTCGTCGAGCAGCAGCAGGCGCGGCCGCTTCACGATCGCGCGGGCCAGCGCGACCCGCTGCCGCTGGCCGCCGGACAGCTGCTGCGGCTTGCGCCCGGCCATGGCGTCCAGCCCGACCTTCTCCAGCACCTCGCCAACCCGGCGGCGCACCTCCGCCCTGCCCAGCCTCTCCCGCTCCAGGCCGTAGGCGACGTTCTTCGCCACGGTCATGTGCGGGAACAGCGCGTACGACTGGAACATCAGGTTGACCGGGCGGCGGTGGGCCGCCCGGCCGAGCAGGTCCTCGCCGTCGAGCGTGACGGAACCCTCGTCGGGTGACTCGAAGCCCGCCAGGATCCGCAGGAGCGTCGTCTTGCCGCAGCCGCTGGGGCCGAGCAGCGCGAAGAACTCGCCCTGCCGGATCTCCAGGGAGACGTCCGACAGCGCCGTGACGTCGCCGAACCGGCGGCTGACACCTGTGATCTTCAGCATTAGGACAGCGACTCCGTCAGTCGGGTCATCCGCTGGGTCACGATCACCGCGGTGAAGCTCACCAGCAGCAGCAGCGTGGCCAGCGCGTTGATCTCGGGGGTGACCCCGAAGCGGACCATTGAGTAGATGACGATGGGCAGGGTCGGCGTGGTGGGCGCGGCCGTGAAGTACGCGATGACGAACTCGTCGATCGAGAGGGTGAACGCCAGCAGCGCGCCCGCCAGGATGCCCGGCGCCAGCTGCGGCAGCGTGACCCGCAGGAACGTGGTGAACGGCGTCGCCCCCAGGTCCATGGACGCCTCCTCCAGGGAGGTGTCGGCGCCTGTGAGCCGGGTGCGGACCACCGCGGTCACGAACGCCATGCCGAACACCGTGTGGGCGAGCAGCACCGAGTGCAGGCCGAGGGTCGACTTGATCATGGCGTAGAACACCAGCAGCCCGATGGCGAGGACCAGGTCGGGCAGGACCGCGGGCAGCACGCCCAGCGCGTCCAGCGCCCGCGACCTGGTGTGCCGGGCCAGGCCCACCGCCAGCAGGGTGCCGAGCACCGTGGCCAGCGCGGTGGAGCCCGCGGCCACGATGAGGGTGTTGACCAGCCCCTCGCGGATCTTGGCGTTCTGCACGAGGACGCCGTACCAGTCCAGGCTGAAGCCCTCGTAGATGTAGGGGGACTCGCCGGCGTTGAACGACATCACGACGAGCACGAGGATCGGCGTGTAGAGGAAGGCGTAGGCCACCCAGAAGGGGACGTACAGCAGGCGTGATCTACGCACGTCGGGCACTCCAGGCCTGCAGGAGCAGCAGGACGATCAGCACGGCGATCAGCGCCAGCGCGAGGGTGGATCCGAACGGCCAGTCGCGCGCCTTGAGGAACTGGTCCCTGATCAGGTTGCCGACCATGATGGAACGGCCGCCGCCGAGCAGTTCGGGGATGATGAAGTTGCCGAAGCTCGGCACGAAGACGAACAGGCAGCCGGTGAACACGCCCGGCAGGGTGAGCGGCAGCGTCACCGACGCGAACGTGCGGGCCGGTGAGGCGCCGAGGTTGGCCGAGGCCTCACGCAGCTGCGGGTCGAGCTTCTCGATCGCCGCGTACAGCGGCAGGACCATCAGCGGCAGGTACGAGTAGACCAGGCCGGTGACGATGGTGCCCTGGTTGTAGAGCAGCTCCAGCGGCTTGTCGATCAGCCCGAGGTCCAGCAGGGTGCTGTTGACCAGGCCGGGACCGCTGAGCAGGATGATCCAGGCGTAGATGCGGACCAGGAAGTTGGTCCAGAACGGCAGCACGATCGCCACCAGGGCGATCGTCTTCCACTTCCGCGGGAGCTGGGCGATCAGGTAGGCCGTCGGGTAGCCGATCAGCAGGGCGATCAGCGTGGCGATGGTGGCCAGCTTCAGCGAGCCGAGCAGGACGTCCAGATAGAGCGGGTCGAGCAGCCGGGCGAAGTTCTTGCCCGTGACCTCGTAGACCACCCCGCCGAACCGGCCCCTGCGGAAGATCGTGAAGCTGATGAGCAGGGCGAGCGGTATCAGCAGGAGGACGAGCAGGTACGTCAGACCGGGCCCCAGGAAGACGAGCCTTCCCAGGGCACGCGACCGGCGCGCCCGCGATCTCGCGGACGCGCCGGAAACGGTGGTGGAACGTGTCACTGCTTCGCCGAGACCTCGGTCGCGAGCTGGGTGAACTTGACCGAGTCCTCGCCCAGATCGATGATCGACTCACCCTTGAGCAGGTCGGACGGCGTCATCTGCAGCGGGGCGTTGGCGGCCTTGAGCTTGGCGTCCATCGCGTCCATCGCGGCCTTGTTCGGGACCTTGTAGAGGATGTTCTCCGCGGCCCAGCCGTGGACCTTCGGGTCCAGGATGTAGTTGATGAAGGCGTGGCCCGCCTCCTTGTTCTTGGAGGACTTCAGCACGACCATGGTGTCCACCCACAGGTCGCTGCCCTCCTTCGGGATGACGAACTTGATGTTCTTCTCGGTGGTCGGGCACCAGCCGTCCCACGCCTCGACCATCACGGCCTCGCCGGTCTTGAGCTTCTCGCCGAAGGTGGTGTCGTCGTAGCCGAGCAGCTTCGGCTTGGCCTCCAGCAGCTTCGCCTTGACCTTGGCGAGCTCCTCGTCGCTCCTGGTGTTGACCGAGTAGCCGAGGGCCTTGATGGCGGGAAGTGCCAGCCAGCGCTCGGTGGTCATCATGGTGACCTTCTTGAGCGCCTCGGCCGGCGGGTTGAGAATATCGTTCCAACTCGTCGGCGCGGTCTTCATCAGGTCGGACCGGTAGCAGATGCCCGTGGTGCCCCAGGTGTAGGGAACCGAGAAGAGGTTGCCCTTGTCGTAGGACAGCTCCTTGGCCTCGGGGTAGAGGTTCGCGAGGTTGGGGATCAGCTCGGGGTGGAGCGGCTCCAGCAGCCCGGCCTCGTTGAGGGCCTGGGCGTACTGGCCGGAGACGAAGGCCACGTCGAGGCCGGTGTCGGTACCGGCGGTGAGCTTCGCCATGATGTCCTCGTTGGTGGCGTGCTCCGTCACCTTGAGGGTGGTCTTGAGTTTGTCCTTGATCCGCTGGGGCAGGTCCTCGGGCGTGTAACCCGCCCACACGGAGATGGTGACGCTCTGCTGGGAAAGGTCGGCGTTGGGGTTCAGCTGCGCCGCCGAGGCGCTGGCGGCGGGTGCGGCGGCGGTCTCCGCGGCCTCACCGCCACAGGCCGAGACTGCGAGCGCGAGACCGGTGACCAGGGCGGCGACCGGAAGACGACGGGTGTACCGGGTGCGGGACACGGCCGCTACTCCTTCAGCATTCAGTGTAATTGGGGTAGACCGGCCGTTGGGGACACGGCAGACCAAAGCAGGAGTGTTGCAGTCAACATTAACTTGAGCAAGACTTCCCCCGACATCACCCCTGGAAAGTTTGGTCCGTTTGTTAAATCCTGCTTCAATCTGGGACCGGCTCGACACGGTTCCCCGAGCCGGCGACGGGCGGACCGGTGAGCTCATCGAGGCTCTGACCTGCGACATCCCCGCCCCATTCGCCGTTCGTCGATTCCACCCGCTTCCCGTACGGATCATCACTCTTTTCTCAATCGACACTCAATTGTCATCGAGTGACGAGGGCCTCCGGGGCGCCGAGCGGGGGGTCGAGGCCGACCAGACCAACCATTCGGTGGTCGTCGGCGAGCGGGTCGTCGTGAAATGGCTCACTCCCCCCGCGCCGCTCCCCCAGCCCGCGCCCGACGTGTTCGCGCACCTGACGTCGGTCGGCTTCACCGCGACCGCCACGCCGTACGCGTCCGTCTCCCGGCGCGCCGACGACGGCTCCGAGCTGCTGCTCGCCCTCGTCACCGCCTACCTGCCGGGCGCCGCGGACGGCTGGGAGTGGTGCGTGGACGAGGCCGTCTCCGGCGGCACCTCCTTCGCCGCCGACCTCGGCGTCCTCTCCGCCGACCTGCACGCGGCGATGGCGACCCCCTCCGCGACCTTCCCCGATCCGGTGAGACACGCGGACGCCGTACGGGCGGGAGAGGGCCCGTGGTCGCTCCGGGCGGGCGAGGCGCTGGCGGAGGCACTGGCGCTGACCGGCGGCGAGGACGGCGACTGGCTCGCGGAGCGCGCCGGCGCGCTCCGCGCCGAGCTGGCCCCCCTCGCCTCCGCGGGGGCCACCCCGCTGATCCGCATCCACGGTGACCTGCACGTCGGCCAGGTCCTGCGCTGGCGGGACGGCTACGCGGTGATCGACTTCGACGGCAACCCGACCGTCGCGGGCGCCGATCCCTTCCAGCCTGCGGCCCGCGACCTCGCCCAGCTCACCACGAGCCTCGAACACGTCGGCCAGGTCGCGATCAGGCGCCGCGACGCCGACCCCGAGGTGATCGCCGGATGGTCCGCCACGGCCCGCGCCACCCTGGAGGCGGCCTACCTCGGGCGGCTGGCCGAACTGGGCCACGCCGCGCTCCTGGACCGTTCCCTGCTGCGCCCGTTCGAGATCGAGCAGGAGTGCCGCGAGCTCGTCTACGCGGCCAGGCACCTGCCACGCTGGCGCTACGCCCCGATGGGCGTGCTGCGGTCCCGATATCCGTGAACCCGGGCCGAACCCGATGGGCGTGCCGGGGCCCCGACACCCATGAACCCGACGCTTCCGACGCTTGCGACGCTTCCGACGAAGGAGAGACCGTGATTCCCGAGCTGTACCTCGCCGATCTGGAGGCCAAGCCCGCCGCGCTGGCCGACCTGGCCGACGCCCTGGAGGGGGGCGACCCCTTCGCGGGCATCCCCTCGGGGATCCGGCGGGTGCTCCTCCTCGGCATGGGCAGCTCCCGGTACGCCGCCCGGGTGGCCGCGCTGCGCCTGCGGGCCGCGGGGACGGACGCGGTGGCCGAGTACGCCTCCGCCGCCCTGTCCTACCCGCCGGACCCGGAGACCCTGGTGGTCGCCGTCTCCGCCACCGGCGGCAGCCGGGAGACCCTGGACGCGGTCGCCCGCCACCGGGGCCGGTCCTTCGTCCTCGCGATCACCAACAACCCCGGCTCGGCCGTCACCGAGGGCGCCGACCTGGTGGTCCCGATGCTGGCGGGCGAGGAGCGCGGCGGCGTCTCCTGCCGGACCTTCCAGCACACCCTCGCCCTGCTCCTGGCACTCGGCGGTCACCTCACCGTCCCCGGCTGGGGCGGGCGTGTCTCGGGGGGCGAGCCCGGCGGCCTCGGCCGGGACGTGCCCGAGCTGCTCCGCCGTACGGCCGAGGCCACCGCCGACCTGCTCGACCGCCGCGACGAGTGGCTGGAACCGGCGGCGGCGCTGCTCGACGGCCCGCACGGCGTCTACACGATCGCTCCCGTCGAGCACCTGTCCTCGGCCGAGCAGTCGGCGCTGATGTTCCGGGAGGGCCCCCGCCGGGCGGCCGACGCGTGCGAGACCGGCGACTGGGCCCACGTGGACGTCTATCTCACCAAGACCCTCGACTACCGCGCCATCCTCTTCCCCGGCTCCCGCTACGACGAGCAGGCCATGGACTGGATCGGGCAGCGCGGCTCCACCGTCCTCGCCGTCGGCGGCGACCTTCCCGGGGCCAGGGCCTGCGTCCGCTACCGCCACGACGACGACCCCGACGTGGCGCTCCTGACCGAGACCCTGGTGGCCGAGCTCGTCGCCGCCCGCTGGTGGCTCGCGGGAAACTGACGCGCGCCCCCTCGCCCTCTGCCGGGAAACCGACGCGCGTCCTCTCGCCCCTCTCCCAGGAGACCGGCGCGGGCTCCCCCGCCGCCTGAGGCGCAGGTCCCCGCCGGGATCCCGGTAGTAATGAAGAAATTTCCAACGAAGTAGCCTCTGACCTGCGGTGAACCCGGACCTCTGTGACTAAGGTCTCGATTCGTTTACGGCGTGGACCATGAGCGACGACGACCCGCATTTCGGGTACGGCGCAGGCCAGCGGCCGTTGTGGACGGTGCGGGATCGGGCGCGGAGGTCATTCGCACGATGCTGCGCCAGGCGGGCAGGAGCGAGTTCGGCGAACGGCATGGCGGGTTCGTCGTCGAGGGCGGGCAGGGGGGCGCGCCCTTCCTGGTCGCCTGCGCCGACGACACCGGCATCTCCGCGCAGGAGCCGGCACGATATGAGGCCGCGCTGCTGGTGGCCGGCTACCGGGTCGAGCTCGATCCCGACGACGATCAGGCGCTGCGGGCGTGGCCGATCGCGTGACCTGGTGAGGTCATCCGGTGGGGGTGTGAGTTCAGCGGGGACGGCGGCGCTGGATGGGGTCGGCCTCGGCGGTGACGCGGGCGGAGGTCTCCTCGCCGAGGCGGACGTAGCGGCCGAGGCTGGCCAGGTGCTGGTGGCGGCTCTTGGCCTGCAGTTCGGGCGCGGTGCGGCCGGCTTGGGCCAGATGCTGGAGTGCGCTGTGGCGGAGCTGGTGCAGCGTCCACCCCTGCCGGTGCGGGTCGAGCGTGGCCGAGGCGGTCTTGAACAGGTACTCGGCACGCGGGTAGGACAGCCGTCCGCGTCCGGTGGCGGGGTCGATGTCGGCGGCCGCGGGCGTGCGCGGGCCGGAGGCAGGAGCGCGCCGGTCGGCCAGGAACACCGGTCCGGTGGTGCGGCCGGCCAGCAGGCGGGGCAGCAACCGCGCGGTGGGGGTGGCCCAGTGCACGTACTCGATGGCGCCACCTTTGGAGACGACACGGGCCCGACGGAATTCCAGGTCGAGGTCTTCGACGTTGAGGGTGAGGATCTCCTCGGCGCGGGCGGCCGTGTCGTACAGCAGCCGCCACAGCAGTCGTTCGCGCAGGGCGTGGGCGGGGTCGGTGAAGAGCGTCTCCAGCCGGGTGCGCGGGACGGCGCGGTCGCCGCGGCGGGCGGACTTGCGGCGTTCCAGGCGCCGGGCGGGATTGGTGGCCAGCAGCTCCTGGCGCTGGGCCCAGGCGGTGAAGGAACACAGGGCGGACAGGTGCCGGTTCCAGGTGGCGGCGGCCGCGGTCTTCCAGCGGTCCATCACGGCGGCGTACTGCTCGGGGCTCAGCGCGGCGACCGGATGGTGTGGGCCGGTGACGGCGCTCAGGCGGGCGAGGGTCTCGGCGTAGCCGACGCGGGTGGTGGCCGCGTTAATGGAGTCGAGAAAGCGCTCGACCGCGGCCGCGGTCGTCGCGCCGGTGGCCGGGTCGGGTTGGCCGGGGAAGGTCACGACGGACATGGGGCCGTCCTCCTGGAAGGCGATGTGACACCTAATGTTGCCGAGTCGTCCTCGCGGCGGCGGATGTCGAGCTGGCGGACACGATCCGACGAGCGCCAGTGTGACAGATAATCTAAGTTCTGTGTCACACCCCTGGCCGGGTGACGCTGGGTCCGACCTCGCGGGCGGTGTGCGCGAAGGTGCGGATCAGGTCGGTTTCGGTGGCGGTACGCCACAGCAGTGCCCACTGCGCCGGAGGGGCGTCGTGGATGGGCACGTAGGTGATGTCGGGTCGGCGCGGTAGCGGATGGCGTGATACGACACCGTTTCGCGCTGGGCCAGCCGGTGGCCGACTCCGAGTGCGAGGACGACGGGCTCGATGCGGACGACCGGCCCGACGGTGAGGTCGGCCTCCCTGATCGGCAGCCAAGGTCAGGAAGATCTCGATGTCCCGAAGCTCCACCCGTCCTCTTTCATCGTTTAGCGAGAGGTTAAGGCACGTTATCGAACCTGGCGTTGTCGCCGGTGGCCGCCTAGGGCCAGGCTGAGGGGCGTCCAGAACGGCCACCAGTCCGCCAGTGGTGCCCACCGGGATCTGGAGGCTGCGTTCAAGGGGAAAGGTGCCATGCACATCATCAGCTCGGCCATGTCGCCGAACGTCGACGACGTGGTGGCATCCAGCAACTTCTTCACCACCCACCTGGGCTTTCACGAATCGGTGGCGGCCAGGGGGTTCGTCACTCTCACCCGTCCCGACTGTGCCGACATCGTGCCGGTGTCGCGCGGCAGCCGGGTGCTTCCCAGCAGCATCCGTGAGCGGTTGCCAACGGGGGTGATGGTGTCCCTTACCGTCACCGACGTCGCTGCCGAACATGAACGGCTGTGCCGCGAAGGCGTCCCCGTCACGGTGCCGCTGCGGGATGAGCCGTGGGGCGAGCGGCTCTTCCAGCTCACCGACCCCAACGGCATCGTGGTGCAGTTCGTCGAATGGGTCCCGCCCGCGGGGGCGTAGCCGTCCAGGAGATCGTCAGCCGAGGCCGGAACCTGCGCAACGGTGAGTAAGGACGTGGGTGTGCTGTTGACAACGACAAACAATGAGGAGAGTGGACAGTGATAAATACCGACGTGGTCATCGTGGGTGCCGGTCCGACCGGTCTGATGCTGGCCGCTGAGCTGCGGCTGGCCGGGGTGCGGCCGTTGGTGCTGGAGCGTCACCCGCACCGCCGGGCGACCCCGAAGGCCGGCGGCCTCGGCGGGCAGATCCTGCAGCTGCTGGACTACCGGGGCTTGCTGGAGCGGTTCGAGGCGGCCTGCACCGACCCTGTTCCGGCTCCCCGGTTCCCGTTCGGTGGTGTGCATCTGGACTTCACCCAGCTGGCCGATCCGCCGCTGCACGCCCTGCCGCTACCGCAACCACTGCTGGAGCGGCTGCTCGACGACCGCGCCGGCGAACTCGACGTCGAGGTCCGCCGCGGTCACGAGGTGGTCGGGGTGAGCCAAGACGACGCTGCGGTGAGGGTGGAGGTGCGGGGTCCGGACGGGCCGTATGAGGTGATCGCCCGCTACCTGGTGGGTTGCGACGGCGCGCGCAGCCGGGTCCGTGACCGGGCCGGCATCGGCTTCCCCGGCACCGTCTACCCGGAGGTCAACCGGCTGGCCCAGGTCAGCTTGCCCGACACGGTGAGCGTGCTCGGCAACGGCGACCTCGACGTCACCGGCTCCGGCACGATCGGCTCGGGTTTCACCCGGACCGACCACGGTCTGTTCGGCCTCGGCTCCTCGCCTGACTCCCGCATCGTCTCGCTCTACACGATCGAGGACGAAGCCACCGAATACGACGATGACGCTCCGATGAGCGTCGCCGAACTCCAGGACAGCATCCGCCGCGTGCTCGGTGTGGATCTGCCCGTGGGAGAGGCGATGCGGCTGTCGCGGTTCACCTTCAAGGCCCGCCAGGCCGAGCGCTACCGTGACGGTCGGATCCTGCTGGCCGGTGACGCGGCGCACCTGTTCCCGGCCACCGGGGTGGCGATCAACGCCGGCATGCTGGACGCGGTCAATCTGGCCTGGAAGCTGGCCGCCGACCTGCACGGCTGGGCACCGGCCGGGCTGCTGGACACCTACCACGACGAACGCCACCTGGCCGGCGCCCGCACCATGCTGCACGCCCGGGCCCAGGTGGCGTTGCGGCGCGGGCACGACGTGGCCGCCGAGGCGCTGCGAGAGGTCTTCCAGGAACTACTCGCCGATGAACAACCGCTGCGCCGGATGGGCGCGCTGGTCGCCGGCACCGACATCCGCTACCCGATGCCCGGCACCGGCCACCACCCACTGACCGGCACCTTCGCCCCCGACCTCACCCTGCACACCGACCACGGCATCACCAGCCTCGCGGACCTCATGCACCCCGCGCGGCCCATCCTCCTGGACCTCGCCGACCGCGAGGATCTCCGCGAGAGCGCGCGCGACTGGAACCATCGCGTCGACCTCCACATCGCCAAAACCGATGACCGGCCGGCCGACGTCCTGCTGATCCGCCCGGACGCGCACATCGCCTGGGCCGCGACCATCGACGAGGCCGCCGACAGCGCCGCGCCCGCACTGCGCGAAGCGCTCGCCGCCTGGTTCGGAACCTCGACTACCAAAGGAAGCACGTCGTGATGCCGCCTGTTCCCGCCGACCCGACCGTGGTGCACCCCATGCCCGGCCAGCCACGGGTGGTGCTGCTGAAGCCGCTGATCACCTCGCCGCTGATCGAGGTCGGGGACTTCTCCTACTACGACGATCCGGACGATCCGACCGCTTTCGCGACTCGTAATGTGCTGTATCACTACGGGCCGGAGAAGCTGGTCATCGGGAAGTTCTGCGCGCTGGGCGAAGGCGTGCGGTTCATCATGAACGGCGCCAACCACCGCATGGACGGCCCCTCGACGTTCCCTTTCCCGATCATGGGCGCCTCCTGGGCCGAGCACTTCGACCTCATCACCGACCTGCCAGGACGGGGTGACACCGTGGTGGGCAACGACGTCTGGTTCGGTTACCGGGCCATGGTGATGCCCGGTGTCCGCATCGGCCACGGGGCGATCATCGCCTCCGGCTCCGTCGTCGTCGACGACGTCCCCGACTACGGCATCGTCGGCGGCAACCCGGCCAAGCTCATCCGCCGCCGCCACAGCGACGCCGACATCGACCGCCTGCTGGCCTTGGCCTGGTGGGACTGGCCGCTGCAGCACATCACCGAACACCTGCGCACGATCATGTCCGGCAGCATCGACGACCTGGAGAACGCGGCCCCCGCGCTCCCGCGACGATAATCCAGTACTTCGGAATCGAGCCATCAGCATGTCTGTTTCATCCCACGACACCTCTTTCGCCGACTGGCTTCGCGGCCATGCCGTCCCGCTCACCCACCTCGACCCCGGCGCGCCGCTCGATGACCTGGAGCCGCTGCGCGAGCTCATCGGCGGCGCGCGCGTCGTCGCGATCGGTGAGAACTCCCACTTCATCACCGAGTTCGCCCACCTGCGCGAGCGCATCCTGCGCTTCCTGGCCGAACGCTGCGGCTTCACCGTCCTGGCCTTCGAGTACGGCCTCAGCGAAGGCTTCGGCCTGGACGCCTGGGCCCAGGGAGAAGGCACCGACGATGACCTGACCGGCCATCTCGCCGACTCCATCCCGGTCGGCGTCGAGGAGCCGCTGCGCTGGATGCGCCGGCACAACGCCACCGCCGCCACGCCGCTCCGCTTCGCCGGGATCGACATCCCGGCAGCCGGTGGATCCCTGCTGCCCGCCCTGGCCCCGGTCGCCGACTACCTGCGCCAGGTCGACCCCGAGGTCCTGCCGGCGATCCAGGAGGCGATGCGGATCGCCGAATCGTTCGCCGGCGCCTCCGCCGCCTCCGCCGCCCCCGCCTGGACCCGCCTGGCCACCGCCGAACAGGACGCCCTCAGCGCCACCCTGTCACGCCTGCTCATCCGCTTCCGCGCCGTCGCGCCGCTGTACCTCTCCCGCTCCGACCAGCACAGCTACGACATCGCCCGGCGCCGCCTCCAAGCCGCCTGCCACGCCGACTACGGCTTCCGCGCCATGGCCGGCCTGTACGCCGGCAACGGCCTGACCGCCGACACCTCCGCCCGCGACCTCTACATGGCCGAATCGATCCAGTGGCACCTGCAACGCTCCCACCCCGGCACCCGCATCGTGCTGGCCGCCCACAACGCCCACATCCAGAAAACGCCGGTCTCCTTCAGCGGCCGGCTCACCGGACTGCCCATGGGACAGCACCTGCACAACGCCCTGGGCGGCGACTACCTCGCCCTCGCCCTGACCAGCATCGCCGGACACACCGCCGACATGCGCCCCGACGAGAACGCCCGCTTCGGCTTCACCATCCACAACACCCCACTCCAGCCGCCCGAGCCGGGCAGCATCGAAGCCGCCTTCGCCGACGCCGGCCTCGGGCTCAGCATCGCCGACCTCCGCCAAGCCCGCCACGAGAGCCCCGACCGCATCCGCATCCAGAGCGCCTACCTGCACACCCCCATCCTCGACGCCTTCGACGCCATCCTCAGCATCCCGGCCTCCACCGTCGCCGACCTCGAAGATTGAGCAGCCGGTTCCTCCACGCCGTCAGGCCGCCGACGTGCCCAACACGTGCTCACCTCAGAGGCACGTCCGCGACCACCGGACGCACAGGCCGCCGGCAGCGGCCTTGCCCGGCGAACGGTTCGTTGTCCTCGGCGGTCGGCGTGGACACCGTCTTCACCTACGCCACCGTGGGACGGGGAAACGCTGGCCGTCGATCGCGATGAGCACGGCCAAGATGTTGCGCTTGGTCTCGGCCGTCTTGGTCAGCTTGCGCCCGCCGGCGTGGGTGAAGCAGGAAGTGCGTGCGCGTCCAGTTCGATCAGCAGCGAGGCGATCGGCGCGAACGGCAGCATCCCGGCCAGCTCGTCCTTCAGCGCCTTGGCCTCGGCCGGCACGTCCTCGGCAGACAGCGGCGGCACCACCAGATGCTCGTCCTCATCCAGCCGGACCATACCGGTGTCATCCGGCAGCGCCTGGGCCGGCAGGAACTGCTCCAGCTCCTTCATGGCCCGGCTGCCCGCCGGGGCGGTCTGCCACTCGAGATACTTGGCGATCAGGCCCAGATGGTCCGAGCGGGTCTGATCGCGCTTACCGTACAGCCGCAGCGACGCCGACGACACGCCCAGCCGCTCCGCGACCCGGGCCACCGCCGCCGGCCCGGGGTGGATCACCGCCGTGTCCCCCGCCCCGGGGAGGGAACCTAGCCCCTGAGGTGGTTGAGGACGCGTTCGAGCAGGTCGGGCCCCGGACCCGCCGCGGTGACCCGGGGGTGGTGGATCCGCACCAGGCCCTCGGACTCCATGTCGGAGACCAGGACGCGGGTGACGCCGAGGGGGACGCTCAGGAGAGCGGATATCTCGGCGATCGAGCGGATACTGCGGCACAGATCGCTGATGAAGCGATACTCCCGGACGTAGGACAGGCCGAGCGGGGTGGTGGTCGTGGTCGAGACCAGCGCCTCCATGGCGAGCCTCGAACTCGGCACGACCCGCCCCCCGGTCACGGCGTACATCCGGACCAGCGCGCTCTCCTCCTCGGCCGGCTCGTCGTGCTCGGACTCGTGGTGCCCGTCCCGACGGGTCCCGAACCCGGAAGACCCCTCCGGGGGGCCGAATCCAGGCGGCTCGGCCCCGCCACCGCGCACGGGCAGCACGACCGGGGGCGGCGCCGCGGGCCATCGGTGTCCCGCGGGCTCGGCCCGGAGGCCGTACCGGGGCGTGTCGTCCCACTCCTCCTCCCCGGGGAAGGCGTGACCGTCGCGAAGCTCGCGCCCGTGGTCCCGGTTGCCGGCCCGCACGTCATCCCTCCCGCTTCGGAAGCTCGTTGCGCGCCTTGCGCACGCCCTCCTGGAAGCTCGCCATGCGGCTGCGCACCCGCTCGGGCGAGAGCGCGGGCCTGACGGGCGCCGGGGAGGGGGACGGCTCGGATGTCTCGGATGTCTCGAACGGGACGGATGGCGTGACCGAGCCCGGGACCAGGTTGGCCCGGGGGGTGCGCCTGGGCAGGCCGGCCTCGGTCGTACCGCCGAGCACGGGGGCGCTCACCGCCTGTGCGGCCTGCCAGCCGAGGTCACCGGGCGAGGTCCACGGTTCGGGCTCGGCCCGGGACTCCTCGGGAGCGGGGCCCTCGGAAGCGGGGCCTGCGGAGTCGGCATCGGCATCGGAGCCGGAGTCATCGGGAACGGGACCGGAAGCGGCGTCCGCCTCGGGGCGGGCCGTCCGCGCACCGGGGTCGCGGGAGAGAGCGGCGGTCCGGAACCAGGCGGACTCGACCGCGGCGAAGATCGGCAGGTAGTCGTCCTCCGGCTCCGCCGGGGTCCCCTCACCGGTCTCGTCCACCGGGGGAAGGCCGTCGAGGGGACCGGGCGAGCCGTCGAGCGGGCCCGGAGCGCGGCCGGGGGAGCCCGGCGAGCCGTCGAGCGCCCCGGGAAGGCGGTCGAACGGGCCGGGCGGGAACTCTCCCCGCCCCCCCGGTGGGCGGAGCCGCTCCGCGGGCGGGCTCCACACGCTCCGCGCGGTCGCGTCCGTCCTGACCCGCGAGGGCAGCGGTGCCTGCGCGGCCGTGGGCGCGGCGAGCAGGGGGACCCGCGACGGCCGGCCCGCGTCCCCGGGGACCTCCGGGAACGGAACGGCCGGGCCGTCCTCGTCCTCGTCCCCGTCCTCATCCTCGGAAACCTCCGCGGTGTGCGGGAACGGCGGAACGGGCGAACCGCCCGCGTCCCCGGGGAGCGGGGAGCCGTCCGCCCCCACGGAGAAGCCGACCACGCCCGTGGGAAGGCTCGTCACGCCCGCGGGAAGACCGGCCACGCTCGCCGGCGTACCCGGGAAGGCGCTCGCGGACCGCGGGTAGCCTGCCGGGCGGCCCACGAGGGGCGGCAGGACGAGGAGCGACTCGGGAATCATGATCATCGCGGTCAGGCCGGAGTCCTGGGGGCGGAGCCGGACGCGGATGCCGTGCTTGAGCGCGAGACGGCTGACGACGAACAGGCCCATGTTGCGGGCGATCGAGGCGTCGGCGGCCTGCGGGTTGGCCAGCCGCCAGTTGACCTGGGAGAGCTCGTCGAGCGTCATGCCGATGCCCTTGTCGGTCACCGAGACCATCACGCCGCCGTCGTCGACCCGGCTGCTGGACACCGTGACCCTGGTGTCCGGCTGCGAGAACGAGACCGCGTTCTCGACCAGTTCGGCGAGCAGGTGGACCACGTCGCTCACCGCGGGGCCCGCGACGGCGACCTCCGACTGGACCCGGTTCGTCACCCGCTCGTAGTTCTCCACCTCCGACAGCGCGGCCCTGACCACGTCCACCAGCTCGACCGGCTGCCTCCAGCGCCGCGCCACCTCCTGCCCGGCGAGGACGAGCAGGTTCTCGCTGTTGCGGCGCATGCGGGTGGCGAGGTGGTCGAGCTTGAACAGGTCCGCCAGCCGTTGGTCGTCGCGCTCGCCGCGCTCCAGCCGTTCGACCAGGGTGAGCTGGCGTTCCACCAGGCTCTGGCTCCGCCGCGAGAGGTTGACGAACATCGCGTTCACCGTGGCGCGCAGCCTGGCCTCCTCGCCGGCCAGCCGCACGGCCTCCCGGTGGACCTCGTCGAACGCCCTGGCGACCTCGCCGATCTCGTCGCGCGACAGCACCCCGATCGGCGGCACGTCGGCGGCGATCTCCCCCTCGTGCGAGTCGCGGACCCGCTGGACGTACGCGGGCAGCCGATCCCCCGCGACCTCCAGAGCCTCCCTGCGCAGCTGTCTCAGCGGCCTGACCAGCGAGCGCGCCACCATGACGGTGATCGCCAGCACGAACGCCAGCAGGGCGGAGACGGCGACCGCGACCGTCAGGGCGTGGCTGTACTCGACGTCGCCGAGCCGCTGGCTGCGCGCGACGATGTCCTGGGCGTGCCGCTCCTCGACCTCGCGCATGTGGCCGATGACGACGGTGGCCGCGTCGTACCACTCCTTGGCGTCGTCCTTCCGCGCCAGGTCCAGGCCCTTCAGCGGGACGCCGGAGGCCGCGCGGTGCAGGACCAGCTCGCGGAGGAGTTCGGCGCGTTCGGCGGCACGGCCGTTGACGATCTCGTCGAAGAGGCGGCGCTCCCGGCTTCCGGCCTCGGCGGCGAAGGTCCTGCGCTCGTTGCGCTCGGTGGAGAGCGCGCCGAGGAACCGCTCCATCTGCCCCTGCTCGAACCGTCCCGCCACGAGCACCACCGTCAGCAGCGCCCGCTGGAAGGAGACGGCCTCCTTGGCGCGGGCGAGCGCGTCTAGGGTGATCGCCTGGCCGAACAGGACGTCGTCGGCGCTGCCCTTGCCGAGCTCGTCGTACAGGGAGATCAGGTCGGCGATGACCAGGGAGTAGGCGGCGATGGCCGCGTCGGGCAGCAGCGCCGACCTCAGGGCCTGCTCGCGCAGCGGGGGGAGGTCCTCCAGCCGGGTGATCGCGGTCTCGACCTCGTCCCGGGTGCGGCCGCTCACCTCCGCGCCGAGCAGGGAGCCGCTCTCGCGGACGCGCGCCGCGGAGCTGTCGACCAGGTCCATCTGGGCGCGCACGTCCTTCACGCCGTTCTCCGGCCGGCCGAGGGCGATGAACCAGGCGGTGTGGTCGCGTTCCTCGGCCAGCTCGTGGGTGAGCGTGCCGATGCGGGCGGAGAGCCGGGCGAGGTCGTTGACGCGCTGGTAGTCTCCGGCGGCGCGCACCGAGGCGAACACCTGGACACCACCGAGCAGCACCGCGGCGATCGTGGGCACCAGGACGAGCGCGACAAGGCGCCGGCGTACTCGCCAGTTCCGCGGACGCAGGCCGCTGCCCGCGTCGTGGATCTCGTGTGGACTCACCGAACGCTGCCCTCTCGGTGGATGAACCTCTGGTCGAATTTCCCGTGGTTCCTGGCAATTCGAGCACATATCGACCTATGGGGCCAAGCGAACGCAGCTCGGTAAATGTGTATTCCTGGCGAGGCAGGGACTCGATCCGGGGCTCCAGCTATGGCTGGAACCCGGGTTCCGGTCCGCTGAATACCCTTATTAGGGACTTTGTGACCCATATGACCGTTTGTATCGTTCCATTCTGCGGCCACGAGGGCCCGTGACGGAAGCGAGCCGCCCCCCGGGGAATCACAAAATTGTGATTCGCGATACGTACGCCATATCTTGACCCCCTAGATCCGTAGCCCGCACCGCGTCCCCGGCCCGCCGAATCCGGGCGACGAGCCCTGGAGGAGACCGTGGCCACACCCGGCGACGCCGCGAGCCACGTTCGCGGCTCCCGCCCGCCCGTCCGCGCCCTCCCCCTCCGCCTGCCCCTCCCCCGGTTCCCCCTTCCTCCCCGTCTCCCGGCGCCCGGCGCGACCAACGCGTCGCCCCTTCGGCCACGTCGCCCCCCGAGAGGCCCCCGGCGTCTCCTGGCGCTCGGCGCGTTCGCCGCACTGCTCCTCCCCCTCGCCTCGTGCACCGGCCAGGACGCGCGGGAGCCGGCCGCACCGGCTCCCGCGGCCTCCGGCGGGACGGTGCGGATCGCCCTCGACGAACGGGTGGGCCACGAGGCCGGCGCCGCCGTCATCGGCCGCCTGCTGACCCAGGAGCTCGGCTACCGGGTGCAGACGGTGAGACTCACCCCGGCCGAGTCCTGGGAGGGCCTCCAGAAGGGCACCGTGGACGTGATCGTGGAGAACTGGGGACAGGAGGCGCTGAAGCGCACCTACATCGAGGAGAAGAAGGTCGCGGTCTCCGCGGGAAGGAGCGGCGTCAGGGGGGTCATCGGCTGGTACGTCCCGCAGTGGATGGCGGACAGGTATCCCGGGATCACCGACTGGCGGCGGCTCAACACCTACGCCCACCTCTTCAAGACGGACAAGTCCGGCAATTTAGGTCAGCTTCTCGATGCGGATCCCTCGTACGTCACCAACGACGAGGCCCTGGTCCGCAATCTCGGCCTCGACTACCGGGTCGTCCACGCGGGCAGCGAGAAGGCGCTGGTCGACGCCGCGAAACGGGCGACCCGCGACCGGACCCCGCTGCTGATGTACTTCTACGAACCGCAGTGGCTCCTCACCCGGATCAAGCTGGCGAAGGTGAACCTCCCGCCGTACGCGATCGGCTGCGACGCCGACCCCGCCACGGTGCGGTGCGACTACCCGCCCTACCTGCTCGACAAGATCGTGAGCAGGCGGTTCGCCGACACCGGCGGCCGGGCCTACGAGCTGGTACGCAACTTCTCCTGGACGAACGAGCAGCAGAACGTGGTGGCGAACGACATGGTCGACCACGACCTCGACGCCGCCGGGGCGGCCCAGAGGTGGATCGACGCGAACAGGATCACCTGGAAGGAGTGGATACCGGACTGAACGCGAACCCCGCCGAGACGGCCCGGAACGCCGTCCGAGGCCGGGCCCGCGGAGCACGGACCCGGCCCCGGCCTCGCGGGGAAGGCCTGACTACACCGACGTGCCGTAGGCCGTGCGGGCCCGCAGCACGTGCTCGACCAGGGTGATCAGCGTGCTCTTCACCGAGTCGCGGGAGCGGGCGTCGGTCCGCACCACGGGGATGTGCGGGGCGAGCGTCAGCGCCTCGCGCACCTCCTCCTCGTGGTGCGGGAACTCGCCGTTCCAGCCGTTGACACCGACCACGAAGGGGAGCTTGGCCTCCTCGAAGTAGTCGATCGCCGGGAAGCCGTCGGCGAGCCGGCGGGTGTCGATCAGGACCACCGCGCCGATCGCGCCGCGGACCAGGTCGTCCCACATGAACCAGAAGCGGTGCTGACCCGGCGTACCGAACAGGTACAGGATCAGGTCGCGGTCCAGCGAGAGGCGGCCGAAGTCCATCGCGACCGTGGTGGTGGTCTTGAGGGGGGTGAGCCCCAGGTCGTCGATCCCGGCGCTGGCGTCGGTCATCACCGCCTCCGTGGTGAGCGGCACGATCTCCGACACCGCCCCCACGAACGTGGTCTTGCCGACGCCGAACCCGCCCGCGACAACGATCTTCGTTGACGTCAGGCCACCCTGGCTAGAGCCTGCGAAGTCCACTGAGAACCCTTTCGAGCATGTTGAGGTCCGGTTGTCCCTCGTTGAGATGCGGCTGATGGATGCGGACGAAGCCCTCGTCGACCATATCCGCCACCAGCACGCGGGCCACGCCGAGCGGCACCCTCAGCAGAGCCGAGATCTCGGCGACCGACCGGTACGAACGGCAGAGCCTGATGATCGCATCCTGCTCGGGGGTGAGCAGAGCCAGGTCCTCCTCCATGATGAAGGAGGAGGAGACCAGCGCCTCCATCGCCATGTGGAAACGGGGCTCCGACCTGCCGCCGGTGACGGCGTACGGACGGAACAGGGGCTCGTCGTCCCCGGTTCCGTCAATCCCGAGCACGAGCCTCTCCCGTGCGGGGACCGGGCGCGAACGCGGTCATCACCGGCCCCGGGAGGACTGCAGCTCGGCGCGGAGCGCCGGGGTGAGCACCTGTCCGGCTCTGTCGACGAGCATGGTCATCTGGTACGCCACCAGGCCCATGTCGCAGTCGGGAGAGGCCAGCACGGCGAGCACGGAGCCGTCGCTGATCGCCATGACCAGCAGCAGGCCGCGCTCCATCTCGACCACCGTCTGGGTGACGGCGCCTCCCTCGAACACACGGGAGGCGCCCACCGTCAGGCTGAGCAGGCCCGCCGCGACGGCGGCGAGCTGGTCGGCCCGGTCGGCGGGAAAACCCTCGGAACTGGCGATCCTCAGCCCGTCGGCCGAGACGCACACCGCGTGCGCGACACCTGGCGTGCCGCGGACGAACTCGGTGATCAACCAGTCGAACCTGCGTGCCTCATGACTCAGCGTCGTCACGAGCCCTCCTCCTCGTCCACCAGGTTCCTGGTGGTGGTTTCGACTACTTCGGCGCGGCCCCGCCGCACACCTTGCTGGAAGCTCGACAGACGGCTGCGCACCCTGTCCGGGGACATGGGCGGTACGGGGCTGGACGGCACGGCGGCGGCCGTACCGGGTACGAGGTTCGCCTTGGGGGTGCGCTTGGGCAGGCCTGCGGCGGTCACCCCGCCGAGTGCGGGCTCACTCGCCGCCTGGGCGGCCCGCCACCCGGCGTCGGCGGGGGTGTTCCAGCTGTCCGGCTCGGCCACCGCCCTCACCTGCTCTCTCGTCGGCGGTGTCTCGCGAGCCGTCTCACGGGCCGGCATGCCGGTCGGGGGCGTCGGCTCCTCCGCCCACGCCGCGTCGTGGGACTCGCCCTGCGGTCCGGCGGACGCCGCCCCTCCCGGGAGCCCGCCCGTGGCCGGTCGCTCGCCCGTGACCGGGGGATCGCCCGCCTCCGTCCGGCGGAACCAGGCCGACTCGATCGAGGCGAAGATGGGCAGGTACTCCTCCTCCTCGGCTTCGAGCGGGGAGATCCCCACCGCGGGCATCGCCCCCGCCGTCGTGTCCTCGTACGAGGACTGGCTCCAGGCGGAGAACTCGGAGGCGGGGGCAGCGCCGTTGCCGTTGCCGTTGACCTGCCGCTTGGGCAGCGGCGGGCCGCTCCCGGCCGGGCCGGGGGCGCCCCCCGGAACCGGCGGGGCACCGAACGGCGGAGCGGAGCCGAACGAGGGCACGTCCACGGACGTCTGCCCGAACGCCTCCTGCCCGAACGAGCTCTGCCCGTACGACGTCTGCCCGAAGGGGTTCGACCCGAACGGGGACTGCCCCTGCTCGAACGAGGGGTGGGTGTGCCCGAACCCGGGCTGGGGCTGCCCGTACGAGGGCTGCTGGACGGGCGGGCGACCCGCGGCCGTCTGGGCGAAGAGGTCCTGCGAGGGCACCTGCTCGGTTCCCCAGGAGGGCGTCTGCACCGGCTGGACCGCCTGGACGACGAGCTCCGGCGGGAACAGGACCATGGCGACGAGACCGCCACCCTCCTGCGGGCGCAGCTGGACGCGGATGCCGTGGCGCAGCGCCAGGCGGCCGACCACGAACAGGCCCATGCGCCGCGACACCGAGACGTCGACGACGGGCGGGTCCGCCAGCTTGCGGTTCGTCTCGACGAGTTCCTCGTGGGTCATGCCGATGCCCGGGTCGCTCACCGCGAGCAACGCGCCGCCGCCCTCGATCACGCTGCTGGAGACCACGACCTGGCTGGCCCGGGGCGAGAACTGGAGGGCGTTCTCCACCAGCTCGGCGACGAGGTGCACGATGTCGTTGGCGGCGCTGCCCGCGACCGAGATGGTGCGGTGCACCTTGACCTGGACCCGCTCGTAGTCCTCGACCTCCGACAGGGAGGCGCGGACGACGTCGACGAGCTTGGCCGGCTGGCTCCGCCTGCGGGTCGGCTCGTGACCGGCGAGGACCAGGAGGTTCTCGGAGTTGCGGCGCATGCGGGTGGCCAGGTGGTCGAGCCTGAACAGGTCGGCCAGGCGGCCGCCGTCCTCCTCGCCCTTCTCCAGTCCGTCGATCAGCGAGATCTGCCGCTCGACCAGGGTCTGCGTGCGCCGCGACAGGTTGACGAACATCGCGCTGATGTTGGAGCGGAGCTCGGACTCCTCGGAGGCGAGGCGCACGGCCTGCCGGTGGACCTCGTCGAAGGCCTTGGCGACCTCCCCGATCTCGTCACTGGTGTCGACCGAGATGGGATCGACCTCGGGTGCGCGGCTGTCGCCGGAGACCCGGAGGCGTCGCACGCTCTCGGGCAGCCGGAAGCTCGCGACCTCCAGCGCCTCGGCGCGCAGGCGGCGCAGCGGCGTCACCATCGAGCGGGCGATGACGACCGTGAGGCCGAGCACCAGCAGGAGCAGGAGCAGGATCAGCCCGGCGGTGACGATCGCGTTGCGCTGCTCGGTGTCCTCCAGGTCCCTGGCCCGGGTGACCACGTCCCCGGCGACCTGGGTCTCGACCTTCCGCATCCGGTCGAGGACCGCGGTGTTGTCCGAGAACCACTGCTTGACCTCGTTGAAGTCGGACAGCAGCCGCCCGGTGCGAGCGGGGTTGCTCGCGAGCACGATCACCCTGGCCTTGGTCAGCTCGGCCCGGTGGACCCGCTCGTCGATCAGGGCGGTGACGAGGAGCTGGGCGTTGTCCGGGGTCGCCTCGACGCCGAAGTCCGCCTCGTACTCGTCCATGCGGGAGCGGGAGGCGATGAACTTCTCGATCTCCTGCGGGTTGATCAGCGAGGGCGCGTAGTAACCGGCCAGCAGCCGGGCGCGCTGCTTGGAGACCTCCTCCTTGGCGTACGCCAGGGCGCTGAGCGCGCGGGTGTTGCCGATGATCTCCGGGTCGTCGCTGACCAGCGTGAGCTCCTCGTGGAGCGTGAGCAGCGGGGCGATCATGGAACTGTACCGTTCCACACGGGCGATGCCCGGCAGGCGGCGCAGCTCGGGAAGGCCCTCCAGCTGGTAGGACACGTTCCTCGCCGCCTCGACGACCCGGGCGCCGTAGGAGTCGTCGATCGCCTGGACCTCCAGCCGCACCTTCCTGGCCAGCGCGTCCACGGTCTTGCGCTGCGCGTCGGAGCTCTCCTTCAGACCTTTGTTCGAAGGCTGGAACGACGACCACGCGCCTCGGTCACGTTCCAAGCCGAGTGCCTGGGCGAGGTCGCGGAGACCGCCCGAGTACTCCGCCGCGGCGGCGGTCCGCTGGTATCCGGCCACGCTGTCCACGGAGGCCACCACGCGCGTGCCGGCGAGCACGACACCCACCGCCGTCGGCACCAGGATCAGGGCCGTCAGGCGCGAACGGACACGCCAGTTTTTCAAGCCGAACCGGGCGGCAGGCCGCTTGCCACGGTCGTGTGCCGAAGCACCTCCGCTCTCGGATGTCGCCGTAGTCACCGCTCTCGCTACCCCTCAATCACGACACAAGTGGACAACATCAGACCACAAGGTCACGGGAAAGAATCGGCAAAACCGACATAGCGACTTTAATCGTTACGAAGGCGACGAGGGACCGACTTTGGACGGTTACCGCAGGGCAGCCAGCACCTGATCGCGCACCTGTGCCCGCTGGACCTCGTCGGTCAGCGGGCGACCGGCTCTGTCGACCACGTAGAAGACGTCCACCGCCTCTGCGCCGAGAGTCTCCACACGAGCGGCCCGTACGTCAAGGCCACATTCACCAAATGCTCTACCAATCCGCCACAAAAGCCCCGGACGATCATGGGCGCGCACCTCGATGACGGTCGCGGTGTTGGACGCGTCGTCCACCAGGTTCACCCTCGGCGGCGCCACCGGCACCCGGGCCGGGCGCATCGACCTGGTCCTCCTGGCCAGGCGTTGCTCGATGTCGAGGCGGCCGGCCAGGACCAGGCGCAGGTCGGCCTCCAGCGTCGCGGGGTCGGGCGGCGAGCCGTACTCGGGCACGACCGAGAACTCGATCACGGCGGTCGCCCCCGCCGAGGCGGCCGACGCCGCGCGGACCACCATCCGGTGCGCGGCCAGCACCCCGGCCGCGCGCCAGAGCAGCCCGGCGCGGTCGGGCGCGACCACGGTGACCGCTCCCCCGTTGACGCGCACGGCGCCGCCGCCGTGACGGGCCAGGGACGCCTGCTCCACCGAGAGCGAGGGCGCGGGACGCAGCGGGGTCCCCGAGAGCGCCGAACGGACCCGGCGTACCAGGTCGGCGACGAGCGAGGCCTTCCACGAGTTCCAGGCGGCGGGCCCGGTGGCGTGGCCGTCGGCCACGGCGAGGGCCGCCAGCAGTTCGAGGACCTCGCGCGAGCCGACGGCCTCGGCCACCCGGGAGATCGTCACCGGGTCGTCCAGGTCGCGGCGGGTGGCCGTCTCGGGCAGCAGCAGGTGGTGGCGGACCACGGTCTCCAGGATGTCGACGTCGGCCGGGGGCAGGCCCATCCGGGTCCCGATGTCGCGGGCGACGACGGCTCCGGTGGTGGAGTGGTCGCCGGGGTATCCCTTGCCGATGTCGTGCAGGAGCGCCGAGATGAGCAGCAGGTCCGGTCGCGAGACCTCGCGGGTGAACGAGGCGGCCCCGGCGGCGGCCTCGATCAGGTGCCGGTCGACGGTGTAGCGGTGCACCGGGTTGCGCTGCGGGCGGTGCCGCACCCGCTCCCAGTCGGGCAGCAGGCGGACCAGCACCCCCGCCTGGTCGAGCTCCTCCCAGACCGGAACGGCCGCGCGACCGGCGCCCAGCAGGGCGACCAGCGCGTCACGCGCCTCGTCCGGCCAGGGCACGGGCAGCGGCGGCGACTGGGAGGCCAGCGCGGTGACCGTCGCGGGCGCCAGCGGCAGCCCCGCCTCGGCCGCCGCCGCGGCGGCGCGCAGCACCAGGACCGGGTCCTTGCGCGGGTTGACCCCGCGGGCGAGCACGACCTCCCCGCCGTGCTCGACGACGCCGTCGGCGAGCGGGCGGCGGCCACGCGGGGTGGGGCCGGTCAGCAACCGGTCGACGGTGCGCCAGGTGGCGTCGAAGGCGTGCCCGATCGTCCTGGCGGCCTCGGCGAGCCTGCGCATCAGCGCCTCGGCGTCGAGCAGGCCGAGCATCCCGGCGACCGCGTCCTGCTCCTGGAGCACCAGCCTGTCGGCGCCGCGGGCGGTCACCAGGTGCAGGCCGTGCCGGATGTCGAGCAGCAGCTCGTAGGCCTCGCGGACCCGGGGGCCCGGAGCCGAGGCGACCCAGGCCGCCGCGACGGCCTGCATCGCCTGCACGTCGCGGATGCCGCCGCGTGAGTCCTTGAGGTCGGGTTCGAGCAGGAACGCCAGCTCGCCGCTCGCCTCCGCCCGCTTGTCGGCGGCGTCGCGCAACTCGCCCAGGCGGCGCCGGGAGTCGGCGCGCCACTCGGCGAGCACGATCTCGCGCGCCGAGCGGGTCAGCTCCGGGTCGCCCGCCACGTGCCGTGCCTGGATCAGGCCGAGGACCGCCTTGAGGTCCTCCCTGGCGACCTTGGCCGCCTCGTCCACCGTCCGCACCGAGTGGTCGAGACCGACCCCGGAGTCCCAGATCGGGTACCAGATGCGGTCGGCGACGCGCGCCACGTCCTCCCGCCCGTCGTGCAGCAGGACCAGGTCGAGGTCACTGCCCGGCGCGAGCTCGGAGCGTCCAAGGCTCCCGACCGCGACGAGCGCGACTCCGGTGAGGGCGCCGCGCTCGTCGTTTCTCGTCGTTCCCCCGTTGGTCCCGTACGGCGTACCGACAGCGGTGCGGACCAGGTCCGTCAGCCAGCGGTCGATGTCCGCGGCCCGTTCCTTACGGGCCGCGGCGTACGAGCGCGTGTCGCCTCTCACCGGTTAGAGCGCCTCAGGTCCGCGTTCTCCGGTGCGGACGCGGACGACCGTGTCCACCGGAACGGACCAGACCTTGCCGTCACCGATCTTGCCGGTCTGCGAGGCCTTGACGATGACGTCGATGACGTCCTCGGCGTCCTCCTCCTCGGCGAGCACTTCGAGGCGGACCTTGGGCACCAGGTCGACCTGGTACTCGGCACCGCGGTAGACCTCGGTGTGACCGCGCTGGCGGCCGTAGCCGCTGGCCTCGCTGACCGTCATTCCCTTGACCCCGAACTGCTCCAGGGCCGCCTTCACGTCATCGAGCTTGAAAGGCTTGATGATCGCTGTGATGAGTCTCATGCGTCCACCTTCTTAGACGCCGGGGTGGGGGCCGGGCCGTTGACGGCGGCCACACCCGAGGAGTGGATGGTGCCGAGGTCGTAACCGGTCTCGGCGTGGGAGGTGATGTCGACGCCGGTGACCTCTTCCTCGGCGCCGATCCGGAAGCCGACCGTCTTGTCGATGATCTTAGCGATGATCCAGGTGATGATGAAGGAGTAGGCGCCGACCGCGACCGGGCCGAGAACCTGCAGACCCAGCTGCTTGACGCCGCCGCCGTAGAGGAGGCCGGCGCTCTGCTGCTCCAGGAACGGGTAGGCGGCGATGAAGCCCAGGGAGACCGCGCCGATCACACCGCCGACCAGGTGCACGCCGACCACGTCGAGGGAGTCGTCGTAGTTGAGCTTGTACTTCAGGCCCACCGCGTAGGCGCAGACCGCACCGGCGACGAGGCCGAGGAGGAGGGCCGCCCAGGGGTCCACGAAACCACAGGCCGGGGTGATGGCGACCAGACCGGCGACGGCGCCGGAGGCGACGCCGAGGCTGGTGGCGTGACCGTCGCGCATCTTCTCGACCACGAGCCAGGCGCCCGCCGCGGCGGCGGTGGCGATCTGGGTGT
Organism: Streptosporangium vulgare; assembly: GCF_042428775.1. Lineage (NCBI taxonomy): Bacteria > Bacillati > Actinomycetota > Actinomycetes > Streptosporangiales > Streptosporangiaceae > Streptosporangium > Streptosporangium vulgare. The sequence continues at coordinate 608,003 of NZ_JBHMBS010000003.1, read as the reverse complement.
TCATGAACGCCAGACCGGCGGTGCCGTCCACCGCGAGCTCGGAGCCCGCGTTGAAGCCGAACCAGCCGAACCACAGGAGACCGGCGCCGAGCAGGACCAGCGTCAGGTTGTGCGGCCGCATCGGCTCCTTGCGCCAGCCGGCGCGCTTACCGAGCACGATCGCCAGTGCCAGCGCCGCGGCTCCCGCGTTGATGTGGACCACGGTGCCGCCGGCGAAGTCCTCGATGCCGAGGTTGAACAGCCAGCCGTTACCCCAGACCCAGTGGGCCACGGGGAAGTAGACGATGGTCGCCCAGACGATGGTGAACAGCACCCAGGCGCCGAACTTGGCGCGGTCGGCGATGGCACCGCTGATCAGCGCGACGGTGATGATCGCGAAAGTGAGCTGGAACGCCGAGAACACCAGGCTCGGCATGCCCGTGCCATCGTCCTTGGTGGCGGTGTCGACCAGGCTCTGCAGTCCAAGGGCGTCGAAGCCGCCGATGAACTTGTTGACGAGCTCGCTGCCGTTGTCGGTGAAGGTCAGCGAGTGCCCGTAGAGCACCCATGCGATGGTGACGGTGATGATGCTGACGAACGACATCATCATCATGTTCAGGACACTCTTGGCCCTTGTCATTCCTCCGTAGAAGAACGCGAGGCCAGGAGTCATCAACAGCACCAACGCGGTGGCTGTGAGCATCCAGGCAGTGGTGCCGCTATCGATCTTCATTCGACGCGACCCTCCCTTACAAATGGCGTGTGGCCGGTTTCACAGTCGCAGTGATCGCTTCCTGGGCTCCATCGACCGGCCGCGCACTGACGTTGCGCCACAGCGTGTTCTTCCACCGTTTCAAGGTGCGACCTTGCGTGTTTCACATCTGTGAATCTCGGCTGCATGGTGTTTCAGACGTGTTTCGGACGAGGCGTGCCATGACTTGGAGATGACCGTAAAACGGCCCAGGTGAACCGTGCTTGACCGTTCCCGGAGAGTTGGATGCCCCTGCCCATGGCGGTCGCCACGCCCACCATGTCCCCTCAATCCAGACATATAGGTAGAGCCGTAACCCCCGGCCAGGGCCTCACCCGGCCTTGATCGGCTTCGGCGCCGCTCACGCTGCGGTGGGCGGGCATTCCGGACGGCCGTCTCAGTGACGCCCTGGCGATCCAGGCCTCCGGCCTGCGCGGGCGCGGTGGTTGCGGGCTCTTTTCAAGCCGTCCGGAACACCCGCCCACCTCCGCTGCACCCGCTCCCACCGCACGGCGTACGACCGTAGTGGCTCGCTCTCCGGCCGCCCTGTGAACGCTGTGCGGCTGAAGCAATCCGCACGAGACCGCCCAAAGCGGGCCGCCGTAACTGAAGCGTTACTTTCGAAAGGAGCGCACGGCGAGCGCCGTAAAAACCGCGTCGGCCCTTCTCGGCGCACAATGCGGCCGTACGTCATGAAATCTTCAAAGACATAACCAACCGGCTTGGTTCATCCCATTACGGATGGCCAGCACATGAAGTTCCGAACTCGTCGGCAACGCGCTGCGCCACACCACTGGCAGGAAGGCCGACGGCTCCTTCATCGTCGAGGTCATCCGCAGGACCACGAACGTCCGCGACTGTGGCTGAGGCGGAACGCCCAGAACCCGGCGACGGCGATGTCCGGCCGGGGACGAGGAGAACAGCCGGGGCCGGCCGGCGCGGGCATGGTCGCGATGCGGGGATGGAGGCGGTGAGACCTCTTCCACCAAGGGCTCCACGTCTGTTTCCGGTCAACGGCGCAGTGCCCGCGGATCCGCCGTCGTATCCATGACGGTCGGCGGGCCGGCCGTTAGGGTCCTTGGATGCTGCTGACAATCCTTGGCGGATGCGGTGCGTGGCCGGGAGCGGGCCAGGCCTGCAGTGGTTATCTCGTGGAGCACGACGGGTTCAGGCTACTCGTCGACCCCGGATATGCGACGGTGCCGCGGCTGCTGGAACGGGTCACCGCTGATCAGGTCGACGCGGTGTTCGTCAGTCACGGGCATCCCGATCACTGCGCCGATCTGAACCCGCTGTTGCGGGCACGTGCGTTCCGTGACGATCCGCCGGCCCCCCTGCCGGTGTACTCACTGCCCGGCGCCCTGGATGCGGTGCTCGCGCTGGACCGCCCGGGAATGCTGGCCGATGCCCATGCCCTGCGCGAGTTCACCGCCGGCGACCGGATCGACATCGGCCCGTTCCGTGCGCAGACCCGTCTGCTGCCGCACTCGGTGCCCAATGCCGGCGTACGGCTGACGGCGGGCGAGCGGGTGCTCGCGTACACCGGCGACACCGGCCCGAGCACCGAGGTGGTGGAGCTGGCGCGCGGCGCCGACCTGTTCCTGGCCGAGGCCACCTACGCGAACCGGGTCCCGGAGGGTTCGCGGCGCAACCTGTCGAGCGCCCGCCAGGCAGGCCGGCAGGCCGAGGAAGCCGAGGTCCGCCACCTGTTGCTGACCCACCTGCAGCCAGGCACGGACGCCACAGCCGCGCGAGCCGCCGCCGCGGCCGAATACGACGGCGAGATCGGCATCGCCACCTCCGGTCTCGCCATCGATCTTTCCTGAACTCCCTGAGGCGACCATCCCGAGAGGTTCGCCGCGGTCGGTGGTCACACTCCCCGACTTCGACGAAGCCCGCGACCCGGCGGGAGTGAACAGCGGGTTGCGGCCATCGGCCACAGGGCCTGGGCGCGGTTCGACCTCACATCACCGTGCACGGTACGGCGCCCCGCCCTGCGCTCCTTTCCGAGGCGGAGCTTCAGCTACGGCGACCTGCTCCAACGGTCCCGTACGGATCGCTTCAGCCGCGCAGCGTTCACAGGGCGGCCGGCGAGAAAGCCACTACGGTCGCACGCCGTACGACGAGAACGTGCGCAGCGGAGGTGGGCGGGTGTTCCGGACGGCTTCAAAAGAGCCCGCAACCACCGCGCCCGCGCAGGCCGGAGGCCTGAATCACCGGACGGCGACTGAGACGGCCGTCCGGAGCACCCGCCCACCGCAGCGTGAACGGCGAAGAAACCCACCACGACGAAACCGGCGACGCCCCACAGCCTCAACAGCCATGGACCGACCAAGCATTGGCGGTATAGAGCTCCCAGCCCGAACAACGCGGAACCGGCCAAGCGATGGAGTCCACCACAGCCCGAACAACGCGGACCCACCATGCGTGAACGGCATGGAACTCACCACAGCCCGAACAACGCGGAACCGCCGCAGCGACAGACCTCACCGCGAAACCGCGATCCGGCACGGTCCAACCAAAACCGTGCCGGATCGTAAAAGGCTAAGCGGCCGTGGCCATCTTCCGCAGCCGGGCCAGAGCGTCACGCTCGATCCGGCGGGCGCGGTCGCGGCCGATGCCGTAGCGCTCGCCGACCTCGGTCAGCGTGTGCTCGCGGCCGTCCATCAGGCCGTAACGCCAGCGGAGCATCTCGCGGGTCTGCCCCTCCAGCCCGGTCAGCCACACCTCCAGGCGCTCGCGCTCCAGGATGTCCATCGCCTGCTGCTCGGGATCGGCCCACGTGTCGTCGGCGATCATGTCGCCGAGCTCGGTCTCGTCCTCGTCGCCCACGCCCAGCTGCAGGGAGACGGGGTCGGAGGCCCAGCGGCGGAGCTCGCGGACCCGCTCGATGGGAAGTTCGAGCACCGTCGCCAGGTCGGCGTCGGTCGGCTCCTGGTCGAACTCGGCCAGCATGTCGCGGCGGACCCGCATCAGCCTGGTCATCTGCTCGCCCGCGTGGGTGGGCAGGCGCACCGGCCGGGCCTGCTCGTGGATGGCGCGTCCCACCGACTGCCTGATCCACCACGTGGCGTATGTCGAGAACTTGTAACCGCGTTGGTAGTCGAACTTCTCGACCGCGCGGACCAACCCCAGGTTCCCCTCCTGGACCAGATCGATCAACGGCATTCCGCGCCCCGAATATTTGCGCGCGACGGCCACCACAAGACGTAGATTGGCCTGGATGAATTCATCCTTGGCCCTCCGCCCGGAAACGGCCAGTCGTTCGAGCTCCTCATCGGCCGCGTCCCCGATCCGCGGCTCCGTCAGTCCACCCAACCCACCGTCCAGCAACTGCTCGGCGAAGAGACCCGCCTCGATCCGCTTGGCGAGTTCGACCTCTTCCTCCGCGGTGAGCAGGGGCACCCGTCCGATCTCTGCCAGGTAGGTCCCGAGCAGGTCTCGATCAGAGACGTGCTGATCCTGCGTCCGATTCCCCGTCGGCCTTGCCATCCGATGGCACCTCGCTCCGCCTGCTTATGACGTGTCCACCCGCTCGCTTGACGCCCCGTGCGCGCAAACACATCGCTTGTCTTTTCAACGGACGTGCCAGGGCAAAGATTCCCTCAAAAAGTACGCCTGGAGAATGGTTTGGATTTCCTCCTCAAGGAGGAGGTTTCCCAGCGTGCCGCCAAGGCCCGCACCTAACCCCCGTAAAGAGGCTCAAACCAGTCGGCGGCCCCGCTTCCACACCTGCGTCACCAGCGGCACCCCCGGCCGGTAGGCGAGATGGACGTACGTGGGTGTGTCCAGGATCACCAGATCACCGCTGCTCCCCACCCGCAGCGTGCCGACGTCCCCGCGGCGCAGCGCCCTGGCCCCGCCGTACGTGGCGGCCCTGATCGCCTCCAGCGGCGTCATCCGCATCTCGCGGACCGCCAGCGCCACGCAGAACGGCATGGAGGAGGTGAAGGAGGAGCCCGGGTTGCAGTCGGTGGCCAGCGCGACCGTCACCCCGGCGTCCAGCAGGCGGCGGGCGTCCGGATAGGGCGAGCGGGTGGAGAACTCCGCGCCGGGCAGCAGGGTGGCCACCACGCCCGCCGACGCCAGCGCCGAGACGTCGTCGTCGCTCAGGTGGGTGCAGTGGTCGGCGGAGGCCGCGCCCACCTCGGCGGCGATCCGCGCCCCGGGCCCCTCGCCCAGCTGGTTGGCGTGGATCCGCGGCAGCAGCCCCGCCTTCACCCCGGCGAGGAGGATCTCCCTGCTCTGGTCGGCGTCGAAGGCCCCGCGCTCGCAGAACACGTCGACCCACCGGGCGTGCGGCGCGCAGGCCTCCAGCATCTCCCCGGTGACGGTGCGGACGTACTCGTCGGCCGAGGAGGCGTCGGGGGGAACGACGTGCGCGCCCAGGTAGGTGGTCTCCTCGGTGAACCCCCGCGCGATCTCCAGTGACCGGCGCTCGTCGTCGACGGTGAGACCGTAACCGCTCTTGATCTCGACCGTGGTCGTCCCCTGGGAGAGCATCTCGGCGACCAGGGTGGCGGTGCGCGTCACGAGCTCGGCGTCGGAGGCGGCGCGGGTGGCCGACACCGTCGTACGGATGCCCCCCGCCGTGTACGGGCGGCCCGTCATGCGGGCGACGAACTCGGCCGTGCGGTCGCCCGCGAAGACGAGGTGGGCGTGGCTGTCGACGAAGCCCGGGATCACGCAGCGCCCGCTCACGTCCACCCGCTCGTCGGCGTCCGGGGCCGCGCCGGCGGGCCCCACCCACACCACCTCGCCGTCCTCGACGACGAGCGCCGCGTCCTCGATCTCCTCCCGCGCGCGGTCGCCCGTGTAGAGCAGGCCGATGCGGTCGAAAAGGGTGCTCGTCACCGGCCGGTCCTCGCTCGTCATACGGACTTCTCCTCTCGCGCCTCGGCGACCGCCTCGGCGAGCATGGTGCCCACGTCGCCGAGGGCGTGCCTGCCGTCGACGACCACGTGGCGCCCGCCGGACACGACGGAGTGCACGTCGGCGGCCGTGGCGGCGAAGACCACGGTCTCGGCCAGGTGCGCCGGGTCGGCCCCGGCCGTGCGGACCGAGTCGAGGCGCACCGACACCAGGTCCGCCCACGCGCCGGGGACGAGCATGCCCGCTCCGGCGAAGCCGAGCGAGTCGTGCCCCGCGGCCGTGGCGGCGTTCAGGAGCTCGGCGGCCGACCAGTGGCCGCGCCGCTCGGTGGCGAGCCGCTCGTCCAGCTCGACCGCGCGGGCCTCCTCGAACAGGTCGACGACCGCGTGGCTGTCCGAGCCGAGCGTGATGGGCGCGCCCGCCTCGAACAGCCTCCTGGCCGGTCCGATGCCGTCGGCGAGGTCGCGTTCGGTCGTCGGGCACATGCACACGCGCGTGCCGGAGCTCCCGAGCAGCGCGACGTCCACGTCCGACAGGTGCGTGGCGTGCACGGCGGTCGAGCGGGGACCGAGCGCGCCGTGCGTCTCCAGCAGCTGGACCGGGGTCGCGGCGTAGGCCTCCACGCACGCGGCGTTCTCCGCGCGCTGCTCGGAGACGTGGGCGTGCAGCGGGACGCCGTGCCGCCGGGAGAACTCGGCGACCACGGGGATCTGCTCGGCCCTGACCGCGCGGACCGAGTGCACGGCCACGCCGATCTCCACGTCCCGCTCGCCCCGGTATCCGTCCGCGAGCCTCTCCGCCCGCGCGGCCCACCCGTCGACGTCCCTGTCGCCGAACCGCCGTTGCACCCCGCTCAGCGGGGTGCCGACGCCGCCGGTCAGATAGCAGGCGTCCAGCAGCGCGATGCGCAGCCCCGCCTCCCGGGCGGCCTGGACGAGCGCGTGCCCCATGGCGTTCGGGTCGTCGTACGGCCTGCCGTCCGGCCTGTGGTGCAGGTAGTGGAACTCTCCCACGCAGGTGATCCCGGCCAGCGCCATCTCGGCGAACGTGGCCCTGGCGAGCCTGAGGTAGGAGTCGGGGTCGAGGACGCCCGCCACGCCGTACATCCGCTCGCGCCAGGTCCAGAAGCTGCCCTTCTCGCGCTGCGTCGTCCCGCGCAGGGCGCGGTGGAAGGCGTGGGAGTGCGCGTTGGCCAGGCCGGGGAGGGTGAGCCCGGCCAGCCGGACGGCTCCGCCGGGCGGGGCCGTCACGCCGGTGGCGATCTCGGTGATCAGAGTGCCGTCGACCGTGACGAGCACCCCCGCGGCGACCTCGCCCGGTGGCAGCCAGGCCAGCTCGCACCAGTAGTTCAGCTCCCGCACAGGTCCTCCACAACGGCGGCGAGGGCGGTGACCCCGGCGTGGCAGTCGGCCCTGTCCGCGTGTTCCTCCGGAGAATGAGAGATGCCCGTCGGATTGCGGACGAACACCATCGCGCTGGGTACACCCGCGGACGCCAGGATGCCCGCGTCGTGTCCGGCGCCGGTCGGCAGGACGGGCGCGCCCCCGGCCGCACCACCGGCCCCGGCACCGGCACCGGCCGCTGCACCAGCCGCGGCCGCGACCCGCTCCCGCAGGACCGCGTCGAAGTCGACGACCGGGGTCCACGACTCGACGGTCACCTCGGCGCCGGAGAAGTCGGTCAGCTCGTCGACCAGCGCCCTGACCGCGTCCTCGTCGCCGCCCCTGGCGTCCAGCCAGGCCGTGACCAGGCCGGGGACGGCGTTGGCGTTGTTGGGAGACACGCGAGTCTTGCCGAAGGTGGCGACCACGCCGCCGCGCTCGGCGGCCTGGCGGGCGTGCAGGACGGTACGGGCGAAGGGCAGCATCGGGTCGTCGCGGTCGGCCAGGCGGGTGGTGCCCGCGTGGTTGGCCTGGCCGTGGAAGTCGAACCGCCAGCGGCCGTGCGGCCAGATGGCCGAGGCGACGCCGACCCGGGCGTCCCGGTGGACCAGGTCCTGGCCCTGCTCGACGTGGAGCTCGACGAAGACGCCGATGTGCCGCAGGGTCTCCTCGTCCCGGCCCAGCCCGCCGGGGTCGCGCCCGGCCCCGCGCAGCACCTCGGCCAGCGAGTCGCCCTCGTCGTCCTTCAGGGCGAGCGCCCTGTCCGGGTCGAGGATCCCGGTCATCAGACGCGAGCCGACGCACGGTACGCCGAACCTGGCGCCCTCCTCGTCGGTGAAGCAGGCGATCCCCAGGGGGCGTGCGGGCCGAAAATCCCTGGCCCGCAGCAGGTCGAGGGCGGCGAAGGCCGACACGACGCCGAGGGGGCCGTCGAAGGCGCCGCCCTGCCGCACCGAGTCGAGGTGGCTGCCGGTGACCACGCCGGGCCGGGACGACGGGTCGCCCCACCAGGCCCACAGGTTGCCGTTGCGGTCCTCCCTCAGGTCGAGGCCGCGCCTGGCGGCCTCCTGCCCGAACCACCGCCGGAGTTCCAGATCCGCGGGCGACCACGCGTCGCGCAGGTAACCGCGGGTCCGGCCGTCACGTCCGAGGTGCTCTATGGCACCCCACATCTCGTCGAACACCCTCCCATTATGTGAATGACTCCATTCATTAGCGAGCCCGCCGCACCCTTGATCCTCCCCATTCCCCCGGGATCCGCCGTGCCGCCCTCAGTTCGGGGGGCCTGCGGCGGGGCGGACGGTGATCTCGGTGATGTGGGCGTCGGGGGAGGCGGTCAGGGCCGTCAGCACCAGCCGGGCCACCGAGTCCGGGTCGAGGTAGTTCTCCGGCTGGTAGGGGCCGCCCTCGCGGGCGCGGACCTCGCGCTGCATGTCGGTGGCGACCCGCCCCGGGTAGATCGTGGTGACCCGGAGCTCGGGCTCCTCCAGGCGGAGCCCGTCGGCGAAGGCGCGCAGCGCGTGCTTGCTGGCCGCGTAGGAGACCCAGTTCGGGTTGGCCCGCTGCCCCGACCCGGAGTTGATCAGCACCACGTGGCCGCGCGCCGCGCGGAGCGCGGGCAGCAGCAGCCGGGTCAGCTCTGCCACCGCGATCACGTTGATCTCCATCGTGCGCCGCCACACCTCGGCCGGGGTCTCCTCGACCCGTCCCAGGGTCACCACGCCCGCGCTGTGCACCAGCACGTCGAGCCGGTCGATGCCGGAGACGTCGGCCTCCGTGACGGCGGTGAGCTCCACCGGCCAGGGCCGCGCCGCCGAGGCGCCGGGCAGGCCGGAGGCCGTCTCGGCCAGGGCCTCGGCGTCGCGGCCGCCGAGCAGCAGGTCGTGCGTGGGAGCCAGGGCCCGGGCGATCGCGGCGCCGACCCCTCTGGAGGCGCCGGTGATCAGCGCGTTGGGGCGTACGGACATGGCGATCACCTTACTCCGGGCGGAAATCCCTCACTCGGGGCGGAACGTCTCCGGCCCGGGACGCTCCAGCGTCACCGCTAGGACGTTCTCGCGCGGGTAGCCGAAGTCGTTCGGCCGGACCCTGACCGCGTCGATCGCGGCCTCCACGATCACGCATCGGTACCACTCCCCGCCCTCCAGGAACAGCCAGGGCCGCGTCAGCACCTCCAGCCCGGACCGGTGGACCACCTCCAGCGCCTCCTCCTCCGGAGCCGTCTCCCCCAGGGGGTAGCCGAACACGGTCAGGGGCTCCCAGCCCTCGCCCGCCGGGCGGATGAAGCCCAGGAGGGCACCGTCGTCGTCACGTCTGATCTCTCGCATGCTTGACACCATACTCAAATTTGAATACAAACTTGAGCATGTCTTCCACTCGGACCCTGCTGCTCGGCGTGCTGCTCGACGGCCCGCTGCACGGCTACGAGGTACGGCGCCGCCTCGAACTGTGGGGCGCCGACAGCTGGGCCAACGTGGCCTACGGCTCGATCTACCACGGCCTGGCCAAGATGGCCGAGGAGGGGCTGCTGGAGATCGTCGAGCAGGGCAGGGGCGGCAAGACGGTCTACGGCATCACCGAGATGGGACGCGCCGACTTCGGGCAGCAGCTGATGAACAGCTGGTGGTTCGTGAAGCCGATCGTCGACCCCTTCCAGGTCGCGCTCACCTTCATGGACCGTCTCCCCCCGGCCGACCTGGTCAACGCCATGGAGGCGAGGGCCGAGCAGCTGCGGGCGTCCATCTCGATGATGCGGCGCGCGCTGGGCGGCAAGCAGGGCTACGGAGCCCCCCGGCACATCGACGAGTGCCTCCAGCTCAACATCCGCCAGTTCCAGGCCCAGCTCGACTGGATCGAGGCGTCCGTCGCCGACGTCAGGGCCGGAAAGCTGCCCTGAGCCCCGTTCCGAGCCCTGCCCTGAGCCCTCCCCGAGCCCTCCCCGAGCCCTGCCTTGGCCCCCGCCCCGGACCGCGCCCGGCAGGCCGCCGACGGGCGTGACCTCGCCCGTTCGCGGAAAAGCGCCGGGCCGCGCACCGGGACACCGGCCGCCCCCTGAAGTCTCCGGACGATCGCCGGGCCCGAAATCCGGTTGAGCCTCCGCCGCCGTTCCCCGAACCTTTCCGTACCCCCCTACGACGGAGAATCATGATCATCGAAGCGCACGACCTGCGCAAGACCTTCACCACCAGGCGCGGCAGGGACAGCCCGCGGGAGGTCGAGGCCGTCAAAGGCGTCGACCTGTCCGTCGCCGAGGGCGAGATCTTCGCCTTCCTCGGCCCGAACGGCGCGGGGAAGACCACCACGATCCGGATGCTCGCCACCCTCGTCGCCCCGACCTCCGGCACCGCCCGGGTGGCGGGCCACGACGTGGTCACCGAGGCGGCCAGGGTGCGGGAGAAGATCGGCTACGTCGGCCAGGGCGGCGGCGTGGACGAGAACTCCCCCGGCCGCGAGGGGCTCGTCCTCGCCGCCAGGATCGGCGGCATGTCCCGCGCACGGGCGAAGGCCCGCAGCGAGGAGATCCTGGCCGCGTTCGACCTGGCCGGGCTGGCCGACCGTCCCGTACGGACGCTGTCCGGCGGGCAGAAGCGCAGGTTCGCCCTCGCCGTCGGCCTGGTCAACCGTCCGCCGCTGTTCTTCCTCGACGAGCCCACCACCGGCCTCGACCCGCAGAACCGCGCCAACCTGTGGGACGAGGTGCGCTCCCTGCGCGAGCGGGGCACCAGCGTGCTGCTGACCACCCACTACCTGGAGGAGGCCGACGCGCTCTGCGACCGGCTGGTCATCATCGACCACGGCCGCGTCGTCGCGGAGGGCACCCCCGCCGAGCTCAAGAAGGAGGTCGCGGGCGACGTCGTCACGCTCCGCCTCGACCGGGCCGCCGAGGCGCGGGCGCTCCTCGACGCCGAGCCGTACGTGAGAGAGGTCCGCGAGGAGGAGGACGTCCTGCGCGCCTACCTCGACGACGGGGAGCACAACCTGCCCGCCCTGCTCCGCGCCCTGGAGGCCGGGGGGCTGCCGATCCGGTCGATCTCCCTGGACCGGGCCACGCTCGACGACGTGTTCCTGCGCCACACCGGCCGTTCCCTGCGCGACGCGAACTGAACGACAAGGACCTCCCGTGCTCCGACACACGACGCTGTTTTTGGGCTACGAGCTCAGGGCCACCCTGCGCAACCCCGTCTGGCCGCTGTTCGGCCTGATGCAGCCCGTCCTGTACCTGCTCCTCTTCGCGCCGCTGGTGGCCAACACCACGGCGGGCGGCACCATGGGCGACACGCTGCGGATGTTCACGCCCGGCGTGATGATGATGATCGCCCTGTTCGGCTCGCTCTTCGTGGGCTTCAGCATGATCAACGAGATCCGCAACGGCTACCTGGAACGGCTCGCGGTCAGCGCCGTCTGGCGGCCCGCGATCGTGCTGGGCCGCACCCTGCGCGACATGATCGTGCTGGTCGTCCAGGCCCTGCTGGTGATCGCGCTGGCCACGCTGATGGGCATGCGGGCCAGCCTGCCGGGGCTGGCGCTCATGCTGGTGCTGATGGCCGCCACCGGGCTGCTCGCCTCCGGCCTGTCGTACGGCATGGCGCTGGCGCTGCGCGACGAGAACGGCATGTCGCAGATCATGCAGTTCTTCGCGATGCCGCTGATCCTGCTCACCGGCATCATGCTGCCCATGTCGCTGGCCCCCGACTGGATGCGGGCGGTCGCGCAATTCAACCCGCTCTACCACGCGGTCGAGGCCGGCCGGGCGCTGTTCGACGGCGACTTCTCCGACGGCTCGATCCCGCTGGCCTTCGGCCTCATCCTGGCCCTGGCCGCGATCAGCCTGCGCTGGTCGGTCTCCTCGATGAGGCGGCTCGCCGGATAGGCCCGGCGAGCCTCGGGCGACCCGATGACGCCTCGATCCCGCGACGGCGCCTCTCACGACGTCTCTCACGGCGCCCGGCGAGACTCCCGCGCCGTCAGTCGAGCTGCTCGGTGAAGACCCCGGCCCGGTCGGTCATCCGCTCGTACTCCTCAAGCCGGGCCTGGGTGCGCAGCGGCGCCGCGTCGGCCATCGCCTCCACCAGCACCATGGCCAGGGCGAGCGGCGCCGCGTGCGAGTCGAAGACCAGCCGCTCGCCGACGGGGGCGGCCAGCACCACGTCGGCCTCGAAGGGCACGTCCCGCCGGTCGGTGATCACCGCCGTACGCAGGCCGAGGTCGCGGGCGCCGCGCAGGGCCTGCACGGCCTCCGCCGGGTAGCGGGGCAGGACCACCGCGACCAGCCAGCCCGCCCCCGCCCGGCGCGCGGCGTGCAGGCCGTCGGCGAGCTCCGAGCCGCCGTGGGTGAGCAGGCGGACGTCGGGGTGGATGCGTCGCGCGAAGTAGGCGAACGTGGTGGCCAGCCCGCTCGAGACCCGCAGGCCCAGCACCGGCAGTGGCTCGCACCCCGCCAGGTTGGCGCCCAGCTCCGAGAGGTCGGAGGGATCGCTCAGCGTGTCGCGCACGCTCCGCAGGTTGTCGATCTCCACGTCGATCGCGGTCTGCAGGTCGTTGGCCCGCGACGGTTTCCTGCCGCCCACGACGAGGGGCCGCAGCGCCTGCCTGAGCTCGGGATATCCCGCGAAACCGAGCACCACCGCGAACCGCGTCACCGACGGCTGGCTCACCCCGGCCCGGTCGGCCAGCTCCACGCTGGACAGGAAGACGGCCTCGGACAGGTGGTCGCCCAGGTAGCGCGCGATCCGCCGCTGCACGGGCGACAGCCGTCGCCCCTCCAGAAGCCGGTCCAGTCCGTCGCCCACTCCCCCTCCAACCGCTCGAAGCCCCACGAGCATTCCTCTCCCCCGTCCCGCCCCGTTGTCGTTCCTACACCCCGGCGGGAGGGAGCGAGCGGCGCCCGGAGGATTCGACCCCGGAATCGGGACGCGGATCCGCGAACCGACACCCGTTCGAACCGGCGGAAAGCCGGGTGTTCCCGGTCAGAACGGGCACCGCGACCGGGAACACCCGGCTTTCCACCCGTCACCGGGGGGCCGGTCAGGACTCGCACGCCCCGGTCGCGGCACTCACCCCGTCAGGACTCGCGCATCGGGATGCGCACGCCTCGCTCCTCGGCCACGGTGACGGCCTCGTCGTACCCGGCGTCGACGTGGCGGATGACACCCGTGCCCGGGTCGTTGGTGAGGACCCGGTTGAGCTTCTCGGCACCGAGCCTGGTGCCGTCGGCCACGGTGACCTGCCCGGCGTGGATGGAACGGCCGATGCCGACGCCGCCGCCGTGGTGGATGGAGACCCACGCGGCGCCGGAGGCGACGTTGAGCATCGCGTTCAGCAGCGGCCAGTCGGCGATCGCGTCGGAGCCGTCGGCCATGCCCTCGGTCTCCCGGTACGGGCTCGCGACGCTGCCGCAGTCGAGGTGGTCGCGGCCGATCACCAGCGGGGCCTCGATCTCCCCCGAGGCCACCATGTCGTTGAACCGCTCCCCGGCCAGGTGGCGCTCGCCGTACCCCAGCCAGCAGATGCGGGCGGGCAGCCCCTGGAAGTGGACCTTCTCCCCGGCCAGCCGGATCCACCGGGCGAGCGGCTCGTTGTCGGGGAACAGGTCCAGGATCGCGCGGTCGGTCTTGGCGATGTCGGAGGCGGCGCCGGAGAGCGCGGCCCAGCGGAACGGGCCCTTGCCCTCGGAGAACAGCGGCCGGATGTAGGCGGGCACGAAGCCGGGGAAGTCGAACGCGCGGGTGTAGCCGGCGAGCTGCGCCTCGCCCCGGATCGAGTTGCCGTAGTCGAACACCTCGGCCCCGGCGTCCTGGAACCCGACCATCGCCTCCACGTGGGCGGCCATCGCCTCGCGGGCCCTGCGGGTGAAGCCCGCCGGGTCCTTCTCCCGCTCGTCGGCCATGTCCTCGAAGGCCACGCCGATCGGCAGGTACATCAGCGGGTCGTGGGCGGACGTCTGGTCGGTGACGACGTCGATCTCGGCGCCCCTGCGCAGCAGCTCGGGCACGACCTCGGCCGCGTTGCCCTCGACCCCGATGCTCAGCGGCCTGCGCTGGTCGCGGGCCTCGTACGCCAGGCGCAGCGCCTCGTCGAGGTCGGCGGCGCGGACGTCCAGATAGCGGTGCTCGATCCGCCGGTCGATCGACCTGGGGTCGCAGTCGACGCAGATCACCACGCCACCGTTCATGGTCACGGCGAGCGGCTGGGCGCCGCCCATGCCGCCGAGCCCGGCGGTCAGCGTGATCGTCCCGGCGAGGCTCCCGCCGAACCTCTTGGCGGCCACGGCCCCGAAGGTCTCGTAGGTGCCCTGCAGGATGCCCTGGGTGCCGATGTAGATCCAGGAACCGGCCGTCATCTGCCCGTACATGGTCAGCCCGGCGGCCTCCAGGCGCCGGAACTCCTCCCAGTTGGCCCAGTCGGGCACCAGGTTGGAGTTGGCGATGAGCACCCGGGGAGCCCACTCGTGGGTGCGGAACACCCCGACGGGGCGGCCCGACTGCACCAGCAGCGTCTCGTCGCCCTCCAGGGTGGTGAGGGTGCGGGTGATCGCGTCGAAGGAGCGCCAGTCCCGGGCGGCCTTGCCCGAGCCGCCGTAGACGACGAGCTGTTCCGGGTGCTCGGCGACCTCGGGATCGAGATTGTTCTGGATCATGCGGAGTGCCGCCTCCTGCGGCCACCCCTTGGCGGTGAGCGTGGTGCCGCGCGGCGCGCGCACGATCCGGCTGCCGGACATGCCCGACCTCCCCCTCAGGAATGAATGAACGTATTCATATTTGGTCACTCGGAGGCTACAGGTCAACCCGGAAAAGGGGGTGTCGCGGGCAGCGCCCGCGACACCCCCTGGTGGTGGCCGTAACGATCGTCACGCCCCGATCCTCGTCCCGCACGGACGGGGCCGGGTGATCGAATGCGGCGAGCGCCCGAGTGGCGCTCCGATGCGAAGGAGAGGCTTCGCACAGGCGGGGATGCCCGATTCACCGGACGGCGAATCAGCCCCTCGGCCCGGTGTCCAAATTATTCCTTTATGGACGATATGAATTTACACAAACGAGCCGGTGACCGCAGGGCCCGCTGGGCAAACCGCTGGGCAAAGGGAACCGGGACGTGGCTCCAAGCGGGCAGCGGGCAGTAGACGGCAGGCGGCAGGAACCGGGTCGCGGCTCCGGGCGGACGACGGAAACCGGGAGACGGTTCTAGGTGGGCAACAGGAACTGGGTGGTGGCCAGCTCGCGGTAGAGGGCGTCGTCGGCGAGCAGCTCGCCGTGGGTGCCCACGGCCCGCACCCGGCCCGCCTCCATCACCACGATCCGGTCGGCCCCCGCCACGGTGGAGAGGCGGTGGGCGATCACCAGTACGGTCGTCTCCGCCGCCACCTCCGCGATCACCTCGCGGAGCCGCAGCTCGTTGACCGCGTCGAGCTGGGAGGTGGCCTCGTCGAGCAGCAGGAGCCGGGGGCTGCGCAGCAGGGCGCGGGCGATGGCGACCCGCTGGCGCTCGCCGCCGGAGAGCATGATCCCCCGATGGCCGACCCGGGTCTCCAGCCCCTCGGGGAGCCGCGAGACCAGGTCCTCCAGGCGGGTGCGGGCGAGCACCCGCCTGATGGCGGCCTCGTCCACGTCCGGCGCGGCGAAGACGAGGTTCTCCCTGAGCGTGCCGTCCAGCACCGGCGCGTCCTGCTCGACGTAGCCGAGGCAGGCGCGCAGCTCGGCGAGCGGCCAGTCCGCGATGTCGCGGCCGTCGATCGCGATCCTGCCCGCCCGCTGCTCGTAGAACCGCTCCAGCAGGGCGAAGACCGTGGACTTTCCCGCCCCCGAGGGCCCCACCAGGGCGGTCAGCCCGCCCGCGGGCACCTCGAAGGAGACGTCGTCGTGGACGACCGGCCTGTCGTCGCCGTACCGGAAGGCGACGCCCTCGAAGACGACCCCGGCCGGGACCCTGCCGACCTGGTACACCGCGCCGTCCGCCTCCTCGGCGGGCAGCTCCTCGATCTCGCGGATCCGCTGCACCGCGGCCAGGCCGTTCTGCACCTGGGTGAAGCCCTGGACCAGCTGGCCGATGGGGGCGACCAGGTAGAACAGGTACAGCAGGAAGGCGATCAGCGAGGAGACCTCCAGCGAGCCCGAGGAGACCCGCGCGCCGCCCACGCCGAGCACGGCCACGAAGGCCAGCTGCGCCGACACCCACGCCGAGACACCGGCGATCGAGGTCAGCCACGCGACGGCGATCCCGCGGTCGCGCGCCTCGCGGGCCGCCTCGCCCACCGCGGCGATCTCCCGCTCCTCGGCACCGCTGGCCTTCACCGTGCGGAACGCCTGGAGCACCCGGTCGAGGACCGCGCCCATCTCGCCGACCGCGACCTGCGCCTGCATCGAGGCGCGCCGGATGCGGGGCATGATCAGGCCGACGAACCCGCCGACCACGACCAGCACTCCCAGCGTGATGAGCAGCAGCAACCCGTCGATGACCGCCATCATCACCACGGCGCCGACGAGCATGAACAGCGAGCTGACCGTCTCGACCACGCCGCTGGTGAACACCGCCCGCAGCAGCGTGGTGTCGGAGGTCACCCGGGACATCAGGTCGCCCGGCTTGAGCCGGTCGACCTCGGACACCCGCAACCGCAGCATCCGGTCGACCAGGGTACGGCGGGCGGAGAAGACGATGCCCTCGCCCATCCGCTCCAGCACGTAACTGCCCAGCGCGCCGATGGCCGCGCCCAGCAGCACGGCGACGGTCAGGCCGAGCACCGGGCCGAGCAGGGAGCGCTGCTCACCGAAGGCGTCGACGACCGTCTTGGCCAGCAGCGGCATCGCCAGCCCCGCCAGCGAGCCGAGGAGGCTGAGCACCCCGCCCAGCAGCAGCGCTCCACGGTGCGGCCTTATGTACGCGGCCAGCAACCGCCAGGACACACTCTTGGGCGCCGCGTCCCCCCGCCCCGATTCCCGCGGTCCTCTCTCCTCCGGTCTCGTTTTGTCCGGTCCCGTGTCGTCCGGCCTCCCCGGCACCGTGTCGTCCGGCAATGTGACCCCCGGCAATGTGTCCCCCTCAGAAACGACGTGGCCGGCCTCCGGCCGCTTTTCCTGTCTACCGCGCATGAGTCCTTCTCGGGCGTCTCGCCCTGTTCCGCAATGGAATATCGACAATGTCAACATAAGTTGACGCCATTGGTTCCGTCAACCACAGTTGACGCAAAGGGCCGCGCCGGACGTACGGAAGGCGACGGGAGGGCCGCGGAGAAGACGGCGGGAAGGCCGCGGGAAGGCCGCGGGAAGGCTGCGGGAAGGCCGCGGGAAGGCTGCGGGAAATCACCCCGTCCGGCGCCAATCCGAGGAGGGCCCGGCGGCGAATGGTGAGCGAGGAACCCGGCCGGATCCTTCCCGCATCCCCGTACCCACGGCCGGTCACCCCGTGACCGGCGGCCGAAAGGACCAACTGACATGGAGCTCCGGATCAACCGGCGCGCCCTGATCGGCATGGGCGTCGCAGGGGCGCTGGCCGCTTCCTCGCTCTCCTCGTTCGCCCTGCTGAGAGCCGAGACCGGTAACGCCTCCTCGCACCGCGAGGCACCGATGATCGCGGGTGACCCCCGCAACGACAACACCGACGTGTACGCGTTCGTCAGCCCCGACAAGCCCGACACCGTCACGTTGCTGGCCAACTTCATCCCGTTCGAGGAGCCGAACGGCGGCCCGAACTTCTACCGGTTCGACACCGACTCCCGCTACAACATCAAGATCGACAGTGACGGCGACGCCAGGCCCGACGTCGTCTACCAGTGGACGTTCCGCAACGAGGACCGGCGCGGCAACGGCACCTTCCTGTACGACAACGGCCCCGTCACCTCGCTGAACGACAAGAATCTGCTGTTCAGGCAGCGCTACAGGCTCACCAGGAGCACCGCCCACGGCACCAGGACCCTGGTCGCGAACGGCGTGGTGGCGCCGAGCAACACCGGCCCGGCCTCCGTCCCCGACTACGGCAGGCTGCGCGCCCAGGCCGTCAGGAAGCTGCCCGGCGGGGGCAGCGTCTTCGCCGGGCAGTCGGACGAGGCGTTCTTCGCCGACCTGCGGGTCTTCGACCTGCTGTACGGCGGCGACCTGTCCGAGGTCGGCCAGGACACGCTCAAGGGCTACAACGTGCACAGCCTCGCCCTCCAGCTGCCCAAGGACGAGATCGCGCTGCGCGGCGACCCGAAGCGCAACCCCGTCGTCGGCGTCTGGTCCACCGTCGACAAGTGGAGCCCGAAGGGCTACGTCCAGGTCTCCCGCCTGGGCCAGCCGCTGGTCAACGAGGTCGTGGTCCCGGCCGGGCTGAAGGACGCCTTCAACGCCCTGCCCCCGGACCAGGACGCCGGGATCCCCGCCGTCGTCAAGCGCGTCACCGAGCCCGAGGTGCCCAAGCTGCTCGAGGCCATCTACGGCCTCAAGGCGCCGAAGACGCCCCGCGACGACCTGGTCGAGATCTTCCTCACCGGCATCGCCAAGAAGAACGGCCCCATCAAGGCCGACCTCAACTCGCAGAGCCTCAACAAGGACGCCGGGAAGCTGCGCCCGTCGGAGATGCTGCGGCTGAACATGGCGATCCCGCCCGCCGCGACCCCGAACAGGCTCGGCGTGCTCGCCGGCGACCCGCAGGGCTTCCCGAACGGCCGCCGCCTCGGCGACGACGTGGTCGACATCGCCCTGCAGGCGATGGCGGGTGCCGCGCGGACCGGCAGGCTCGTCGACGCGCTGGCCGCGGGCGACAAGGTCGACGCCAACGACAAGTCGTTCGGCACCGTGTTCCCGTACATCCCGCTGCCGGGCAACACGTCGGTGAACGCGAGCTGACCGCGGGGGCGCGGCGCCCGGTTCTCCCGGGCTCCGCGCCCTCGCCTCCTCACGCTCCCACGCTCCCGCGTTCCCGCCTCCTCACGCTCCCGCGTTCCCGTCTCCTCAGGCACCCACGCTCCCGCGTCGCCGCGCCCCCGCGTTCCCGCGCCCCGCGTCCCCGCGTCCCCGTGCCTCCCGTGCCTCCCGCGCGCTCCCGCGCCGACCAGAGGGATGATCACCGTGAAGACTTCCGCGAAAGCCCGTACCGCCGCGGCCGTGCTGGGCCTGGCCGCGGCGCTGACCCTCGGGGCGGCGCTGATCCCCGGCGACCGGCCCGCTCCCGCGCCCGCCACCGCCGCCGTCGCCCCGGCCCGGGTGGAGCTCGCCGGGACGCCCGCCTCCGCCGTCTCCCTCGACGGCGCGATCAGAGCGCTGACCGAGCGGCTCCGGCGGCTGCCCGCCGACCACCTCGCCTGGGCGCGTCTCGGCGCGGCCTACGTCCAGCAGGCGCGCGTCACCGCCGACCCGTCCTCCTACCCGCGTGCCGAGGAGGCGCTGGCCAGGGCCTCCGCGCTGAGTCCCGGCGACCCGGAGGTGCTCGGCGGCCTGGCCGCGCTCGCCGCCGGGCGCCACGACTTCGCCGAGGCAGTACGGCTGGCCCGCTCCTCGGTCGCCGCCAACCCCTACGGCCTGGACGCCCACGCGGTGCTGGCCGACGCCTACACCCAGCTCGGCCGGTACGGGGAGGCCAGGCGGGCCGTCGACAGGATGATGGAGCTGCGTCCCGGTGTCGCGGCCTTCACCCGGGCCTCCTACGACGCCGAGCTCAGGGGTGACCGCGCGACGGCCCGCCGGATGCTGGAACACGCGCTCTCCGACGCCTTCTCCCCCGCCGACGTCGCCTACTGCCGTCACTACCTGGGCGAACTGGCCCTGCACTCCGGTGACCCGCGCGGCGCCGCGGAGCAGTACCGGCTCGCGCTGGAGGCCGACCCCGGTTTCGTCCCCGCCCTCGCGGGAGGAGCCAGGGCCGCCGCGCTCGACGGGCGCACCGCCGAGGCGATCGACCGCTACGCCGCCGTGGTCGCGCGGCTGCCCCTCGCCCAGTACGTGGTCGAGTACGCCGAGGTGCTCGCCGCCGCGGGCAGGGACCCCTCCGAGCAGTGGACCCTGCTGCGGGCGCAGCGGGACCTGATGCGGGAGGCCGGGGTGCGGGACGACCTGACCTGGGCCGAGTACGAGGCCGACCACGGCTCCCCCGCGCTGGCCGTCACGCACGCGCGGGCCGAGTACGCCCGCAACCCGAACGTGGTCGCCTCCGACGCCCTGGCCTGGGCCCTGCACCGCGACGGCCGCAGCCGCGAGGCCCTGCCGTACGCGAGGAAGGCCACCGCCACCGGCTGGCGCAACGCCCTGCTGCTGCACCACCGCGCGGAGATCGAACGCGCCCTGGGCATGACCGCGGAGGCGGGGCGCTCCACCGCCCGCGCCCGCGCGGCCAACCCCTCCTTCTCTCCCGGCCTGCCCGCCCTCGCGAGGTTGTCATGAAGCTCACAGTGGTCCACGAACCGACGACGGCGCGCGAGCCGGTGAAGCCGCCGAAGTCGCTGGAGTTGCCGAGATCGGTGAAGCCGTCGAGGTCGGTGAAGCCGTCGAAGCCCGCGCGGGTGCCGTGTGCGGTGCTCGGCGCGGCCCTCCAGGTCGCGGTGCTGGTGGCGGCGGTCGCGGTGGGCACGGTCGGCGCGGTGGGCACGCTCACCGTCCTCGCGACCCCGGCCGCCGCCGCCACCACCGCGACCGGCCCCGCCACCACGACCGCCGCATCCACCGCATCCACGACCCGCACGGCGACCACGACCGGTACGGCCACCGCGACCACGACCCGCACGGCGACCGCGACCGGCGCGCGGGTCGCGCACCCGCTGGGCAACTTCACCGTCAACCACTACAACGGCCTGCGGATCGGCCGGGACCTGGTGGAGAACCTCGCCGTGGTGGACAGCGCCGAGCTGCCCACCCTCCAGGCTCGCCCCTCGGTGGACACCGACCACTCGGGCACGGTCTCGGACTCCGAACGGTCGGCGTACGGCACCGTCCGCTGCGCCGAGCTCGCCTCCGCGCAGCGGCTGACGGTGAACGGGACCGCGACCCCCTGGCGCGTCGCCGAGAGCGCCTTCACCTACGAGCCCGGCCAGGGCGGGTTGGAGACCACCCGCCTGACCTGCCGCCTCTCCGCCGTCGCCGCCCCTCTTCAGGGGGCTGGAACGATCGGGACCGGGACGATCTCGTTCGGCGACGGGTATCTCGCCGACCGGATCGGCTGGCGGGAGATCACGGCCGTGGCGTCGGCAGGGATGCGGCTGGCGCGGTCGTCCGTGCCCGGGACGAGCGCCAGCCGGGAACTGCGGGCCTACCCGGACGGCCTGCTGGCCAGCCCGCTCGACCAGCGCACCGCCGAGCTGGGCGTGGCCCCGGGGACCGGATCGGTGGCGGTCACGCTCCCGCTCGTACCCGACGGGCCGATCGCCGACGCGCTGGCCGCGCTGGACCGTACCTTCGTCGGCCTGATCGGCACCGACTCGCCGACCCTGCCGCTGGGGCTGCTCGCCGTCCTGCTCGCCACGGTCCTGGGCGCCGGGCACGCCCTCATCCCCGGTCACGGCAAGACCGTCATGGCCGCCTACCTCGCGGGCAGGAGGGGCCGCCCCCGTGACGCGCTGGTCGTCGGCGCCACCGTGACCGCCACCCACACCCTGGGCGTCATCGTGGTCGGCCTCCTGCTGAGCGCCTTCTCCGCGCTCACCGGAGAGGGGGTCCTCGCCTGGCTCGGCCTGGCCGGCGGCCTGCTGATCTCCGTCGTGGGCGTCCGCCTGCTGCTGTCCGCCTGGCGCGCCTACCGCACCGGCGAGGCCCCGTCCCACGGGCACTTCGGTCACGGGCACGGGCACGGGCACTTCGGTCATGGCCACGGTCATGGGCACGGTCATGGGCACGGCCACGGGCACGACCGGCTCACCGCGGAGGGTCGTACCGTGGCGCTGCTGGAGCGGGAGGGAACCGCTCCCGGCGAGGATGCCGTACGGTCACGGGACGACGGAGCCGCTCCCACCGGCGGCGAGAAGGCGGCCCCCTCGAAGGGCGGGCTCGTGGGCATGGGGGTGGCCGGAGGGCTCGTGCCCAGCCCGTCGGCGCTGGTCGTCCTGCTCGGGGCGATCGCGCTCGGCCGCACCTGGTTCGGGATCGCGCTGGTCCTGGCCTACGGCGTGGGGATGGCGGGCACGCTCACCGCCACCGGGCTGCTCCTGGTCAGGCTCACCGGACGGCTCGACCGCCTGGCCACGGCGGGCGGCGGCCTCGCGGCCCGCGTCTCGGCCCTCGCCCCGGTCGGCACCGCCGCCCTCGTCGTCCTGCTCGGCCTGGGACTGGCCCTGCGGGGCCTCACGGGCTCCCTCTGAACGACCCCCGGGCCACGTGCCCCCGGGTGACCACCGGACCACCATCGGTGTCCCGTCGATCCGGAGTCGGCTCCGAGGGGAGCCCATCGGCGGGACACCGGGGCCGGTGTGGCGGTGGGGAGTCAGCGGCGGCGGGCGCCGTACTCCTTGCGCATCTCCGCGACGGTGTCCAGGATCTCGTCCTGGGTCTTCAGAAGCTTCGCCTCGGCCTCCTCGGTCCTGGCCTCGGCCACCTTCCGGCGGTTGCCCGTCCGGCTGGCCAGCCGCAGCTTCGCCTTGGCCTTCATTTCGCGCAGGTTGAGCTTCTCCATGAGACCCATGATCAGCACCCTTCAGCAGAGAGGACCGTCGACTGCCCGGCGGGCGGCCGAGTATGCGTCCCAGGAGTTTTCCCGTCTCCCTCGGGTCCCCGGCCCCACCACCGGCCCTGTCCCGGCGACCTCGTGGATACGGAAGGTCGAAGGGGAACCCACCCCAGCGGAGAAGCCCGCCTGAGCTTCGCGGCTTCGATCAGCTCGGGCACGTGTGAGGCGTCGCCGGACGTCACCTTCGCCGGGCCGCTTCCGGTGGCGGCGGTCGCGACCACGAGGGCGTCGACCACGCATTCGTGTCCGTCCAGGCCCGTGTCCTCAAGCAGCAGGGCAGCGAGGTCGGCGACCGTCTCGGCGGCGGGAATCACCGTCAGGCGCGGCCGCTGCCAGGCCGGGCGCCTGCCCACCTGGCCGGTACGGAGCACCTCCGCCAGGGTCACGGTGCTGATCGCGGGAACGAACCCCTCCTGCCGGGCGACCGCGATACGTGCCACGATCCCGGGGTCGTCCCCGGCGAGAGAGGTCGGGGCCGGGGACGTCCTCAGTCGGGGTCGGGGACGTCGTCGTAGTCGACGTCGCCCTCCTCGGCGCGGCGCAGGCCGATGTCCTCCACCCAGGCGCAGGCGAACCGGCGGATCTCCATGATCTGCTCGCCGTCCACGCCGTACGCCTCGAAGTCCTCGTCGGCGATCAGGTCGACGAACTCCAGCCGCATCACCAGCTCGGCGAGCGAGAACTCCTCGTTGTGCAGGCGGGCGAGGTGTTCGAGCTCGCGGAAGCCGTACAGGTGGGAGACCGAGGCGATGTCGATGACGTCGCGGGCGAGGCTGCGCTCGTGCAGGGCCCGCATCTTCAGGCCGACCGCGTCGTCCAGGGAGACGACGGAGACGTCGCCGACGATCACGGGCTGCTGCTGGAACGCCTCCCTGAGCAGGTCGAACTCGCAGCTCTGCTCGGTCACCGGGTCGCTGACCACGAGGCGGCCCATCCGGGGCGTCACCTCCGTCAGGGTGACCTCCAGCCCGGCCTCCCTGAACGCCTCGGCCATCCCCTCGGCGACCTCGGGCAGCGGCGTCTCGGCGGCGGTGGCGAAGTCGAGGTCGTTGCTCGGGCGTTCGGTGAAGCCGTGGGCGTTCATCGCGTAACCGCCCGCGAGGACCAGCCCGAACCGGGAGCAGGCGGGCAGCGCGGCCTCCAGCATCCGCTGCTGGAAGGGCGGCAGGATCATCGCTCCCACCCCGGCGTCACGGCGCCCACCCCGACGTCGGTCCCCGGCGCGGCGTCACGCCCGCCTCCCGGTCCCGCCTCGGCGCCTTGCCCGCCTCCGGGGCCCGGCCCGGCGTCGGACCGCCACCCCAGGGTGGTGATCTTGGTTTCCCAGGCCCTCCGGTAGCTCGGCCCGATGCCCCGGCGCAGGGTCGGCCAGTCGGCCACGAGGAGCTCGGCGTTCAGGTAGGACTCGGCGTCGGACCGGCCGCCGCCGGTGATGACCGTGCGGTAGAGGCTCATCCGCAGCAGCGGGTTCACCAGGTCGTACTCGGTGAGCCCGGACCAGCCGAGGTGCACGGGCAGGGCGACCGTCCCCGTCGCCGGGCCGCGCAGGTCGGCCAGCGATTCGGGGACGCGCTGCTCCACGCCGTCCCAGCGGGACGGAAGCGTACTCACGTCTCCCAGTATGCCCGTGATTCGCCCGGGGTCCACGGGGCGCGCGGGCTCAGCGGCGGGAACGGCGGCGGGTGGAGGGGAGATCGTGGCGGCCGGAGAGGAACTCCTGGAAGGCGATCTTGCCGCGGATCACCGGGCGGCGCCAGCGCTCCTCGCGGCCCTCGGCCCTCGCCATCTTGCGGGGCTGCGGGCGCCGTGAGTCGGGCGCGAAGAACCAGTGCGCCCACGGCGATCCCGGGCGGGCCAGCCGGATCGCGCCGGGCACCAGGAGGATCGGGACGAAGAGTCCGGCGAGACCCGTCCAGATCTTGCCCTTGAGCAGCGTGATCACGGCGAGCACGAGGTTGGTCACGATGAGGCCGACCGTGAGCCAGGTGCCGCGGGGTTCGCTGTCGTAGTCCTCCCAGCCGAGGGGGCGCAGGCCGAGCAGGAGCAGGCCGGTGACCGCGACGGCGACGAACACGGCGTCGACCGACGCCCGGCCCTCCTCCTCCCAGTAGACGTCGTGCAGGTGCAGGATCAGCGCGAACTCGTCCAGGATCAGGGCGGCCCCGGCGCCGAAGACGGCCGCCGTCACCGCGTACCAGCCGTCGGAGACCCCCGAGACGATGAGGCCGGACACCCCGCCGAGCAGGGTGAGCACCACGCCGAACACCACGTGGTGGATGTGCATCTCGCCGACGTTGACGTCGCCGAACCAGCCGATCTTGGCGCGGATGAGCCGGACGTTGATCCTGGTGAGCAGGAAGACGACGATCAGCGCGACGAAGAAACAGAACAGCGGCAGCCGTCCTGTGTCCATGATCCGCTCTCGGAACAAATCCCCCACCATCCCTCAGGCTATGCGAGGAAGACCCCCCGGCAGGCGCGGGAGCCCCGGCGGCACGGCGGTTCCCCCGGCACCCACGGGAGTTTCCCGGATGGCGGCACGAGGCCCGGATGTCCGCACGAGGCCCGGGCGCTCGCCCAGCGCCCGGACGCCCGTACGAGGCACCCCCGCGCCCCTACGAAGCACGCCGCACCCGTACGAGGCATGCCGCCCCTGTAACGAGACACGCCGTCCCCGTAACGAGCCCCCCGCACCCGTACGGGACACGGCGCGCGTCAGGTGAGGAAGCCGCGCAGCAGCGCCGCGGTCCCCTCCAGGTGCTCGGCCACGGCGCGGCGCGCGGCCTCCGGGTCCCCGGCGAGGATCGCCGTCACGATCGCCTGGTGCTGGACCGCGGCGTGCTCGATGTTGCGCTGGAGCACCGGGATGGCGTTGAGCAGGTCGGTGACCCGGAGCCTGGCGTCGGCGCAGGCCCCGGCGAGCAGGGGGGAGCCGGTCAGCTCGGCGATGGCGAGGTGGAAGGCCGTGTCGAGACGGCGGTAGTCGTCGGGCCCGGCCGCGTTGACCTCGCGCAGCCTCTCCCGCAGGGTCTCGCGCCGCTCCTCGGTGAGCGGGGTGGTGGCGAGCACCTGGGCCGCACCGCACTCGACCGCCATCCTGAAGGTGAGCGCGTCGGACAGGTCGTCGGTGCCCATGTCGACCACGGCCCTGCGCAGGTCGTCCCGGTGCGGGCGGGGCGGGGTGTAGGTGAGGAAGGCGCCGCCGTACCGGCCGCGGCGCACCTCCAGGTATCCGGCGTCCTGCAGCTCGCGGATGGCCTCGCGCAGGGTGACCCTGCTGATGCCGAGCTGGGCGGCGAGCTCCCGCTCGGGCGGCAGCTTCTCGGCCACCAGCCCCAGTTTGATGACCTGGAGCAGGCGCTCCACGGTCTCCTCGAACGCGTTGCCCGCGCGCACCGGCCGCAGCACGGCGGTCAATCGCGACACCTCATCCAATTATCCCCTCCGGCCCTTGACAAGGCTCCCCCCGCTACACGTCAATGGTCTGACACTAGCCCAATAGGACCCCGACGAGGAGGGCATGTGGACGTCACCGAACTCCACGACGAGGTGCGGGCAGGGCGGATCGACACCGTGCTGCTGGCGGTCGTCGACATGCAGGGCCGCCTCCAGGGGAAACGCCTGTCGGGACGCTACTTCCTGGAGGAGGTGCTGCGGCACGCCTCCGAGGGTTGCAACTACCTGCTCGCGGTCGACGTCGACATGAACACGGTCGACGGGTACGCCATGTCGTCGTGGGAGCGCGGATACGGCGACTTCGTCATGAAACCCGACCTGTCCACCCTGCGCCGCGTGCCGTGGCAGGAGGGGACGGCCCTGGTCATGGCCGACCTGGTCTGGGAGGACGGCTCCGACGTGACCGCCTCGCCGCGCCAGATCCTGCGCCGGCAGCTCGCCCGGCTGGACGAGCGCGGCTGGGGCGCCTTCGTCGGGACCGAGCTGGAGTTCGTCGTCTTCGACGACACCTACGAGGACGCCTGGCGCCGCGGCTACCGCGACCTGACCCCTTCCAACCTCTACAACGTCGACTACTCCCTCCTCGGCACCGCCAGGGTCGAGCCGCTGCTGCGCAGGATCAGGCTCGGCATGGAGGGCGCGGGCATGTACGTCGAGTCGGCCAAGGGCGAGTGCAACCTCGGCCAGCACGAGATCGCCTTCCGCTTCGGCGAGGCCCTGTCCAGCTGCGACAACCACTCGATCTACAAGAACGGCGCCAAGGAGATCGCCTCCCAGGAGGGCATGGCGATCACCTTCATGGCCAAGCCGAACCAGCGCGAGGGCAACTCCTGCCACATCCACATCTCGCTCAGGGACACCGACGGGGAGCCGGTGATGGCCGGTTCCGGGCCGCACGGCCTGTCGGCGATCGGAGAGCACTTCATCGCCGGGCAGATCGCGCTGATGCGCGAGCTGACCCTGCTGTACGCGCCGAACATCAACTCCTACAAGCGGTACGTGCCGGGCAGCTTCGCCCCCACCGCGGTCAAGTGGGGGGTGGACAACAGGACGTGCGCGCTGCGCCTGGTCGGCCACGGCCCCTCGCTGCGGATCGAGAACCGGGTGCCCGGTGGCGACGTCAACCCCTACCTCGCGGTCTCGGCGCTCGTCGCGGCCGGGCTGCACGGCATCGAGAACGAGCTGCCGCTTGAGGACGCCTTCACGGGGAACGCCTACTCGTCGGGCGCCGAGACCGTGCCGAGCACGCTGCGCGACGCGCTGGAGCTCTGGGAGGGCTCCGCGTTCGCGACGGCCGCCTTCGGTGCGGACGTCGTGGCGCACTACGCGAACAACGCCCGGGTCGAGCTGGCCGCCTTCGACGCGGCGGTGACCGACTGGGAGCTTTTCCGGGGATTCGAACGGATGTGAATGTGAAGATCATCAATCCGGCGACGGAAGAGGTCGTCGCCGAGGTCGAGATGGCGGACGCCGCCGAGACCGACCGGGCCGTGGAGCGTGCCAGGCGGGCCTTCGCGACCTGGCGGGACGTCGGCCCGGGAGACCGGGCCCGGCTGCTGCGCCGTTTCGCCTCGCTGGTGCGCGAGCACGCCGAGGAGCTGGCCCTGCTGGAGGTCGCCAACTCCGGGCACACGATCGGCAACGCCCGCTGGGAGGCGGGCAACGTCGCCGACGTGCTCGACTTCTACGCGGGGGCGCCCGAGCGCAACCACGGCCTGCAGATCCCGGTGCCCGGCGGGCTGGACGTCACCTTCAGGGAGCCGCTCGGCGTCGTCGGCGTGATCGTGCCGTGGAACTTCCCGATGGTCATCATGACCTGGGGGATGGCCCCGGCGCTGGCCGCGGGCAACACCGTGATCGTCAAGCCCGCCGAGTGGACGCCGCTCACCGCCCTGCGGGTGGCCGAGCTCGCCCTGGCCGCCGGTCTGCCCGAAGGGGTGTTCCAGGTGCTGCCCGGCGCCGGAGAGGTGGCGGGCGCCCGGCTGGTCGAGCACCCCGGCGTGGCGAAGATCGTGTTCACCGGCTCCACCGAGGTCGGCAAGGAGATCGCCGCCACCTGCGCCGGGCAGGTCAAGCGCCTCACCCTGGAGCTGGGCGGCAAGAGCGCCAACGTGGTCTTCGCCGACGCCGACCTGGAGAGGGCCGCGGCGACCGCGCCGTACGCGGTGTTCGACAACGCGGGCCAGGACTGCTGCGCGCGCTCCCGGATCCTGGTCGAGCGCTCGGTCCACGACGAGTTCCTCGCGCGGTTCGGGGAGGCGGTGCTGGGCGTCAGGGTCGGCGACCCCCGCGACGAGGCCACCGAGATGGGCCCGCTGATCAGCGCCGAGCACCGGGAGCGGGTCGCCTCCTTCGTCACCGAGCCGCCCCACCTGCGGGGCACGTGCCCGTCGGGGCCGGGGTTCTGGTTCCCGCCGACGGTCCTGACGCCCGGGTCGGCGGACGACCGGGCGTTCACCGAGGAGATCTTCGGCCCCGTGGTCTCGGTCGTGCCGTTCGACGACGAGGCGGACGCCGTGCGCGTCGCCAACGACACCCCGTACGGCCTGAGCGGGTCCATCTGGACCCGCGACGTCGGCCGGGCGCTCCGGGTGGCGAGGGCGGTCGAGGCGGGCAACCTCAGCGTCAACTCGCATTCGAGCGTCCGCTACTGGACCCCGTTCGGCGGTTTCAAGCAGTCGGGACTCGGCCGCGAGCTGGGCCCCGACGCCCTGTCAGCGTTCACCGAGATCAAGAACGTCTTCATTTCCGAGGAGTAGTAGCGATGCTGCGTTTGCAGGACCGGGTCGCCGTCATCACCGGCGCCGGAAGCGGGATCGGCCTGGCCACCGCGCGCCGGTTCGCCGAGGAGGGCGCCCGCGTCGTGTGCGTGGACCTGGACGAGACGACCGGTTCGACGGCCGCGGAAGAGGTCGGCGGGCTGTTCGTGCGGGCCGACGTGACCAGCGAGGACGACGTCGCCCGCGCGTTCCGGACCGCGTTCGACACCTACGGCAGCGTGGACATCGCGTTCAACAACGCGGGCATCTCGCCGCCGGACGACGACTCGATCCTGGAGACCGGCATCGACGCCTGGCGCCGGGTCCAGGAGGTGAACCTCACCTCCGTCTACCTGTGCTGCAAGCACGCCATCCCGTACATGCGGCGGCAGGGCAAGGGGTCGATCATCAACACCGCGTCGTTCGTGGCCGTGATGGGGTCGGCGACCAGCCAGATCTCCTACACCGCGTCCAAGGGCGGGGTGCTGGCCATGTCCCGCGAGCTGGGCGTGCAGTTCGCCCGCGAGGGCATCCGGGTGAACGCCCTGTGCCCGGGGCCGGTGAACACGCCGCTGCTGCAGGAACTGTTCGCCAAGGACCCCGAGCGGGCGCAGCGCCGCCTGGTGCACATCCCGGTGGGCCGCTTCGCCGAGGCGTCCGAGATCGCCGCCGCGGTGGCGTTCCTCGCCTCGGACGACGCCAGCTTCATCACCGGCTCGGAGTTCCTGGTGGACGGCGGCATCTCCGGCGCGTACGTCACCCCGTTCTGAGCGTCCGCCGCCGGCGTCCCGGCACGCGGGTGCCGTACGCCACCCATGACGACGTCCGTCACCGGCGTCCGGCGTGTCCGCGCCGTACGCCACCCGCTCTGACGCGCGTCACCGGCGTCCCGGCGCGCATCCCCCATGACGGCGCCCGTCACCGGCGTCCCGGCACGCATGTGCCGCACGCCCCCGTGACGGCGTCCGTCACCGGTGTCCGGGGACGCCGGTGCTGCCTCGCGGGGTGAGCCTCGCCGTCTCGGTCTGGACGCCGGTGACGTGCTCGCCGGCGATCAGCGCCAGCAGGCTCCGCGCGGCCTGCGCCCCGTCGTGGGGGATGTCCCGGCCGAGGGCGGTCAGGGCCGGTCGCACCACCTGGGAGAGGGGCGAGTCGTCCCAGGCCACGAGGGACAGGTCCGCGGGCACCTCCAGCCGCATCTCCTGCGCGACCGAGAGCCCGGCGACGGCCATGATGTCGTTGTCGTAGACGATCGCCGTCGGCCGGTTCGCGGCGCTGACCAGCCGCCGGGTGGCCCGCGCGCCCTCCTCGCCGGTGTAGTCCGTGTGCACGATGGAGTGGCCGGTGAGGCCGAGCCCGTCGCACGCGGCGGTGAAGGCCCGGTCGCGCAGGACGGTGTGCACCAGCGCGGGCAGCCCGGCGACCCTGGCGATCCGGCGGTGGCCGAGCGCGGCGAGGTACTCCACCGTCTCCCGCATCGCCGCGCCGTCGTCGGACCAGACGGGGGCGAGCGAGCCGGTCTCCGACGGGTGGCCGATCACCACGGCCGGCAGGCCCAGGTTCTCGATCTCGGGGACGCGCGGGTCGTCGAAGTGCAGGTCGACCAGGATGACGCCGTCGACGCGGCCCTCCCCCCACCACCTGCGGTAGACCTCCGTCTCCTGCGCGTGCCCGGTCACCACCTGAAGGAGCAGGGCGTAGGAGCGGGCCGACAGCTCGCTCTCGATGCCGCTGATCAGCTCCATGAAGAACGGTTCCATCCCCAGGACCCGCGCCGGGCGGCACACGGTCAGGCCGACGGCGCGGGCCCGTGCCCCGTTGAGCGCGCGCGCGGCGCTGTTGGGCTGCCAGCCGATCTCTCTCGCGATGGCCTTGATGGTGTTCCTTCTCGCCTCCGACACGCCCGGACGGTCGTTCAGCGCGTAGGAGACCGCGACCTTGGACACCCCCGCGCGACGAGCGATGTCGGCGATCGTCGGTCGCTTCACGAGACCTCCACCTGAACCGGTTATCCGACGCTTCCCCGCTGCGCACTTTACTATGTTCGGTCCGCCCCCCGGCGGTCTCCATGACGGCCGGCCGACCGCCGTGAGCAGCGGTCACGGCCGGACATACGCGCCCGCGACGAGACCTGGCGCGGCGACTCCGGGAGGGGTGACTCCGCAGGTGGCGCCTTCGCCGCCTCCTCGGCGGCCGGTTCACTTAACCACTTAACTCTCGCCACGTGCCGCGCCGCCACCCGCGCCCCGGCGGCCCCCGGCGGCACGCCGGTCCGCCCCGGCCGGTAACGTGCGGGAGAGCACCGGGACGGGCACGACGAGCACGATGGGCACACGGCGCCAGGACCTCGGTGGAAGCACGGCGAAACAGGAGATCATGTCCCGTCCCGTCATCGGCATCACCTGTTACGTCGAGCCCGCGCGCTTCACCGTCTGGGAGGCCACGACCGCGCTCCTGCCCTACGACTACGTCGACCACGTGGCCCGCGCGGGCGGGCAGCCGGTGATCCTGCCCCCGGCGGGCGACCCCGCGTCGCTGGCGGGGCGCCTGGACGGGCTCATCCTGGCCGGTGGCGGGGACGTCGGCCCGGAGCGGTACGGGCAGGAGCCGCACGAGCGGACCGGCTACGTCCGGCCGTTCCGCGACGACGCGGAGCTGGGGCTGGTCCGGGCGGCGCTGGAGCGTGGCCTGCCCTTCCTGGGCGTCTGCCGGGGCATGCAGGTCCTGAACGTCTCGCTGGGCGGCACCCTGCACCAGCACCTGCCCGACGTGGTCGGCCACCCGGGGCACGCCCCGGCCCCCGGCCACTACGGCAGGATGCCGGTGTGGCTCGCCCCCGGCAGCCGGACCGCGAAGATCTTCGGGGCCGAGACCGTGGACGTGGCCCACTACCACCACCAGGCCCTCGACCGGCCGGCCGCGGGCCTGACCGTGACCGCCCACGCCGAGGACGGCACGATCGAGGCCGTGGAGGTGGACGACCACCCCTTCGCCGTCGCCGTCCAGTGGCACCCCGAGACCGACGACGAGTCGGCCCTGTTCGAGGCGCTGGTCCGGCACGCCACCCCCTGACCGGCGACCCGCACGGCGGACGAGACCGTATGCCCGCCGCTCACTCCCGGGAGAGGATCAGCGCCAGCGGGAGCCGCTGCACCAGCAGGGCGGGAACGGTCGAGGCCAGCGCCGCGAGTGTGACGGCCACCGCCGCCGCGACCACCGCTCCCCCTGTCACCGCGCCCGGCAGGCCGCCCGCCAGCGCGAACGCGGCCGTCACCCCGGCCAGGGCCCCGGCGAGGGCGCCGAGCAGGCCGATACCGATCCCCTCCAGGACGATCAGCCAGGCGAGCGAGCCCCCCGACCAGCCCGAGGCCCGCAGCGCGGCCAGCTCGGTGTCGCGCTCTCGCGCCCCCAGGTAGAGCACGTCGGCCACGGCCAGCGCGGCCAGGGCGAACATCACCGCGATGGCGGCGTAGTCGGCCGGGCGGGCCTGGACCACGATGGCGTCACCGAGCAGCGAGCCCACGACCCTGCCACGGAAGCCGTAGGTGACGCCGAGCAGCACCGTCAGCCCGAAGACCGCGACCGCGACCGTCGTCGCGCCCAGCAGGGTCCGGCCCGGAGACCGGGTGAGCCCGCTCACCGCGAGTCCGGCCACCCCGCGCGGTGAACGGGCCCTGCGCGGCAGTCGCACGACGGGCCGTACCGCCTCGGCGGGCGGCACCCGCGAAGCCCGCCAGGCCGGGAGCAGGCCCGCCAGCAGCGCCAGCGTCACCGCCGCCGGGACCGCCAGCCACACCCGCTGGCCCGGCGGCGGCGCCCCCGACCAGGAGGCGACCGGCCAGGAGAGCGCGACCGACAGGAGACCCGCGAGCAGGCCGATGGCACCCACCTCGCAGAGCACGGTCCCGAACAACCTCGGCCGTGACCAGCCCAGGCAGGCCAGCACGCCGAGTTCGACTCTCCTGGCCCGTACGGCCGCCGCCGCGCCGTTGACCACGAACAGCCCGCAGACGGCCAGGACCAGAACGAACAGCACGAGTGACTTGCGGTCGACGGCGTTGAGGATCCGGTAGGCGACGTTCTTGTTCACCCAGTCCTCCTCGATGGTCAGCGCGGGGCGCCCGTAGGCTCCTGCGGGCAGGCCCACCGTCACCGGCGACGGTGACGAGCCGACCGTGATGTCCACCTCCAGGCCGGTGACCGCCACGATGTCCCTGGCCACCTGGCTGATCCGCTCCCGGCTGACCGGGTCGGGCCCGGTGACGCCGGCGACCCGCACCCGGACGACGCTCAGCGGCGCCGGCGCCGTGGGCTGCCCGTCGGTCCTGTCCGCGATCTTTTTGAGCCAGGGCAGGCTGGTGAGCAGCAGGGGCGGTGTCTGGAGATATCCGGCGACGTTGTCGTTGGGCAGCAGGGACCGGCCGCCGAGGAGCGCCGCGGTCCGGCCGTCACCGGGCCGGGCGACCGGCGGGTTGTAGGTCTCCATCGGGAGCCGGGTCAGCTCACCGAGGCCGGGCAGCCTCGCCGGGTCGAACCTGCCGACGACCCGGGTCTTGAGGTCACCGGTGTGGCGCCTGGAGATCGCCCTGCGCTCCAGCCTGCGGAACTGGGTGTCGGACGCCCCGACCGTCGCGCCCGCGAAGTCCTCTGTCACGCTCGTCACCCCCGAGAACCACGGGTCCTTCCAGACGCCGGACCCGTTGCGCACGGGGAGCGCGTCGAGCCCGCGCTCCCCTCGCCGCCGGTACTCGACGGGCCCGGACGCCCAGTACCTCGTCAACGGCACGTAGTGCCCGTCCGACAGGTCCGACCAGCGGTCGAGCATCGTCTCGTAGGCCTGCCCGGCGTCGACGGCGAGCCGCCTGACCTCCTCGCCCCGGTGCGCGGCGAGATAGGGCAGGAGCCGCTCGGCCGGCACGCCCCGGACGACCTTCTCGGCCGCCTCGGCGGGCAGTCGCCGGATCACGATCTCGTCCCGCTGATCCTCGTAGGGGGTGGACGCCGCGATCAACGGGATCTCGTTGGGGTCGTCCTTGACCGTCTCCGCCCGCAGGTAGTGTCCCTCGACCAGCGCTCCTTCCAAGCCGGCCAGCCGCCCTTCGGCCTCCGGGTCGACGGCGGCGAGCAGGAACGGGAACTCCTGGTAGATCGGCACGCCCGCCTGACCGGGCTTCAGATCCCCCCAGAGGTATTCGTCATTCGCCCCCTGCGCGGTCCGGGTGGACCAGTAGCCGCGGTCGGGCAGCGTCCGCTCGGAGGGGAAGGGGCTGGTCTCCGCCGGGTCCTGCGTCCAGCCGAGCGAGGTCGCCAGCCGGACCCGCCGGCCGCCGGGGAGCTCCTCCTCGGCCCCTTCGACGAACTCGCCCCCGAGCTTGATCCCAGCGAAGTCGACCTTGACGGGGCGGCGGGTGACGTACTCGTACCGGGGTTGCAGGAACGGGATGCGGGTGAGGCCGCGGTCGGTGACGCGAGTGCGCTCCACGCGCAGCATCGTGCGGTCGCCCTCGTGCAGCAGGCCCGTCACGTCGATCCTGACGCTCACCGGTTGCACCACGTAGCCGATCATGCCGATCGGGGCGGCGACCTCGACGCCGTTGATCCGCTCGATCCGTTCGTACTGGTCGAAGGTGATGCCGCCGAAGATGCCCGACAGGTAGTTGGCGCGGACCAGCCCCCGCGACCGCTCGACGGCGGTGGCCGAGTTCTTCGGACGGACCAGGATGTCGTACTGCGCGCGGAAGTTCTCCCTGACCGTGCCGACGATCTCCAGTCGCTGGGTCTCCGCGGTGCCGGTCAGCACGGTGAAGCCCGTCGCCGCGATCACGATGCCGAGCAGCAGCACCAGCGCACGGCCGATTCGGTGCCGCAGCTGGGACAGCACGAGGCGGATCATCCAAGGCGCCCGATCCGGTCGAGCACGCCCTCGGCGGGCGTCACCCGGTCGTCGCCGACGATCCTGCCGTCCCGCATCCGCACCACCCGGTCGCAGGCCGCCGCCACCTCGGGATTGTGCGTGGCGACCAGCATGGTCATGCCGTACTCCTCCCGGACCGACAGCAGCAGATCGACGATCTCCTGGCCGGTGACGCTGTCGAGGTTGCCGGTCGGCTCGTCCGCGAGGAGCAGGGGCGGGTGGGCGATCAGCGCGCGGGCGATCGCCACCCGCTGCAACTGCCCGCCGGAGAGCTCGCCGGGCAGCGCCCGCTCCCGGCCGGCCAGCCCGACCGCGGCGAGCAGTTCCCTGGCGCGGGCTCGGCGGTCGAAGGCCACCCGGCGCGGAAGCACCGGGACGAGCACGTTGTCCAGCAGGCTCAGCGCCGGGAGCAGATGGAAGCGCTGGAAGACGAAGCCCACCGCGCGCCGGTGCCGGTCCAGCCCCCGGCGGCCGAGATCGTCGACGCGCCTCCCGCCGACGTGGATCTCACCCTGGTCGGGGAGATCCATCACGCCGACGAGATGGAGCAGCGTGGACTTTCCCGCCCCCGAGGGCCCCATGAACGCGACCGCCTGACCGGCCTTGATGTCCAGGTCGACCTCGTCGAGTGCCCGTGTGGGGCCGTGGACGCGGCTGACGCCCCGCACGCTGACTTCTACGCTCATGGCAGATACATTGTCACAATGTATGAAGATTCGGGAAGCACCTATCTTGTGACAATGTAGGAATCATGCCACTCAGCCATGCCGTGCTCACCCTGCTGGCCGACGGCCCCAGCCACGGCTACGAACTCAAGGCGCGTTTCGAATCGACGGTCGGTCCCCAGTGGGGCGGCCTCAACATCGGGCACCTGTACCAGATCCTGGACCGGCTGGTCAGGGACGGTCACGTCACCCGCAGCCACGTCACCCAGAACGACCGCCCGGACAAGACGCTCTACCGGCTGACCGAGACGGGCGCCGCCGAGCTCCGGGAGTGGGCGGCCGCCCCGTGGGTCCGCTCGTCGGGGTTCCGGGACGAGTTGTTCCTCAAGCTGCTCGCGGCCACCCGGCTGGGCACCGACGCCCTCGGCGCGTTCGTGTCCGCGCAGCGCCAGGCCTACCTGTCGGACCTGGCCGCGCTGACGCGGCTGCGCCGCGAGCAGGACGACCCCCTGGTGTCCCTGCTCGTCGACGCGGCCATCGCGCACACCAGGGCCGACCTGCAGATCGTCGACGGCGCCGAGGAGCGTCTGGCCGCGACGGCCTCGGGCGGCGCGGCCGTGGACACCGCGGGGATCGATGACCCCGGATGGGCCGAGGAGTCCGTACGGGCCGAGGACGCCGGGTGAACCGGGGACACCGTACGGACCGAGAAGGCTGTACGAACCGAGGACGCGCAGGCGGGGGACGGCATCGCCGATGAGAACAGGGGATTTCGCTCGGCCGGTGCGGGCGGTTAGGCTGGCCGCTGACACCGATGAATCCCGTGCGGGAGAGCGTCCTGACACCCAGGCCAGGACCCCTGAAGGAGCAAGCCCTCCCCGCGAACCTCTCAAGGCAAAGGACCGTGCGGGTAGGTGCCCTCTGGAAAGCAGGTCCCACGACCTCGCCGAAGGTGAAAATCCGGTAAAACCCGGATGAAACTCTCAGGCACCCACGACAGAGGGGGAGGATGCTCTCATCTGTCCCTTGTCTGAGGTGCGCACATGTCCCGACCTACGCCGCTGCGCGGCGTGCACGAGTCCCTCGGCGCGACGCTGACCGACTTCGCGGGCTGGCTGATGCCGCTCCGCTACGGCAGCGAGTCGGCCGAGCACAACGCGGTCCGCCAGGCGGCCGGCCTGTTCGACCTCTCCCACATGGGCGAGATCTTCGTGACCGGGCCGCAGGCCGCCGAGGCCCTCGACCACGCCCTGGTCGGCCACCTCTCCGCGCTGGAGCCCGGCCGCGCCCGCTACACGATGATCGTCGACGCCGAGGGCGGCGTGCTGGACGACCTCATCGTCTACCGGCTCGCCCCCGCCGAGTTCATGGTCGTCGCCAACGCCTCCAACTACCCGCGGGTGGCCGCCGAGCTCACCGGCCGCGCCAAGGGCTTCGACGCCGTGGTGGACGACCGCTCCGAGCAGTACGCGCTGGTCGCGATCCAGGGCCCGCGCTCCGCGGAGATCCTGGGCGCGCTCACCGACGCCGACCTCGACGGGCTCAGGTACTACGCCGGCCTGCCCGCCGTCGTCGCGGGCCGCGAGGCTCTCATCGCCCGTACGGGCTACACCGGCGAGGACGGCTTCGAGCTGTTCGTCTCCGCCGAGGACGCGGAGCCGGTCTGGGCCGCCCTCACCGAGGCGGGCGCGCCGCACGGCCTGATCCCCGCGGGCCTGTCCGCGCGCGACACCCTCCGGCTGGAGGCCGGGATGCCGCTGTACGGCAACGAGCTGTCGGCCGGGCTCACCCCGTTCGACGCCGGGCTGGGCCGTGTGGTGAGGTTTGACAAGCCGGGCGACTTCGTCGGCCGGGCCGCCCTCGAATCACGCAAGGACGTCCCGCCGTCGCGCCGCCTGGTCGGTCTGATCGCGACCGGCCGCAGGGTGCCCCGGCACGGGTATCCGGTGGTGGTCGCCGGTGACGGCACGGTCGTCGGCGAGGTCACCAGCGGGGCCCCCTCCCAGACACTGGGCAGGCCCATCGCGATGGCCTACGTGGACAACGGCCTGTCGTCAGGACTGGCCGTGGACATCAGGGGCAGCCACGAGCCGGTCGAGGTGGTCGCACTGCCTTTCTACAGGAGGAAAAAATGAGCAGCATTCCCGAGGACCTGCACTACACCAAGGAACACGAGTGGATCTCCGGCATCGATGACGGCCTCACCCTCACCGTCGGCATCACCGCCTACGCGGCCGAGGCGCTGGGCGACGTGGTCTACGTGCAGGTGCCCGAGGTCGGCTCGACCGTCGCCTCCGGTGACGCGGTCGGCGAGGTCGAGTCGACCAAGTCGGTGAGCGACATCTTCGCGCCGGTCTCCGGCGAGATCGTCGAGGTCAACCAGGCCGTCGTGGACGACCCCTCGCTGGTCAACAGCGACTCCTACGGCGACGGTTGGCTGTTCCGCGTACGTCTTGAGGGCTCCGCCGACGACCTGCTGTCGCCGGAGGAGTACGCCGCGCTCACCTCGGGTGAGTCCTAAGCCTCTCCCCCCTCGCGTCACGGCCACGCGCGTCCGGAGGACGCGCGTGGCCGTCCACGCTGGAAGGATTCAGATGACGATCAGTGTCTTCGATCTCTTCAAGATCGGAATCGGCCCGTCCAGCTCGCACACCGGCGGCCCGATGGCCGCCGCCCACAAGTTCGCCCGCGGCCTCCACCAGGACGGGCTCCTGGAGAAGACCGCCCGGGTGAGCGCCATCTTGTACGGCTCGCTGGGCCTGACCGGCAAGGGCCACGGCAGTGACAAGGCCGTGCTGCTCGGCCTGTCGGGTGAGAAGCCCGAGCTGGTCGACGTCGACACGGTCGACGAGCGGCTCGCCGCCATGCGCGAGTCCGGCACCCTCTCCCTGTACGGCTCCCGCGAGATCCCCTTCGTCATCGGCGAGGACCTCGTCTTCGAGCGCAAGGTCTCGCTCCCCGGCCACCCCAACGGCATGCGCTTCACCGCGCTGTCCGAGTCCGGCGAGACGATCCGCGAGAAGGTCTACTACTCGGTGGGCGGCGGCTTCGTCGTCGACGAGAACGCCACCGGCGCCGACCGGATCAAACCCGACGACACCGTCCTGCCGTACCCCTTCACCACGGCCGCCGAGCTGCTCGCCCAGTGCGCGGAGACCGGGCTGTCGATCTCCGGGCTGATGCTGGAGAACGAGCGGGCGTTCGGCCGCACCGAGGCCGAGATCCGCGACCAGTTGCTCGTCCTGTGGCGGGTCATGAGCGAGTGCGTGCAACGCGGCATCGGCAAGGAGGGCGTGCTGCCCGGCGGCCTGAAGGTCCGCCGCCGCGCCCACCAGCTCCACCGGCAGCTGCGGAGCGAGCCGGCGGAGAAGGACTCGCTGCAGACGATGGACTGGGTCTCGCTGTTCGCCCTCGCGGTCAACGAGGAGAACGCCGCCGGAGGCCGCATCGTCACCGCGCCCACCAACGGCGCCGCGGGCATCATCCCGGCCGTGCTCACCTACTACGACCGCTTCACGAAGGACCCCGACGACGAGGGCGTGATCCGCTTCCTGCTGACCGCGGGGGCGATCGGCGTGCTCTTCAAGGAGAACGCCTCCATCTCCGGCGCCGAGGTCGGCTGCCAGGGCGAGGTCGGCTCGGCCTGCTCGATGGCCGCCGCCGGGCTCACCGAGGTGATGGGCGGGACCCCCGAGCAGGTCGAGAACGCCGCCGAGATCGGCATCGAGCACAACCTGGGGCTGACCTGCGACCCGATCGGCGGCCTGGTGCAGATCCCGTGCATCGAGCGCAACGCGGTCGCCTCGATCAAGGCCATCGCCGCCGCCAGGATCGCGATGCGCGGCGACGGCCGCCACTTCGTCTCGCTGGACAAGGCCATCAAGACGATGCGCGACACCGGCCGCGACATGCTCGACAAGTACAAGGAGACCAGCCGGGGAGGGCTCGCGGTCAACGTCATCGAGTGCTGAGCGGGCCCGGGTTCCCGGTCGGCGCGTGGGAGCGCGCGGGAGGAGGGTCGCGGATCCCTGGGAACATACAACTCGATCACCAACAAATTTCGCATCACATGCAAGACCCTCTGATCCCACGCCTATGCTGGGTGGCCATGTGCGCGGGACTCGGGAGGTCGCGGTGGTAACGGGAACGCACCCGGCAAGCCGTTCCCGTCGCTCCCAGCGCCCCGCGAAACCCTCCCGCCCCCTGCGGGCGCTCCGCTTCCTCGGGTCGCACTGGCTCTTCGTCACCGCCCTGCTGGCGGGCGGCGGCCTGCGGGTCCTCGCCATGCTCGGCTACCGGCCCGCCCTGTGGTTCTGGGCCGACTCCTTCGTCTACCTGAACGCCGGGCTCGACCCCCGCCCCCTGGAGTCCCGCCCGGCGGGCTACGCGCTGTTCCTGTGGATCCTCAAGCCGCTGTCCAGCGTCCCCGCGGTGGTCGCGGTGCAGCACCTGCTCGGGCTGGCCGTGGCCGTCTGCGTCTACCTGCTGCTGCGCAGGCTGGGCGGGCTGCCCGGGTGGGGCGCGACGCTCGCCACGCTGCCGGTGCTGCTGGACGCCTACCAGCTCCAGCTCGAACACCTCGTCATGGCGGACCTGCTCTTCCAGTTCCTGGCGGTGCTGGCGGTCACGCTGCTGCTGTGGCGGCGCCGCCCCGCGGTGTGGGTCGCGGCGCTGGCCGGAGCGCTGCTGGCCGCGGCGACCGTCACCCGCACGATCGGGCTGCCGCTGATCGCCGTGGCGCTGGTCTCCATGCTGATCCGCCGGGCCGGGTGGCGGGCGGTCGTCGCCGCGACGCTGGCCGCCGCGATCGGCCTGGGCTCGTACGCGGCCTGGTTTCGGGCCGAGCACGGCAGCTTCGGACTGACCAGGGGGAACGCCTTCCTCTGGGCGCGGACGATGACCTTCGCCGACTGCGACAGGATCCACCCGGCCGGTCCCGAGGCGGCCCTGTGCCCCGTCGAACCGCTCGGACAGCGCGCGGCGCCGCCGACCTACATCTGGGACGGCGACTCGCCGCTGAACAAGGTCAAGGGCAGCTGGGCGGAGCGCGACGCGCTCGCGGGCGCCTTCGCCACCCAGGCCATCATGGCCCAGCCGTTCGACTTCCTGCGGGCGGGCCTGGACGACGCGGCCCACATCTTCGACTGGACGCGGCGCGTCTACCCGGCCCCCGGGCCGCAGAGCACCTACGTCTTCCCCGACACCGTGCGCCCCTTCTCCCCGGGGGCAGCCTCGCAGGGCAAGACCGCCGAGCAGCTGACCGTGGCCTACCAGGGCTCGTCGGGGGCGCCGGTGATCGCCGAGCCGTACGCGGGCTGGCTGCGCGGCTACCAGGAGTACGGCTTCGTGCGGGGCCC
Organism: Streptosporangium vulgare; assembly: GCF_042428775.1. Classification (NCBI taxonomy): domain Bacteria; kingdom Bacillati; phylum Actinomycetota; class Actinomycetes; order Streptosporangiales; family Streptosporangiaceae; genus Streptosporangium; species Streptosporangium vulgare. Next base: position 567,253 of record NZ_JBHMBS010000003.1, on the reverse strand, counting down.
GTACCTCGCGGTGATCCTGCTGGTCGGCCTGGTCGGCGTGCTGATGCGACTGCGGCGGCTCGGCGGCGCGGTGCTGCTGCCCTGGGCTGCGGGGACGATGCTGCTGATCCTGCCGCCCTTCATCGCGGCCTTCGACCACCGCTACGTCATCCCCGCCCTCCCGCTGGTCTGCCTCGCCGCCGGACTGGCCTTCGGGGTGAGGCGCGAGGAGAACGCCCCCGAGCCGGCGGCCGGGGAACCGGACGAGGATCCGCCGTACGAGGGACCCGGCGACGAGGACCCGTCCCACGACACGACGACCGAGCGTCCGGTGTACGCGAGCCCCGTCGGGGAGACGGGGTACGGGTCCTACGACGGGCAGGGACACCGGGGTACCGCGTACGGAAGCACCGGGTACGGAGACGCCGCGTACGGGGACACGGCGGAGCGGCCTGTGTACGGCGCGACAGGCGAACGTCCGGCGCGCGGCGTCACCGGAGAGCGGCCCGCGCACGGAGGAGCGGCCGAGCGGTCCGCGTACGGCGCGACAGGCGAGGGGCCCGCGTACGGAGGGACGGGTGAGCGGCCGGTGTTCGGGGGGACGGGTGACCAGCCGGTGTTCGGCAGGTCAGCGGCGGCGGACGTGCAGGCGAACCACCACGCCGAGTTCTACCTCCCCGAGCGCCCGTCGGACCTTCCCCACCGCGTCCCTGTTCAGCCTGGCCACGAGCTTCCCGACGTCGGCCGCGGGCGCGCAGGCCACCCCGATGCGCAACCGCTCGTGCCGTATGTACCTGACGCGGACACGGGTGAGCCCTTCGACTTCTTTAAGAGCAACCCCGAGCATGGCGGTCCCCGTCCCGGTCCGCCTGCCCCACCGCCCCCATCCCAGGGCGTGTAGCAGCCACCGCACCGCCAGGAGGGCCAGCGCCACCAGCAGCAGCGCGACCAGCCAGCCCAGCCACGGATGCGCGGCCAGCCACCCGGGGAACCCCTTGCGCACGAGCCTGGCTCCGGGCGACTGGCCGGGGAGGTCACCGCGTCCTCGCAGGAAGGCGTAGAGCCCCGCGCACGCCAGCACCGTCCCGGTGACGGCCAGGCCGATCCGGTTGCCCAGGTAGGGCCTCATCACGCCTTCTTCCTGCGCAGCCGCACGACGACGTCACCCGCGCACATCGCGCCCAGCCCGGACAGGCGGTCGCCCACCGCGGCGCCCACCCGGCGCAGCACGGGCCCGGTCCGCTCGGCGTCGGTGAACACGGTGACCTCGACGATCCGCGACGTGAGCCGGACCCGGGCCCCGTTCACCTCGTCCACCGCCTCGGCGGCCTCCCGCAGCGTGCGGCGAAGCCCGGACCTGGTGATGCCGATCACCATGTGCGGGTCTCCCGACTCCAGCGGCACCAGCCGGGTCCGTCCCGGCAGCGCGGCGAGCGCGAGCATCACCAGGCCCGCCGCCATGGCGAGCGTCGACGCGGCGAACGTGGCCGGATCCGACCAGTTCCACGCGCCGACGCCGTTGACGAGCCGCCGGTAGGGCATCCGCGCGACCGGCGACTCCATGAGCAGGCCCACCGTCACCGAGGCCGAGACCACCAGCACGGCGGACACCGCCAGGGCCGCGGGGACGCCGGCGGGGGTCCTGCCCGGCCGCAGCAACCGTACCGACCTGCGCCGGACGTCCTGGAACTGCTCGGCCGCCGCCTTGCCTCCCGAGCCTCCGGCGGTGGTCCCCGCGCCGCCGGTGCCTCCCGAGCCCGCCAGGATGTCCTGGAGAGTAGTCGTCATTCGGTCATGTGTACGCGTTCGGGCAGGACCGGGGCGGGGATCAACCACCCACTTACACGATCTTGGACCCCTCCTGGCGGGAGCATTGACCACCCGTCCGACAACATGAATCTTGCTCATATTCGCTGGAGCCGGGTTATCCTGCGGACATGGACGACCGCCAGCGCTACGACCGGGCCACAGCGCACCTGGATCCCCCCTTCGCCGTCCTCGACCTGCCCGCCCTGCACGCCAACGCCGAGGCGATGGCCCGCCGGGCCGGGGGAAAGCCGATCAGGGTCGCCAGCAAGTCCGTCAGGTCCCGCGCCGTGCTCGAACGCATCCTCGCCATGGACGGCTTCACCGGGATCATGGCCTTCACCCTCCCCGAGGCCCTCTGGCTCGTCTCCACCGGGATGCGGGACGTGCTGGTCGCGTACCCCACCGTCGACCGCGCCGCGCTCGCCGAGCTGGCCGCGGGACCGGTCGCGGCACGGGAGATCACGATCATGGTGGACCACAGCGAGCACCTGGACCTCATCGAGTCCGCCGTCTCCGGAGTCCGCGACCGCCACGAGATCCGGCTCTGCCTGGACGTCGACGCGGGCTACCTCGCCTTCGGCGGCCGGTTCAGGGCGGGGGTCCGCCGCTCCCCCGTCCGCGAGGTCGACCAGGCCGCCGACCTGGCCACCGAGATCGCGAAACGGCCCGGATTCCGGCTCGTGGGCCTGATGGCGTACGAGGCGCAGATCGCCGGGGTCGGCGACGACGCCCCGGGCAACCCCGCCCTCATGCGGGCCGTCCGCCTGATGCAGGCCCGCTCCCGGCGCGAGCTGATCACGCGCAGGGGCCGGATCGTCCAGGCCGTCCGCCAGATCACCGACCTGGAGTTCGTCAACGGAGGCGGCACCGGCAGCATCGAGAAGACCACCAGGGAGAGGGCCGTCACCGAGATCGCCGCCGGGTCCGGCTTCTTCCACCCCCGCCTGTTCGACTTCTACCGGGGATTCACCGGCCGGCCCGCCGCCCTGTTCGCCCTGCCCGTCGTACGCCGCCCCGCCCCCGGCGTCGTCACCGTCCTCGGCGGCGGCTACCCCGCCTCCGGCGCCCCCGGTGAGAACCGCCTGCCCCAGCCCTACCTGCCGTGCGGGCTGCGCTACGACGCCGACGAGGGAGCCGGAGAGGTGCAGACCCCCCTCATCGGGCAGGCCGCCGAGGACCTGCGCGCCGGTGACCGGGTTTGGTTCCGGCACGCCAAGGCGGGCGAGCTCTGCGAGCGCTTCGCGAGCCTGCACCTGATCGACGGGGACGAGGTCGTGGACGAGGTCCCCACCTACCGCGGCGAGGGCCGCACCTTCCTCTGACCCCTCTTCCCTCTGCCGCGAAGAGGGTGTCGCACGAGAGCCTGAACGCCTGCTCCCCCTGCCCCTTCTCCCCTCCCTCTGTCCCTTCTCCCCTCTGCCCTCTCCGCTCCTTCCGGCGGACCCGCAGTGGCCCTTTCCCCTCCGGCGGACCCCTGGCGGCCCTTTCCCCTCCGGCGGATCCATGACCGGGAGCGGTGGAACCCAGGCTCCGTCACCGGGGACGGCGGAAACTCCGGCAGGGCGGCGCCCCTTCTCGACCCCGGCACCGCCCGGGACGCGGGAGCGGGTCCGCGCACGCGAAACGGGCACCCGCCGCTACCCCGGCGAGTGCCCGTTCCTGCCACATCTCAGCCTCTCCCCCTCCGGGACGACGGCCCGCGGTGCTCCCGCGCCCGGGGGGACCGGACCTCCGAGGTATCTCAGAAGCCCAGGTCGAGCTCTTCCCACCTGCTGCACTTGTAGGTCGACGAGCTCCGGTACTTGACCTGGCAGGTCTTGACCCGCACCTCGCTGACGTCGTGCGCGGTGACGCGGAAGCGCTTGGTGTCGTCGTAGCTGCACAGCCTGTCGCGCTTGGCGACGTCCCAGTCCTCGTCGCCGGACGAGATGATCTGGACCTCGACGTAGGCGCAACGACCGCCCTGGCGGAGGGTGCGCCCGTCACCGTCGTACAGCTCACCCCGCAGCCTGAACGTGTTGTCCTCCTCGTCGTCGCCCTCGACGGAGTACTCGGCCTCCAGCGTGGCCAGGCCGTTCCTGGACTCCTGCTCGAAGCTGTCGTCGAAGTCGCGCGCCGCCGAGGACGCCGAAGACGCCGAAGACGCCGAAGACACGGACGCTGACGTCGCGGCGAAGGCGGCCGGAGCCACCGTCAGCATGAGACCGGTGGTCGCCACCACCGCGATCGCGGCGCGAATGATGTTTTTCATGGATTTACCCCTCCCTTTCACCTACTGCGATGTTCCGCGCGCAGGAAAAAGGTCACATGAGTAAACCCCTACTCAATTCGGGGCCGCCGACCGGTCATCGGCGACGTTCGAAACCCCCGGTCAGCGACGACGGCGCCGCCACAACACGACCATCGCGCCGAGCGCCAGCACCGTGCCCACCCCGATCAGGATCGGCGCCAGGTCCGGCCGGTCGTCCGCCCACAGTTCCTCGGGCTCGCCTGCGAGCTTGACCGGCTTCGGCCCGGCCACCCCGCCCACCATGTCACCGACCTGGGCGACGAGATGCTCCGCGTTCGCCCTGACCTTCGCCACACCACGTGCCGCGACCCGCTTGGGGCTCACCCGGTCCGCGATGGCGTCCACCGTCTGGGCCAACTCCGCGCGCGTGCGCTCGATCTGCCGCTCCAACTCCGCGGGATCGGTGTCCGCCATGGCTCTCCCTCCCTACTTCTTGACATTGATCAGTCTGTCAGGTCCTACCCGCCCACGACACTTCGGACAGGCCGGTAAGTTGACCGGGGAACCATTCCTCGGAGGAACACCATGAAACTCGAGCCGGGCGACGCCGCCCCGGACTTCACGCTTCCCGCCGCCGACGGCACGACCGTGTCGCTGGAGGCACACCGCGGCAAGCGCGTCATCCTCTACTTCTACCCCGCCGCGATGACCCCGGGCTGCACCAAGCAGGCCTGCGACTTCCGCGACAGCCTCGCCTCGCTGACCTCGGCCGGATTCGCCGTGCTCGGCGTCTCGAAGGACAGCCCGGCCAAGCTCGCCAAGTTCGTCGAGCACGACGCCCTGACCTTCCCGCTCCTGTCCGACCCCTCCCTTGAGGTCCACAAGGCCTACGACGCGTACGGGGAGAAGACGATGTACGGCAAGACGACCGTCGGGGTCATCCGCTCCACCTTCGTCATCGACGCCGACGGCAAGATCGAGAAGGCTCTCTACAACGTGAAGGCGACCGGCCACGTGGCCCGCCTCCGCCGCGAACTCGGCCTCGACTAAAACCCGTTTCTCGCCATTTAATACGACGTGCGCATGCCCCAGGAATTGTCAGTCCCATTACCTAGACTTGGGGCGTGCCCACCAAATACAAATACACCCCCGAAATGCTCGCGGAGGCCGCGGCCAACTCCCGCAGCATCGCCGACGTCCTACGCCGCCTCGTCATCACCATCGCGGGCGGCAACCACGCCCATATCAGCCGCCAGCTGAAGCGCTTCGGAATCGACACGTCGCACTTTCGCAGGACCTCCCCCAACAGAGGGAAGCCCTCACCGCGACGCAGTCGTCCGGAACAGGTTCTCGCCGTACGACCGGAGGGCAGCCCGCGTCCGAACCCCGGGCAGCTCAGACGCATCTTGATCGAGATCGGGATGCCGTATCGCTGCGCGGGATGTAGGATCGAGGGCGCCTGGCAAGGCCAGCCATTGACACTGCACGTTGACCACATCAATGGCGACTGGCTGGACAACAGAAAAGAAAACCTGCGATTCCTCTGCCCTAATTGCCATTCACAAACAGAGAGTTTCGCAGGAAAGAATAGGGGTCGTAGCCCAACGGTAGAGGCAACGATTTTAGGTGTCGTACAGAGCGGGTTCGAATCCCGTCGACCCCACAAAACAATTCAGAGTCGCCCAGTCGAAATAAAGTCGATAGACACCAGCGTAACAATATCGGTCCAGGATTCGTTCTTCATAGAATATCGCCGGAGCGAAAAACGCTTCGCGTCGAGATCCGCGGTCATACGCAGGGCGATTCAGCTGATGCGCGAGTCCGTCCTCGCGGAGGACCGCGCCGCCGCGTCGGGTGACGCGGCCGAGAGCGGTGACGCGGATTCGCCTGGCCGCGCCGCGCGGGCCGGCTCCGGCGAGTCGCCCGCGCAGGGTCCGGTCTCGTCCGGGATGGCGCGATGTCCGCCGCCGAACGGGAGAACCTCCGCGGATCGACTCTGGTGATCGAGCGAGATCACCGGAACATCCGGGTGGGCGGGGCAGCGGCTATCCGCCGTGGCGGCGGTCGTCCGGCATCGCGGGCCATCCGGCGCGTTACGGGGAAGCGGTGCGGGAAAACGTCAGGTCGCGCGGCCCGTTCCCGTGGCCGCGCGACCCGGCGTCGTTGTGATTGATCACCACAAACTATCTCCCTTTACTCACCCCAGAGGGCGCTCCCGAAAACAATGGTGCCCCAGAGACCGTAAAGGCTGTGTAAGCCGTACCGAATGTCCGGCCGGTGTGCGACCTGAGTCGTACACCGGGTTCCACCTTGAGGGGGAAGGTCGCTGATCTGCGCATCCGTATCGTGGTGATGTGTTCGGCAGACTACGCGCCTGGAGCGGGCGCCATCCCAGGATCACGGACGCCCTGTGGCTGACTCCGTTCCTGCTGGTCTCTCTGCTCAACGTCTGGACCGTCGGGGTGGTCGACCTGGTGGCCTGGGGGGCGGCGAAACTCGGGGTATGGGGGTTCGCGGGGCTGTCGCTGCTGCTGTTCGTACCGCTGTTCTGGCTGCGCGAGCGTCCCGTCGTGGTCTTCGCGGTCATCTCGCTGACCTCTTTCGTCCAGTGGCTCGCCGGGGTGCCGACCCTGTTCTTCAACGTCTCGGTGCTGGTCGCCATGTACGGCGTGGCGTCACGACGCCCGCTGCGCTGGGCGGTCGGGGCGGGGCTGGTGGTGGAGCTGGGGTTGTTCCTGGTGTTCGGTCGGGTGCCCCAGGGGCTTGACCTGCGCGCCTTCGCCACGGCCTCGGCGTTCGCGATCGCGATCTGGACGGCGGGGATCTACGCGAACACCCGCCGCCGTTACCTGGAGGGGCTGGAGGAGCGGGCCGAGCGGGCCGAGCGGGAGCGCGACCAGCAGGCCAGGCTGGCGGCCGCGGCGGAGCGGGCCCGGATCGCCCGTGAGCTGCACGACGTGGTCGCGCACAACGTGAGTGTGATCATCGTTCAGGCCGACGGGGCGGGGTACGCGATCGACAGCGATCCCGAGCAGGCGCGCAGGGCGATGCAGGCGGTCTCGGCCACGGGCCGCAGGGCGCTGGCGGAGATGCGGCGGATGGTGGGCGTGTTGCGGGCCGACGGCGTCCAGGAGGAGTACGCTCCGCAGCCGAGCCTGTCGCAGCTGGACGGTCTGGTGGCGCAGGTGCGGGAGTCGGGGTTGCCGGTGGAGCTGCGGGTGTCCGGTGTTTCCCGGGAGCTTCCCGAGGGGGAGCAGCTGACGGTCTATCGGATCGTGCAGGAGGCCCTCACCAACACCCTCAAGCATGGCGGCCCGGACAGCAGGGCCACGGTCGAGATGGAGTACGGCGTGCGGGAGTTGCTCTTGCGGGTGACCGACGACGGTCGCGGTGCCGCGACTCCGGAGCGCGAGGGCGGGCACGGCCTGGTCGGCATGCGGGAGCGGGTGGCGCTGTTCGGCGGGAGCGTGGAGGCACGGCCCGTTCCGGGCGGCGGGTTCCAGGTGGTGGCGCGGTTGCCGATCGGCGACGCCGGGACGGGGCGGGCGGCTTGACGGAGCGGGTAGCGGATGACCAGGTGATCCGGGTGATGCTGGTCGACGATCAGGAGTTGCTGCGCACCGGTTTCCGGATGGTTCTCAGCGCCCATCCCGGGATCGAGGTCGTCGCGGAGGCGGGCAACGGGGCGGCGGCGGTGGAGGCGGTGCGGACGGTCGCCGTCGACGTGGTGCTGATGGACGTGCGGATGCCGGTCATGGACGGGGTGGAGGCGACGCGGCTGATCCGTTCGGTGGCCGGTGGGCCTCGGGTGCTGATCCTGACCACGTTCGATCTGGACGAGTACGCGTTCGCGGCGTTGAAGGCGGGTGCGTCGGGGTTCCTGCTGAAGGATGTGCCTCCGGCCGATCTGGTGAGCGCGATCCAGTCGGTGCACAGCGGCGACGCGGTGGTGGCGCCGAGCACGACGCGGCGGTTGCTGGAGCGTTTCGCGGTGCATCTTCCCTCCGCGGGGGCGGCCGAGCCCGCCGTGCTGACCGGGTTGACCGCGCGGGAGCGGGAGGTGCTGGTGCTGGTGGCGAGGGGGTTGTCGAACACGGAGATCGCCGGTCGGCTGGAGCTGGCGGAGGCGACGGTCAAGACGCACCTGGGCCGGATACTGGCCAAGCTGAGCCTCAGAGATCGAGCTCAGGTCGTCGTGTACGCGTATGAGTCAGGGATCGTAACTCCGCATTCGGCCGACTAACATGATCTTATGACGCACCCTGACGGTCAGCTTCGCGCGTCGCACGCCGACCGGGACGTGGTTATCGAGCAGTTGCGCGTGGCCGCCGGAGAGGGGCGGATCACCCTGGAGGAGCTGGAGGAGCGGATCGAGCGGACGCAGGTCGCCAGGACGTACGACGACCTGAGGGCCCTCACCGCCGACCTGCCACAGGGCAAGGGGGCGCTCGTCGCCCCGGGCGGCGGGGGCGGGGTGCTGGAGCTGCGGACGAAGCACGGGCAGGTGCAGCAGAAGGACTACTGGGTGGTGCCCGCGCGCATCGTGGCGAGTTGCACCTCGGGCAGCGTGAAAATCGACTTCACCGAGGCCGTGTGCTCGCACCGTGAGGTGCTGCTGGAGGCGACCTGCGGGATGGGCAACATCGTGGTGATCGTGCCGCGCGGGTGGACCGTGTGGGTCGACTCGCTGACGACGAGCATGGGCACGATCAGCAACAAGGCCACCGACCCGGGCCATCCGGACGCGCCGGTGCTGCGCGTCACCGGCAAGGTCGGCATGGGCAGCCTCAAGATCAAATACCCGCGAAAGTAGCGCCGGGCGAGAGCGGGCGCCGACGAGGAGACCTCCGGAGACGAAACCCCGATCTCCTCCGGCCCCCGGTCCTCCTGTCCCCTGGCGCACCTCAGCCCCGGCCCCGGCCCTCCTGTCCCCTCGCGCACCTCAGCCCCCAGCCCTTTGGTCCCCTCGACCGCACCCGGTCGGCTCGACCTCTGGCCGCCCTCGACCGCCTCGCCCCCCTCGCCCCTCTCGGCCGCCTCGGCCGCCTCGGCCGAACGGCCGAGGCCGCGCTACGACGGAGGTCGTGCCCGTCCTTCTCCAGACCCCCTCCGTCGCACCACAAGTCAGACTTAATGCCTGATGAATCCCTCTTTCCCCATCAATAACGTTTGGTCCGTCATAACGCCATACGTTGTTGAGGAGAGCTGCCGTGACCATCACCGGAGAGGTCGGCGCGTGGGACGCGCGGGGAAGCGCGGTGCCGGCCGTGACGGCCAAAGGGCTCACCAAGGTGTACGGCCGGGGGGACACCGCCGTGCACGCGCTGCGAGGGGTGGACGTCTCCTTCTCGACGGGCGCCTTCACCGCGATCATGGGTCCCTCGGGGTCGGGGAAGTCCACGTTGATGCACTGCCTGGCCGGGCTGGACACGGTGAGCGGCGGGCAGGTGCGCGTCGGGGACGTGGAGCTGACCGGGCTCAACGACAAGCAGCTCACCATGCTCCGTCGCGAGCGGATCGGCTTCGTCTTCCAGGCGTTCAACCTGCTGCCGACGTTGACGGCCGAGCAGAACATCCGGCTCCCGCTGGAGATCTCCGGGCGGCTCGCCGACCCCGCGCTGTTCGACCTGGTCGTGGAGACCGTGGGCCTGCGTGACCGGCTGGGTCACCGGCCCTCGGAGCTGTCGGGCGGCCAGCAGCAGCGCGTCGCGGTCGCCCGCGCCCTGATCAGCAGGCCGCAGGTCATCTTCGCCGACGAGCCCACCGGCAACCTGGACTCACGCAGCGGCGCCGAGGTGCTGTCCTTCCTGCGGACGTCGGTACGCGAGCTCGACCAGACGATCGTGATGGTCACCCACGACCCGGTGGCGGCCTCGTACGCCGACCGCGTGGTCTTCCTCCGCGACGGCCTGCTGGTCAGCGAGCTGGCCGGGCCGACGCCGCAGTCGGTGCTGGACACGCTGATGAAGCTGGAGGCGTGAGGTGCTGAGGACGACACTGGCCGGGTTGCGGGCGCACCGGCTGCGACTGGTGCTGACGTCGCTGGCGATCGCGCTGGGGGTGGGCTTCATCGCGGGGACGTTCGTGCTGACCGACACCATCGACGCGGGCTTCACCGAGAAGTTCTCGGCGGCGGCCGACAGGATCGACGTCGCCGTGATCCCCCGGCCCGAGGGGAACGGCGACGAGACGCCGGTCGCCTCCGAGGCGACCCTGGAGAAGATACGCGCCGTGGACGGCGTGGCCAACGCCCAGGGGCTGGTGCGGGGCACGTCCGCCCTGCTCGGCAAGGACGGCAAGGCCGCCGGCGACTTTCCCACCGCGGGGATCTCCCTGCCCGAGGGCGACCTGAACCGAACCTCGATCGTGAGCGGCGCGGCCCCGAGGAGCGCGACGCAGGCCGTGCTCGACGAGAGCACCGCCAGGACCAGGGGCTTCAGGCTCGGTGACGTCATCGCGGTGCTCGACGCGAAGAACGTCCGGCACGAGTTCACGCTGGTGGGCGTGTTCGACATCGGCCTGGACCAGGAACTCGGATACTTCGGCGCGGTCGGCTACACCACGGACACGGCCAAGGAGATGACCGGGCAGAAGGGCTACCGGGAGATCGACGTCGCCGCCGTCGAGGGCGTCACCCAGGAGGCCCTGCGCGGCTCGGTCGCCGCGGCGGTGGGCGCGGGTCACGAGGTCAAGACCGGTGAGCGGTACGCGGCGGACCTGGCCAGGTCCAACGGCGCCAACAGCGACTTCCTGATGCTGGGCCTGCTGCTGTTCGGGGTGGTGGCGATGTTCGTGGCCGCGCTGGTCATCTACAACACCTTCAACATCCTGGTGGCCCAGCGGACCCGCGAGATGGCACTGCTGCGGTGCATCGGGGCGACGCGCGGGCAGGTCTTCGGGTCGATCGTGCTGGAGTCCGCCGTGGTCGGCCTGCTGTCGTCGGTGTTCGGCCTGCTGCTCGGCTACGGCCTGGGGGCGGGAGCGCTCACCGTGCTGGCGGCGTTCGACGCGCCGCTGCCCTCGGCCGCCGCGACCACCCTGACGCCGCGCACCATCGTCCTGGGTCTGGTCATCGGCCTCACGGTCACGGTCGTCGCGGCGCTGCTGCCCGCGCGGGCGGCGACGCGGGTGGCGCCGATCGCGGCGCTGCGCTCGCAGACCGAGGAGCAGACCTTCAGGACCGGCCTGGTACGGATGATCTTCGCGGGGCTGTTCATGGTCGTGGGCGTGGGCGCCTCGGTGGCCGGGATGTCCATGAAGCCCGGAGAGACCGCCCTCGTGGTGGTCATGGCCGGTTGCTCGTTCGTCTTCCTCGCGGTGCTCGTCCTCGGACCGGTGATCGTCAGGCCGCTGTCCGCCTTCGCGGGGTGGGTGCCCGCCAGGCTCTTCGGCGTGCCCGGCAGGCTCGCCGTGGACAACTCCCGGCGCAACCCGAAGCGGTCGGCGACCACCACCGTGGCGCTCACCGTGGGCGTGACCCTGATGACGGTCATCTCCGTCGTCACCGGCACCGTGCGGGTGACGTACACCCAGCAGCTCGACGAGCAGTTCCCCTTCGACTACGTGGTGCAGACCCAGGAGCGCGACTCGGGCCTGCCCCGCGCGATCGCCGAGGAGCTGCGGACCAGGCCCGAGCTGGCCTCGGTGATCGCCTTCCGCGAGACCACCGCGCGGCTCGCGACCGGGACCGCGAGGTACGACGTGGGAACCTTCACCCCGACGCCGGGCTTCGCCCCGCCGCTCGACGCGGGCTCGCTCGACCGGCTCGGGCCGGGCACCGCGCTCGTCGCCGAACGCGTCGCCGAACGGCTCAAGATCGGGGTCGGTGACCGGATCACCGTGCGGACGGCGAAGGCGGGCGCGGTCGAGCTGACGGTCGTGGGCATCTCCGACATCGACGCGAGCCTCGCCGCCGTGACGGTGCCCGAGCGGGAGTTCGACCGCTACTTCGGCGAGGTCGGCGACAGCCGAGTGATGATCAAGCACAGGGACGGCGTGGACCCGGACCGGGCGCTCGCGGCGGTCGAGGCGGCGACGGAGCCGTACCCGACGGCGAAGGTCGCCAGCTCGACGACGATTCGGGGCGAGTTCGACGAGGCGCTCGACATGATGCTGATGATCATCACGGGGCTGCTCGGCCTGGCGGTGCTCATCTCCCTGCTGGGCATCGCCAACACGCTCTCCCTGTCGGTCCACGAGCGCACCCGCGAGTCCGCGCTGCTGCGGGCGCTCGGCCTGACCCGGCCCCAGCTGCGGCGGATGCTCTCGGTCGAGGCGCTGGTCCTGGGCCTCATCGGCGCGTTGGTCGGCGTGGTGCTGGGCATCGCGTTCGGCTGGGCCGCCGCGCAGACGATGACCGACAACGTCATCTTCCAGCTGCCGGTGCCGCAGATCCTGTCGTTCGTGGCCCTGTCCGGCCTGGCCGGGGTGCTCGCCGCGGTCCTCCCCGCCCGGCGCGCGGCCCGCGCCTCGGTCGTGGGCGCCCTCGCGAGCGGCTGACCCCGGCCGGGCCGAGCGGGACCGGGAGAGCCGAGCACGGCCGGACCGTGGCGAACCGGGAGGGCTGAGCACGGCCGACGGGGGTGGCCGGGACGTCTCGCTATCGGGGGCGGCGTCCCGGCCACTGCTCGGCCACGGTCTCGGGGTTGAGCAGCGGCCGGATGACGATCTCGCCGGTGGTCCTGTCGATGACCACGCACCCGGACCCGACGGTGTCGGGCAGCACGCTGGGATCGTCGGACTCGGGCTCGTTCGACCAGGCGACATAGCCCTCGTTGAAGGCGTAGATCCTGATCTCGACGGCGGAGCCGGGGCCGCGGACCCCGTTGAAGTACTCCTCGGCCACCGCCCTCGCCTGGTCCGGGTTCACGCTGTCCTCCTCGTCGCGGGGAAACGGCCACGGGAATCCGCCCTCGTCCCGGGGAAACGGCCGCGGGGACCCGCCCCCGTCTCGGGGAAACGGCCACGGGAACCCGTCTCCGCGAGGGAAACCGCGGGGAGAGCCGCGAGGGAAAGCCCCGGGGAAGCCGTCGGAGCCGAAGATGGAAGAGGCATCACAGCCGCCGCCCCTCCCTGTCGATCACGACGCAGAACACGCCGGTCACCGACTCGTACGGCGGCTCCACCGCCATGTGGCCCCGCTGCGCGTCGATCCAGATCACCTCGCCGTCGAAGTTCACCGCGTTCCAGGCGTGGCTGCCCCCGGCCGGCCAGCGGTTGATGATGACCGAGGAGGAACCGTGCCCCCCGGCCAGCAGCGCCTGCGCGATCGGGAGGTAGGAGTGGCGGCCCTGCCCCACGTACTGGAAGCGCTGCCCCAGCCACCGTTCCGCCCTGGCCACTCCTCCGGCCTCCCCGCTGAGCAGCGGCTTGCCCACCCGGTCGTACTCGGGCCTGCGCGGGGCGGCCACCGCAGGAGAGCCGTACCAGGTGGAGAGCACCGACAGGGCGCAGTCGATCGCGTTGGTCGCCCGGAACGGGTCGTCGGCCGGGCCGGTCCCGTTGATCAGCCTGATCCACATGCCGCGCGGATCGGGGAAGCGGCGCGGGGTGCCCTGCTCGGTGAGGGGGACGGCGCGCAGCATGTCCTCCTCGGTCTGCGGGTCGGGCCTGGCCAGCCCGCCCGCCACCCCGTACGGCCTGCACTGGTCCAGCCGCGCCGGCCCCCAGCGCATCCGCTCCCGCTCCCGCTCCCGCTCCCGCTCGCGCGGCGCCGGTGCCACGACCGGCACCTGGACCTCCAGCTCGAAGTCCCGCCAGCGCTGCCCGTCCACCGTCACCACGGGGTTGTAGACCCCCGAGGCCAGACTCCACTCGTTCACGGCTCCCCCGTCACCATCCCCTGGGAGCCAGATAGTAGGGCGGCCCTCTCCGCGACACCGAGGAGTTGACCATTTAAAAGCCCGGTGACCGCCCTGCGATGGGGCGGCGGAGAAGCGTGGCCGCCACCTGGGCACCCGCAGCCGAGGGGTCCCGGCCGTGCCGGCTCAGGACATGAGGTCGTCCACCGTCAGGTCCTCCACGGCCGGGTACCGCCGCGAGCCGACCCCGATGTCCTTGAACCCGCTGGAGGTCGCGACGCAGACCACCGGCCCGTCGAAGTCACGCCGCAGCTTCCGGTACGCCGCCAGCCCCGCGACCCCCGCCAACTCCTGCCACAGCCCTTCGCGGGCGAGGTCGCGCTGCGCGGCCCGCAGCTCCTCGTCGGTCACCAGCACCGCCTCGCCACCGCTGTCGCGCACGGCCACCACGCCCCGGTGCCCGCCGACCGGCCCGGCGATGGAGTACGCGTCGCTGGGTCCCGGCTCGACGATCGCGGCGGGCGCGCCGGTGGCCAGCGCCCGCGCGTGGGGCCCGCCCGCCGCCGGCTCGCAGGAGAAGATCCGCGGTGTCCGTCCGGCCACGCCGAGCAGCCGCAGCTCCACGAAGCCCTTCCACACCCCGTACAGCAGCTCGGCGTAGCTCGTGGGCGCGAACACCGCCGCCGGCACCTCACCGAGCTGCAGGAACAGCTCGTACGCGATCGTCTTGTAGCCCTCGGGCCCGAACGGGTGGCCGGTGTGCGTCACGGTCTGGTTGCTGACCGGGTGGTAGCCGAGCCGGTCCACGATCTCCCGCAGCAGCGGCCAGCGCTTCTCCGTCGGCACGGACATGACCGTGGCGCCGTACGCGCGGGTGAACGCCTGCACGGCCGGCGGCGAGTCGGCCGAGGTCAGCACGATGGCCCGCAGCCCGGCGCGGGCGGCGTACGCGGCGGCCGAGGCGCCGTGGTTGCCGGACGACGCCACGACCACGCCGGGCGCCCCGCAGGCGACGGCGGCGCTGACGGTGACGCGGTTGAGCCGGTCCTTGTGCGACCAGGTGGGGTTGCTCGACTCGTCCTTGACGTAGACGTCGCCGACCTTCAGCAGCGGCGTCCCGCCCTCCCCGAGCGTGGGCGCGTCCAGCGGCGGCAGCAACGGCGACCACCGCGCGATGTCCGGCCCCGGCTCCTGACCGAACAGGCTCCCGTCCACCCGCGCGTAGTCGTAGACGACCTCCAGCGGGTAGGCGATCTCGCTCGTGCTCGTCAGGGGACAACCACGGGTCAGCGGCGGGAACAGCGGGAACTCGGCCGAGGCGTCACCGAGCGAACGCTGGCGAAGAGCGAGTGAGGAACCGTTCACATGGACGGATCCTACTGATCACTCCTGCGTACCTGGGGACAGCCCGTACACTGCCCCACAGCTTCCGGCGCTTCTTCGCTTCGGTCCCGCATGCGCGGGGTTGGCCCCATCTGCCCTATCGAGGACCTGCCTGACCTGTAGTCGGCCTCGCATACGCGGGGGTGATCCCCGCTTGAGCCACCAGCGGTACGTGGTGCCGTCGTCCATCCCGCACGCGCGGGGGTGATCCCATCTTCCACGTGATGTCCTGCCGCAGCCCCACGTCCGCCCGCAAACGCGGGGGATATGAGTCCACCTACCAACGGGATCACCGACCGGTTCAGGCGACCTCGACGGTGATGGTGTGCCAGCCGGTGGCGCCGTCGGGGGCGATGGGGGCGCGGTCGCCGGTCTGGGTGTAGCCGGTGGCGTCGGTGGCGCGGACCTCGATGGTGTGGCTGCCGGGGGTGGCGTCCCAGTCGTCGAGGACCCACTGGCGCCAGGTGTCGGCGGTGGGGGCC
Source organism: Streptosporangium vulgare (assembly GCF_042428775.1). Classification (NCBI taxonomy): domain Bacteria; kingdom Bacillati; phylum Actinomycetota; class Actinomycetes; order Streptosporangiales; family Streptosporangiaceae; genus Streptosporangium; species Streptosporangium vulgare. The sequence goes on along the minus strand of NZ_JBHMBS010000003.1, from coordinate 551,570 downwards.
TCGGCGAGGCGGGCCTGGCGCCACTGGCCCTGGTCGACGCGGACCTCGACCGCGTCGACGCCCTTGTGCTGGGCCCAGGCGACGCCCGCGACGACGGTCTTGCCCGCCGGGACGGTCGAGCCGTCCCTGGGCAGGTCGATGCGCGACTCGGTCTTGATCGGCCCCTTGGCGGACCAGCCCCTGGGGGTCCAGTAGGCCTCGTCCCGGTCGAAGCGGGTGACCTTGATGTCGGTGACCCACTTGGTGGCCGAGACGTAGCCGTAGAGGCCGGGGACGACCTGGCGGACCGGGAAGCCGTGGTCGACGGGGAGCGGCCGGCCGTTCATGCCGAAGGCGAGCAGGGCGTCGCGGCCGTCCATGACGACGTCGACCGGGGTCCCGGCGGTCCAGCCGTCGGCGGAGGTGCTGAGCAGCATGTCCGCGTCCTTCTGAACTCCCGCGTCGCGCAGCACCCCGGCCAGGCTCACGCCCAGCCAGCGGGCGTTGCCGATGTAGGGGCCGCCGACCTCGTTGGAGACGCAGCAGAGCGTGACGTCGGCCTCGACCACGGCGCGTTTCATCAGGTCGGCGAAGGTGAGCTCCACGGGCCTGTCGACCATGCCGTGGATCGTGAGGGTCCAGTCTCGCGGGTCGACCTGGGGGACCACCAGGGCGGTGTCGACCCGGTAGAAGTCGTTGTCGGGGGTGACGAACGGCGACAGGCCCTTGATCCTGAGGTCGACCCCGGCGGGCAGCGCGGCGAGGGGTTTCGCGGGCCGGGGCAGCAGGACGGCGCCGCGCGCCACGCTCACCTCGGCCTGCCCCGAGAGCGCGCGCCCGGCCAGTCCCGCGATCCCGGCGAGGGCCACGCCGCCGACCGCCCCGGTCAGCAGGCCCCGGCGGTCGAAGGCGCGCAGGTCGTTCCCGGCCCGCATGACGGGCGGCGTCGACGGATCATGACGCTCCCCGGCGCCCGGCAGGGGCTCGGGCGAGGTCTCCGGCAGCGGCGCCGCCCCGGTGACGTGCGCGGCCCCCGCCGCGCCCACGGCACCGGGCACACCTCCGTGCGAGACGGCCGGGTCGTCGGCGGGTACGAGGGATCGGCGGACGAGCCATCGCAGGGCGAGCATGGCGACGCCGACCCCGGCCAGCGTCGGGACGACGTCCGTGAGCCCGGAGCCGGGGCGGGTCAGCACGGCGACGACGCCGACGAGGCCGAACCCGGCCAGGCCCGCCAGCCCGTACCGGAGGTCGCGGACGGCGGCCCTTCCCAGCGCCGCGGCGACCGCGGCCAGGATCAGCAGGATCCCGGCGAGCAACACGGTCTTGTCGCTCTCACCGAAGGTGCGGATCGCCCATTCCTTCAGCGGTGCCGGGGTGAGGTCGACGACGGCGTTGCCGACCGCGACGACCGGGAAGGCGGCGGGGTTCACCAGGCCCGCGACGAGGAGCGACACCGCCACCGCGACCGCGCCGGACACCAGGCCGATCAGCGCCGAGGCCCACAAGGGCACGCGCCTGTTGCTCTGCATGCCTCCGACGCTACGCCCATCCGGGACCGCAGGTTCTTACGCCCCGATTACGGGACACCGGCCGGACGCCCGCTCCAGCCAGGAAACCGGCCGGGGCGGTCAGACCAGCGCTCCGTCCAGGGAACAGGCCGGGGTGGTCAGACCACCGCCCCGGCCGGGGAACGGGCCGGTGCGGTCAGGCGATCACTTCGGCGATGATCGGGGCCAGCGCGCGGAAGGCTCGGCCGCGGTGGCTGATGGCGTCCTTCTCCGCCGCCGACAGCTCGGCGGTGGTCCGGGTCTCGCCCTCGGGGACGAGGATCGGGTCGTAGCCGAAACCGCCGCTGCCGCGCGGAGCGTTGATGATCACGCCGTGCAGCGCGCCCTCGGTCACCCGCTCCTCCCCCGACGGGAGTGCCAGCGCCGCCGCGCACGCGAAGTGCGCGCCCCGGTGCTCGGCGGGCACGTCGGAGACCTGGGCGAGCAGCAGGTCGAGGTTGGCCAGATCGTCGCCGTGCCTTCCCGACCAACGGGCGGAGAAGATGCCGGGCATGCCGTTCAGGGCGTCGACGCAGAGGCCGGAGTCGTCGGCGATCGCGGGCAGGCCGGACTGCTGGGCGACCGCGTGCGCCTTGAGCAGGGCGTTCTCCGCGAAGGTGAGGCCGGTCTCGGCGACGTCGCCGATCTCGGGGAACCCCTCAAGCCCGACGATCTCCACCGGGATCGAGGCGTCGGCCAGGATCCTGCGCAGCTCGGCGATCTTCCCGGCGTTCCGGGTGGCGAGGACCACCTTCGCCTTGGTCACGCCGGACGCGGCCGTATCGGATCCGCTCATGCCAGGGTCTCCCGCTGGAGGCGGGTGAGCTCGGCGCATCCGGCCGCGCCCAGGTCGAGCAGCACGTCGAGGGCGGCGCGGTCGAACGGCTTGCCCTCGGCGGTGCCCTGGACCTCGACGAACTCGCCGGAGCCGGTCATCACCACGTTCATGTCCGTCTCGGCGGCGACGTCCTCGGTGTAGCAGAGGTCGAGCAGCGCCGTGGAGCCGACGATGCCGACGGAGACGGCCGCGACCGAGTCGACCAGCGGGTCCCCGCCGCACATCTTGCGCTTGCGCATCCACGCGACCGCGTCGACCAGTGCCACGTACGCCCCGGTGATGGCGGCGGTGCGGGTGCCGCCGTCGGCCTGGAGCACGTCGCAGTCGATGACGATCGAGTTCTCGCCCAGCGCCTTGTAGTCGACGCAGGCGCGCAGGGAACGGCCGATCAGGCGGGAGATCTCGTGCGTACGGCCACCGATCTTGCCGCGGACCGACTCGCGGTCGTTGCGGGTGTTCGTGGCGCGGGGCAGCATGGCGTACTCGGCCGTGATCCAGCCCTGACCGCTGCCCCGGCGCCAGCGCGGCACGCTGTCCTGCACGGAGGCGGCACAGAGCACCTTGGTGCCGCCGAACTCGACGAGCACCGAGCCCTCGGCGTGCGCGAGCCAGTCACGGGTGATGGTGACGGGGCGGAGTTGATCGGGAGAACGTCCATCTGCACGAGCCATGAACCTCACCCTAGGTCATATCGGACCCCGCTCCGTGCGAGTTCCATGCGCCCGCCGAACCCTCCGCGGGAGGCGTCCTCCAGAACGCGGTCGCGGTCGTTCCAGGGCACCAGATGGGTGAGGACCAAGGTGTCCACGTCGGCCTTGGCCGCGTGCTCGGCCGCCTGGCGGCCGTTCAGGTGCAGACCGGCGGGGAGACCCGGCTTGTCGAGGTGTGACGCCTCGCACAGGAGCACGTCGACCCCCGCGGCGAGCTTGACCAGTTCGGCGCTCTCACCGGTGTCGCCGGAGTAGGCCACCGAGCGCCCCCCGTGGGAGACCCTGAACCCGTAGGTCTCCACGGGGTGGTTCACCAGCGCGGCCGTCATCTCGAACGGGCCCACCTCGAACGTCCCCGGCGTCAGCCCCACGAAGTCGAAGGCCGTGTCGAGCAGCGGCTCGTCCGGCATCGCGTAGGCGGAGTTCAGCCGCCGGCGCGCGTCGGCGGGCGCGTACACCGGTATCCGGGGCAGCGGGCCCTGCGGGGAGTAGGTGCGGACCACGTGGTACGGGCACATGTCGAGGCAGTGGTCGGCGTGCAGGTGCGACAGGCATATCGCGTCCACGTCGTACAGGCCTATGTACTTCTGGAGGGCGCCGAGCGCGCCGTTCCCGAAGTCGAGCAGCATGCGAAACCCCTCCGCCTCCAGCAGGTAGCAGGAGGAAGGGCTGTCAGGCCCGGGGAAACTCCCCGAGCATCCAATGATCGTCAGTTTCACGGCGGCCTCCTACGGTTACTGTGCGGCGCCGCGTGTCACGGCGCGGGCGCCGGTGGCCGGTATCCGTCCCCCTTCGTCCGCCGATCTCCGGCGCTCCCCCTACGACGCGCCCGAGCACCGTCACACGCGATGCCCGATGTTCGGGACATCCCCTACCACCGCCACCTCGACCGCCTGGATCTCCGGCCCGAGGAACCGTCGTCCGAGGTCGGCGAAGAGGCCCGCGTCGCCGGTGGCGCGGAAACGGTGCCCGGGCGCGCCCCCTACGGCGGCCAGGCTCCGGTCGTGCAGGACGCGGTAGACGTCCTTGGCCGTCTCGTCGGCGCTGGACACCAGCGTGACGCCGTCTCCCACCACGTAGGAGATCGGCCCGGCGAGGAGCGGGTAGTGCGTACATCCCAGGATCAGCGTGTCGCACCCGTCGCTGAGCACCGGCTCCAGATACTCGCGGATGACGTCGATGAGCTCGTCGCTCATCGTCTCCCCCCGCTCGACGAACTCCACCAGGCGCGGCGCCGCCACCCCCGTCAGCCGGACGTCGGGAGCCGCGGCGAACGCGTCCTGGTAGGCCATCGACGCGATCGTGGCCCTGGTCCCGATCACCCCGACCCTGCCGTTGCGGGTGGCCCGCACGGCACGACGCGTCGCGGGCTGGATCACCTCGACGACCGGGACGTCGTAGCGCTCCCGGGCGTCGCGGAGCACGGCCGCGCTCGCGCTGTTGCACGCGATCACCAGCATCTTGACGTCGCGCTCGACGAGGTGGTCCATCACCTCCAGCGCGTAGGCGCGAACCTGCGCGATGCTCTTGGGACCGTACGGCTGCCTCGCCGTGTCGGCCACATAGAAGATCGACTCGTTGGGCAACTGGTCGATGATCGCACGGGCCACCGTGAGACCACCGACACCACTGTCAAAGATTCCAATACTCGCTTGCGACACAGTTCCCAAGGCTAGGCGACCTGGGACGACCGATCACGGTAAGAATCCTCACAACGCCGATTACCAGCTCAACCATGTATTTTTCGTGACATCTAGCCGCACGAAGCCCTACAACGCCGTACGAAACCCCGCGTCTTGTGAAAACCCGCGACCTGTGAAGACCCGTGACGCCCGAGGACCGTCCACGAGGACACGGACCAGGACGTCAGCCCCGCCCGACGCGGGCCAGCTGGCGGGACTGGGCGACCAGGCGGCCGGCGGAGTCCCAGACCTCGACGTCCTCGTCGAACCAGCCGTCGCTGATCAGGCGGCCTCCGCCGATGAGGGTGAGCCAGCCGGGGGCGGGCAGGGCGCGCAGGTGCCAGGTGAGGTCGACCGTGGGTGCCCAGCCGCGCCCTCCGGCGGAGAAGACCACCGGCGGGAGGGCGTCCACGGCGAGCGCCAGCACGTACGGGTCGGGGTCCTGCGGCTCGGCCAGCCGGAAGTAGGCGCGGGCCTCGGGCCTGCCCGTGGGCCTGCCGTCGAGCCAGCCGATGGTGGGAGGGTCGAAGACCAGCTCCATCTGGGCGTTGAGCGTCATGTTCGACTCGGTCTTGGGAGCGGGCAGCGAGACGCACTCCTCGATCGGCGGCATCGCCACCGAGGGCTCGTCCGTCCAGTCGGGGACGGCGTCGCCGAGGGTCGCGGTCGTGACGAGCCCCTCGATGAAGGACTCGCCGTCCTGGACCAGGGTCGCCCGGGTCATCGTGGCGGTACGGCCGGTCTTGACCTGCTCCAGGCGCACCTGCGCGGGACCGGGCCTGGCAGCGCGCAGGAACTGGACGCCCGTGGTCACCGGATGCTCGTGGGGGGAGGCGTCCACGACCGCGCGCAGCAGCACGGCCATCAGGTAACCGCCGTTGAGGGGACCGCCGATCGAGTATCCGGTGTCGAGGCACACGTCGTAGGTGGTCTCGTCCACCCTGATGGCGGCTGTCGCCTCGTCGAACTTCGTCATCCACGCTCCCGAACCTTGTTCTAGAGAGGCCACTTTACCCATTCCGTACGGCCTTCGTCTCCCCCGACCCCGGATGGCCCGTCCGCCTCGGCCGACCCGGCCTCGCGGGCCCGTCCGCAAAAGCCGAGCTGGCCTCGCACAACTCGTCAGATCGGAGCCGGACCAGGTCCGAACCCACGAAATCAAAGACGGCCGGGACGGCGAAGTCCGCGGAAAGAGACGGGGGCCGGAGGTACGGAAGAAACAGCAGCGACCTGCGGGAACAAGGCGCCAAAGCAGGCAACGGCCCCTGAAACCCCGCTGAACAGGGGCTGATCCCGCTTAGATGCACCAATCACATAGTTAGTTCAATGCAAGCGGCTTGCTAGCAATGTGCACTAACTTCTCCCTATCCGCTAAGCCCACCTTGTGAGTGATCATGCCTGCCAACAATCCCCCCGACCAGTCGCCCACGCCGGGTCAGAACCCCGACAGGACGATCGCCTACCGATGGAACGAGGGCACGCAGCAAAACGACCAGCCGCACACACAGGCCTATCCGCAGAACGGCCAGCCCGGATATCCCCAGCCCTCCGGCGGCTACCAGCAGGGGCAGCCCTACCCGCAGCAGGGCCAGCCCTACCAGCAGCAGAACCCCCAGCAGGGCTACCAGCAGCAGCCGCAGCAGCCGTACGGCCAGCAGAACTACGGCCAGCAGGCCGGTCAGCAAGGCTACGGCCAGCAGGGTTACGGTCAGCAGCCAGGCCAGTCGTACGGCCAGCAGCAGCCCGGCTACCAGCAGCAGCAACAGCAGAACTACGGCCAGCAGGCGTACGCGCAGCAGGGCGGGAACTGGCAGCAGGGCCCCGACTTCCTGAGCGCCGGACCGTCGGCGGGGCCTCCCGCCCGCAAGGGCGGCGGTAAGGGCTGGCTGCTCGCGGCGATCGCCGCGCTGATCGTGGCCCTCGTGGGCGGGGGCGGCTTCTTCGCGGTCAACCTGCTCAGCGGCGGCGGCGCGCAGCCGCACGACGTGCTGCCCGGCAACGCCATCGGCTACGTGCGCCTCGACCTCGACCCGGCCGCGAACCAGAAGGTGGCGCTGTTCAACATCGCCAGGAAGTTCACGGTCACCAAGGACTCCTTCACCGGCGAGGACCCGCGTCAGGCGATCTTCGACCTGATCAAGAAGGACAACGACAGCCTCGGCAAGGTCGACTACGCCGCCGACATCGAGCCGTGGCTCGGCGTCCGCGTCGGCGTGGCCGCGCTGCCCCCGGCCAAGGCCGGCGCCGAGCCCGGCGTCGTGGTGGCCGTCCAGGTCACCGACCAGGACAAGGCCAAGGCGGGCATCGCGAAGCTGATGGGCAAGGAGAAGTACGGCATCGCGTTCCGCGACGACTACGCACTGCTCGCGCCGACCCAGGCAGAAGCCGACAGGGCCGTCGCCGCCGAGCCGCTGTCGGGGAACGCCAACTTCTCCGACGACCTGAGCGCCCTCGGTGAGACCGGTGTCCTCTCCTTCTGGGCGGACGCGGGCCAGCTCGCGAAAATGGCTCCCGAACTGGCGACCCAGGACCCCACCGCCCTCGACCAGATCAAGAACGTCCGCGTGGCGGGCGCCCTCCGCTTCGACGGCGAGTACGTCGAGCTCGCGGGCATCAGCCGCGGCGCCGAGAGCCTGGACATGGGCACCCCCGAGGCCTCCAAGATCGGCACGCTTCCGGCCTCCACCGCCGGCGCGATCTCCATCTCCGGTCTCGGCGAGATCATCGGCAAGCAGTGGGCGCAGGTCATGAAGTCGGCCGACCAGGCCGCGGGCGGCGGCGTCCAGCAGTTCGCCGACCAGGCGAAGCAGCAGTACGGCCTCGCGCTCCCCGACGACCTGGTGACGCTGCTCGGCAAGAACATCACCCTGGCCATCGACTCCAACGGCCTCAACAGCAACCAGCCGAAGATCGGCGCGAAGATCGTCACCGACCCGGCCAAGGCGCAGGAGGTCGTCGGCAAGATCGAGAAGTTCCTCGCGGACTCCGGGACGGCCGTCCCGCAGCTCGCCAAGGTCCCCGGCGACGGCGTCTTCGTCCTGGCCAGCGCGCAGGACTACGCCGCCGAGCTCAACAAGGACGGCACCCTGGGCGACAGCGAGACCTTCCAGCTCGCGATCCCCAACGCCGGCGAGGCGACCTTCGCGCTCTACGCCGACCTGGACAAGGTGGAGAACCTCTATCTCAGCGGCCTCCAGGGCGAGGAGAAGGCCAACCTCCAGGTGCTCCGCGCCGTGGGCGTGAGCGGTACCCAGTCGGGCAGCGAGGCGTCCTTCTCGCTGAGGCTCCTGTTCAACTGACCGGCCCGATCCACCTGCTCCACCTGGCTCTCTGGTCCTGTTCGATCAGACCTCCCCAGATCCCCGGCCGGGCTCCGGCCCGCCGGGGACCGTCCCCGTCCGGGGACGGCGAGGGCGGGCGTCCCACCGGGACGCCCGCCCTCCGTCGTTCGCTCGCTCGTCGTTCGTTCGTCGTTCGTTCGTCGTTCGCCGTCGCGGCTTCCCCCGACCGCCGATCCCACCCCGGCGAGAAGCACCGCGGACATCACCCCGCGGATCACTCCGGCGATCTTCTCGGAAAGCCTCCCGGAGACCGCCTCTTCCCGGACCGCGAGATCGCGGGGTGTCCCGGGTCAGGCCCAGAGCTGGCCTTCGAGCCGCTCCTCGGCCTCGTCCAGCGTCCCCTCGTAGGCGCCGGTGGACAGGTACTTCCAGCCACCGTCCGCGACCACGAACACGATGTCGGCCCGCTCGCCCGCCTTGACGGCCTTGGCCGCCATGCCGAGCGCGGCGTGCAGGGCGGCCCCGGTGGAGACCCCCGCGAAGATGCCCTCCCCGGCCAGCAGCTCCCGGGTGCGCCGGAGCGCGTCGGCCGAGGAGACCGAGAAACGCGTGGTCAGGACGTCGGCGTCGTACAGCTCGGGGATGAAGCCCTCGTCCACGTTGCGCAGTCCGTACACCAGCTCGCCGTACCGCGGCTCGGCTGCGACGATCTTCACGTCGGGGACGCGCTCGCGCAGGAACCTGCCGACGCCCATCAGGGTGCCCGTGGTGCCCAGACCGGCCACGAAGTGGGTGACGGACGGCAGATCGTCCAGGATCTCCGGCCCCGTCGACTCGTAGTGCGAGCGCCAGTTGGCCGGGTTGCCGTACTGGTAGAGCATCACCCAGTCGGGGTTCTCCGCGGCCAGGCCCTTGGCGACCCTGACCGCCTCGTTGGAGCCGCCCGCCGCGGGCGAGGAGATGATCTGCGCCCCCCACATGCGCAGCAGCTGGCGGCGCTCCTCGGAGGTGTTCTCCGGCATCACGCAGATCAGCTTGTAGCCCTTGAGCCTGGCGGACATCGCGAGCGAGATGCCGGTGTTGCCGCTCGTGGGTTCGAGGATCGTGCAGCCCGGCTGGAGGAGCCCGTCCTTCTCCGCCTGCTCGATCATCCACAGCGCCGGGCGGTCCTTGATCGAACCTGTCGGGTTGCGGTCTTCGAGCTTGGCCCAGATCCGCACGTCCTCCGAGGGCGAGAGCCTGGGCAGGCCGACCAGCGGGGTCCGGCCGACCGATTCGATCAGTGAGTCAAAACGCATGGTGTACGGCTTCCGCCTCGGGTTGACCTTGTGGTGACAGACCTGTGCCGCGCGGTGACAGCCCTGGAACCGCGGTGCGCGGCCCGTCCCGCGGGAGATCATGATCTCCCGCGGGACGGGCCGCACCACGCGGCTAGCGGGAGCCTCCGGCCACGGCGGGCAGGACGGTGACCGTGTCGCCGTCGGCGACCGGCGTCTCCAGCCCGCCCAGGAAGCGGACGTCCTCGTCGTTCAGGTAGACGTTCACGAAGCGGCGCAGCGCGCCCTTGTCGACCAGGCGCTCCTTCAGCCCGGGGTGCCGGGCCTCCAGATCGCCGATGAGCTCCTCAAGCGTGGCGCCCTTGGCGTCGACGGCCTTGGCACCGTCGGTATAGGTGCGCAGGATGGTCGGAATGCGAACCTCGATGGCCATCGCGGGTCAATCTCCTTGCGTCGTCATGGGAGTAAGGCCCACCGGATCAGAACACCGGCGAGCACCGGAGGATTCCAGGAAAGCCGGTCAGCGACAGTCGTAGACGACGACGGAGGGCGTGTGCGCGAACAGGAAATTCTGTACGGGCGCGACACCCGCGTGCCGTGCCCGGGGGCCGGGACGCGAGAGCACGACGTCCTCCTGGCTCGGGGCGGCGGTCAGCATGCCCACCAGCTTACCCAAAGGGGCCATTCACCTCACGGCCGTACCTGTCACCGATGCCGTACGAACCCGGGACGCCACCCGGGCGCGGCCGTCCGGGGCCCGGAGCCGTGCGCGGAACCCCGGACGCCGGGAAACGGCGCCCCGGACATCCGGACATCGGACATGAGGCCCGGACGGCGGGGGCGCCGTTTCCCGGCCCCGGACGGCGGCGGTCACCCGGCCCCGACCCCTGACGATCCCCCACCCCGGACGGTGACGATCACCCGGAGGTGATCTTCACCTCCTCCTCGCTCACCACCCCGTCGACGATCCGGTACGAGCGGAACTCGGCCTTCTCCCCCAGCTCCTCACGGGTGGAGACCAGCACGTAGTGGGCGTTCGGCTCGGAGGCGTAGGAGATGTCGGTGCGGGAGGGATAGGCCTCGGTGGCGGTGTGGGAGTGGTAGATGACCACCGGCTCCTCGTCGCGGTCGTCCATCTCCCGCCAGACGCGCAGCTGCTCCAGCGAGTCGAACCGGTAGAACGTCGGCGACCGCTCGGCGTTCTCCATCGCGACGAACCGTTCGGGGGAGTCGGAACCGACCGGCCCGGCGATCACGCCGCAGGCCTCGTCGGGGTGGTCCGCCCGAGCGTGCGCGATGATCCTGTCGACCAGTTCCCGAGAGATCGTGAGCATGACTGGAAGTTACCAAAGGGCGCGGACCAGGGTGTCCTGGAGGTAGGTCAGCCAGTCGTAGATGACGTACGCCGGATAGCGGGGGTCGTTCTCCGACATGTCGGCGATCTCGTCGTGCACCTCCTCGGTCACCTCCAGCCGGGTGCCGAGCGCGAGCCGCACGTCGTTCAGCGCGCGCATCCACGCCTGCGCCTGCTCCCTGGTCAGCTCGACCCGGCCGGGCTCCGCGCTGTCGAGCATCGTCTGGGCGTCGGCCCGCTTGCCCTCGCGCAGCGTCGCCTCGGTGTATCTGCGGAACTCGGCGGCCGCCTCGCCGTCCTCGTAGGCCGAGGGGAACAGCCGAGCCAGCACCGGGTCGCTGGACTGCTCGGAGGCGCCGATGCCGAGCGCCTTCTCCAGGGGGTCGTCACCGGTCTCCCCCGGCTCTATCAGGCCCAGGATCTGGGTGACCAGCGAGCGCAGGATCGACACCTCCGCGGCGTCGAAACCCGTGACCACGCCGCCCTCGCGCCCCGGCTTGAACCCCGAACTCATCTCTCGCCCACCGTTCCTCGCGGGCTCCGCCCGAGACCCGCCCGCCACCCGGAATCCGTCTGCCACCCGCGCCCCGGCCACCGCTCCGGGCCTGGTCTCCCGCCGTGCGGCGACGGGCGCCGGGCCGCCCGCGCGCTCACGAATCCCGCTGGACAGTGGCCCACAGCCCGTACGAGTGCATGATCTGCGCGTCGCGCTCCATCTCCTCGCGGGTGCCGCTGGAGACCACGGCCTTGCCCTTGTGGTGCACGTCGAGCATCAGCTTCTCCGCCTTCTCCTTGGAATATCCGAAAACGGACTGGAAGACGTACGTCACATAGGACATCAGGTTGACCGGGTCGTTCCAGACGATCGTCAACCATGGCAGATCGGGCCTTACGTCGATTGACGGACGCTCGACCTCCGTTGGAGCGGTGCTACCCACATTCACCAGTCTGCCCTACCCCGGGCTTAGTCTTCGACTCGTGACAAAGAGCATGAGCACCGCGTTGCTTACCGATCACTATGAGCTGACGATGCTGGAGGCGGCGCTGAGAAGCGGGGCCGCCTCCAGACGGGCGGTTTTCGAGGTGTTCGCGCGCCAGCTGCCCGGCGGGCGGCGCTACGGGGTCGTGGCGGGCACCGGCCGGGTCCTGGACGCGCTGGAGTCCTTCCGCTTCGAGGAGGAGTCCCTGGCGTTCCTGCGGGACAACGAGGTGGTCGACGAGCCCACCCTGGAGTTCCTCGCGGGATACCGGTTCTCCGGGAGCGTGGACGGCTACGCCGAGGGCGAGTGCTACTTCCCCGGGTCCCCGATCATGACGGTGGAGGGCACGTTCGCCGAGGCCGTACTGCTGGAGACCGTGATCCTGTCGATCCTCAACCACGACTGCGCGATCGCCACCGCCGCCACACGCATGATCCGCGCGGCCGGGGCGAGGCCCCTCATCGAGATGGGCTCGCGGCGCACCCACGAGGCGGCCGCCGTGGCCGCGGCGCGGGCCGCCTACCTCTGCGGGTTCTCCTCCACCTCCAACCTCATGGCCGGCCGCGAGTACGGCATCCCGACCGCCGGGACCGCGGCCCACGCGTTCACCCTGCTCCACGACTCCGAGGACCAGGCCTTCCAGGCCCAGATCGCCTCTCTCGGCCCCGGCACCACGCTGCTCGTGGACACCTACGACGTCGCCCAGGCCGTACGGACCGCGGTGGAGCTCGCCGGGCCCTCTCTTGGAGCGGTCCGCCTCGACTCCGGCGACCTCGGCCAGGTCGCCCACGAGGTCCGCGAGCAGCTCGACGCGCTCGGCGCCCACAAGACCCGGATCATCGTCACCAGCGACCTCGACGAGTACGCCATCGCCGCGCTCGCCGCCGCCCCCGTGGACGGCTACGGCGTCGGCACGTCCCTGGTCACCGGCTCCGGCTCGCCCACCGCCGCCCTGGTCTACAAGCTCGTCGCCCGCGAGGACGCCGAAGGGGTCATGCGGCCGGTGGCCAAGAATTCGGTGGGCAAGCCCAGCCGGGGCGGGCGCAAGGACGCCTTCCGCGAGCTCGACGCCGACGGCACGGCGGTCACCGAGTTGGTCACCGTCTCGGGCCAGACCCCCTCGGGCGCCCGCCCGCTGCAGGTCCCGCTGGTCAGGGAGGGGGAGATCGTCGGCCGCGAGAAGCTGGACGCGGCCCGTGTCCGGCACCGCGAGGCCGTCGCCGAGCTGCCCTCGAACGCCTACCAGCTGTCCCGGGGCTACGCCGCGATCCCCACCGTGTTTGACTGACCGCATGCCAACCGCACTCATCATCGTCGACGTCCAGAACGACTTCTGCGAGGGCGGCAGCCTTCCGGTCGGCGGCGGCGCCGAGGTGGCCGCCGCCATCTCCCTGCACGCCGCCTCACACGGCTACGACCACGTCGTGGCCACCCGCGACCATCACGTCGACCCCGGCTCCCACTTCGCCGCCGAACCCGACTACGTGACCACCTGGCCCGTCCACTGCGTCGCCGGGACACCGGGCTCCGAATTCCACCCCGCCTTCGACACCGGGCGCGTCGAGGAGGTGTTCAGCAAGGGCGCCCACAGCGGCGCCTACAGCGGCTTCGAGGGCGTCACCGCCGACGGCACGAGCCTGGCCGACTGGCTCGGCGAGCGCCGCGTGGACACGGTGGACGTCGTCGGCATCGCCACCGACCACTGCGTGCGGGCCACCGCCCTGGACGCGGTCGCGCACGGCCTCTCCGTCCAGGTTCTGCTCGACCTCACGGCCGGGGTGTCCGCCCCGACCACCGAGGCCGCCCTCGCCGAACTCGGCTCCGCCGGGGCCCGCCTCACGGGCACTCCCGTGGTCCGCCCGGCCTGACGGTCTTCTCAGCCCTGCGGCATCCCCAGAAAAAGGATCATCCGGTCGAGCTTCCCGTCCATGGTCCTGTAGTTCTCCTTCAACTCGCCGATGTCACACGCCATGGCCTTCATGTCGCGCTTGACCCCGACCATGTCCTCCGCCAGGACCACGACGTCCCGCTTCACCCCGGCGAGATCCTCCTTCACCTCAGCCACATCCCGCTTCACCCCGGCGAGATCCTCCTTCACCTCAGCCACATCCCGCTTCACCCCGGCGAGATCCTCCTTCACCTCAGCCACATCCCGCTTGACCTCGGCGAGCTCTTCCTTGGTCGCGCACTTCGCCACGTCGAGCCGAAGCTCGGCGACCTCCTGCTTGACCTCAGCGACCTCCTGCTTGACCTCAGCGAGGTCCTGCTTGACCTCGGCGAGGTCCTGCTTGACCTCGACCACCTCCTGCTTGACCTCGGCGAGCTCTTCCTTCGTGGCGCACTTCGCCACGTCGAGCCGAAGCTCCGCGACCTCCTGCTTGACCTCGGCCAGTTCTTCCTTGGTCGCGCACTTCGCCACGTCGAGCCGAAGCTCGGCGACCTCCTGCTTGACCTCGGCGAGGTCCTCCTTCGTGGCGCACTTCGCCACGTCCTCCTTGGTGGCGAGGGTGTCCATCCTCGCCATGATCTGCTCGAACATCGGAGCCACGTACTCCATGATCTCGGTACGGATCATCTCGGCCAACACTCGTCCTCTTTGGGGGCGTTGCAGGGGGAACCCGGCGGAGGGCCCGGGATGGTTACCGCGACACGTTACCAACGACGACCACTCTGAGCATCCGAACGATTACCGGATCGGCATGGATGGGCAAACAGAACCATCACCGGTTGCGACAGGAGTATCACGGGGAGTTGATACTTCTTACTACCGGTGGTGACCTCATATGTTCGTGCTCGGCGTCTCCTGGCTGATCCTGACCCCGCTGTGCCTGTGGAACCTGTTTCGCGGAGGGACACTGGTGCGGCTGACGAGCGTGCTGTCGCTGGTCGCGCTGGAGACGGCCACGATCTGGGCCACCACCGTCGTCCAGGTTCCCGCGCGGACTCCGATCGCCGCCTCCCTGTCCACTCTGTCCACGGCGGCCCGGCCCGAGCTCCGGCCCCAGTCCTCGCCCCCGGTGCTCCAGCCGCCGACGCCGCTCCCCGGGACGGCCCAGCGGGGCGCGCGGGACACCCGGGGAGCGAAGGCGGGACGGGCCGAGCGGCTCACCCGGGGGGAGCCGGGCGAGCGAGGCGCGTCCGGCGCGCGGGGTACCTCCTGCCGCGGCCGGATGCCTGCTCCCGAGCGGGTGCGACTGGCTCGCCGTCAGGGCGCGCCGCGCGGCGTGACGCTCTTCTGGAAGGCCAGGGCGGACGAGTGCGACACCGCGACCGTGGTCCTGCACCACAGGAAGCGCACGATCAAGGTGTGGATGCGCGAGGGCGAGGCGGGGAGCCGCGCGTCCGGCGCCACCACGTGGCCCGTGAGCGTCGCCGGTGGCGTGGCCTCCCTGGAGGTGCCGCTCACGGCGCCGGTGCGCGACACGGGGGCGTTCAGGGCTATCGACGGGCGGACCGGCAGGCCGATCGCCCTCATCCGGCCGGGGCGCGTGCCGGGGGAACCGTCCACGCTCCGGTGATCCCGCCCGGCGGGACCGCCGGGCCACCGGTCAGGTGATCGAAATCGAAGTCTCGAAGGAGACCCCGGCTCGGCGACGGGACCGGCGGGGACCGTTCGACCCGTCGGCCGGAGCCGCCGTGGATCACCCGGCCCGATGACCGGATCAGGCGAGGGAGCACCCGGGTCGGGCGGGAATCCGCCCGACCCGGTGACCCGATCGGTATCCGGCGACCCGGCCGGTATCCAGTGACCCGAGCGCTAGCCGGCGATCCGGTCAGTGGGAGCGCTGGGTGGCCCAGTGGCGGATCTTGTCGATCCGCTCCTGGATCTGCTCGGCGGAGGCCTGCGCGATGGCGGGCCCGCCGCAGGCCCTGCGGAGCTCGGCGTGGATGACGCCGTGGGGCTGGCCGGTGCGGTGGTTCCAGGCGCCGACGAGACCGTTGAGCTCCTTGCGGAGGTTGGCGATCAGCTCGTGCGGGGCGAGCTGCGGCTCCTTGGGCTCGGGCTTGTTGCGCCTCGCCTTCAGCTGGTCGGACTGGCGCTTGCTCAGCAGGGTGCGGACCTGGTCGGGCTCCAGCAGGCCGGGCAGACCGAGGAAGTCCTCCTCCTCGGGGGAGCCGGTCTCCGCGGCGCTGCCGAACTCGCCGCCGTCGAAGAGGACCCGGTCGAAGGTGGCGACCGCCTCCAGGGTCTCGAACGGCAGCTCGTCGCCCACGACGTCGGGGTTGTCCTTCTTGCGCTGGGCGTCCTCCAGGAGGAAGTCGTCCAGCCCCTCCTCGGGGGGCTTGCGGTCGAGCACGTGGTCGCGCTCGGCCTCCATCTCCCCCGCGAGGCCCATCAGGGTCGGCACGGAGGGCACGAAGACGGACGCGGTCTCGCCCCGCTTGCGGGCGCGGACGAAGCGGCCGACGGCCTGGGCGAAGAACAGCGGCGTCGAGATGCTCGTCGCGTAGACGCCGACGGCCAGGCGCGGGATGTCGACCCCTTCGGAGACCATCCGGACCGCGACCAGCCAGCGCTGCTCGGAGGCGGAGAACTCCTTGATCTTCTTGGACGCCGTGGGGTCGTCGGAGAGCACGACCGTGGCGCCCTCCCCGGTGATGGTCCGGATGTGGCGGGCGTAGGCGCGGGCGGTCTCGTGGTCGGTCGCGATGACCAGGGCTCCGGCGTCGGGCACGCCCCTGCGCACCTCGGTCAGGCGCCGGTCGGCCGCCCGGAGGACCTGGCGGATCCACTCGCCCTTCGGGTCGAGCGCGGCCCTCCATGCCTGGCCGAGCTGGTCCTTGGTGAGGGGGGTGCCGAGGGTCGCGGCGATCTCGTCGCCCGCGCGGGTCCGCCAGCGCATCTCACCGGCGTAGGCGAGGAAGATGACCGGCCGGACGACGCCGTCGGCGAGCGCCGGGCCGTATCCGTAGGAGTAGTCGGAGACGCTGCGCCGGACCCCGTCGCCGTCCTCGGCGTAGGTGACGAAGGGGATCGGGTTGACGTCGGACCTGAAGGGGGTGCCGGTCAGGGCGAGGCGCCTGGCGGCCGGCTCGAACGCCTCCCGCACGCCGTCGCCCCAGGACTTCGCGTCGCCCGCGTGGTGGATCTCGTCGAAGATCACGAGCGTCTTGCGGGCCTCGGTGCGGGCGCGGTGCAGTGCCGGGTGCATGGACACCTGGGCGTAGGTGATGGCCACCCCGAGGTAGTCGCGGGAGGTGGCGCCCTGACTGTTCTTGAACTCGGGGTCGATCGCGATGCCGACCTTGCTCGCGGCGTCCGCCCACTGCTGCTTGAGGTGCTCCGTCGGTGTGACGATCGTCACAGCCCGGATGATCCCTCGTGACAGGAGGTCGCTGGCGATGCGGAGCGCGAAGGTCGTCTTGCCCGCACCCGGTGTGGCGACCGCGAGGAAGTCGCGCGGCTCACGGCTGGAGTACAGGTCAAAGGCCTCCTGCTGCCACGCGCGAAGCTTCGGCGCGGTGCCCCAGGCGGCACGGTCCGGATATGAGGGCGAGAGGTGGGATGCGGCGAAAGTGCTCACAGTGTCCCCAGGGTAATCTGCGCCGCCGACAAGACGTGCCGATCCGCCGACATCCTCGCCAAGGTCGTCTCCCCGTGGTAGCGGTGAGCGAAGCCGGAAACCGCGGGCCCGCGGCCCCGGCCTCCCTCAGCGCAGGCCCGCGATCACCGTGTCGATCTCGGCCCTCGACACGGGGTCGTCCGGCTGGGTCATCGCGACCACGACCACCGGGCGCGTCCCGGCCCCCGCGAGGAAGACCACCCGCAGGTACGCAGGCCGGTTCACCACGTCCAGGTACTCCGCGCGCAGGGAGCGGGTGTGCCCGGTTCGTACCCCCACGGTGATCTCCGTGTCGTCCACGACCTTCACCTCGTCGCCGTGGAGCAGGAGCCGCGCGTACAGGTCGCTGAGCTCGGTGGTGGCGGCGCGCACGTCGGTCACCGGCTCCGCGGGCATGACCATCACGGTCGTGTTGACGCCGTCGCCCGCGGCCGAGGTGAAGTCCGTGACCGGTGGCACCGTACCGGCGAGCCAGCGCTCGGGCAGCGGGTAGCTGACCCCCGCGACCGGATCGGTCACCCGTCCCGGCGGCGGGGTGGGCAGCGCCCGCAGCGACAGCACGACCACCCCGGCGATGACGCCTCCCCCCACCGCGAGGGCGAGCAGTACGAGCAGCACGCGCCTCAGGCGCCCCGGACGCCGCTCGGGAGGCGCGATGGGCGTGCCGTACCAGCGGGCCGAGGGCGGGAGGTCGTCACCGGGCTCGGGGATGCGGGGAGGCCACGTAAGGCTGGAGCGGGCGTCGGGCGGTTCGTCCTCCGGCGGCGGCCAGGGACGGTACTCGTCGTCCTCGGGCGCCGGCCAGGGACGGCGCTCGTCGTCGAGGTCCGGATCCGAGGGCGGCCACACCTCGTTCCCGGCGGCCCGCGCGGCCCTGCGGGCCCGCCGGGACCGGCGCCCACCGCCACGGCCGGACTCGTCGGGCGGGTCCGACCGGCGAGGTCGTTCGTGCACGGGACCTCCTCCCGGCGGTGACGGTCCTACCGTCCTACCACGCATCCCGCGGCGTGACCTGGCTATGGGTGATCACTGTTACGGGAGTGACCAATGAGTCATGGGATGTCCCTCATACGCCGAGCCACGATGACCCCGAAGAGCCCGATGCAGGCCATCAGCACGACGATCGTGGCGTAGCCGGTGGCGATGTCGGCGTGGCCGATCAGGTTGACCAGGCCCCCGCCGACGCCGATGGTGATCGCGCTGCCCAGGGTGTCGACGACCTGGAGCGCGGCGGAGTTGGCGCCCTGCTCGGCGTCGGGCGACTGGTGCATCGCGGTGACGTTGACGCTGGTCATGCCGAGCCCCATGCCGAACCCGGCGACGACCCAGGCGGGCACGGTGACCCAGCCGCCGACCCCGGGCACGAGGGCGAGCAGGGTCATCAGGATGCCCGTGGTGATCGCCGCGGCGCCGATCCGCACCAGCAGCGGCCTGTCGTACGAGCGGCGGGTCTGCAGGTAGGAGCCGCTGCTCCAGCCCAGGGCCCCGAGGGTGAGGGCGACCCCGGCCTCGACGACGGAGAAGCCGTGCACCTTGGTGAGGAACAGCGGGATGAAGGCGTTCACCCCGAAGAACGCCGAGGCGAGCACCCCGCGCATCATGATCGTGGTGGGCAGGCCGCGGCCGAACCTGAGGGCCCGGGGCGGCAGCAACCTCGGCAGGCCCGCGGCGAGGGCGGCCAGTCCCGCGACGGTGGCGATCCCGCCCGGTGCCGGGGTGTCGTGGAGGTGGCTCACCCCGTACAGCAGGATCCCGGCGCCGCACGCCGTGGCGGTGGCGGCCAGGGTCATCGCGAGCGGTCTTGAGCGGGGGCCCGTGGAGAGGGTGGGCGCCGGGGTGCGCCCGCCGATGCGCAACGCGGGCAGGAGCATCACGAGGGCGGGGACGACCAGCGGCACGATGCCGTAGAAGACCCACCTCCATCCGACGGTCTCGGCGATGAGCCCGGTGAGGCCGGGTCCGATGACGGCGGGGAGCACCCAGGCCGCCGACAGCGCGGCGAACACCCGGGGCCTGGTCGCCGGGACGTAGACCCGCGCGATCATCACGTAGATCGCCACGATGACGGCGCCGCCGCCGAGGCCCTGCACGACCCGCGCGACGATGAACAGCTCCTTGGACCCGGCCGCCCCGGCCATGGCCATACCGGCCGTGAACAGCCCCACGCCGAGCAGGAACGGCCAGGCGTGCCCCCGCCGGTCGGACCACAGCCCGGCGACGACGTTGGCGAGCAGGCAGGCGATGAGGAAGGCGGAGAGGCTCGCCCCGTACAGGTCGAGGGCGTCGAGGTCCTCGGAGACCGCGGGCATGACCGTGCTCACGGACATGCCCTCGAAGGCGATCAGCGTGACGACGAGCAGGATGCCCAGGGAGGCGGTCCGGTATTCGGGACCGAAGATCCGGGGGGATTCGTATGGAGCGTCGGCTGTCTTCGGTGCTGTCACCCGTTAAGGGTAGTGTCCGCTCCCCGCCCCCGGTAAACGGCCCACATCTCCTGCATCCTGACCGCCTGACCAGGGGTGAACCCGGACATGCAGCGGTCGTCGGAGTAGTCCATGAAGTTGTGGACCGGGTCGGGGCCGCCGCCCTTGCACGTGTCCTTGATCAGCGGGCAGCCCTCGGTGGGCTGCCCCTCGGGCTCGGTGTCGGCCACGCTGTCGCCCATCGGCTCGCAGCCCTTCTCGAAGGTGTGCAGCAGCCCGAGCCAGTGCCCGATCTCGTGGACGCCGGTGTATCCCCGGTCGAAGTTGCGCATCGCCCCGCCGGGCAGGCTCCGCCAGTCGACGACCACGCCGTCGAGGCCGGGCTCCTTGACGTACCCGTGCGGATAGGTGGAGTAGCCGAGCACCAGCTCGCCGAGCTGGGCGAGATAGAGGTTGAGGGTCTCGGGCCCGCCCCTGCGCATCCGTTTGATCGCCCGCTCGTGGGTGACGGGCTCGCGGAACCAGGCCGCGTTGGCGGTACGGGTGACACCGTCCAGCCTGAACCGGATCCCGGTGTCCGCGCCGCCGAACTGCCCGGAGTAGGCGGCGTTGAGCGTGGCGATCTGGGCGCGCACCGCGACGTCGGGCGCGCCGAGGCGGCCGTCGGTGATGACGTGCACCCAGGTGGGCACGGTGATGGCGAGCACGCGCGGGAGCGGGCTCGACCCGCGCCGCCCGTCGGCGTGCGCGGGTGACGGCGCGGACGGCATCGACGACACAGGCGGCACCGGCGCGTGCTCCGCCGCCACGAAGGGGGCGGTCCGGGAGGCCCGGGAGACCCGGGAGGAGGCGTGGGCGCACCCCGGTGACCCGGACGCGGCGGCCGTCCCGCCGGGAACGTCCGGAGCAGTCGGAGCGGCCGGAACCTCCGGAACGGGAGGGGCGGTGCCCATCGTGAACAGGCATGCGGACACAACGGCGATCGCACGCCCGAACATGGACTCCCCCGACAGATCCCGGACACTGGTCGTTCGCCGCCCCCCGGCGGCATCCCGACCGTAACCTCATCTGTGGCGATCACCCATGAGCAACACTCACTCGTTGTTGCTGTCTTCGCCCTTCGGCAGACCTGAGTAGATCTCCTTGCACTCGGGGCAGACCGGGAACTTCTGGGGATCGCGGTTCGGCACCCAGACCTTCCCGCAGAGCGCGCGGACGGGGGTCCCGCTCAGCGCGCTCTCCATGATCTTGTTCTTCTCGACGTAGTGGGCGAAGCGCTCGTGGTCGCCGTCGCCGTGCGACAGGTCCGGGCGGATGTCGCTCTCAGGGAGAATCTTCGTACTCACCCTGGCGATTTTATGCCCGTACCACCGTGCCCGGGGCACCGGCGGCCGGCGGGTCGCGGAAGGGGCGGTCGTCCGGGCTAGTTCATCGACGGGTCGTCGGGACAGGTGGCCACGTAGGCGAGCTCGCCCCGCTGCCTGCGGAGCACCGCCCGCCACAGCGACTCGGGCTCGTGGTGGAAGGTGTCGCCGGGCTCCGCCTCCACGACGTACCAGGCGCCCTCGCCGATCTCGCTCTCCAGCTGGCCCGCCGACCACCCCGCGTACCCCGCGAAGATGCGCATCTGGGCGATCTCCCCGGCGAGGATCTCCGGCGGCGCGTCGAGGTCGACGGTGCCGAGCCTGGAGACGGCCGCGGTGCCCGCGTGCAACCTCCGCCAGCCGAGCGGTTCCTGCCCGCTCGGGACGGCGGCCAGCGCCAGCGCGCTGTCCGTCTGGACGGGGCCGCCCTGGAACAGCACGGACGGGCCGGTGACCATGGTGTCCCAGGTGGGGAGCACCTGGGTCACCGAGATGTCACTCGGTCTGTTGAGCACCACACCCAGGGTCCCGCCGTCGAGGTCGTGCTCCAGCACCAGGACCACGCTGCGCCGGAAGTTGGGATCTTCCAGTTGCGGGGTCGCCACCAGAAGCCCACCGACGTAGATCGCCTCCGCCATACCTCCATCATGAGGGGTGAACCCCCTTTCGCGCTGCTCCACCCGCTCTTCCGATGGTTCGGGCCTCACTCGGCCTCACACGGCGTCACGTGCCGCGCACGCGAGGGCACTCCACGGAGCGAAGCCGGAGTAAAGCGGGCGCGGCGCGGGGACCTTGCGGGTCTCAGGGCCTCGTCATGCCTCCGTCATGCCTCCGTCATGCCCGTACGGGCCCGGCCACCGGCCGACTCGCGCACGGCCGCCGCGACGGCGCCCGACACGTCCGGGTGGAACACGCTGGGGACGATGTAGTTGGGGCCGAGCTCCTCGGCGGTCACCACGGCGGCCAGCGCCTTGGCGGCGGCGAGCAGCATCTCCTGGCTGACCACGGTGGCCTGGGCGTCGAGCAGGCCGCGGAAGACCCCGGGGAAGGCCAGCACGTTGTTGATCTGGTTCGGGTAGTCGGAGCGGCCGGTGGCGACCACGGCGGCGTACTCGCGGGCGTCGTCGGGCGAGACCTCGGGCTCGGGGTTGGCGAGCGCGAAGACCACGGCGTCCTTGGCCATCGAGGCGATGTCGTCGCCGTTGAGGATGCCGGGCGCGGAGACGCCGATGAACACGTCGGCGCCCTTGACCGCGCCGCGCAGGTCGCCGGAGTATCCCTCGGCGTTGGTGTGGTCGGCGATCCACTGGAGCGAGTCGTCCAGGTCCTGGCGGCCGCGGTGCACGGCGCCCAGGTAGTCGCAGACGACCATGTTACGGGCGCCCGCGGCGAGCAGCAGGCGCAGCACCGCCGTACCGGCCGCGCCCGCGCCGGCGAGGGCGATGCGGACCTCGCCCAGGTCCTTGCCCACCACGCGCAGCGCGTTCGTGAGCGCGGCCAGCACGCAGATCGCGGTGCCGTGCTGGTCGTCGTGGAAGACCGGGATGTCCAGCAGGTCGCGCAGCCGCCGCTCCACCTCGAAGCAGCGCGGCGCCGAGATGTCCTCGAGGTTGATGCCGCCGAAGCCGGGGGCGATGATCTGCACCGTGCGCACGATCTCGTCGACGTCCTGGGTGTCCAGGCAGATCGGCCAGGCGTCGATGTCGGCGAACCGCTTGAACAGCGCGGCCTTGCCCTCCATGACGGGGAGCGCGGCGGCCGGGCCGATGTTGCCCAGGCCGAGCACCGCCGAGCCGTCGGTGACGACGGCGACGGTGTTGCGCTTGATGGTGAGGCGGCGGGCGTCCTCGGGGTTGCGGGCGATGGCCATGGAGACCCGGGCGACGCCGGGGGTGTAGGCCATCGAGAGCTCGTCACGGTTGCGCAGCGGCACCTTCGACCGCATCTCGATCTTGCCGCCGAGATGCATGAGGAAGGTCCGGTCCGAGACCTTGTGGATGACGACGCCCTCGACGCCCTCCAGCTTGTCGACGATCGCCTGCGCGTGGTCGGTGTCACGCGCGGCGCAGGTGACGTCGATGCGCAGCTTCTCATGCCCGGCCGTGGTCACGTCGAGCGCGGTGACCACACCTCCGGCTGACTCTACGGCGTGGGTGAGCTGGCTGACGGCATTGCCGCCGGCGGGCACCTCCAGGCGCACGGTGATGGAGTACGACACACTCGGCACGGTGGCCACAGCCAATCCGCTCCTTTGCGACTGACTTTGGTTGGGATGGCTCCCATCGTGCCATCCCATGACGAGTGTGCGCGCCCTGGTCGGCGGACCTGCGCATATAGATGCGGTCACGACGCGCTCGATCGGATGCGCCCATGACACGCCCCGTGTCACCCGGCCCCGGTCCGTGCCGTGAGCCGGGTCCGTGAGCCGGGCGCCAGGACCGCCGATCGCCGATCGCCCGGAGAACCGTCCAGAACGCTCGGAACGCTCGGAACGCTCAGAACGCTCAGAACAGGGCGCTGGCCAGGTTCCTGCGGGCCCTGCCGATGGACGGGTCGTCGCCGGGGAGCGTGTCGAACAGGCCGAGCAGGTGCACCCTGGCCCTGTCGCGGTCGGCGCCCGAGGTGCGGCGCACCACGTCGACGAGCCGGTCGAAGGCCTTGTCGACCTCGCCGGAGAGCATCTCGAAGTCGGCGGCCAGGAGCTGGGCCTCGACGTCGGCGGGGTCGGCCAGGCGGCCCTGCAGGTCGGCCGGGTCGACGTCCTGGGTGCGGCGGATCAGGCCGAGGCCGGCCAGGCCCAGCTTGGCGTCCTGGTTGTTCGGTGAGCGGGCCAGCAGCCGCTCGTACGCGGCCACGGCGCCGTCGAGGTCACCGGCGTCGATGGCCTGCTCGGCGGCGAGCACGTCCGGGTCGACCGGGGGCTCCTGCGGCTGCTGCTCCTCCTCCCCGCCGGCGGCCTCCTCGCCGGGAGGCGGGAGGTACTGGGCGAGCGCCTCCATCAGCTGCGACAGCCAGTCGCGCAGCTGCGGCTCGGTGGCGATGCCCGGGACGACGGCCACCGGCTGCCCCTGGAAGATCGCGTAGAGGGCGGGCACGTTCTGCACCCGGAGCGCCTGGGCGATCTGCGGGCTGAGCTCGACGTCGACCCTGGCCAGGACCCACCGGCCGGTGTTCTCCGCGGCCAGTTTCTCCAGCAGCTGGCTGTACTGCTTGGCCTGCTCGGCGCGGGTGACGGTGAGCTCCAGCAGCACGAGGCCGTTCATGGAGCGTTCGACGACCTCGGTCGCGAAGTTGGCGTCGTCGACGTCGATGACCGGCGCCGGAACACCGCCGGTTTCCTGCGCGGTGGTCTCCCGCCGCGCCTGTGCCTCGAGTGCCTGCTTGCGGGCGCCGAGGTCGACGGCGCCGTAGAGCGATCCGGGTCGAGTGAAGTCCGCTGGGCTCATGACTCCAATCCTGCCGTATCCCGGTCGATGCCCCGACGCGTCATCGCTAGAAGCGAGCGGGTTCGGTGTAGACGCCCCATTCGTCGCGCAGCGCGTCGCAGATCTCGCCCAGCGTGGCCTCGGCCCTGGCCGCGTCGAGCATGGCCGGGATCATGTTGCCCTCGCCCCGGGCGGCCCGCACCATCGCGGCCAGGGCGGCGTCCACTGCCGTCTGGTCGCGGGTGGCGCGGCGCTCGGCCAGCACGCGGTTCTGCTCGCGCTCGACCTCGTGGCTGACCCGGAGGATCTCCAGCGGCTCGTCGATGGAGGCCGTGTGGCAGTTCACCCCGACGATCCGCTTCTCGCCCTTCTCCAGCTTGCGCTGGTAGTCGAAGGCCGCCTCGGCGATCTCGGACATGAACCAGCCGTCCTCGATGCCGCGCAGGATGCCCGAGGTCATCGTGCCGTCCGAGCCCATGTCCCTGATCCTCGTGAAGATCGCCTCGGCCTCGGCCTCCAGCCGGTCGGTCAGCGCCTCCACGTACCAGGACCCGCCGAGCGGGTCGGCGACGTTGACGATCTCGGTCTCCTCCATGAGCACCTGCTGGGTGCGCAGCGCGATCTCCGCCGCCTTCTCGGAGGGCAGCGCGAGGACCTCGTCGAGCGCGTTGGTGTGCAGCGAGTTGGTACCGCCGAGCACCGCCGCGAGCGCCTCGACCGCGGTCCGCACCACGTTGTTGTACGGCTGCTGCGCGGTCAGCGAAACCCCGGCCGTCTGGGTGTGGAAGCGCAGCCACTGGGCCTTGTCGGTCTTCGCGCCGTAGACGTCGCGCAGCCACCGCGCCCAGATCCGCCGGGCGGCCCTGAACTTCGCGATCTCCTCGAAGAAGTCGATGTGGGCGTCGAAGAAGAAGGACAGGCCGGGGGCGAAGACGTCGACGTCCAGGCCGCGCGACAGGCCCAGCTCCACGTAGCCGAACCCGTCGGCCAGCGTGAAGGCGAGCTCCTGGGCGGCCGTGGACCCGGCCTCGCGGATGTGGTAGCCGGACACGCTGAGCGGCTTGTACGCGGGGATCTCGGCGGCGCAGAACTCCATCAGGTCGCCGATCAGCCGCAGGTGCGGCTCAGGGGCGAACAGCCACTCCTTCTGCGCGATGTACTCCTTGAAGATGTCGGTCTGCAGGGTGCCGTTGAGCTTCCCCACGGGCACCCCCTGCCGTTCGGCGGCGACGACGTACATGCAGAAGATCGGGACGGCCGGGCCGCTGATCGTCATCGAGGTGGTGGTGTCGCCGAGCGGGATGCCGTCGAAGAGCAGGTCCATGTCCAGCGCGGAGTCGATCGCCACGCCGCAGTGGCCGACCTCGCCGAGCGAGCGCGGGTCGTCCGAGTCGCGGCCCATCAGCGTCGGCATGTCGAAGGCGACGCTCAGCCCGCCGCCACCCGCGCCGAGGATCATCTTGTAGCGCTCGTTGGTCTGCCTGGCGTTGCCGAACCCGGCGAACTGCCGGATGGTCCACGCCTTGCCCCGGTAGCCGGTGGGGTGCAGGCCGCGCGTGAACGGGTACTCACCCGGCCAGCCGATGCGCTCCATGCGCGCGTCGGCGCCCTCGGGCCCGTAGACCGGCTCCACGTCGATCCCCGAGAGGGTGCGGAACTCCGCCTCGCGCTTGCGCGCCCCGTCGAACCGCGCCTGCCAGCGTGCCCGCCCCGCCTCGACCCGCTCAGCGTCCATGGCCAACCCCCTTGTACGGCATGTGGCTTCTTATCCGGCTTGTGGCCTCATGCAGATACTAGGATGTCCTACTAATTCTTGACCAGACACGAAGCCGGGCACAAGGCCGGGCAGGGCTGGACAGGCAGGGCTGGACAGGGAGGATCGGGAGTGGCCTCCGTCGGCGGGGCCGGGATTTCCCCGAGCCCGGCCAGGGGGCCGCGACGCGAGGCGCCTCCGTCAGTGCCGGAAGTCGCCGGCGGCCACGCGGAGGGTTCTGAACAGGTCGAACATCTGCCCCAGCTTCGCCTCGTCGTACATGGGCATGGCGAAGTCGGCCTCCATCAGGTCGGCGGTCGCCGCGCGGACGGTCTCGCGGCCCCGGTCGGTGATCTCGGCGAGCACGCCCCGGCCGTCGCGGGGGTTGGGCATGCGCAGCACCAGACCGGCACGTTCCAGACGGCCCACGGTGTTGGTCACGCTCGTGGGATGGACCATCAGACGCTCGCCGATCTTGGAGAGCGGGAGCGCCCCCGCCTTGCTGAAGGTCAGCAGCACCAGCGCCTCGTAGCGGGCGAAGGTCAAGTCATGCGGTTTGAGCAGCGTGTCCAGTTGCGACAGCAGGATCTGGTGCGCTCTCATGATCGATGTGACGGCGGCCATGGCCGAGGAGGGCCCGAAGTGAACGCGCCACGTCTCCGCGGCACGTTCGATGGGGTCAAACGGGAGATTCAGCTGACCTGTAACCACAGGGCTACGGTAGCGCGGCCTCATCCCGATTCGCCCATATACGTAGAGTCACCGGACTGATGGCTTGGCCAAGAAGCCGGACGCCAAACGTCACGCTCCGTTATGGTTCCCACATCGAATGGTGAGGCCGTGGCCAAGTGGCCACGATGACTCAGTCCGGCCTGCGGGGGACGCGAGCCGGACCGGTGCCGAGGGGACCGGCGTCCGCACATTCACGGCACGGGGGGTGCTTGATGAACGACAATTCGACGGCGTTCGAACGCCGGGCAGGCTTCGGCTACACCGACGCGGCGTGGGTTCCCACCACGCCGGCCGGTGCGTGAGCACAGGGGCGTTTCACGCGAGGAACTCCAGCAGAGCGGGTTGATGGTCGTCGCCATCCTGCTCGTGCTCGGGGTGGTCGCGGCGTGGAGCGTCCTGGTTCCCGGTGTCAGCGCGTGGGAGAACATCGTCGTCGCGGTGATCGGCTCGCTCCGGCTCACCGGCCCGGTGGCGGCCGCGTTCGCCGCCTGGGTGGCGGTACGCAGGCGGCGCGGGACACGCGGGCGGTCGATGACCCCGTGGCAGGCGGTACGAGCGCCGCTCGCGATCCTGGTGGTGACGGGAGGCGCGTTCACCGCCACCGTCGTGGTCCTGGCGGTGAGAACCATGATCACGGAGCAGGCCGGGCGGCTGCTGCCCAGCGGCCTGGTGATGGGCGCGGCCGGGCTGGCGCTGTACGTCGTCATCGGCTGGGTGATCGGCTGGCTGCTGCCGTGGACGATCACCCCGGTCCTGGCCGGGCTCGGCTGCTACAGCCTGTTCACCTGGTTGTGCCAGGGGCCGGCCTGGGGAGACCGGCTCGCCCCCGCGACGCGGGAGCCGTACGACCCGTTCCAGGGGCTGAACGCGGCGGCGTTCACCGACCAGACGCTCTGGCTGGTGGGGATCAGCTCGGCGCTGCTGCTCGGCTGGGCGGCGGTCGTGACCCGTCAGGCCCTGGTGCTGGCCGCCGCACTGATCGCGGTGCTGGCCGCGGGGACCGGCATGGCCAGGCTGTTCACCGAGCAGCAGCCGGTCTCGGCCCAGCAGGTCGTCTACAGCTGCCAGGAGTGGCCGATCATGGTCTGCGTGCACCCGGGAATGCGCGCCGGGCTGCCCGAGCTGAGCTCGGAGTTCATCAAGATCGCGTCTCGGCTGGCGGGGACGCCCGGGGAGTTCTCCCGGGTGGAGCAGCACCCCCGGCGCGACACCACCCCGGTCGCCGCGGGCGTGATCGCGATCCACGTCGACGACCTGGCGGCCGGGTTCGCCGAGAAGGCGGCCGACGAGTTCGTCGACGGCCTCGCCGCCCGGTGCGACGCCACCCCCGCGGAGGGCTACCGCGACATCGTGGCCGCGTGGCTGCGCGGCGAGCCGCTGCCCGGCGGGCCGCTCCCGGAGCATCGGTACGCCGCGGCGTGGTTCTCCGGTCTCACGGACGTCCAGCGGCGCGACTGGCTCCGGCTCTACTACGCCGACTTCACCGGCTGCCGGCTACAAAGCACTCACTTCGGGGGTCAGGCAGGACAGACCTCTCAGACAGGGCAGACCGGGCAGGGCGCGGGGGGCGCCTCGACCGGCCCCGAGCCCCGGCCCGGCACCGTCCACCAGGCACCCGGCGGATCCCCGTCCCCGGAAGCGAGCACCCCGGGCGGCCCCTGGCGCCTCCCCTTCGCCGAAGGCGGTGCGCTCCCGTCGCCACGGGGGTAGGAAGATCGGCATAGGCTCCGCGTGAGAAGGTCACCGTCCGGGGAAGGAGAGCGCTGTGAAAGCCTCCCAAGAAGCTCCGCCCGCGGCGCCCCCGACGGCCCGTCGCGGGCGCGGCTGGCGTTTCCTCGCCGGGCTGCTCGTCGTCGTGGTCCTCCTTGTCGTGGGCGCCCGCCTCACCTGGTCGTGGCTGAACCCGTTCGGTGAGGAGACGGTCGACCGCAGCCAGCCCGTGCTGCTGGAGTCCATCCACAACCTCAGCCGCTTCGAGGCCGCCACCGGCAACTTCCAGGTCGTGGTGGACCTGGAGAAGGACGCGGCCTTCCTGCCCGACGCGGTCAAGGGCAGCCGGACGCTCTTCGTCGGCGCCGGCGGCGTCGACGCCTACGTCGACTTCGGCGGCATCGCCGGCAACGCGCTCACGGTCTCCCCCGACCGCACCGAGGTCACGGTGAGGCTGCCCCGCGCCCAGTTGGAGAAGCCGAACCTCGACAACAAGCGCTCCTACGTCTACGCCCAGCAACGCGGTCTCTTCGACCGGGTCGAGGACCTGCTGTCCTCCTCCCCCGGTGACCAGCGGGAGCTCTACATGCTGGCCGAGAAGAAGATCGCCGAGGCCGCCCAGGCCAGCGACCTGCGCAACCGGGCCGACCAGAACACCAAGATCATGCTTGAGGGCCTGCTGAAGGGGCTCGGCTTCGAGAAGGTCACCGTCAAGTTCGCCGACGAGACCTGAGCCCCGGTGCCCGAACGCACGGCTCGGGCACCGGGGGCGCGCCTCGCTCAGCCCACGGCGGCCAGGAGTTCGTCCGCCGCGGTGTAGGGGTCGAGTCCCGCGTCCAGGACGCGGGTGGCGAGGGCGTCGAGGCGCCGGTCGCCATGCAGGTGGGCGAAGCGGGAGCGCAGGGTGGTGAGGGCGATCGCCTCGATCTCGTCCCTCGCCCTGGCGTGGCGGCGGCGGACGAGCTCGCCCGACGCCTCCAGATAGGCCAGGTGGTCGCCAAGGGCGTCGACCACCTCCTCGCCTCCCTCGCCCCGGTAGGCCACGGTCTGCACGATCGGCGGCTTCCAGGGCCGCTCGACCAGGGCGATCATGTTGCGGAGCTCGCGGACAGTGGCCTGGGCGCCCTCACGGTCGGCCTTGTTCACC
Organism: Streptosporangium vulgare; assembly: GCF_042428775.1. Lineage (NCBI taxonomy): Bacteria > Bacillati > Actinomycetota > Actinomycetes > Streptosporangiales > Streptosporangiaceae > Streptosporangium > Streptosporangium vulgare. The sequence goes on along the minus strand of NZ_JBHMBS010000003.1, from coordinate 521,801 downwards.
ACGAACACGTCGGCGATCTCCAGGATGCCCGCCTTGGCCGCCTGAATGCCGTCGCCCATCCCGGGGGCGAGCAGTACGACGGTGGTGTCGGCCAGCGAGGCGATGTCCACCTCCGCCTGGCCGACCCCGACGGTCTCGACGAGGATGACCTCGCAGCCGGCCGCCTCCAGGACGCGCAGCGCCTGGGGCGTGGCCCACGACAGCCCGCCCAGGTGCCCCCGGCTCGCCATCGACCTGATGAACACGTCCGGGTCGGTGGCGTGGTCCTGCATCCGGACCCGGTCGCCCAGCAACGCCCCGCCGGTGAACGGCGAGGAAGGGTCGACGGCGAGCACGCCGACCCTCATGCCCCGCTTGCGGAACGCGTGGACCAGCATCCCGGTCGAGGTGGACTTGCCGACGCCCGGAGAGCCGGTGAGCCCGATGACCCGGGCCCGGTGCGGCCGGTCCGCGCAGAGCAGGCCGGTGATCTCCCGCAGCCGCGGGGAGCCGTTCTCGACCATGGAGATCAGCCGGGCCACCGCCCGCGGCCTTCCCTCCCTGGCCATCGCGACCAGGTCGGAGACCTCCGCGGTCATGCCGAGGGAACGCGGATGATCAGGGCGTCGCCCTGCCCGCCACCGCCGCAGAGACCGGCCGCGCCGAGGCCGCCGCCCCTGCGCCTGAGCTCGTGGGCGAGGGTGAGCACGATGCGGGCGCCGGAGGCGCCGATCGGGTGGCCGAGGGCGATGCCGCCGCCGTTGACGTTGATCCTGTCGAGGGAGACGCCGAGCTCCTTGGCCGACTGGAGGACGACCTGCGCGAAGGCCTCGTTGATCTCCAGCAGGTCCAGGTCGCCGGCCGAGAGGCCCTGCTTGCCGAGGGCGTGCTTGATCGCGTTGGCGGGCTGGGACTGGAGCGAGTTGTCGGGGCCCGCGACGTTGCCGTGGGCGCCGATCTCGGCCAGCCAGTCGAGGCCGAGCTCCTCGGCCCTGGCCTTGGACATCACGACCACCGCGCAGGCGCCGTCGGAGATCTGCGAGGCCGACCCCGCGGTGATCGTGCCGTCCTTGGTGAACGCGGGCCGCAGCCGCGACAGGATCTCGGCGGTGGTGTCGCCGCGCACGCCCTCGTCGGCGGAGAAGACCACCGGCTCGCCCCTGCGCTGCGGGATCGCCACCGGCACGATCTCGTCGTCGAGCGTCCCGTTCTTGATCGCGGCGGCGGCGAGCTCGTGGGAGCGGGCGGAGTACGCGTCCTGCTCCTCGCGGGTGAGGCCGAGGCGCGCGTTGTGCCGCTCGGTGGACTCGCCCATGGCCACCTGGTCGTAGGCGTCGGTGAGGCCGTCGAAGGCCATCGAGTCGACGATGCCGGCGGAGCCGTACTTCACGCCCCTGCGCAGGCCGGGCAGCAGGTGCGGGGCGTTCGACATGGACTCCATGCCGCCCGCGACCACGATGTCGAACTCGCCGGCGCGGATGAGCTGGTCGGCCAGGGCGATGGCGTCCAGGCCCGAGAGACAGACCTTGTTGATGGTCAGGGAGGGCACGGTCATCGGGACGCCCGCCTTGACGGCGGCCTGGCGGGAGGGGATCTGACCGGCACCCGCCTGGAGCACCTGCCCCATGATCACGTACTGTACGGCCTCGGGGGCGACGCCGGAACGCTCCAGCGCGGCCTTGATGGCGATGCCGCCCAGCTCGGCGGCCGACAGGCCGGACAGCGAGCCGAGCAGTCTTCCGATGGGTGTGCGAGCTCCGGCGACGATGACGGAACCAGACATAAGTGGAGCCTCCCTGGCGGGCTTGGGGCGACTTTGCCACCATACCCATGAGTACATCAGCGATCGCCATGGAGGATGTCCCTATGTTCATGCGCATCGATCATGTGGGAATCGCCTGCCACGACCTTGAGGAGAAGATCGCTTTGTTCGAGCGGATCTTCGAGCTCAAGGTGGTGGCCCGCGAGGTGAACACCGAGCAGGGAGTGAAGGAGGCCATGCTGCACATCGCCGACGGCGAGGGCGGTGGATCTTATATCCAGCTCCTCGAACCGCTCGGCCCCGACACGCCGGTCGGTAAATTCCTCGCGAAGCGCGGGGAAGGCGTTCATCATGTCGCCTTCGGCGTCCCGGATGTTGTGCAGGCCCTGGAGAAGATCGACGACAGGGGTGTCCGCCTCCTCGACAAGCAGCCGCGCCACGGCTCCCTGGGCTCCTCGATCGCCTTTCTTCATCCCAAAGACGTCGGGGGAATGCTCACCGAACTCGTACAGGCCGCGGAAAGGCATGGCGGGGTCACGCCGAATGCAAGAAACGCTGATACGTAACAAGTCACTCATAAAGCCGGACGAGACCGCCAACTCGGCACCGGCGGAGTACGCTGGCGTACCACCGGACGTGGATCCCGCCCCGGCTCCCGCTTCGGATGCCTGAAACCCCCGTCCGGCCCGTGTAGCCGTCTCGACAACCCAGGATCGAGCCTCCATGCAGTCCGACATCGACGCCCAGCTCAACAACTTCTTTGAAGACGCCCCCGCTCGGGAATTCGACGTGGTGCTCCGTGGCTATGACCGGCACCAGGTCCACGACCATCTGAAGCAGCTCGACGGCGAGCTCCGGCAGTCCCGGGAGCAGGTTCAGGGCCTGCAGCGGGATCTGTCCGACTCCCAGCGCCAGCTTCAGGAGCAGGAGCGCCCGACCTACTCAGGGCTCGGCGCCCGCATCGAGCAGCTGCTCCGCCTGGCGGAGGAGCAGGCGACCGAGCTGGTCCAGGCCGCCAGGTCCGAGGCGAACGAGATCAAGGCGGCGTCCAAGGTCGAGGCCGCCGACCTGCGCGCCGCCGCGGAGAACGAGGCGGCCGAGAAGCGCGCCCTCGCCACCCGCGAGGTCGACGAGATGCGCACCAGCGCCGAGCGCGAGGCCGAGGAGATCCGCTCGACCGCCCGCCGCGAGGCCGACGAGCTGACCGCCACCACCGAGCGCGAGGTCTCCAAGCTGCGGGCCACCGCCGACCACGAGGTCGCCGAGAAGCGCGCCGACTCCGAGCGCGAGATCGCCAAGCTGCGCACCACCACCGAGCGCGAGGTGGCCCAGCTGCGCGCCTCGACCAAGCGCGAGCGCGACGAGGTCCTCACCACCGCCAAGCGCCAGGCCGACGAGATGCGCGCCCAGGCCCAGCGGGTGCTCGAGGAGTCCGAGGCCAAGCGGGCCCAGGACGAGGCGGAGTTCGAGATCCAGCTCGCCGCCAGGCGCGAGGAGGCCGAGCGCCAGGAGGCCGAGCGTCACGCCAACGCGCAGGCCGCGGCCCAGCAGCTGACGGCCACCGCCGAGCAGCGGGCGGCCACCGCCGAGCAGCGGGCCACCAAGGCCACGCAGCAGGCCGAGCAAACCCGCCGCGAGGCCGACACGCACGCCAAGCAGCTGCTGGCCAACGCCCGCAAGAACGCCGACCAGGTCGTGTCCGAGGCCAAGGCGAGCGCCGAGTCCATCGTCTCCGAGGCGAAGGCCGAGGCCGAGCGCAGCCGCTCGGTCGCCCAGCGCCAGGTCGACGAGCTGACCCGTCAGCGCGACAGCATCACCAGCCACCTCGCGCAGCTGCGTCAGCTGCTCGGTGGCGCGCCGCTCCCGGCCGCCGACCCGGAGCCCGCGATCGCCGCGGCGCCGCCGAAGCCGGCCATCCCCGCCGCCTCCAACGGCGCCGAGAAGCCGGTTCCCGCGCCCGCCAGGGCCGAGACGAAGGACGACGACGCGGAGTGGTGGCAGGAGTAGGCCGCCGCTGACTCGGGGCGTTGGTGACGGCTACGAGAGAGCCTGGTGACCTTCACGGTCGCCAGGCTCTTTTCCTGTTCCCCGCTTCCGTCCCCGCGCCAGGTTCCCTGGCCCGTCTCTCTCCCCCCGCCGCCCGGGTCGTAGCGGCCAGGGTCGTACGGGCCCGCCCGCCCCGGGCCGCGACGATCGCGCCCTCGTCCGCGAAGCGGTCATCCCTCGGCGAGCACCGCCCGTCCGCGAAGCGGTCATCCCCGGCAGGCGCCACTCACCCACGAGGCGGTCATTCCTCGGCGAGCACCGCTCACCCGCGAGGCGGCGATCCCCCGGCGAGCTCGGCGACGAAGCCGGACACCGCACGGTTGAACGCCTCGGGCTGCTCGACCGCGCTGAGGTGACCGGCCTTCTCGATCACGGCGAGCCGTCCGTCGGGCACGGCCTCGACCATCGCGCCCGCCTCGGCGGGCGAGGTGATCTCGTCCTCCTCGCCCACGATCACCAGGACGGGCGTCTTGAGCGCCCGCAGCGTGTCGAAGGAGTCGGGGCGGCCCGCCATGGCCCGCTGCGCCCAGGCGACGGCCGTCGGCGGGGCCGACTGGACGAGCCCGCGCACCCGCCCGAACACCATCGCCCTGCGCCGCACGGTGGTCTGCCCGACCAGCCCGGGGAGCACCTCCCGCAGCAGGACGGACGTGCCCTCCTCCAGCACCTCGGCGGCGATCCGCTCGCGGTTGGACCTGGCGGCCTCCGGGTCGGCCCCCGCCTTGGTGTCGGCGAGGATCACCCCCAGCAGCCGGTCGGGGTGGCGGCGGCACAGGGCCATCGTCACGTAGCCGCCCATGGACAGCCCGCCGACGACCGCGCGGTCCACACCCTCGCGGTCCAGCAGGCGTACGACGTCGTCGGCCATCACGTCGAGGGAGGGCTCGTCCTCGCCCAGCACCGAGCCGCCGAAGCCGCGCAGGTCGGGAGTGATGACCTTGCAGACCGCGGACAGCCCCTCCCGCTGGGCCAGCCACATGGCCGACGAGAGGGGGAACGCGTGAAGGAGGACGACCGGAAGCCCCTCTCCCGCCGACCGTGTGTACAGCTGCACGCCGTCCACCGTATTCCCGGGGTCCCCTCCTGACACCCCGGTTCCTCAACCGTTTATGACGTTGTTGTGATGACTCCACCGTCAACGAACGGGACCCGCCCGGCGATACGGCGGCGAAGGTCCCGTGCGAGGTCCGGACCGGACGGGCTCCTAGGCGTCCGGGACCTCGGTGGGCAGGGGGTGGGCGGCCGGATTCACCCGCAGGACGATCCGGTCGAGGACGATGCGCACGTACGGCTCGCCGACCCACAGGTGCTTGGCGTCGTCCACCCCGACGACCTCGGCCTGCGGCACCCTGGAGAAGCGCTCGCGGGCCTGCTCGGGACGCAGGTAGTCGTCGAACTCGGGGACCATCGCGGTCAGCGGCCGCCCGAACTCCGCCCACGCGTCGAGGTCGGCGTCGGTGGCCCGGTGCAGCGGCGGGGAGAGCAGGATCGCGCCCTCCACCAGCGGGTCGCGGCCCCACTTGAGCGCCAGCTCGGTCCCGAAGGACCAGCCGAGCAGCCAGACCCGGGGCAGGTCGTGGAAGTCGGCGTACTCCAGCGCGGCGGCGACGTCCATGCGCTCGTCCTCGCCCCCGCCGAAGGCGCCCTGGGAGGTGCCCCGGTCGGAGGTGGTGCCGCGCGTGTTGAACCGCAGCACGGCGAGGTCGGCGAGGGCGGGCAGCCGGTTGGCCGCCTTCTTGTAGACGTGGCTGTCCATCATGCCGCCGTGGGTGGGCAGCGGGTGCAGGCAGACCAGCGTGGCCACCGGGGGCCGGTCGGCGGGAAGGGCGAGCTCGCCGACGAGCGTCAGGCCGTCGCCGGTGTGCAGCTCGATCGGCTCCCTGCGCGCGGGCAGCACCGTAGAGGCCCGAATCTCCATGTCTCTCCTCGAATCCGCTTCGTCCGGTCGGCGTGAGCGCCGGTCGTGGTCAGTCGTGCCGGTCACGGCCGGTCATGCCCGTCGTGGTCAGTCGTGCCGGTCGCGGCCGGTCATGTCCGTCGCGGCCGGTCGCGCCGGTCGGTCAGTATCTGCTTCGGCCGGGACCGCGCCTGACCCGGTTGCGCCAGCACGCGGTGTGCCAGTGCCTGCGCTCGTCCTCCCCGCCCTGCCAGGCGGGCCAGCTGACCAGGTGCGGCAGGCCGGGTCTGATCTCCTGGTCGCAGCCGGGGCAGCGGTAGACCTTGTCCGCCGCGCCGCCGGTGACCCGGCGCACCTGCCAGTCGCCGTCGGGCCACTCCTCGGTACGGTCGACGCCGGGCACGGAGCCACCGACGGGACGGGCGTGTCCCCGGTTGCCGCCGCGGTCGAAGGGGTCGGCGCGGCGGGCCTTGCGGGGGCTCACGGCCGGGCTCGGATGCTCCGGCCCCACGCCGCGCCGAGGCCGTCCGTCCCGGCCGCCCAGGTCGCCCAGGTCGTCCCGGTCACCTCGGCCGCCTCAAAAGTGCTCGTCATCGCTCTCCCACCCTGCCCGCCAGGCCCACCCCACGTGGTGAACCGCCCTTTCCGGCATCGCAACAGTCTCCCAGAGAGGTAGCGGCTACCCCAAAAGCCGGTCGGGTAGCCAAAGAGCGGACAGAAAGTACTTGAATGAGAGTTGAGTAGTAACTACTGTTTGAAAACATGAGCAGAGGAGGAGACGTGAAGGACGAGCTGACACCGGAGGAGGCCCTGCGGCGGATCGCCGAGGTCGACCGGCGCACCCGGCGCCCGGCGCGCGTCGTCGGCCTGCTCTACGCGGTCGTCGGCCTGGGCACGATCGTCTACTGGCCCGTCATGTTCCTCGGTCCGGCCTGGTCACGGGCCGCGGCCGGGGTGGCGTGGATCATCCTGACCGTCCTGTTCGTCGGATACCTCGGCGGCATGAAGGTCCAGGATCCGAAGGTCACCTGGGCCAACAAGTCGAACGGCCCCGTGACGATCTCGTACGTCGCGCTGGTCGTGATCGTGTTCGTGTTCGGCGCGTTCTTCCAGCCCGACGACCCGGGCGGCGGCTGGAGCGCGGCGCTGATCGCGCTCTCCCTCTGCGCGAGCGTGCCGCCCTTCTACGCGGCATGGCGCGTGCTGCGGGCGGAGCGGTGAGCACGACGCACAACGCGCGCGACGCGCACGGCGGCCCGAACGACAGCCCGGACGACGGTCTGGACGACGACGTGAACGGCGCCCCGGACGACGGCGCGACCGGCGGCGACACGACCGGCACGCAGAAGGCGGGCCGCACGCGTCGTACGGGCGGCGGCGCGGACCGGGCGGCGCGCGACGCCGGAAGCACGAGGAGCGCGGGCGGTGGCGCGGGGGGCGGCGGGGGTGGCACGGGCTCACACCCCCGGCACGACCTCGACGACGTCATCCACGCGCCCGTCCGGCTGTCGATCATGGCCGCCCTGTCGGCCACCGACAAGGCCGAGTTCCGATTCCTGCGCGACACGATCGAGATCAGCGACTCGCTGCTCTCCAAGCACATCATCACCCTGGAGGAGGCCGGCTACGTGCACGTGGAGAAGGCCTTCGTGGGTAAGCGTCCACGCACCTGGCTGGCCATGACCGACGAGGGCCGCCGGGCGTTCCATGACTACGTCTCCGTGTTGAGGCGCCTCACCGAGGGATCCCCCCAATGATCGAGATAGACGACCTGCACAAACGGTACGGCGACAAGGTCGCCCTGGACGGCGTGACGTTCTCCGTGAGGCCCGGCGAGATGTTCGGCTTCGTCGGGGCGAACGGCGCGGGCAAGACCACCACCATGCGCATCCTGATGGGCGTGCTCACCGCCGACTCGGGCTCCGTGCGCCGCGACGGCAAGGCCCTGACGTTCGACGACCGGCGCCGGTTCGGCTACATGCCGGAGGAGCGCGGCCTCTACCAGAAGATGCGGGTCTTCGAGCAGGTCGAGTACTTCGGCAGGCTCAGCGGCCTCACCCCGGCCGGGGCGAAAAAGGCCACCGGCGAGCTGCTCGAACGGCTCTCGCTCACCGAGCGCGCGAACGACGCGGTGGACGCGCTCTCCCTGGGCAACCAGCAGCGCGTGCAGCTCGCGGTGGCACTGGTGCACGACCCCGAGGCGCTCATCCTGGACGAGCCCTTCTCCGGGCTGGACCCGCTCGCCGTCGACGCGCTGGCCGGGGTGCTCGCCGAGCGGTGCGCCGCGGGCGTGCCGGTGCTCTTCTCCAGCCACCAGCTGGACCTCGTCGAGCGGCTCTGCGACTCGGTCGGCATCATCTCCGCGGGCCGCGTGGCGGCCAGCGGCACGGTCGAGGAGCTGCGCGAGCGGGAGGGACGCGGCCGGCTCAGGCTCGTCGTCAGGGACGCCTCCCCCGGCTGGACCGCCTCCCTGCCGGGAGAGGTCGTCGAGAAGGGTGACGAGATCCTCGTCACGGGCGTCGAGGGCGACGGCCAGGAGATCCTGCACCTCGCGGTCAAGGCCGGAAGGGTCGAGCACTTCGGCTGGCAGCGTCCCACACTCACCGAGATCTTCAGGGAGGCCGTCGCGTGAACGGGTTGTGGCTGGTCGCGCGGCGGGAGATCGTCACGCGCGGCCGTACGAAGGCGTTCGTCATCGGGCTCGTGGTCAGCGCCGTCCTGGTCGCGGCACTGGCGTTCCTGCCCAAGCTCTTCTCCGGGCCCGACTCCTACACCGTGGGACTCACCGGAGCGCAGTCGCAGGCGCTGGTACCGGCCCTGACCGCCGCGGCGAAGGACACGAAGCTCACCATCAGGGAGTTCCCCGACGAGACCTCCGCGAGCGGCGCGGTCACCGCGGGCGACGTGGACGCCGCCGTGGTGGACGGCCGCAGGGTACTCGCCGACGGCGAGGTCGACGACGAGCTCGGCCTGCTGCTGGAGACCGCGAACCAGACCGTCCAGACCCAGCGGCAGCTGTCCGAGGCGGGCCTGGATCCGGCCAGGGTGGCCGCCGCCATGCGGGTCGCCCCGCTGGAACAGGTCTCGGTCGGCGCCGACGCCCGCTACGCGGGGGTGCGGGTGGGCATCGCCTCCCTGCTGGTGATGGTGCTGTTCTTCCTGCTCATCTACTCCTCCATGTACGTCGCCATGGGCGTGGTCGAGGAGAAGGGCAGCCGGATCGTGGAGATCCTGCTCACCTCGGTCCGCCCCTGGCAGCTGCTCGGCGGCAAGATCGTCGGACTGGGCGCGCTCGCGCTGGCCAACATGGTCGTGATCATCGTCGCCGGTCTCGGCGCGGCGGCGGCGACCGGCCTCGCGGCCGACCTGCCCCCGGGGATGACCGGCATCGTGGTGAGCGCCCTGTTCTGGTTCGTCCTCGGGTACGCCTTCTTCGCCGCGATGGCGGCGGCACTCGGGTCGCTGGTGTCCAGGCAGGAGGACGCGAACAGCGTCCTGACCCCGATGACGATGCTCATGATGATCACCTACCTGGTCGCCTACTTCGCGGCGGTCCAGCCGGACAGCGCGGTGGCCAGGATCCTGTCGCTGGTGCCGCCGTTCTCCTCGATGGTCATGCCGGTCAGGATGGCCGGGGGCGAGGTGCTCGTCTGGGAGATCGCCGTGGCGGCCGTCCTGATGCTGCTGGCGACGGCGGGCACCCTCATGCTCGGCGCGCGCATCTACAGCCGCGCGGTCCTGCGCACCGGCGCCCGCGTGAAGCTCTCCGAGGCGATGCGCTGACCCTGAGGCCCTCCCTCTCGGCGGACGCGACTCCCCGAGCCGTACGGGTACGGCTCGGGGAGTCCGTCTTCGTTCACCGGGGCGCGGACGGGCCGGGCGGCCGGGCCGCCGGAGCGTCTGGACGGATCGCGGGGATCCGGGCCCCGTCCGGCCGATAGGGTTCGGTCATGCGTCTGGTCATAGCGCGGTGCAGCGTGGATTACGTCGGGAAGCTCACCGCCCATCTCCCGATGGCGCCCCGGCTCATCCTCATCAAGGCCGACAGCAGCGTCTCCATCCATGCCGACGACCGGGCCTTCAAGCCGCTCAACTGGATGAACCCGCCGTGCAAGCTCCGCGAGGAGGAGGGCACCTGGACGGTGACCCACGGCAAGACCGGCGAGAAGCTCGTCCTCACCATGGAGGAGATCATCCACGACACCAGCCACGAGCTGGGCGTGGACCCGGGCCTGATCAAGGACGGCGTCGAGGCCCACCTGCAGGAGCTGCTCGCCGAGCACATCACCACCCTGGGCGCGGGCTGGACGCTCGTCCGCCGCGAGTACATGACGGCCATCGGCCCCGTCGACATCCTCTGCCGCGACCACACGGGCGCGTCCGTCGCCGTTGAGCTCAAGCGCCGCGGGAACATCGACGCGGTGGAGCAGCTCACCCGCTATCTGGAGCTGATGAACCGCGACCCCCTGCTCGCCCCGGTCGCCGGCATCCTCGCCGCCCAGAGCATCGCGCCCCAGGCCAAGACCCTGGCCGAGGACCGCGGCATCCGCTGTGTCACCCTCGACTACGACGAGCTGCGCGGCATCGAGCGCAACGACACCCTGTTCTGAGCTTCGACGCTCGACGCGCCGACGGCCGGCCTACCGGCGGGGATGTCCGCGACGCGATCCCGCGGCCGAGAGGGCGGCTGCTCCGTCAGTCACGCTCCCCGGCCGGCTTCCCGTCGCCGGACGCCAGGTGCGGGGTGCGCGTCCTGACCGCTTCGAGCAGCTGGGCCTTCGACGGGTTCACCATCGCCTTCCCGGCCACGGTCACGGTCGGTACGGTCTCGTTCCCGTCCGCGACCGAGCGGACGAACGCCGCCGCCCGGGGATCTCGCCAGATGTTGACCTCGCTGTAGCGCAGCCGCGTGAAACGCAGGCGCGTGCGCAACTTCATGCAGTACGTGCAACCGGGTCGCCAGTAGACGACCACGCCCCCGTGGTCCGCGTTCTCGTACGACGTCGTCCGGCCTCGGCGAGGCAGGTTCGTGACGACGAGCAACGCGATACCGAGAACAAGAAGCGCGAAGGACATCGGGGACATGGGAGAAGTGTCTCAAGCCGCTCGTGGCCTGACGGCGTGGCCCTCACCGACCTCACCACCCGGCGCTCCGCGCGAATGCGGACCTCATGACCTCACCGACCTCACCGACCCCGGCGCTCCGCGCGAACCAGGCGCGGGCTGTGCCTCCCGAGGCGCCGCCCCGAACCCCGGACGGAGAGCCTTCCGGCCCTCCCCCTCGCGCTCCCCGGCCGTTGTGCGGTTCCCCCAACGGCAGAAGGTCCTCTTGTGACGGGAGAAGAGCCGATCACGCGGTGGAAACGACGACGTGGCCCGAATGCTGCCAGGGCTCAGAGAAGACGTACGGAGGCGGGAGACCGGCCCCGAGGGCGCGTGCCGAGGAATGACGAGGCCGCGTGTCCTCCGTTCGGTGGACACGGGGTTCCATCGAACGTTGGTGCCGCGCGAGTCCCGTGAACGCGACGCTTGGGACATGGACACAGCGGTAAGAGTGAGAGGCCTGACCAAGCGCTACGGCGACGTCCAGGCCGTCGGGGGGATCGATCTCGACATCCACGCGGGCGAGGTGTTCGCGATCCTGGGCCCGAACGGGGCCGGGAAGTCCACCACCGTGGAGATCATGGAGGGGCACCGCACCAGGGACGCCGGGGAGGTCAGCGTCCTGGGCGTCGACCCCGGAAAGCCCACCCGCGCGTGGCGTTCGCGGATCGGCATCGTGCTGCAGACGGCCAACGACGTGGCCGAGGCGACCGTACGGGAGACCGTGCGGCATTTCGCGGGCTACTACCCGGGGGGCAAGGACCCGGACGAGGTGATCGAGCAGGTCGGGCTCACGGCGAAGGCGGACCAGCGCATCCGGAAACTCTCGGGTGGCCAGCGGCGCCGGGTGGACGTCGCGCTGGGGGTGATCGGCGATCCGGAGCTGCTCTTCCTGGACGAGCCGACCACCGGGTTCGACCCGGAGGCCCGCAGGCAGTTCTGGGAGCTGATCGGGGGCCTGGCCCGCGGCGGCACCACGATCGTGCTGACCACCCACTACCTGGACGAGGCCGAGGCGCTGGCCGACCGGGTCGCCGTGGTCTCCGGGGGGCGGATCGTGGCCGAGGGCGAGCCGGAGACCCTGGGCGGCAGGGCCACCGCCAAGGCCCTGGTGAGCTGGTCCGAAGCGGGTGAGCGCCGCTCCCTGGAGACGGACACGCCGACCAGGACGGTCCTGGAGCTGACCGCCCACTTCGACGGCGAGGTCCCCGAACTGGCCGTGACCCGTCCCACCCTGGAGGACGTCTACCTCCGCCTCATCGAGACCCCCGCCTGACCGTCTCCCGTACGAGCGTCGACCGATCCCCCGAGGTGACCAACCAGATGAGCCAGACCCTTGCCCGACCTTTCGCCCCGGCCGTCCGCGCCGGGCAACCTTCCGTGATGCGACTGGGGCTGTCACGGATGATGATCGAGAACAGGATGTTCTTCCGCGAGCGGGACGCGGTGATCTTCACCTTCGCCTTCCCGATCATCATGCTGGTGCTCTTCGGCTCGATCTTCTCCGGCGAGATGGAGGGGACCGGCCTCACCGTCTCCCAGCTCTACGTGGCCGGGCTGATCGGGACCGCCGCGATGACGGGGTTCCAGAACCTCGGCATCAACGTCGCGATGGACCGCGACGACGGCACCCTCAAACGGCTGGCGGGCACCCCGCTGCCCCGTACCTCCTACTTCATCGGCAAGGCCCTCAACACCCTGTTCGTCTCCTTCCTGCAGGTCGTCATCCTGCTGGCCATCGGGGTCGCGCTGTTCGGCCTGGAACTGCCGTCGGAGGCGTCCCGGTGGGTGACCTTCACCTGGGTGTTCGTGCTCGGCGTGGTCGGCTCGTCCCTGCTCGGGGTCGCGATCAGCAGCCTGCCCCGGTCGGCCAAGAGCGCCAGCGCGGTGATCGCGATGCCGTTCGTGGTGCTGCAGTTCATCTCCGGGGTGTTCATCCCCATCGGGCAGCTGCCGTCCTGGCTGGTGAACATCGCCTCGGTCTTCCCGCTCAAGTGGATGTGCCAGGGGTTCCGGTCGGTCTTCCTGGGTGACGCCGGTGCCGCGCTTGAGGTCGCGAAATCATACGAACTCGACCGGGTCGCCCTGGTTCTGGGAGCCTGGGCGATCGGAGGACTGGTGCTGTGCCTGATGACGTTCCGCTGGAAGAGCCGCCGCGACGGGTGAACCCCACCGACGACACCGAGCCTCCCGCCCGGGGGGCCGGTGCCCACGCGTGGGAGTCGCTGTGGGGCTGGGAGGTGCTCCTGGCCCTCGGGCTCCTCCTGCCCACCTGGACCGCGCTCACCGTCGACGTGCCCGTACGCGAGAAGGTGATCGTGGCGGGCTGCCTGCTCGCGATCCTGCCGCTCTACGTCCTGCTGGGCCGCCCGGCGATCGTCACCGGTGACCGGCTGCGAGGGGCGATCTACATCGCCCTGCTGATCGCGCTGTTCACTCCCCCGGGGCTCATCGCGTCGTACACGACGTTCGCCCTGTTCGGACTCTGCCCGCAGTGCTTCATCGTCTTCCCCGCCAGGCGGGCGATGATCGCCGTGGTCGCGCTGAACCTCTCCCCGATGATCCGCTACCTGTTCCTGGTCGGGCAACCGGAGACGTTCAACTTCCTGATGGTCGCCACCATCGTCATCTTCTTCTCCACCATCTTCGGCATCTGGATGGAGCGGATCACCAGGCAGAGCGAGGAGCGGGCCGCGCTCATCGAGGAGCTGGAGAGCAGCCGGGCGAAGGTGTCCAGGCTCTCGGCCGAGCGCGGGGCGCAGGCCGAGCGCGAGCGGCTCGCCGGGGAGATCCACGACACCCTGGCGCAGGGCTTCACCAGCATCATCATGCTGATCCAGGCGGCCGAGGCGCAGCCGGACCCGTCCCGCCACCTGGCGCTGGCCGTCCAGACGGCACGGGAGAACCTGACCGAGGCACGCCTGCTGGTCACCACGCTCAGCCCGGCGCCGCTGGACGGCTCGACCCTGGACGAGGCGCTGCGGCGGCTGACGAACCGGCTCGGCGAGGAGACGGGCCTGTCCGGCGGGTTCGAGGTGCGCGGGGAGTCCCGGCCGCTGAGCGCGCCGGTCGAGGTGGTGCTCGTCCGCGCCGCCCAGGAGGGTCTGGCCAACGTACGCAAGCACGCGGCCGCGGAGTCCGTCACGGTCTCGATCGCCTACCGGGACGGCTCCGTGCGGCTGGAGGTGCGCGACGACGGACGCGGTTTCGAGCCGCACGGCGGCCAGGGGTGCCAGGGGTGCCAGGGGTACGGCCTGCGGGGCATGCGCGCCCGCGTGGAGCAGGTCGGCGGGACCCTCACGGTGGCGGGGCTCCCCGGCGGGGGTGCGGCACTTGAGGTGGTCGTCCCCACCGACCGGCTCCCCCTTCCCGCCACCGACCTTCCCGCCACCGACGGCCTCACGGACCCGACCAGCGTCCCCGCCGACCGGCCCGCCCTCGCCGCCGACGACCTCCCGGACCCGACCGGCGTCGCCATCGACCGGCCCGCCCTCGCCGCCGACGATCCCTCGGACCCGCCCGACGCCCCCGACGCCCCCGGCGACAGAACCGGCCGGCCCGGTAGGACCGACCAGCCCGACCAGCCCGCTCAGAAGGTGTGACACATGCTTCGCGTGATGATCGTCGACGATCACCCGGTGGTCCGGGAGGGCCTTCGAGGCATGCTGGAGGCCGATCCCGGGATCACGGTGGTGGGCGAGGCGGCGTCCGGGGACGAGGCCGTCGTGCGGGCCGGGGAGCTCGCACCGGACGTGATCCTGATGGACCTGCGCATGCCGGACGGGGACGGCGTGAGCGCCACCTCGCGCATCCTCACCGGGCGGCCGGAGAGCCGGGTGGTCGTGCTGACCACCTACGAGACCGACGCCGACATCGTACGGGCGGTCGAGGCCGGGGCGGCGGGCTACCTGCTGAAAGACACCTCCAGGGCCGACCTGCTGGCCGCGATCCGCTCGGCGGCGCGCGGGGAGACCGTGCTGTCGCCGTCGGTGGCGACCAGGCTGGTCACCCGGATGCGGGCTCCGGTGGCCGAGTCGCTGTCGCCGCGCGAGACGGAGGTGCTCTCCCTGGTGGCCAGGGGGCTGACCAACGCGGAGATCGGCAGGACCCTGTTCATCAGCGAGACCACGGTGAAGACCCATCTGCTGCGCGTCTTCGGCAAGCTCGGCGTCTCCGACCGCACCGCCGCCGTGACCACGGCCCTGGACCGGGGCCTGCTCACCCGCTAGGCCTCAGGCCGCAGCCCTCCCACCGGCCCGGAGTCCGGCCCGGAGGCCCCCCTCACCGCCGGGCGCCGGGCGCCGGGACCTGCCCACCCACCGGGCGATCGCACGGCCCCCCTGGAACGCTCCGCGTCCGGCCCGGGGCCCTCGCCCTCCGGGCCGCCACGAGCCGGAACCGGGTTTCCCGCTCCTCCGGGAATGGACCTCACCTCATGCGCGCGAGCGGAGGACCTTGACCGGCTACTCAGACTTGTCACCTTCTTGCACGAAGGATGTAAGCAATAATACAACGGCCCTTCCGCAAAAAGGATCTTGCACCCATAATGGTTGATTCCGGGGGCCAGAACCATGAGGTGGAAGTGATAAAGCGAGTATCTGTCAACCTCGCGCTGACCTGCGGGAGCTTGACATGAATGGACGGTCCTACCGGGGAATGTCAGCGGAGGAGCGGCTGGAGGAACGCCGGGAGCGCCTGATCTCCGCGGCGTACGATCTTTACGCCGACCCCGGATTCCCGGAAACGACGATCGAGAGGTTGTGCGCCGCGGCACGCATCTCCAACCGCGCCTTCTACGAGTGTTTCTCGGGTCGCGACGAGCTGATGCAGACCGTGTACGACCGGTGCGTGCGCGAGACGCTGGAGGAGATGACGAAAGCCATCGACCAGGCCCCCGACACCCTGGCCTCCCGGGTCAAGACAGGGGTCACCAGCTACATCAGCTTCGTCACCGGCGACAGGCGCCGCGCGCGCATCATGCATCTGGAGGTGCGCCGGGCGGGCGACTGCCTCACCACCTCCAGGCAGTCGGCGGTCGAGGCCTTCATCAGGACGATCGAGTCGAACGTCGCCGACCTGCCGGAGGTCACGAAGGCCAACCAGCGCCTTCTCGCGCTGGGCATGATCGGAGCGGTCCAGGAACTGCTCATCGAGTGGGTCCTGGCCGACGACCCGCCTCCGGTCGGCAGGCTGATCGACACCGCCACGCACATCTTCCACAGGGCCTTCGTGACCTGATGCGGGCGGGAGACGAGGACGGGCCCGCCAGGCCCGTCCTCCGATGTGTTCCGGCGCCGCCGTCGCCCCGAACCCCGGCGGCCGTCCGGATCAGGCCACCGCGGCCATGGGGAGTTCCACGGTGAGGACCCGGTTGAGCCGGGTCACCGCCAGCACCCGCATCACCCTCGGCGGCACCCCCCTCAGAATGAGGCGGCGTTCCGCGCCCACAGCGCGGCGATGCGTGCCCACCAGCACCCCGAGACCGGTGGCATCGATCATTTCCAGCCTGGAAAGATCTACGATCAGGTCGCCGCGCCCGGAGTCGACCGCCTCGTGCAGCCGCGGGCGCACCCGGGCCACGGTTCCCACGTCGAGACGATTCCCGACGCCGACCACCTGAGCCCGGGGGTTACCAGGGACGCGCATGCCTCCTCCTCACGCCTGGCCGCCGAAGAGCACCGACCCGGCACAATGGCGGTGCGTCACCGCAGCCGTCCGATCACGCACCGCGTTCACACGATGTCAAAGCACACAAGAAGGTGCGAACCTCCCTCGGCCCCGAGGCCAACCTTCTGGTGAACATGTGAGTCCCTTGCCCGAATCAAAAAAGAAAACGCGGTTTAAAGCCAACCTTTTTGCTGAGCCGATCGGATCGCGGTGATCCGGTTGGTCGCGCCCAGTTTGGTGATGGCGTTCGACAGGTAGTTGCGGACGGTGCCCTGGGTGAGATGGAGCGCGGCGGCGATCTCGGCGACCGAGGCCCCCTGGGCGGCCAGTGCCAGGGCGCCGCGCTCGCGCTCGGTGAGGGGGCTCTCCCCCGCCATCATCGCCGAGGCGGCCATCTCCGGGTCGAGATAGCGCCCGCCCGCGTGGACCTTGCGGATCGCCGTCGCCAGCTCGTCGGCGGAGGCGTCCTTGGGGATGAAGCCGCGCACCCCGGCCGCGAGTGCCCGCCTCAGGTGTCCCGGCCGCCCGAAGCTGGTCAGCATCAGCACCGCGTGGCCCGGCAGCGTCTCGGCGACGCTCAGCCCGTCCATCCCGGGCATCTCGATGTCCAGCACGACCACGTCGGGCCGGTGCTCCAGCACGGCCGCCGCCACCAGGTCCCCCCTGGCCACCTCGGCCACCACCTCGACGTCCGGCTCCAGGCCGAGCAGGGTGGCGATCGCCTTCCTGACCAGGTGCTCGTCGTCGGCCAGCAGTACCCGAATCACCGTACCGCCCCCGCAGGACCGCTCGCCCCGCCCGGACCGCCCGGCACCGCGGGACCGCTCGCCCCGCCCTGACCGCTCGTTCCCGCCGGGCCGCTCGTCCCGGCCGGACGGTCCGGTGCCGCGGCCACCATCTGGATCATCGTTCTCCCCCCAGCGGAACCGTCGCCCGCAGCCTGAACTCCCCGGGGCCACCGGGCCCCGTGGTGACGGTCCCGCCGATGGCGGCGACCCGCTCCGAGAGCCCGATGAGGCCGGTACCGCCCCGGCCGTCCACCTCGCCCACCCCCTCCACCCCGTTCGCCCCGCCTGTCCCCTTCACCCCGTCGTTCGTCATCACCAGCACGGCGCACCCCTCGCGGACGGTGATCGCGATACGGCACTCGGTGGCGGAGCTGTGCCGCAGCACGTTGGTGGTGCCCTCCCTGACCACCCAGGCCAGCAGGGTGGCCGCCCCCTCGGGCACCTGGTCGCGCGGTGTCTCCAGCGTGCAGCGGACACCTCCGGCCTCCAGCACCGCGGCCATCGCGCGCAGCTCCGCGGCGAGGTCGACCGTCCGGTAGCCGCGCACCGCCGCGCGGATCTCCTTGAGCGTCTGCCGCGCCAGGGTCCGTACCTCGTCCATCTCCCCGGCCGCCCGCGCGGCGTCCACCCGCGACAGCTTGGCGGCCACCTCGCTCTTGACGGCGATCGCGGAGAGGCTGTGCCCGACCAGGTCGTGCAGGTCGCGGGAGAAGCGCAGCCGCTCCTCGGTGACGGCGAGCCTGGCCTGGGCCTCCTTGCCCTCCTCCGCGGTCCTCACCACCCGCCAGAACCACAGCTGGAACCGGTTCGCGCACGGCGCCGCCCCGGCCACCCCGAGGTAGGCGCCGAATGCGGGCCAGACCTCCTCCGCGTACGACGGCACGAACATGTCACCGAACCCCGGACCTGGACCGGCGCCCGGCGGCGCGAGGAGCACGCTGACGGCGATCGCCCCGACGGTGGCGGCGAGCGTGGCGGACCTGCCCAGCAGCAGCGCCGCACCCGACGCCCACGCCGGGCCGAGCAGTCCCCAGGTCCAGGGGTCGCCGTCCTGGGTGAGCAGGAGGATCACCGCGACCACGGCCGAGGCGGCGATCTCACCGCGCGCGGCGGTCCCGGCCACGGCCGCTTCGAGGATCCTCAGGTACAGGACGCTGAAGATCACCAGACCCGGCACCCCGACGGCCAGCAGCGGGAGCCGGGACTGCTCGTCCACGTCCGCCAGCGCGCCGAGAGGGCCGATCCAGGCCAGGACGAGGCCCAGGGTCAGGGAGAGCACGGTCATCCGGCGGAGCCGCTGGACGGGTGACCGCTGTTTCCTCCGGGGAAGCACGGAGGGGACGAGACGCGCGAGGCGCCTCATCCCTTTTACCCCTTTTGTGCTGATATCGACTGACATCTCGTGATGAACGTTAGCCGTGCCGGGGTTCCCAGCGGAACAGCCACCGGGCCAGCAGCCCGGCCACCACGAGCCAGCCCAGCAGGATCGCGAAGGAGGGCAGCGCGGCCATCCACTGCCCGCCCGTGCTCAGCGCCGCCCCGCCCCCGGAGAGGTGGTCCCCGCCCAGGAAGGCGGTGCGCGCGATCTCCACGACCGGGGTCGCGGGGAGCAGGGCGGCGACGTCGCCCAGCGGGCCGGGCAGCGTACCGGCGGGGAACGCGATCGGGGCGCCGACCAGGACGACCAGGAGCACCGGCAGCACCGTGACCTGGGCGAGTTCCGCGTTGGGCGTGAGGCCGGAGAAGGCCGCGGCGAGCAGGCAGAACAGCGCGACCCCCAGGACGGCGACGGTCACGAGCATCGGCACGTTGGCCACCGTGACCCCCTCGGACCGCCGCATCCAGACGGCCAGGAGCGCCACCTGGGCGAGATAGAGCACGAGCGCCCCGAGGGCGGCGCCGCCGAGGATCGCCGGGCCCGACGGCTGGCCCGCGCGCAGCCGCTTGAGCACCAGTTCCTCGCGCCGGGCGGTGAAGGAGTTCACCAGGTTGATGAAGACCGCGAACACCAGCAGCAACCCCGGCAACCCGGCCAGCACGAACACCCTCCCGGCCACACCGTCGATCTTCTCGGCGCCGACGGCCTCGGTGTACACCCAGGCCATCAGGAGCGGCAGCAGGAGCACGTTGAACAGGACCGTGGTGTTCCTGCCCACCAGGGTCAGGTCGATCCTCGCGAGCCTCATCGCGTGCAGTACGTCGGTTCTCACGTCACTCGCCCCTTCTCGCCGGTCCCGCCGCCACCGGCCCGTCGCCGGCCCCCTGAACCGCTCCGCCCGCCCCGGTCCCCTGGACCACTCCGCCCGCTCCGGTCCCCTCCCCGGCCGCGAGTGCCTCCCCGGCCACGCGCATGAAGGCGTCCTCCAGGGTCCCCCTGCGTACGGTCAGCCGCTCCAGGGTCTCGTCCCGTGCGTCGGCCCAGGCCAGGAGCCGCCGTACCGCCGCGTGCGCGCGGGCCTCGGCCCCGGCGCCGGTCAGGGTGTAGGCGACCTCCGTGGCCCCCGTGCCGCCGCCGTAGGTCAGCACGGGGGCCACGCCGTCCAGCGAGGGAAGCTCGCCGAAGGCCCAGGAGATACCGGGGAGGCGGAAGGAGATCCGGTCGCCGGAACCGGCCACCACCTCCTCGACGGTGCCCTGGAGGTGGATCCGGCCCTCGTGCATGATGGCCAGCCGGTTGGCGAGGCGCTCGGCCTCCTCCAGGTAGTGGGTGGTGAGCAGCACCGTCGTGCCCCCCGCCCGCAGGTCCTCGATCACCTTCCAGGTGGCGCGGCGCGCCTCGGGGTCCATGCCGGTGGTCGGCTCGTCCAGGAAGAGCACCTCCGGCCGGGAGATCACCGCGAGCGCGAGGTCGAGCCTGCGCCGCTGGCCGCCGGAGAGCTGCCGCACCCGGGTCCTGGCCTTCCTGCCCAGCCCCGCCGCCTCCAGCGCGGCCATGGTCCGCGCATCCGTGCCCCTGTGCCGGCCGAGGAGGGCGAACGCCCCTGAGGTGCCGGAGGGGGCCTGCGCGCGGCTCACGTCCCGGCTCAGCCCCTCCCACAGGCCGATGGTCTCGGCGACCGTGAGGTCGCCGAGGAAGCCCCCCTCCTGCAGCATGATCCCCACGCGGGGCCGCAACTTCCCGCGCTGCCCGACCGGGTCGAGCCCGAGCACGCGGACGCTGCCGCCGGTGGGGGCCCGGAAACCCTCCAGGACCTCCACGGTGGTGGTCTTTCCGGCGCCGTTCGTGCCGAGCAGGGCGAACAGCTCGCCCCTCGGAACGGTGAAGGAGACGCCGCGCACCGCCTCGAAGTCCCCGTACGCCTGCCGGAGGCCGCCGACCTCGATCACGTCGTCGAGGCCGGCGGCGGCGCCGGGCGGGTCCGTCACCTGTGGTGTTCTCATGGGGACAATCGTCGTCGTCCCGCGTTCGGCCAGGTAGTCGCCGATATCACCGAAGAGAGACCGATCCTTGAGCTCTTTTCGATGACAAATGTCAACTACGGGCGGGGCGGCAGCGCGGGACGCCTGCGCGACGGCCGGGTGGAGCGGTCGGGCGGGGTCGCCGCCGGGCGCTCCTCCAGCGCGGCGAGCACGAGCCGTACCGCCTCCTCGATCTGCGGGTCCCTGTCCCGCGCCCAGTCCCCGGGGGCGATGTCGACCTCGACGTCCGGATCGACGCCGTAGTTCTCCACCCCCCAGCCCAGCTCCTCGAACCAGAAGGAGTACTTGGGCACCGTGATGTGCGAGCCGTCGACCAGGCGGTGGGCGTCCTCGATGCCGATGACGCCTCCCCAGGTGCGGGTGCCCACCACGGGCCCGAGCTTGTGGATCTTGAAGGCCGCGGTGACGATGTCACCGTCGGACCCGGCGTTCTGGTCGGTGATCGCGACCAGCGGGCCGCGCGGCGCGTCCTCGGGGTAGGTGATCGGCGTCATGCCCCGGGGCAGGTCCCAGGCGATGACCCGGCGGATCAGCTTCTCGATGACCAGCTCGGAGGTGTGGCCGCCCCGGTTGCCCCGTACGTCCACCACGAGCCCCTCGAAGGTCATCTCCCTGCGCAGGTCGCGGTGGAACTGCGCCCAGCCCTCGGCCACCATGTCCGGGATGTGCAGGTAGCCGAGGCGCCCGCCGCCGAGCTCCCTGACCCTGGCCCGGTTCCCGGCCACCCAGTGCTGGTAGCGCAGGCGCCGGTCGTCGCGGAGCGGCGTGACGACCACCCGCCGGCCGCCGTCCAGGGTGAGCTCGACCGGCTTGTCGGCGGCGCCGACCAGCAGCCGCGCGGGCCCCTCGGGCGGCACCGGGCGGCCGTCGACCGCGAGCAGCGCCTCTCCCGGCTGGACGCCCGCCCCCGGCCCGGCCAGCGGCGAGCGGGCGTGCACGTCGGAGGACTCGGCGGGCAGCACCCGGTCCACCCGCCAGCGGCCGTCGTCGCCCCTGGAGAGGTCGGCGCCGAGCAGCCCGATCGGCTCGGAGGCCGGATAACCCCAGGGAGCGGCGTCGACGTAGGCGTGCGAGCTGCCCAGCTCCCCCACGACCTCCCAGAGCAGGTCGGCGAAGTCGTCGGCGGTGGCGACCCGGTCCACCAGCGGCCGGTACTCCTCCAGCACGCCCTCCCACTCGACGTCGGCCATGTCCTCGACCCAGAAGTCGGCGCGCATCCGGCGGCCCAGCTGGGCGTAGGCGTGCCGCCGCAGCGCCCTCGGGTCGGCGGTGATCCGGATCCTGGACAGGTCGACGGTCGTGTCGTCGCCGTTCTTGCCGCCCGGCTTGCCCCCGGCCGGACGGACCGTGAGCGTGCCCTTGTCGCTGACGACGAGCTGCGTGCCGTCACCGCTCACCCGGTACCAGTCGAGCTTGTCGACCACTTCCTTCCACTCACGCTTGACCAGGTCGTAACGGTCCAGCGCCGGGCGGGGCGCCTCGCCCCCCACCTCGTCCCTGTCCTCGCCGAGCTCCCCGGCCAGCGGCTCGCGCAGCCAGACGAACCCGCCCTTGACCGCCCGCAGGTCCGAGTAGCGCCCCTCGGGCACCGGCACCTGCACGACCCGGGCGGCGATGCCCTCCAGGTCCACGGTGATCGCGCCGTCCTCCTTCTTGCCGTCGTCGTCGCCGGAACCCGCCCCGGAGTCGGCGGCCCGCCCCGCGGAGCTGGGCGCGAACGGGGACGGCGTGGACGCGGACAGCGGCACCAGGTAGGGCCGGTAGCCGAAGGGGAAGGACATGTCGAAGGAGTGCGCGTCGTAGACGGGGTCGAAGCCGCGCCGCGACAGGAACGCCAGATAGTCCCCCGCGAACGCGGGCGAGATGTCCACGAACCGGCCGTCGGTGACGTCGGTCACGACCCGGTCCGCCACCCTGGCCAGCCTGATCCTGCGCAATTGCGGGCCGTCCGGGTGCGACCAGGCGAGCCAGGCCGAGTCGGGCGACCAGCTGAGGCCGTGGATCTCCCCGTCGGCCCTCGCCAGCTCCACGACCTCGCCCGAGGCCACGTCGGCCAGGAGCAGCCGCCCGTCCCTGGCGGTCACCGCGATCGTGTTCCCGTCGGGCGCGACGGCGAGGTCCCCGACCTCGCCCAGCGCGCCCGCGGCGATCCTGCGGCCCTCCCCGCCCCCCGCCGGGGCGATCTCCAGCCCCTGCGTCTCACCGTCGTCGAAGACCCACACCACGCGGTCGTCGCCCAGGAGGCGCGGCCGTCCCGCCGACAGGCCGGTGCTGAGCTGCCGCGCCGGGCCGTCCCGGTGGGTCACCCAGTGCACCGTTCCCTGCACCTCCACCGCGCTGGCCCGCCCGGTCGCGTCCACCGCCAAGTCGTGCACCCGCCTGCCCGCGTTGACCTGGTACGGCTGCCGCCCGCGCAGCGGGGAGCCCAGGGTGACGTCGAGCTTGCGGGCCTCGGCGTCGAGATCGTCCAGGAGATAGAGGTCCCCGGCGTTCTGGTAGACGATCCTGGTCCCGTCGGTGGTGGCGTGCCGGACGTAGAAGACGTCGTGGTCGGTGTGGCGGCGCAGGCCGCCACCGTCCGGCTCGCAGGAGTAGAGGTTGCCGACGCCCTCGTGGTCGGAGACGAAGACGACCCGCCCCCCGACGAGCATCGGGTTGGCGAGGTGGCCGTTCAGGCCCGCCAGGATCCGGGTGAAGTCACCCTCACCGCCGCGCACCCACAGGCGGCCCGCCGTGCCGCCCCGGTACCGCTTCCAGGTCGCCGGGTCGCGGGCGAGCCCCCCGGTGAGCAGCGCCACCGCGTCCCCCGTGACCGACAGGTCGTTGACCGGGCCGTACGGCAACCGCTCGGGGCGTCCCTCCCCGAGCACGTAGGCCCAGGTCTGCGAGACGAACGGCCGGCCGGTCGCGCTGATCGCGAGGACCTCGCCGTCCGGCGTCCAGCCGCGGGTGCGCGTCCGCGCGTCCCCCCAGTAGGTCAGCCGCTCCGCCGAGCCGGATTCGAGATCCGCCAGGTGGATCTCGGGGGCGCCGTCGCGGGCGCTGGTCCAGGCGATCTTGGTGCCGTCGGGCGAGAGGCGGGGATGGCTCGCGGGGGCCCGGTCCGAGGAGAGGCGCCACGCCCGGCCGCCGTCCGCCGGGGCCGCCCAGACGTCGTCGTCGGCGACGAAGGTCAGCGTCTCGTGGGAGATGTGGGGGAATCGCAGGTAGAAACCAGAAACCATCGACAAATCATATTGTCCACTATCGGGTTAATCAGGAGAGTTTTTCGGCCGATACGCTGAGCCATATGACACGAGCTGACAGAGACAACCCGGTGGTGCTCTCGAAGATCTACACCCGCACCGGAGACGACGGCACGACCGCGCTCGGCGACATGAGCCGCACCCGCAAGACCGATCCGCGCCTGGCCGCCTACGCGGACGTCGAGGAGGCCAACGCGGCGATCGGCGTGGCCCTCGCCACGGGAACCCTGGAGGCGGACGTCACCGCGGTCCTCGGCCGGATCCAGAACGAGTTGTTCGACGTCGGGGCCGACCTGTGCGCCCCGCTCGTGGAGAACCCCGAGTTCCCGCCGCTGCGGGTCGAGCCCTCCTACGTCGACTGGCTGGAGGCCCGGTGCGACGAGTTCAACGCGCGCCTCACGCCGCTGCGCAGCTTCATCCTGCCCGGCGGCACCCCGGCCGTGGCCGCGCTCCACGTCGCCAGGACCGTGGTCCGGCGGGCCGAGCGGACCGTCTGGTCGGCGCTGGAGGCCCACGACGACGTCAACCCGCTCACCGCGCGCTACCTCAACCGGCTGAGCGACCTGATGTTCATCCTCTGCCGGGTGGCCTCGAACGGCGACGAGATCCTCTGGAAGCCCGGCGGCACCCGCTGACCCTGAGAACGCGCCGACTTCGAGAACCCGCCGACCTCGAAAACGCGCCGACCTCGAAAACGCGCCGATAACCCGCCGATAACCCGCGGAGAAGGTCAGGCGACGTCGAGGTAGGCGCTGGGCGGGGCCGACTCCAGCCAGGCGACGAACCCGGTGAGGGCGCGGTATCCCATGGCGAGCTCGAAGGCGTCCTGCCCGTTGCGGCACTCGATCGCCGTCACGCCCTCGATGAACCCGAAGAACTCCCCGGACCCGACCCTGCGACGACCGGAAACGACAAGGCCGCGCCTCACGATGACGTGGCGCGGCCTTGGAAGCAGACCTATGAGCGGGATCCAGTTGAGGTGGCCGTCGGCGTAGCGGGCCACACCGACCCGCCAGCCTCGCTCCTTCGACAGGGAACGCAGGCAACAGAGCACCGATCCCCGGGAGCGGGTCAGTATCAGGACCCGGAGTCCCAGGAGGGCGACGAGCAGCCCCAGCACGATGAGAACATCCACCACCATGTCTGCTCGCCCCCCAAAAGCGCGTACAGCCTAAGAAGCAGAATTTATCCGACTTCTTCCCCGGCCGCGCGCAACCGGGCCCTGGCACGCTTGGCCTCGGCGACCGCGTCCGCGTCCTCCTGGTCGGCCTCGACCGAGGCCTGAGCGCGCTCCAGCGCGCTCTTCGCGCGGGCGATGTCGACCTCGGAGCCCAGCTCGGCCAGCTCCGCCAGGATCGACACCTCGTCGTCGGCCACCGAGAGGAATCCTCCGTGGACGGCGGCGACGAGGTCGGACTCAGCGCCGCCTCGCTTGATCTTCAGCAAACCGCCCTCGACGAGAACGCCGAGCACGGGCGCGTGCTTAGGCATGATACCGATCTCGCCGTCGACGGTCTTGGCAATCACCATGTCGGCCTCCCCGGACCAGATCTCACGCTCCGGGGAGACGACGCCTACTCGCAGCTTCGCCACTTTCTCTCCAGTTCCTTATCGAACCAGGCGCCGGTACGGCCGCGTGACCGTACCGGCGCCGAAGGCGACTAGCGGGCGAGTTCCTTGGCCTTGGCCACGGCCTGGTCGATGCCGCCGACCATGAAGAACGCCTGCTCGGGCAGGTGGTCGTAGTCGCCGGCGCACAGGCCCTTGAACGAGGCGATGGTCTCGTCCAGCGGCACGTTCTCACCGGGCTGGCCGGTGAACGCCTCGGCGGCGTACATCGGGTGCGACAGGAAGCGCTCGATGCGACGGGCCCGGTTGACGGTGACCTTGTCCTCTTCCGAGAGCTCGTCGATACCGAGGATCGCGATGATGTCCTGCAGCTCCTTGTACTTCTGCAGGATCCGCTTGGTCTCCTGGGCCACGCGGTAGTGCTCCTCGCCGACGATCAGCGGGTCGAGGATCCGCGAGGTGGAGTCGAGCGGGTCCACCGCGGGGTAGATGCCCTTCTCCGAGATCGGCCGCGAGAGAACGGTCTGCGCGTCGAGGTGCGCGAACGCGTTGTGCGGGGCCGGGTCGGTGATGTCGTCCGCGGGGACGTAGATCGCCTGCATGGAGGTGATCGAGTGACCGCGGGTCGAGGTGATGCGCTCCTGGAGGACACCCATCTCGTCGGCGAGGGTCGGCTGGTAACCCACCGCGGACGGCATACGGCCGAGCAGGGTGGACACCTCGGAACCGGCCTGGGTGAACCGGAAGATGTTGTCGATGAACAGCAGCACGTCCTGCTTCTGGACGTCGCGGAAGTACTCGGCCATGGTGAGGGCCGAGAGCGCGACGCGCAGACGGGTGCCCGGGGGCTCGTCCATCTGGCCGAAGACGAGGGCGGTGTCCTTGAGGACGTTCGCCTCCTCCATCTCCAGCCAGAGGTCGTTGCCCTCACGGGTGCGCTCACCGACGCCGGCGAACACCGAGGTGCCACCGAAGTTGCGGGCGACCCGGCGGATCATCTCCTGGATCAGAACGGTCTTGCCCACGCCCGCGCCGCCGAACAGGCCGATCTTGCCGCCCTGCACGTACGGGGTGAGCAGGTCGATGACCTTGATGCCGGTGGTCAGCATCTCGGTGCGCGACTCGAGGGTGTCGAAGGCGGGCGACGGGCGGTGGATGCCCCAGCGCTCGCTGATCTGGAGCGAGGAGGTCTCGACGTCCAGCGACTCGCCGAGGGTGCTCCACACGTGGCCCTTGACGACGTCGCCGACGGGGACCGAGATGGCCGCGCCGGTGTCGGTCACCGGGGCGCCACGGGTGAGGCCGTCGGTGGGCTGCATGGAGATCGCGCGGACGAGGTTGTCACCCAGGTGCTGGGCGACCTCCAGGGTGAGGACCTTGGCCTCGCCCTGCAGCTCGACGTCCACCTTGAGGGCGTTGTAGATCTCGGGCATCGCCTCGACGGGGAACTCCACGTCGACGACGGGACCGGTGACCCGCGCGACGCGGCCCACGCCGGTCTCAACAGTCTGTGCAGTCATTTCACTCTTTCCCCGCTGCGGAGTCAGCCAGCGCGTTCGCGCCGCCGACGATCTCGCTGATTTCCTGGGTGATCTCGGCCTGGCGGACCTGGTTCATCTGCTGGGTGAACACGCGGATGAGCTCGTTGGCGTTGTCGGTGGCCGACTTCATGGCCCGGCGTCGCGAGGCCTCCTCCGAGGCCGCCGACTGGAGCAGCGCGGTGAAGATGCGCGACTCCACGTAACGCGGCAGCAGCGTGTCGAGGACCTCGCCCGCGGTGGGCTCGAACTCGAAGTACGGCAGCGGCGTGGACGGGTCCTCGGCGGTCTCCTCGACCTCCAGCGGAAGGATCCGCTTGACCACGACCTCCTGCGTCAGCATCGAGACGAACTCGGTGGAGACGATGTGGATCTCGTCCACCCCGTCCTCGGCCGAGAAGGCCTCGATGAGCGCGCCCGCGACCTCCTTGGCGTCGGAGTAGGCGGGCTTACGGGAGAACCCCGTCCACTGCCCGCCCATCTCACGGCTGCGGAAGGCATGCCAGGCGACGCCCTTGCGGCCCGTCACGTAGGGCACGGGCTCGACGCCCCTGTCCCGCAGCAGGTTGCCGAGCGCCTCCGCCTCACGCAGGATGTTGGCGTTGAAGCCGCCGCAGAAACCGCTGTCGCTGGTGACGATCAGGACGGCGGCCCTGGCGGGCTGCTCCTTGGCCACCGTCAGCGGGTGGTCGGTGGTGGAGGTGTTGCTGACCACGCCCGTGACGGCGCGGGTGATCTCGCGCTCGTACGGCACGGCGGCCTGCATCCGCTGCTGCGCCTTGACGATGCGGGACGAGGCGATGAGCTCCTGGGCGCGGGTGATCTTCGCCGTGGACCTGACCGACTTGATCCGCCGCCGCAGCAGTCTTAGCTGGGCACCCATCGGCTACTTCTTCTCTGCCGTGCGGACTCGCTTCGTGATCTTCTCCTGGCCGACCTCGCCCTCGCCGAGCGCGGTGACCGGCTCGTCGTTGACCAGGTACTCGCCGGAGGAGGTCTCGAAGCTCTTCTTGAACTCGGTGATGGCGTCCTTGAGG
Organism: Streptosporangium vulgare; assembly: GCF_042428775.1. Classification (NCBI taxonomy): domain Bacteria; kingdom Bacillati; phylum Actinomycetota; class Actinomycetes; order Streptosporangiales; family Streptosporangiaceae; genus Streptosporangium; species Streptosporangium vulgare. The sequence goes on along the minus strand of NZ_JBHMBS010000003.1, from coordinate 493,750 downwards.
GCGGTCACCGTGTCGTCCGACAGCTCCTTGGTCTCACGGATGCTGTCGAAGATGCCCTTGTGCTCGCGGCTCAGGTAGTCGTGGAAGTCCGCCTCGAAGCGGCGGATGTCCTCGACCGGGACGTCGTCGAGCTCACCGGTGGTGCCGGCCCAGACCGACACGACCTGCTTCTCGACCGGGAACGGGTTGTACTGGGCCTGCTTGAGCAGCTCGACCAGGCGCTGGCCACGCTCCAGCTGGGCGCGGGAGGCCGCGTCCAGGTCGGAGGCGAAGGAGGCGAAGGCCTCCAGGTCACGGAACTGCGACAGCGACAGACGCAGGGTGCCGGCGACCTTCCTCATCGCCTTGACCTGCGCCGAGCCGCCGACTCGGGAGACGGAGACACCGACGTTGATGGCCGGACGCACACCCGCGTTGAACAGGTCGGTCTCGAGGAAGCACTGGCCGTCGGTGATGGAGATGACGTTGGTGGGGATGAACGCCGAGACGTCGTTGCCCTTCGTCTCGATGATCGGCAGACCGGTCATCGAGCCGGACCCCATCTCCTTGGAGAGCTTCGCGCAGCGCTCGAGGAGGCGGGAGTGCAAGTAGAAGACGTCGCCGGGGAACGCCTCGCGGCCCGGCGGGCGGCGCAGCAGCAGGGAGACGGCGCGGTAGGCGTCGGCCTGCTTGGTCAGGTCGTCGAAGACGATGAGGACGTGCTTGCCCTGGTACATCCAGTGCTGGCCGATGGCCGAGCCGGTGTAGGGCGCGAGGTACTTGTAACCGGCCGGGTCGGACGCCGGAGCGGCGACGATGGTGGTGTACTCCATCGCGCCCGCCTCCTCGAGGCGGCCCTTGACCTGGGCGATCGTGGAGCCCTTCTGGCCGACCGCGACGTAGACGCAGAGAACCTGCTTGTCGGGGTCGCCGGAGAGCCAGTTCTCCCGCTGGTTGAGGATGGTGTCCACGGCGACGGCGGTCTTGCCCGTGCCACGGTCACCGATGATCAGCTGGCGCTGGCCGCGGCCGATCGGCGTCATGGCGTCGACCGCCTTGAGACCGGTCTGCAGCGGCTCCTTCACCGGCTGGCGCTGGACCACCGAGGGGGCCTGGAGTTCGAGGGCACGCAGGCTCTCGGACTCGATCGGGCCCTTGCCGTCGAGGGGGACGCCCAGCGGGTCGACCACTCGGCCGAGGAAGCCGTCGCCGACCGGCACGGACAGGACCTCGCCCGTCCGGCGGACCGACTGGCCCTCCTCGATCTTGCTGAAGTCGCCCAGAACAACGACACCGATCTCCCGGACGTCCAGGTTCAGTGCCAGGCCACGCGTGCCGTCCTCGAACTCAAGCAGCTCGTTCGCCATCGCCGAGGGAAGGCCGGAGACATGGGCGATACCGTCGCCGCAGTCGACGACGGTCCCGATCTCCTCGCGCGCGGCACCTTCCGGCTCGTACGCCTGGACGAAGCGCTCAAGTGCGTCCCGGATCTCGTCCGGCCGGATCGTAAGCTCCGCCATCTCTCTTCAGTCTCCCTATTCGCCTAGCCGGCCAACCGGCGGCGGACTTCTTCGATTCGTCCCGCGATGGTGGTGTCGATGAGATCGTCCCCGATGTGAACCGAGAACCCTCCCAGCACCCGCGGATCCACCTCGACGTTCAGATGAACGTCGCGGCCGTACGAGGTGCGCAGCCACGTGGCGAGACGCTGCTTCTGCTCCTCTGAAAGCACGACGGCGCTGCGCACCACCGCGACGAGGCGCTGCCGCTGGGCGGCGACCAGCTTGCCGAACTCCTCGAGCCCACCGTCCAGGCTACGTCCTCGCGGATGCAGCACGAGCTGGGTGACCAGGCGCAGGGTGGTGGGGGCGACCTTCTCGGCCAGGAGGGAGCTCAGCAGCTCCCGCTTGGCCGCCTCGGGGGCCGCCGGCGCCGTGAGGGTCCGGTGCAGTTCCAGGTTCGAGGCGGCGATGCGCCCGAACCGGAACAGCTCGTCCTCGACGTCGTCGAGCCTGCCCTGCGCCTCCGCCTCGGCCGAGGCCGCGACGACGCCGAGGCGCTCCAGGGAGTCGGCCAGGTCGCCCGATCGCGCCCACCTCGCGGACACGGCCGCGACGACCGTCTCCAGGGCGGCGTCGCTGATCTTGCCCTCCAGCAGCACCCGGACGATCTGCGCCTTCTGGGCCGCGGGACGGGCGGGGTCGGAAAGGTTGCGGCGGAGCCCGTGTTCGCGGTCGAACAGGGCGGCGACCGAGAAAAGCTCGTCGGCCAGCGTGCCGAGGTCCGCGCTTCCCGCGACCGCGTTGAAGCGCTCTTCGACCTCGGCCAGCGAGGCCCTGCTCAGGCCCCTCATCAGCCGATCACCGACACTCGCGCGTCACGCCTGGTTCGCCGTGTCATCAGCGGACCGCCACGTTGCTCGACTCGAGCTCCTCGAGGAACCTGTCGACGGTACGGCGCTGGCGCGCCTCGTCCTCCAGGGACTCGCCGACGATACGGCCGGCCAGCTCGATCGACAGGCGGCCGAGCTCCGTGCGGAGCTGGGCGAACGCCTGCTGGCGGTCGGCCTCGATCTGCAGGTGCGCGGCCTCGACCAGGCGGCGGGCCTCGGCCTGAGCCTCCTCGCGGAGCTCGGCCTTGATCTGCGCACCCTGCTCACGAGCCTCCTCACGCAGCCGCGAGGCTTCGTGACGGGCTTCGGAGAGCTGGTCCTTGTACTGCTTGAGCAGCGCCTGGGCCTCGGCCTGCGCGTCCTCGGCTCGCTTGATGCCGCCTTCGATCGCATCGGTCCGCTCGACCAGGGTCTTCTGGATGCGCGGGGTGAGGATCTTACCGACGACGAAAAGGACGACGAAGAAGGCGAAGCCGCCGACGACAAGCTCGTAGGTGTGCGGGAGGAGGGGGTTAGCCCCCTCCTCCGCCGCCAGGAGCGAAGCTGCCTGAATCATTTGTGCAGCCTTCCGTCAGAGGTTTTCTGCGTCTTACTGACCGAACATGAACGGCGCGACCAGACCGATGAGGGCCAGCGCCTCGGTGAGAACGAAGCCGAGCAGCATGTTCTGGCGGATCAGGCCGTAGGCCTCGGGCTGGCGGGCGATGGCCTGCACACCCTGACCGAAGATGATGCCGACGCCGATGCCGGGGCCGATCGCGGCGAGGCCGTAACCGATGGAACCGAGGGAGCCGGTGACCTCAGCGAGGATTCCCATTGCCATGGTGTTGTGTTTCCTTTACAGGTCGGCCGGTGAAGGCTCACCGGTCTGGATATTCGAGGGAGGTCTGTGCGTCTAGTGGTCGGCGTGGAGCGAGTTGCCGATGTACATCGCGGCGAGCATCGCGAAGAGGAACGCCTGCAGGAACTGGATGAACATCTCGAAGCCCGTCATCGCGATCGTCATGATCACGCCGACCACGCCGAGCGGGGCGCCCAGCGGGCTGAGCTGCTCGAAGAGGAACCAGAAGCCGACAAGGCTGAAGAAGGCCAGGATGATGTGGCCGGCGAACATGTTGGCGAACAGTCGCACCGCGTGCGTGAAGGGCGCGATGATCATGTTGGAGAGGAGCTCGATCGGGGCCAGCAGCACGTAGATCGGCTTGGGCAGCCCCGGGGGGAACATCATGTTCTTGAAGTAGCCGATCGCGCCCTGGTGCTTGACACCCAGGTAGATCTTCAGGATGTAGACACTGAGGGCGAGCACGATCGGGAAGGCGATGTGCGAGGCGACCGGGAACTGCAGCACCGGGATGACGCCCATCAGGTTCCAGACCCAGACCAGGAAGAACATGCTGAGCAGCAGGCCCATCCACCGGTCGGCGTCCTTGCCGAGGAACGGCCGGGCGACCTGGTCGCGGACGAACATGTAGCCCATCTCACCGACGTTCTGCACGCCCCGCGGCACCAGCTTCGGGTTGCCGAAGGCCGACCAGCAGAAGCCGATGACGATGATCGAGCTCAACAGGGCCAGCAGCACCGGCTTCGTGAACCAGGCGACGCCCGAGATGATCGGGGCGGCGTCGAAGAGTTCGAGTCCCGGAGGCTTGAACTCGTCCCCGGGAGCGAGGAGCGTCAGCGTGCTCACGCGGCGTTCCCTTCAGCGTGGTAGTTGATCGAAATTGCTTCGTCAGCGAAGCGACCGCCGCCGAAGGCTAGCGACCGTACTTCCGGTAGACCAGGTAGACGGATAGAGCGACCCCGAGGATCAATCCGATCGGGGTGAAGGCGACCACGCCAGTCCACTTGGACAGCAACCAGCCCGCACCGCCGTACAGGATCATCCCGGAGAGGAGATAGCTGGGGATCGACCAGGCGGCGTTGGCGAAGTCGCGGCCGTCGTCTTCGGGCCGGATTTTCTTTTCGCTCATCGCGGGCATGACGATAGCAGTCGCGGTGAGGACTAGTCATATCGGGCAGGGTCGTGGCCGCCAGCGAGATGATACGCCTCATCGTGGATCGCCCTGACCTGGAATCGGGGCATCGGGGTCGACGTAGAGCATTTTAAGCTTCATGAAGCCGCGCATCTCACCGATCGTCCAGGCGATCGTGCACGCGATGGCCGCCCAGCCGAAGGCCTTGGGCTCGAACGCGGTGGCGTCCTCGAAGGTCTTGAGCAGAGCCATGATCACGAGAATCTTCACCGCGTAGCTCAGCACCGCGGCGGTCATCATCATCATGGGCGACACGCGGCTCGCGTACGAGACGGCCACGATGCCGAGGGTGAAGAAGACACAGACCACCACGGTCCCGATCGCGGCGCCGAGCGCCCCCTTGGCTCCGGCCAGCAACGCCGCGACGAGGATCACGACCAGCCCCACCAGCACCGTGGGTATCGCAGCCCCCTTCAGAAGGCGCACGTCGTTGGCGAGCATCGGCACTCCAAGTGACTGTTATCAAGCGAGCGATTGCTACCTTGCAGGTCCAGGCAGGTTCACCATCTGCTAGTGAAAGCTATCACAAGCTCAAGGAAGAGCGCCTTTACCTGCCGTTTCAAGTAAACGATCAAGGGGATGACGAAAGCGCCTCAAAGCGGCGTCTCAGGGTTTGAGAAACCCTGCCGGGGAGCGCTGAGTGACAGGTCGGGCCGCACCGGCAGGGTGGCCGCGTCGTCGCCGCCGGCGACCGGACGGCGGCCGGGCGCCTCCGAGGGGTACGGGTGGGGCCTGACCCGGCCCGGCGGCTGCTCGCCCGGCGGCGCGTGCCACCCCGGTCCCTCCGCAGGGCCCGTGGGACCCACGGGGGCCGCGGGATCGAGCCCGCCGCGCCCCTCCCCGCCGCGCCCCTCGGTCCCGCCGAGGTCGCGACGGGCGCGCCAGCGGGGCAGCGCCATCATCACCAGCACGCCGATGGCGAGCAGCACGGTCAGCGGGAACAGGATGAGCGGGACGCCCTCGATGGACAGCGCCACGACCGCGAAGGCGAACAGGAAGGTCCACGCGTACATGATCATGACGCTGCGGCGGTGCGAGTGGCCGATGTCCAGCAGGCGGTGGTGCAGATGCCCCCGGTCGGGCGAGAACGGTGACAGGCCGTTGGACGTGCGCCGGATCACCGCCATGATCAGGTCCAGCAGCGGGAGCACCAGGATCGCGACCGGCACGAGGAGCGGGAGGATGACGGGGAAGCGGTTGATGCTGCTGGAGTCGAGCGGGGTGACCAGGATCATCGTGGAGGCGAGGACCAGGCCGATCAGCATCGCCCCCGTGTCGCCCATGAAGATCTTCGCCGGGTGGAAGTTGTGCGGCAGGAAGCCCAGGCAGACCCCGATCAGCACCGAGGCGATGACCGCCGTCGCGTTGATGCTGGTGTCGCCGTAGTCCTTCGACAGGGCCACCGAGTAGGTCCACGTGGCCATCGCGGCGATGCCCACGATCCCCGCGGCCAGCCCGTCGAGCCCGTCGACGAAGTTGACGGCGTTGATCATGACGACCACGATCAGGATCGTGATCAGCGGGCTCAGCGTCGAGTCGAGGATGGTCTGCCCGCCCAGCGCGGTCGGCAGCGGGAGCCACGGCAGGCTCACGCCGAAGATGACGAGCACCCCCGCGGCGCCGATCTGCCCGGCGAGCTTGACGAGGGCGTCCATCCCCAGCCAGTCGTCGAGGAAGCCGGTCAGCGTGATCAGGCCGCCCGCCGCGATCAGCGCGATCACGATCTTTCCCTGGCCCTCGGCGAGCTTGCCCCCGGCGTAGGGCAGCTCCGCGGCGATCAGCAGGCCGGCGACGAGGCCGCCGTACATCGCCAGGCCGCCGAGCCTGGGCGTCGGCGTGGTGTGCACGTCACGATCGCGGACCTCGGGCATGGCGCCGATGCGGACGGCGAAAACGCGGATCAGCGGCACCAGCAGATACGTCACCGCGGCCGCGACGAGCGCCATGAGTAGATATTCGCGCACGGAACCAGTTTCGCGGATAGTCCGGCCACCTGTGACCGGAAAACGACACAGAACAGCTCATAGTTCGCTGGGATATATCCGGTGGGCTCTCGTCAGCACCGCGACGCGCTCCCGTATCTCAGCCGTCGCGTCGGGGTTGCGGATGGCCTGCGCCACCATCGCGGCCACCTCCTTCATCTCCTCGGGCCCCATCCCCTGGGTCGTGACGCAGGGGGTGCCGACCCGGATCCCGGACGTCACCGTGGGTGGCTCCGGATCATAGGGGATCGCGTTGCGGTTCAGTGTGATCCCGGCCGCCTGGCACCGCTGCTCGGCCGTCGCGCCGGAGATCCCGACGTCGCGCAGGTCGATCAGCGCCAGATGGCTGTCGGTGCCCCCGGAGACGGGCCGCATGCCCTCCGCGGCCAGCGCGTCGGCCAGCACCCGGGCGTTGTCCACCACCCGCCGCGCGTACTCCGCGAACTCCGGCCGCAACGCCTCGCCGAACGCCACCGCCTTGGCCGCCACCGCGTGCATGAGCGGGCCGCCCTGCACGAACGGGAAGACCGCGCGGTCGATCCTGGGGCCCAGCTCCTTCGTGCACATGATCCCGCCGCCCCTCGGACCGCGCAGCGCCTTGTGCGTGGTGAAGGTCACCACGTCCGCGTACGGCACCGCGGAGGGCAGCGCCCGGCCGGCCATCAGGCCGACGGTGTGCGCGACGTCGGCGAGCAGCCAGGCGCCCACCTCGTCCGCGATCCCCCGGAAGGCGGCGAAGTCGATCTCACGGGAGTAGGCGGTGGCGCCACAAATGATCATCTTGGGCTGGTGCCGCAGCGCCAGCTCCCTGACCTCGTCGTAGTCGATCAGCTCGGTGTCCCTGCGCACGCCGTACGCCACGACGTCGAACCAGCGTCCCGAGAAGTTGACCTTGGAGCCGTGGGTGAGGTGGCCGCCGTGCGACAGCTCCATCGCCAGCATGGTGTCGCCCGGCTGGAGCAGGGCCGCGTAGGCCGCCAGGTTCGCCGAGGCGCCGGAGTGGGGCTGCACGTTGACGTGCTCGGCGCCGAACAGCCGCTTGGCGCGGTCGATCGCGAGCCGCTCGGCCCGGTCGACGACCTCGCACCCGGCGTAGTAACGCCTGCCGGGGTAGCCCTCGGCGTACTTGTTGGTGAGCGTCGAGCCGAGCGCGGCGAGCACGGCGGGGGAGGTGAAGTTCTCGCTCGCGATCAGCTGGACACCCCCGCGGAGCCGGTCGAGCTCGTCGAGCAGCACGCTCGCGATCTCCGGGTCCTCGCGCTGCAGGAGGCCGAAATCCGGCCCGTAGTACGGTTCTGCGCCCATGGCTCACACCCCGAAGACGACGACTCACCCCCACTGTAAGCCCGCTCTCCCCGGTTATCCCACGTCAGGGACGTGCCGGGCCCGGAGAGCGTGTCGCGCGGGAGCGCCGCCACCGGGGCCGCCTCACGAGAACGCGTGCGGGGCTCCGGCCTTGACCGGCACCCACCTCGGCGTGTCGGCCGCCTGGTCGCTGATCGACGTCAGGATCGCCTGCCGGTAGAGGCTCAGGCGGGTGCGCCACTCCGTCATGTCCTCGACGTAGCGGCCGGAGACGGGGGCGTCCCAGACATCCCTGCTCCTGGCGAGCTGGTAGGCCTTGTCGAGGCTGCCGGTCAGCGTGTCGAGCACGGGGAGCACCTGCCTCCACATCATGACCAGCCGCTGGTAGTCGGGGTTGAACTCCCACGACGTGACGGCGTCCGGAGACGGCAACCCGTTGTTGGCCGAGGCCGGCGGGGTCTCCCCCGGCTGCAGCGGCTGCGGTGCGGGTGGATCCACGAACATCACAGGCTCCTCACCCTCGCTGACACGCTCCCTGCCTCCCGCTCACTCACTCACCGCTGCTCACTGCCTCGTGCCGCCTCATGCCGCGCCGTGCCCGCTCGCCCACCGCGTCGCGCCCGCGGTGTCAGGGCGCTCACGGCCTCGCGCCCGCGTTCCGGTGATCATTGGCCACCGCCAGGGGGCGGGATCGGCCGCAGCGGGTCTCCCGGGTCCACGTCGCCCGCCGGGCCGTCGGGCCGGATGTCCATGGGCGCCCAGGCCCCCTCGCCCCAGGTCTCCCCGTCGGGCACGCTCACGCCCGGCATCTCCAGCGGCTCGATCTCGCGGGCGTTGTCGGCGAGCGTCTTGAGCGCGTCGAGGTCGAGCGGGCTCGCCTCGGCGGTGACGACGTCGCTGCCGTCGTTAGCCCACCGGGCGGCCGAACCCTCGCCCGGCTGCGCGGCCACCCCGCCGGGCGCCGCCCCCGCCGCCTGCCCGGACGTGCCCCCGGCACCCGGTGCCTCGCCGGAGACCGCGTCGCCGATGGACGGCACCGGCCCCCCGGCGTGCCGCGTGGCCGCCTCGCCCGAGGTCGTGCCCGCCGTCTGGATCGCGGGCTCCCCGGAGGCCGTCCCGGCGGGCCTGGGCGCGGCGTCACCGGTGGACGCCGAGTCTCCGGCGGGCCGGGGCGCGGAGGTCGTGTCCGCGGGCTGGGGAGTGGTGTCGCCCCCGGTGCCCGGCGGCTGGACGGTCTGGTCCGTGGCCGGGCCCGCGGTGTCGAGGAGCGGGTACGAGGGCTTGGCGGAGTCGAGCGGGCCGTGCGGCTCGACCTGGCCGGGCTGCCCGTCGGGGCCGGACACACCGTCGATCGCGGGCATCTCCAGCGGCGGGATGTCCTCGATGTTCTTCAGCAGCTCGTCGACCTCGGCCGCCGTGGGCGCGTCGAGCGGGATCTGGAGCACCTTCACCCCGTCGACCTCCACGACCTTCGCCCTGGAGTCGCCGCTCTGGTCGATGTCGTCGGGGTGGTCCTTCCTGGGAGTGTCGAGGATGGTGTCGCCGGAGGAGCCGCCCCCCTCCCTCGGCGAGCGCTCATCACCCTTGGAACCCATGTCGCCCTTGGCGTCGGGATCGTTCGCGGGGGCGTTGCCGGTGGAGTCCCCGCGCGGCGTCGTCTCGTCACCCTTGGAACCCATGTCGCCCTTGGCGTCGGAGTCGTTCACGGGCACGTTGCCCGTGGAGTCCCCGCGCGGCGTCGTCTCGTCACCCTTGGAACCCATGTCGCCCTTGGCGTCGGAGTCGTTCACGGGCACGTTGCCCGTGGAATCCCCGCGCGGCGTCGTGTCGTCCGCGTTGACGATCTCCGGCCGGGCGTTCTCGGCCCCGGGCGGCTCCGGCGCGGGCGTGGGCTCTCCCTGCGGCGTCCCGGGCACGAGGCCGTTGTCCGGGGTGGACGCCTCGGGCGTACGCGGGGCGTCGGGCGCCTCGCGCGGCGCGGTGTCGACCGGCTGACCGCCACCCTGCGGGTTCTCCCCCGGGCCGGGGACGGCGGGCTTCAGGTCCTCGGCCCTCGGCGTCTCCGGCCGCGTCTCGTCGGCCCTCGGGGCGTCCGGCGCGGGCGTGGAATCCTGCCGGGGCGCCTCCGGCACCTGCGCGCCCTCGGCGTTCGGCGTGCCCGGCACGGGCGCGCCCTCGGCGTTCGGCACCTCCGGGACGCGGTCCGGCGCGGGCGCCTCGCGTCGGCCGTCCTCGGCCCCCGGCGCGTCCGGCAGGGACGAGGAGTCCGGGGTGTGGGCCTCCGGCGGGGGCTCGGAACCGCCTCTCGGGGCCTCCGGCGGGGGATTCTGGGCAGGGGGCTCGGGCCGTGGCTCCTCGGCCCTCGGGGGCTCCGGCGTGGGATCGGGGCGGGGGGGCTCCGGGCGCGGCTCCTCGGCCCTTGGAGGCTCCGGCGCCGGGTCGGGCTTGGGGTCGGGCCTGGAGGGCTCGGGTCGCGAATCCTCCGCCCTCGGCGGCTCGGGCGTCGGGTCGGGCTTGGGCGCCTCGCGCGGCGCGGTGTCCGTCTGCTTGCCGGTCTCCTTGGGCGTTTCCCGCTCCCCCTCGCGCGGGGAGGTCTCGTCGGCTTTCGACCCCGTCTCTGGCTTCCGGTCGTCGGCTCCGGACGCCTCGGGTCTGGGCGTCTCGGGTTTCGGCGTCTCCTTGCGATCGTCGCGATCGTCGCGCGGGGAGGTCTCGTCACCCTTCGAACCCGCCTCGGGCTTGGCCTCGTCGGCCTTCGGGGTGTCGGCCTTCGGGGTGTCGGCCTTCGGGGCGTCGGGCTTGGTGTCGGGCTTGGAGTCCTTGGTGTCGGGCTTGGAGTCCTTGGGATCGTCGCGCTGCGTGCTCTCGGCGGACTGGTCGCCGACCCGGGGCTTGTCGTCCGCCCCGACGGCCGGCTTGAGATCCTCCGCCTTCGGGCTCTCGGGCTTCGCGCCGTTCTGGGAGTCGGTCTCCGGCTTCGCCCCCTCGCCCTGGGAGCCCGTCTCGGGCTTCGGGTCACCGGCCTTCGGCTCGGTGGGGGGCGCCGTCACATTCTGGCTGACCTTCTTCTCCAGCAGCGTCACGCGGGCGGAGACGTCGCGGACCATCACATCGCACGCGTCGGCGATCTGGACGGGCCTGTGGGTCGACTGCGCGGACAGGCCGGCCCCGCTCATCATCTGCGAGACCCTGCCCTCGACGCTCCGCATCTGCTCGGCGGCCCGCTGCACCTCGGACAACAGGTCGCGGACCAGCTTGGGGTCCATTCCTTCGAACTTGCCCATGGACGTCTCCCAGGAAGTGTCGGCCCACTTCAAGGTACCGGGGAGACAGCCCGCCGTCACGGTGATAATCAGATGGCATGGATCACGGCATATGCTGTGGACGCACCGGTCAGTTGCCGGCCTCCGGGCCCGTGTCCGTCGCGACGTAGCCGATCACACCGCGCAGCTTCTCCACGCTGATCGCCCCGCGCCGCAGCAGCCTGGGCACCGCGGTGGTCAGGTCGAGGATCGTCGAGGGGATGTCGCTCTCGCACGGCCCCGCGTCGAGATAGACCGACACCGAGTCGCCGAGCTGCTTCTCCGCGTCGGCGGCGGTGGTGGCGGGCGGGGAACCGGAGCGGTTGGCGCTGGAGACGGCGAGCGGGCCGGTCTCCTTGAGCAGGTCGAGGGCGACCGCGTGCAGCGGCATCCGGATGGCGACGGTGCCCTTGGCGTCGCCGAGGTCCCACGACAGCGACCGGTTCGCCCGGCAGATCAGCGTGAGCGGGCCCGGCCAGAAGGCGTCGACGAGATCCTGGCCGTACGGGCCGAGGTTCTCCACCAGGGCGTTGGCGGCCCGTACGGTCCCGACCAGCACGGGCACCGGCATGTCGCGGCCGCGCCCCTTGGCCGCCAGCAGGGCGGTGACCGCCGCGGGCGTGAAGGCGTCGGCGCCGACACCGTAGACGGTGTCGGTCGGGAGCACCACGAGCTCTCCCCGCTGAAAGGCGGAGGCGGCCTCGATCAGGCCGGTGGCTCGCTGCTCGGCATCCATACAGTCATAACGTCGACTCACGGCGTGCATCCTATTCCTGGCCGAATCGAGCGGTGACGAAGCGGTCCCTGCGCGTCAGATCCTGGCGGCTGCGCACGTCGCGCCAGCCGTTCTCCTCGGAGAAGATCAGATATACCGGGGTGCCCTGCTGGTCGGCGTGCTCCACGGCGACGAACCCGCCGGGGCGGAGCAGTCTCCTCGCGGTCCGCTCGACCGCCCTGACCTCGTCGAGGCCGTCGCTGCCCGATCCGTACAGCGCGCGGTGCGGGTCGTAGTCGCGGACCTCGGGATCGCGGGGGATCGCGCCCGGCGGGATGTAGGGCGGGTTGGAGATCACCAGGTCGACCTGGCCGTCCAGCTCGGAGAGGGCGTCGGCCAGATCCTCCGGGTGCAGGTGGACGCGGCCCTGGCCGTGCTCGATGATGTTGCGCTTGGCCCAGGTGTAGGCGCCCGGGTCGACCTCGACCGCGTGCACGGTGGCCAGCGCGACCTCCTGGGCGATCGACAGCGCGATGGCTGCCGAGCCGGTGCCGAGGTCCACGACCACCGGCGAGGCGACGTCCATCTCCCGCAGCCGGTCGATCGCCCAGCCCGCCACGACCTCGGTCTCCGGGCGCGGCACGAAGACGCCGGGCCCGACCTCCAGGGACAGGTAGCGGAAGTAGGCCCGCCCGGTGATGTGCTGGAGCGGCTCGCGCGACTCCCTGCGGGCGACGCCCTCCCAGAACAGGGCGTCGAAGTCGGAGTCCTTCACCATGTGCAGCTCGCTGCGGCGCACGCCGTGCACACACGCGGCGATCTCCTCGGCGTCGGTGCGCGGCGACGGCACACCTGCCTCGGCGAGCCGGGCGGTGGCGAGGGCGATCTCGTCCAGCAGAAAGGTCATGGGCGCGTTCTATGAATGGGCGGCGAGCTTCTCCGCCATCTCGGCGTCGAGCAGGGACTGGATGACGGCCGAGAGGTCTCCGTCGAGCACCTGGTCGAGGTTGTAGGCCTTGAAACCGACGCGGTGATCGGAGATGCGGTTCTCGGGGAAGTTGTAGGTGCGGATGCGCTCGGAGCGGTCGACCGTGCGGATCTGGGACTTGCGCTCGGCCATGGCGGCGGCGTTGGCCTCCTCCTCGGCGATCGCCTGCAGGCGGGCCCGCAGGATGCGCATCGCCGACTCCTTGTTCTGGAGCTGGCTCTTCTCGTTCTGGCAGGAGGCGACGACACCCGTCGGGACGTGCGTGATCCGCACCGCCGAGTCGGTGGTGTTGACGCTCTGGCCACCGGGTCCGCTGGAGCGGTAGACGTCGATGCGGAGGTCGTTCGGGTCGATCTGGACGTCGACGTCCTCGGCCTCCGGGTAGACGAGCACCCCGGCGGCGCTGGTGTGGATGCGCCCCTGCGACTCGGTGACCGGCACCCGCTGGACGCGGTGCACGCCGCCCTCGAACTTCAGCCTCGACCAGACGCCCTCGTCGCCCCTCGCCTTCAGGGCGATCGTGACGTCCTTGTAACCGCCGAGGTCGGAGTGGGTGGCGTCGATCAGCTCGGTCTTCCAGCCGATCCGCTCGGCGTACCGCAGGTACATCCGCAGGAGGTCTCCGGCGAACAGGGCGGACTCCTCGCCGCCCTCGCCCGCCTTGATCTCCATGATGATGTCCTTGTCATCGTTGGGATCACGCGGGACGAGCAGGTGCCTGAGCTTCTCCTCAAGCTCGGGAATCCGCGCCTCCAGCTCCTTGGCCTCCTCGGCGAACCCCTCGTCCTCCGAGGCCAGCTCCCGCGCCGTGCCGAGGTCGGACTGGACGCCCTCCAGCTCGCGGTAGGTGGCGACGATCGGGGTCAGCTCGGCGTAGCGCCTGCCGAAGGTACGGGCCTGCTTCTGGTCGGCGTGCACGGAGGGGTCGGCGAGCTTGAGTTCCAGCTCGGCGTACTCACTGAGCAGCTCGTCGAGATTCACCGTGCGTCCTTCCTTGAAAGCCCTGGTCAGCCTGCCTCATCACCACGAACGCCGACCCGGGCACCCCACGAGCGGGGTTCTCCGAGCCGGCGCCGGGATGAGAGCTACTGGCCCGCGGGCTTCTTGCCGAAGCGCTTCTCGAAGCGCGCCACCCGGCCGCCGGTGTCGAGGATCTTCTGCTTGCCCGTGTAGAAGGGGTGGCAGGCGGAGCACACGTCGGCGTGGATCACGCCGTTCTTGGCGGTGCTGCGGGTGGTGAAGGAGTTACCACAGGTGCAGGTCACCTGAGTGGCGTTGTACTCCGGGTGAATATCGGGCTTCATATCGCTTTTCCTCTCCAAAACGCGGTCGCCGGGTCGCCACTGTCTCTCGCCTGTGAGGCTTGCGCGCTGAGCACACCGGGGTGCGCGCGGGCGGGAACCGGAACCGCTACGGTTCGGCTACCAGTGTGCCAGATCCTCCAACCATCCCAGGCCACCAGACATTCCCCGGCCCCGGTGACCTGCGGCTCCAGAACGGACACGGCATGCTCACGGCCCCCTGCCGGGCGCGATATCCGCGAGGGGACCACCTCCACGGGGAAACACGAGGAAACCCGGGGCTCCAGGCCGTCACCTTCCCAGGTACGCCAGCACGGCGAGGACCCGGCGGTGGTCGTCGGCGGCGGGCTCCAGCCCGAGCTTGCCGAAGATGCTGGAGATGTGCTTCTCCACGGCGCCCTCGGTGACGAGCATCCGCCCGGCGACCGCGGTGTTGGAGCGCCCCTCCGCCATCAGGGCGAGGACCTCGCTCTCCCTGGCGGTGAGGGACTCCAGGGGGTCGCCCCTGCGCTGGCGGCTCAGGAGCTGCCCGATCACCTCGGGGTCGATCACCGTCCCCCCGGCCGCCACCCGGCGTACGGCGTCGAGGAACTCGGCCACGTCGGCTATCCGCTCCTTGAGCAGGTAGCCGACCGCCGCGGCGCCGCCGCCGATGAGCTCCGTGGCGTACTGCTCCTCGACGTACTGCGACAGGACGAGGATCGGCAGCCCCGGCCGCCGGGATCTGGCCTCCAGAGCGGCGCGCAGCCCCTCGTCGGTGTGGGTCGGCGGCATCCGCACGTCGACGACGGCGAGGTCCGGATCGTGCTCGTCGACCACCCTGACCAGGCCGGGACCGTCGCCCGCCACCCCGACGGTCTCGATCCCCCCGTCGGCCAGCAGCCTGGCCAGCCCCTCGCGCAACAGCACCGAGTCCTCGGCGATCACCACCCGCATGGGTCCCACGTTCTCACCATTCGCAGGGCAACTCCGCCCTGATCATCGTCGGGCCGCCCAGCGGGCTGTCGACGCTCAGGGTGCCGTCGATGGTCGCGGCCCGGTCGGCGAGCCCGGCGAGGCCACTGCCCGGACGGGGAACGGCGGCGCCGACCCCGTTGTCGTAGACCTCGACGATCACCCTTTGCCCCTGGCGGCTCACCCGGATGAACGCCTCGGTGGCCTCGGAGTGCTTGGCCAGGTTGCTCAGGCACTCGGCCACGACGAAGTACGCGATGCTCTCCACCGCGGGCGGGGGCCGGTGGGAGACCTCCACCGACAGGTCCACCCGTACGGGCGCGCGGGCGGCGAGCGACGACAGGGCCGCGCTCAGCCCCCTGTCGGTGAGGATCGCCGGGTAGATGCCCCTGGCGAGGTCGCGCAACTCGGCGATGGCGGCCTTCGTCCCCCGGTGCGCCTGGGCCAGGAGCTCCCTCGCCTCCTCGGGGTCGGAGTCGAGCTTGGCCTGGGCCCGGCCCAGGTCCATGGCCACGGACAGCAGCCGCTGCTGGGCGCCGTCGTGCAGGTCCCGCTCGATCCGGCGCCGCTCGGCCTCGGCCGCGTCCACGCCCCGGGCCCGGCTGGCCCGCAGGTGGGCGGCACGGGCGGCGAGCCGGTTCTTCTCGCTCGTTCCCAGCAGGGCGACGCCGAGCATGCCGTGCAGCCAGGCCATGCCCCGGGTCGCGTAGAGGGCGGCGAGGAGGAAGCCGAGCCCGACCAGCGCGCACAGCAGCACCCTCGGCACGCTGTCGATCGGCAATCCGCCGACGGGCGTCATCGGCTGCCCGGCCAGCAGCAGGGGCAGCGGCGCGAGCGTGAGGCCCAGCCCGAGGACCCACAGGACCGCCGTGACGGTGAACTCCGCGATCCCGATCGGCAGCAGCAGGAGGAGGTAGAGGAGATCCTTCCAGGTGGCGGGGTCGACGAACATGTCCTTCCAGCGCAGGAACAGGTTGTCGCCCTCGGAGGGCCGGTAGGGGCTGGGGATGTCGACGCCGAAGGCCAGCCGCAGGAACCGGCGCTCCAGCATCGCGGCACCCCGCCAGGCCAGCATGGTCAGGGCGAGCAGCGGCAGCCCGACCCACACGAGCACCATCACCAGGGAGGCCGGGATCACGGACGCGAGGAACGCGAAGCAGGCGAGGCCGTAGAACATGCTGACCAGCAGGTAGGGGACGGCCCGCCAGGTCATCGGGTCGACGAGCATGCCCAGGGGGCCGTTCGGGCCGAGCGGCACGCGCCGCCTGAGCGGCGTCCTGACCACGGTCGTGCTCGTCAGCGTCTCGGCCGTCATGCGCCTCCCCTGTCCCCGATGGCCCGTCGTCGCCGTCCGTGTCCCTGCCGTCCCCGGTCGCCCCGGCCGCCCCGGCGGTCCCCGCCGTCCCTCACGCGCCGTGCGCCCTCGCGTACCGCCCTCCCCCTCCTCGCGTGCCGTCCGCGCGCCGCGGTCATCGCGGCGCGGGCCCGGGAACCGCGCGGGAAAAAGCGTCCTGAAGTAGGGATATCCCGAAGTACGGGGTCGCACAAGGGACTTCGGAAACGCGAACGCCCCGGCCGGAGGGGCCGGGGCGTTCGAGGTGGGGCGAGTGATCAGTCGCGCTCCGAGCTGACCGTCGTCTTCTGCACCTGGAGCAGGAACTCCGCGTTGGACTTGGTCTCCCTCATCTTCTCCAGGAGAAGCTCGAGAGCCTGCTGCATGTCCAGGGCGTGCAGCACGCGGCGGAGCTTCCAGGTGATCTGGAGCTCGTCCTTGCCCATGAGGATCTCCTCCTTACGGGTGCCGGACGCGTCGACGTCCACCGCGGGGAAGATCCGCTTGTCGGCGAGCTGCCGGTTGAGCTTGAGCTCCAGGTTGCCCGTGCCCTTGAACTCCTCGAAGATGACCTCGTCCATCTTGGAGCCGGTCTCGACCAGCGCGGTGGCGAGGATCGTCAGCGAGCCGCCGTTCTCGATGTTGCGGGCGGCGCCGAAGAAGCGCTTCGGCGGGTAGAGCGCGGTGGAGTCGACACCACCGGACAGGATGCGGCCGGAGGCCGGGGCCGCCAGGTTGTAGGCGCGGCCCAGACGGGTGATCGAGTCGAGCAGCACGACCACGTCGTGGCCGAGCTCCACCAGGCGCTTGGCGCGCTCGATGGCGAGCTCGGCGACCGTGGTGTGGTCCTCGGCCGGACGGTCGAAGGTCGAGTGGATGACCTCGCCCTTCACCGACCGCTGCATGTCGGTGACCTCTTCCGGACGCTCGTCCACCAGGACGACCATCAGGTGGCACTCGGGGTTGTTGCGGGTGATCGCGTTGGCGATCGACTGGAGCACCATCGTCTTGCCCGCCTTGGGCGGGGAGACGATGAGACCGCGCTGGCCCTTGCCGATCGGCGCCACCATGTCGATGATCCTGGTGGTCAGGATGTTCGGCTCGGTCTCCAGGCGCAGGCGCTCCTGGGGGTACAGCGGGACGAGCTTGTTGAAGTCGGGCCGCTGCCGCGCCTGCTCCGGGTCCATGCCGTTGACCGTGTCGAGGCGGACGAGCGCGTTGAACTTCTCGCGGCGCTCACCGTCGCGGGGCTGGCGGACGGCGCCGGTGACGACGTCGCCCTTGCGCAGGCCGTTGCGGCGGATCTGGGCCAGCGAGACGTAGACGTCGTTGGAGCCCGGCAGGTAACCGCTGGTCCTGACGAACGCGTAGTTGTCGAGGATGTCCAGGATTCCGGCGATCGGGATGAGGACGTCGTCGTCGCCCACCACGGGCTCGTTGCTGTCGAAGCGCTCGCGGCCCCGGCGGTTGCGCTCGCGGAACCGGCCGCGACGGCCACGGCGGTCGTCGTCGTCGCCCACTCCGTGCTGGTCGTTGCGGTCCTGCGGGCCCCGGTTCTGCGGGCCCCTGTCGCCACGGTCGCCGCGCTCGCCCCTGTCACCGCGGTCGTTGGGACGGTCACCGCGCTCGCCGCGGTCGTTGAGACGCTCGCCGCGGTCGTTGGACCGCTCGCCGCGCTCGCCACGGTCGTTGAGCCGGTCACCGCGGTCGCCGCGGTCGTTGATCCGCTCGCCGCGGTTCTGGCCGGCGTCGGCGGCGCGCTGGTCGGCGCGGCTGTCGTTGCGGCCGTCGGTCCGGTTTTCGGGGCGGTTGTCGCCGCGCTCACGGCGGTCGTTGCCCCGCTCGCCGCGCTCGCTGTTGCGGCCACGGCGCTCGCCGCGCTCGCGACGGCTCTCGCCACGCTCGCCACGGCCCTCGGCCGGGGCGGTGTCGATGGTCGGCTGCTCCACGACGGGCTCGGGCGCGACGACGGCGGCCACGGGCTCGGGGGCGGGGGGCGCCTGCTCCACGACGGGCTCGGCGGCCACGACGGGGCGGGAACGTTCCCTGCGGGTGCGCGCCGGACGCTCGGCGACCGGCTCGGCGACGACGGCCGGGGCGGCCACGGCAGGAGTCTCCTTGACGGCGGCGGGAGCCTGGGCGCTCTCGGTGGAGACGCCCTGCTTCTCCTGGATGGCCGCGATCAGCTGGCTCTTGCGCATCCGCCCGGTCCCGCTGATGCCGAGGCCGGAGGCCATGGCCTGCAGCTCAGGCAGCACCATGGCGGAAAGGCCTGTGCCGGAGCGACGGCGCGGCTTGGCCGCGGGGCGGGTGGGGGTGTCGCCGGACGCCGGCGCCGTGCCGGTGACGTCGGAGAGGAGTTCGGTGGTGTCGCTCACTAATGGGTCCTTCCCAGGGGTCGGGCGTGGCCATGATCAGCCAATCGTCCCGGTGGTGCGATCGACCCGGTGGGACAGACCGGGTCGGGTTGCACGTCGCGATCCTCGGCGGCCCATGGAGAGCCGCCGCCACTGTCGGAGAAGGGCGGATCCAGGCCGTCACCATCGAGAATCGCCGACGGTGGGACTTGGAGGACACCCCCCCGGATTGCTACCGGCAACCAGATGTCGAGGTAGATCGAACGCGCATGTCCCCTAAAACGCCGCTTCTCGTTGCCCCAACCGAAATCTAGAGCATTCGGAGGCGACGGATTCGGGGAGGCCACTGCGGCGCTCATGTCTCACCAGGTGAGACATGATGATGCAGCGATGTGTGGCTGACAAGCACGCACCCAACGCGGGGCACCTGGTGCGGCTATCAGCCTAACATCACCAGCGCACACAGCTATTCCCTGAAGGTCGAAGAGTCGTCAGCGTGTCTCAAGAGAAACAACGCGGGCGCCCCTGGTTTCGACTTCCAGTGGCTGGATGTGCCAGTCATTACCCACTTCCGGTGCGATCAAATCCTGCGTATTCATCGTTGACAACGCAAGAACCGTGGGCCCCGCTCCCGAGACGGCCGCGGCCACGCCCGCCCTCCGCAGCCGTCGTACCAGATCGGCGGTGTGTGGCATCGCGGGCGCTCGGTAGTCCTGGTGGAGGCGGTCCTCCGTGGCGGCGAGCAGCAACCAGGGCTCTGGCCTGGCGGTCAGCGCCGCGACCAGCAGCGCGGCCCGGCCGGCGTTCGCGGCGGCGTCGGCGTGCGGGACCTCCTTGGGCAGCAGACCGCGGGCGGTCTCGGTCGACAGCCGGTGCGCGGGGACGAGGACCACGGGCCTGACGGCCTCGTGCGGGAGCAGCCGCACCAGGTGCGGGGCGCCCCCCGCGTCCGTCCAGGCGACGGTGAGCCCGCCCGCCAGGCACGGCGCCACGTTGTCGGGGTGGCCCTCGATCTCGGTGGCCAGCGCGAGGACGTCGTCGTCGGTCAGCTCGGCCCGATGATCCCGGCCAGGACGGGAGCCGTGCTCGGCCGAGGGGTCGTACAGGGTTGTGGCCAGCGCCCGGGCGGCGAGGATCCCGGCGCAGATCGCCGCGGAGGAGGACCCGAGGCCGCGGGCGTGCGGGATCCGGTTGAGGCAGCGCAGCCGGATGCCGCGCGGCTGCGGGAGGCCCATCCTGTCGAAGGTCGCGCGCATCGTGGTGACGATGAGGTGCCCCTCGCCCAGGTCGAGCTCACCGGCTCCCTCGCCCTCGACCGCGATGTCGACGCCGGGAGAGTCGAGGATCTCGGCCTCGATCTCGTCGTGCAGGCCGAGGGCGAGCCCCAGCGTGTCGAAGCCGGGACCGAGGTTGGCCGAGGTCGCGGGGACCTGGACGGTCGCCTTCGCCGTGCCGCCGGTCATCGGGGTCCCGGGGAGGCCGTGGGGGCCGTGGGGGGCACGTCGCTTCTCCTGAGATCCACTAGGCGAGTTCGAGGGCGGTGGCCGCGGCGTGCGCGTCGATCGGGATCGTCACCGGGGTGGGCGCGCCCGAGATCGCCCAGTCGGGGTCCTTGAGGCCGTTTCCGGTCACCGTGCACACGATGCGCTGCCCGGGCTCCACCAGGCCCTGCGCGTGGGCCTGCAGGAGGCCCGCCACGCTGGCGGCGGAGGCGAGCTCGACGAACACGCCCTCCTCCTGCGCGAGCAGCTTGTACGCGGCGGCGATCTGGCGGTCGGTGACGGACTGGATGACCCCGCCGGACTCGTCGCGGGCGGCCTCGGCGAGCTGCCACGAGGCCGGGTTGCCGATGCGGATCGCGGTGGCGATCGTGTGCGGGTGGGTCACCGGCGCCCCGTTGACGATCGGCGCGGCGCCGCTGGCCTGGAAGCCGAACATGCGCGGCGTCCTCGTCGCGACGCCGTCCCCGGCGTACTCGGTGTAGCCCATCCAGTACGCGGAGATGTTGCCCGCGTTGCCGACCGGGATGCAGTGGATGTCGGGGGCGTCCCCGAGCGCGTCGACGATCTCGAAGGCGGCGGTCTTCTGGCCCTGGAGCCGGAACGGGTTCACCGAGTTGACCAGCGCGATCGGGTAGTTCTCCGACAGCTTCCTGGTCATCTCCAGGCAGTCGTCGAAGGACCCCTCGACCTGGAGCAGCCTGGCCCCGTGGACCAGAGCCTGGGCCAGCTTGCCCATCGCGATCTTGCCCCGGGGCACCAGCACGGCGCAGGTCAGGCCCGCACGGACCGCGTAGGCGGCGGCGGAGGCGCTGGTGTTGCCGGTCGAGGCGCAGATGACGGCCTTCGCCCCGTCCTCGACGGCCTTGCTGATGGCCATGGTCATGCCACGGTCCTTGAAGCTTCCGGTCGGGTTGAGGCCCTCGACCTTCAGGTAGACCTCACAGCCGGTCAGCGCCGACACCCGGTTCGCCGGGACGAGGGGGGTGCCGCCCTCCAGGAGCGTGACGACGGGCGTCGCCGTGGTCACCGGAAGTCGGTCACGGTACTCCTCGATGAGGCCACGCCACGCCCTGGTCATGATTGCTCCTTCACCGCGCGCGGCCGGTCCGTGCGCGTGCTACCTGCGGTATTGGAAAACGAGTCTACGGGTAACACGCTCGGCCCCGGGATGCGTTGTCCACCAAATGGACAGGCCGGGCGTCCTGTCCCCAGGGAACTCTAAGGATCGACCGGTATGGTCTGCGAGGCTTGACAGAGCTTGACAGACGGGGAACACGACAAGGAGCGTCACATCATGACGGGCGGCACGGCGGCGGACCTGCCACCGATCCGGCACAACGACTACTCGCCCCTCGACCCGCCCGCGCTCGGCGGATGGGATCCCGAGCTCTCGGTGAGCGTGATCATTCCGGCCCACGGCGGGCAGCACAGGCTCGATCTCACCCTCGCCGCGCTGGCCGCGCAGACCTACCCGGATCACCTCATGGAGGTGATCGTGGTCGACGACGGCAGCGAGCCGCCGCTGCGGCTGCCGGAGATCGCCCCGAGCGGCGCCAGGATCGTGACCACCGGTTCCTCCGGCTGGGGCATCGCCCACGCGGTGAACACCGGGGCCGCCCTCGCCGAGGGGCGGATCATCCAGCGTCTCGACGCCGACATGGTCGTCTGCCGCGAGCACATCGAGGCTCTGGCCCGCTGGCACCACCTGGCCGGATTCCTGGTCACGATCGGCGCGAAGAAGTTCGTCGAGGAGCCGGCGCTGACGGCCGCGCGGGTGCACGAGGGCGTGCGCGCGGGGTCGCTGGAGTCCCTCTTCGACCTGTCGGCCGCCCTGCCCAGCTCCACCGAGCAGACGATCTCCCGGACCGACGGCCTGCGGGCGAGCCGCAACCCCTACCACGTGTGCACGGGGCCGACGGTGTCGATGCGGCGCGAGATCTTCCGGGCCGTGGGCGGGGTGGATCCCGGGGTGCTGCGGGGCGAGGATACCGAGTTCGCCTACCGGCTGGCCGCGCACGGGGTGGTCTTCGTCCCCGACATGGCCGCCCAGGCAGTCCATCTGGGGCTTCCCGCCCAGCGCCGCGACCCGCAGCGGGCGGTGCGCGTCGTCGCCCCCTACCTGGCCCACCGCGTGCCGCTCCGCCGTGACCTGCGCAGGGACCGGGGACGCCACTGGCTGGTGCCGTACGTGGAGGTGGTGCTCCACGTCGACGGCCCGGAGGAGCGGGTACGCGAGGCGGTGGGCGCGGCGCTCGACGGGTCGCTCGGCGACGTGGTCGTCACCCTGGTCGCCCCGTGGTCGAAGCTGTCCGGGGACCGCCGGCCGGTCCTGGACGACCCCCTGTTCGACCTGCGGCTGCTGCGCGAGCACTTCGCCCACGACGAGCGGGTGCGCTTCGCCGACGAGGTCTCCGCCACCCCCGCCCCGATCCCGTTCCGCTACACGGGCCCGGTCTCGGTCCCGCTGGGACGCGACACGCTGGAGCGGATGATCCGCGTGATGCAGGACGACCGCTCGGGCATGCTCGCCGTCGCGCTCGGCGACGACGGCGAGGCGACCCTGCAGCGGACCGAGGCGCTGGGCCGGGCGAGGCTGCTCGGCGCGGACGACGTCACCGCGTCGATCGAGGCCACCCATGGCGTACGGCACGGCGACCGGCCGGAGTTCTGGCCGGCCGGGCCCACGCCCCCGGCTCCGGCCAAGGTTCCGGCCTCGCCCAAGGCCGCGGCCCACGGGCGGGAGCCCGCGAGGCCCGCGGTGCAGCGGGCCCCCGGGCAGGAACTCGGCCAGGAGCACGGCCGGGAACAGCGCGGCCCCGGCCAGGAGCAGCGGCCCCGGCAGGAGAAACAGCGGGAGCAGAGGCGCGGGGAGGGGAAGCGCCAGGAGGGACGCGACTCCCTCCTCGGCAGGCTCCGCACCGCCCTCAGGAACTGAGCGGCGGCCCGGTGGCGGCCGGGGAGCCGGGGCGCCGAAGCGGGCCCGGCAGCCGGGAACGGGCGACGCCGTCGGTGGGCCGGAGGCCGGGCACACGGCACGGAAAAAGGGTCGAGGCACAGAAAAAGGGGACGGGGGCCCGAAAAGGGGACGGGGCGTACGGCGCGAGAGGGAGGGCCGGGCAGCGGCGCGAGGGGAGAACCGGGCGTGCGGCGCAGGCTGGAGAGGCGTACGGCGCCAGCTGGAGAGACGGGCGGCGCGGACTGGAGAGCGGGCCCGTGACGCGAGAGGGAGTCGGCCACGACGCGATCTCGTCGGGCTGATAACGACTTCTTCAATGTTATGTATGGCTATGATCTACGCAATTCTGGAAATGTCATTACCCGGGAGCGGCACATGGCCGACCAGATACCCAAGGGTGTCCAGACGCATATTCCCAACGTCGCGCGCATGTACGACTACTACCTGGGAGGCAAGGACAACTTCCCGGTGGATCGGCAGGCCGCGGAGAAGGCACTGGAGATCATCCCCGAGATCCGGCACGGTGCCCGCGCCAATCGCGCGTTCCTGGGCCGGACGGTCGGTTTCCTCGCCGAGGCGGGGATCGACCAGTTCCTCGACATCGGCACCGGGCTGCCCACCCAGAACAACGTGCACCAGGTCGCCCCCGACGCCCGGGTCGTCTACGTCGACAACGACCCGACCGTCCTGGTCCACGGCAGGGCGATCCTCGGCAAGAACGAGAACGTGACCATCATCGAGGGGGACGTCCGCCGGCCCGGGGAGATCCTGGAGCACCCGGACGTGCGCGCGGCGATCGACTTCGACCGGCCCGTCGGGGTCCTCCTGTTGGCGATCATGCATTTCATCCCCGACGCGGACGACCCCCAGGGCATCGTCGCCACCCTGCGCCGGGCGATGGCGCCCGGCAGCCACCTCGTCCTGTCCCACGTCGCGATCGACGCCCGCCCGGAGGCCGCGGACGAGATGGTCAAGGCCTACGACCAGGCCTCGGCCCCCTTCGTCACCCGTACCGGCGAGGAGATCGTCCGCCTGTTCGACGGCTTCGACGTGGTCGAGCCCGGCATCGTCAACCTGCCGGAATGGCGGCCGGTGCCCGGCACCGTCGTGCCCTACAGGGACGTCGGCTCCTACTTCCTGGGGGGCGTCGGCGTCGTCAGCGACGGCGGATGATGGCCCGTTTCACGGAGGACAGCAGCCCGTACTGGACGATCTTCCTCGCGGCGGCCAGCTCCTTGCGCAGGGTGCCGACCTCGCGCCGCAGCTCGACCGTGCTCCTGCGCCAGCGGCCCGCCTCGTCGCGCCACTTGGCCACCTGCTCGCGGAGCCGTTCCGCCTCCCTGGCGAGGCGGGCCACCTCGGCGTCCGCCTCGGCTCTGGCCCGGTAGGCGCCGCGACGGCCGGTGAGGGCAGCGGCCTCGGGCGCGAACCCGTAGGTCTCGCCGTCGACCCAGATCACGCCGAAGGTGTCGTCCACCGCGTCGTCGAGGTCCTCCCCCTCCTCCAGCACGATCGCGGCGCGCGCGAACGCGGCGGCACGTTCCAGACGTGCCCTCACGACCGCCCTCCCCGAGCCCGTGCCCGCCCCGACCGGCTCGGCGATCCGCCCACCCTCACCCATCTCCCCTGTCTCGGCGTCGCCGTCCCCCTCGGCCAGCAACACCGAGACCAGGCCGTACCCCTCGTCCCTGGCCAGGTCGAGCAGGCGGGCCAGGGTGTCCTCGCCGGGCACCCATCCGGCGGGCAGCCGCAGGCGGTACGGGACCGCCCAGGCGGGGCCGGGCGCGGCGGAGCCGCCGGGCCGGTCGGAGGAGAGGGCCGGGACGACGGCCGGAACCTCGTCGGCGAAGCGGACCCTGGGCTCGTGGGCGTAGTGGCCGCGGATCAGCACCAGGTCCAGGTCGGGGTCCTTCAGGGGAGCGCGCCCCTCGGCGCCGACGCGGTCCCACGGCCCGGTGAGGGTGACCACGACGTCGGGCAGGGTGCCCGCGAGCACGGCGTCGACGGTGGCGCGGACCCCGTCGTAGGTGTAGCCCTCCGGCCACCCCGCGGGCTCGACGACCACCTCCACGTACGGCACCTTCCACTGCCTGGACGGGTGGGAACGGAGCCAGCGGTAGGACGGGATCCGGTCGGCCACGAAGGCGTGGCTGACCCGGTCGATCGGGGCCTTGTCACGCATGCGCATGGTCGGGCCCAGGTGGAAGGCGCGCGACAGCGGCTCGGGCACGAAGACGGCGCCCGCCTGGGCGAGCCGGTAGCCCATCTCGGTGTCCTGGCCGAGGATCAGGTCGGTGTCCATCGGCCCCGCGACGGCGAGCAGGGCGGCGTTGACCGAGGTCGCGCCGCCGACGTGCAGGCTGAACGCGCGGTGCGGGTTGGCCGTGAGGCCGTCGGTGCGCTCGACGAGGTCGACCAGCCAGGCGTGCGGCTCGGCGGGCTCGAAGAGCTTGGCCAGGTCGTCGGCCGCGGCGACCACCTCGGGGGCCGGCAGCGCGGCGGGGGTGAAGCGCAGGTAGCCCGTCACCACGAGGTACGGGGCGGCGTGGTGCCAGCGCATGTGCGCCTCGACCGACCTGCGGTCCAGGACCACGTCGGAGTCGAGCCAGTGGATCACGTCGCCGGTGGCGGCCGCCAGCCCGGCGTTGCGGGCGTGGGCGCGGCCGGGGACGGGGCAGACGATCAGGCGGGTGTTCTCGGGGCACAGCGCGGGCAGCCGCAGCGGCGGGTCACTGCCGTTGTCGACCACGACGACCTCGGTCAAAGCGGCCGGGTAGGTCTGCGTGGCCAGCCCGGCAAGCGTCAGGTCGAGTTTCTCCTGGTCACCGTACGCGGGAACGACGACGCTGACCCGGAGCGAGGGGGTCCAGGAGCCCAGGGCGGGCGGCGTGAGGCTCCGGTAGTCGTTACCGGCGATCCGTGCTGTCATGACGCTTCCAGGATCGGGCTCGGGCGGAGAGCGCGCCACCGGTTCGACGCGACGCGCGGGAAACGGGCCTCGCAGAGCCGCCAGGTGCGCTCGGTGCCTGCCGGGCGCCCCGGCGCGTGGTTCGGGCGATGGGCCCTGCGGACCCCGTGGGCACCACGGCCCCCGTGACCGTTGTGACTTCCATGGCCGTCGTGACCCTGGTGAGCGGCGTGGCCTTCGTGAGCGTCGCGACCCCTGTGAGCGTCGCGAACCCCGCGAACCCCGCGAATCCCGCGGACCTCGCGGACCCGGGCTTCATGGACTTCGCGTACGTCGTGGGTCCTGTGAGCTCCGGGGAGCCCGTGGGTCCTGGGGAGCCCTGCAAGCCCGAAAAACCCGGGAAACCGGGAGACGCGCGCCTCCGGCATCGGCCGCGGGGGGCTCACCGGGGTGGCGGAGGGGGGCGGGGGGAGGGCGGTCGGCTGCGCGGGCACGAGCGAAGGATAGCGAGGTGGGAAGATCCCTTCTCACCATACTTCCCCCTTGACATCGAGGATCACCACCAAAGGCTCACAGCTGTCACACAGGTCACAGGAACCTTTGAGTTTCCTATTTATCGCCGTATTCGCACTTGAGGAGCCGATAGCCTCAAATATCACCCACAAGGACAGGTAAAGACAGAGCGGCACGGAAGGTAAGCGCGGATGCCCACGCCCCGAAAACTGACGCTTCTGGCGGCGATACTCGGCCCGGTGTTCCTGATCGCGCTGACGCTCCTCACGAGCACCGGGATCATCTCGGTCACGGCGGCCATCGTGCTCGGCGCGATCGCGACGGTACTCGTCGTCCAGGTGCTGGTGGTCGCGACCGTACGCAGGGTCGACGGCAAGGCCCAGCGGATCGACGCCCGGGTCAAGCGCTACGAGGCGGAGCTGGCCACGGTCAAGACGGCCACCCAGCGGCTGGACCGGCGGCTTGACGAGATCGTCGAGCTGCTCAAGGAGCACGAGAACAAGCGGGACGAGGACCTGCAGGCGATCCTGGTGTCCTTGGGGGAGGACCGGCTCGCCTCCGTACCCCGGCGCCAGGAGATCGAGGAGATCGTCCACGACCTGCTGCCGCGCCTGGCCGCGGTGGAGGCCGGGGCCGGACGGGCCGCGGAGGACAAGCCGGAGGGGGAAGCGTGACCGGGACCGGCTCCGCCACCTCCGCCACCTCCGCCGCCCGGCCCGCCCGCCCATGCGACGACCGGGCCGGTCAAAGCGACCAGAGCGATCGAAACAACCAGAGCGACCGGAGTGACCGGGCAGATCGAAGCGACCGGACCGATCGAGACAACCGGGCCGACCGGAGCGACCGGACCGGCAGGGCTGACCGGGTCGCCGTTCCGCGCGCCAGGGTCAGGCACAACGACTACGGGTCGCTGCTCCCGCCCGACCTGGGCGAATGGGAGCCCCGGCTCAGGGTGAGCGTGGTGATCCCGGCACACGACTGCCAGGAGGCCCTGGACCGCACGCTCGCCGGGCTGGCCGCGCAGACCTACCCCGCGCACCTCATGGAGGTGGTCGTCGCAGACGACGGCAGTGACCCGCCGTTGCGCGTCCCCGAGATCACCCCGGCCAACACCAGGCTCGTCCGGGTGCCCGAAGGCCGCTGGGGACGGGGCTGGGCCCGCCAGACCGGCGCCGCGGCGGCGGCGGGCGACGTCCTGCACTGGGTCGACTCCGACATGATCCTCGACAGGGAGCACGTCGAGGCGCACATGCGCTGGCACCATCTCGCCCCCTACGCCGTCGTGATGGGCGACGTCCGCTTCACCCCCGACGGGGCCGATCCCTCCGCCAGGGAGGTCTTCTCCGCGGTGGAGGCCGGGGACGCGGAGAAGCTGTTCGACGAGTCCGCGCCGCACGAGTGGCGGGCCGGGGTGCTGGAGGAGACCCGGTGGCTGCGGGACGCGGGCGCCGGGGCCTACCGGCTCCACTCGGGTGCCACCACCTCGGTCCCCGTGGCGCTGCTGCGCTCGGTCGGCGGGGTGAACACCACGCTGAACATGGGTGAGGACACCGATCTCGGCTTCCGCCTCGCGCAGGCGGGCGCGGTCTTCGTCCCCGACCCGCGGGCCCGTGCCTGGCACCTCGGGCCGTCCACGGTCATGATCCGGGAGAAGGAGGTGCACCGGCACAACTGGTCGGTGCTGCCCGACCTCATCCCCGACCTGCGCTGGCTGCGCACCCACCCGCGCAGGGTCTGGCTGGTGCCGTACGTGCACGTCGTCGTCGACGCCCGCGGCGCCTCCTACGAGGACGTGCGGGCGAGCGTGGACTCCGCGCTCGCGGGCACCCTCGTCGACGTCGCCGTCACCGTGGTCGGGCCCTGGTCGGAGCTTCCCGCCGGACGCCGCCCCTCCCTCGACGAGCCGCTGCTCGACCTGCGCCTGGTGCGCAACCTGTACGTCCACGAACCGCGCGTGTCCTTCACCGAGGAGGTGCCCGGGGGGTCCGCGCCCGCGCCGTTCAGGCTCACCGTCCCCGCCGGATGGGCACTCGGCGCCGACAGCCTGGCCGAGCTGGTCAAGCTCGCCGACCGTGAGGAGTACGGGCTGCTGAGCGCGGCGCTCGACGAGGGGGCCTCCGGGGTCAGGGCGGCCAGGTTCGAGCGCACCGCCGCCTTCGCCAGGGCGGCGCTGGTGAGCGAGGGGTCCGACGGGGACGACGACGGGCTCGACGACGCCGTCCACGAGATGTTCGGCTCGCTCTGGGTGAGCGCCGCCGAGGTCGGCGTGACGACCGCCGAAGAGGCGGAGTCCGTCGCCGGGGACACCGCGAAGTGGCGGGCCGACTCCGCGCGCTGGAGGCGTGAGGCGGAGAGCCTGCGGGACGAGGTCGAGAGCCTCCGCGCCGAGACGGAACGGCTGCGGGCCGAGGCCGGGCGCCTGGCGGGCGAGCGGCGGCGCGGCCCGCTGGGAAGGATCACTTCTGTGGCCAGGCGTCGGGGGAAGACCGGCTGATGTCCTTTCTGATCGAACTGGTCCGCGCCGCCCTGGAGCGGAGCGGCAAACGACGCGTCCTCGTCTACTGCGCGGGCTTCGAGACGCCCGGCGAGCTGGAGCCGTACGGGGCGATGGACCTCGACGGCGACCTCGACGGGATCCCGCGCGCCGAGGAGGGCGCCGCGGAGATCCTGGTGCTCGCCCGCACCGCGACCGACGTCCGCAGGGCCGCGAGCCTGCAGTCCCTGCTGCCCATGGCCCCCCGGGTCGTGGTCGCCGTAGGGGAGACACCGCACTGGTACACCGCGCCGGTGCTCTCCCCCACCCCCGCCCACCGCTGGCGCGCTCTCGTGGAACTCCGCGTCCACCAGCCGAAACAGCACGCCTGGGTGGTCGAGGCGAGCTTCTCCAAGCCGGTGCCCGCGGGCCGGACGCTCGCCGCGACCGCGAGGGCGTTCGGCGGGCACCGGATGGACGCCGTCGCCGGGCCCGTCGGCGGTCTGGCGGGGCCGGGAGCGGCCCACTGGCGCCCCGGCGACCCGAACGCGGCCCCGGCGCCCCTGACGGGCCCCGTCCCCGACAGGTTCGGGGCCAGGGGCGCCGACCTGGTCGTGCGGACGGTCGGCGAGGAGCCGTCACCGTGGACCGGCGCGGAGACCTCGATCGACCGCCCGGTCGCCGGGCTGATGACCTGGGAGAGACTCGGCCGTCCCGGGGGCGGCAGGATCCTGGAGAACGGCCTGGGCGACCTGTCCGAGCCCTGGACCATCCCCCCGGTCGACGACCGTTCGGTCAACCCCATGAACTTCGTCACCGTGCCGTCCCTCGGCACGGCCGACCTGTCCGCCGAGTCCGGCCGCTGGGCGATCACCTGCGAGGGCAGGACGCTCACCTCCTTCGACGCCTCCGGCCGCGTCACGGACGTGGACGTCAACCGGATCAGGCAGGTCAGAGGGGTACGGGTGGACTGGCAGCGCAGCCACACCGGCCCGGCGGCCGCGCTGCGGGTCGTCACGGGGCTGGCGGCGGCCGGGGTGCCCCTGGTCTCCGAGGCCGTGCCGCGCTGGGCGGGCGCCCTCGGCCCCGAGCTGGCCAGGCTGATCACCTCGGTCGACGTGCCCGCGCTCAAGGACGACCTGGAGCGCGAGGAGCACAGCATCCGGTTGCGCCGCGAGGCGCTGCGCGTCCACGGGGTCCGCGCCCGCTGGGAGCAGCTGGGCGCCCCCGCGGCGCCCGTGCCGACGGTCTCGGTGCTGCTCGTCACCCGCCGCCCGGACATGGTGGGCTTCGCGCTGGAACAGCTGTCCAGGCAGCGCGGCGCCGAGTTCGAGGTGATCCTCACGCTGCACGGCGTCCCCGCTACGCACCCGGGCGTGACCGGGGCCCTGGCCTCCTTCGAGCGGCCGGTCACCGTGGTCGAGGCCGACGGCGGGACCGTCTTCGGAGCCGTGCTCAACCAGGCCGCGGCCAGGGCGTCGGGGTCGTTCCTGCTGAAGATGGACGACGACGACTGGTACGGGCCCGACTTCATCTCCGACCTGCTGCTGGCCCACTCCTACTCGGGCGCCCAGGTCGTGGGCATGGTCCCCGAGTTCGTCTATCTCGCCTCGATCGGGGTGACCGTCCACCGCGAGCAGATCACCGAGCAGATCACCAACTTCATCGCCGGGGGAACCATCTTCTCCGAACGCTCCGCCTTCGAGGCGGTGGGCGGCTTCCGCCCGATGCCCGGCACGATCGACGCCCAGTTCCAGCACGCCGTACAGGCCGCGGGCGGGCAGATCTACCGTACCCAGGGCCTGGGCTACATCCTGCGGCGCGGCAACGTCGCCAACCACACCTGGCGCGAGCCGATCGGCACGTTCCTGCGGCGCAACAAGCGCCAGTGGCGCGGTTTCCGGCCCAGCGCGCTCATGGAACTCTCCGGGGAGACACCGTGAGCACGCCGCGGATCCCGGGCAACGACTACGGGGTGCTGGCCGTGCCCGCGCCCGGCACGTGGGAGCCGCGCCTGACGGTGAGCGTGGTGATCCCCGCCAGGGGAGGTCAGGACAAGCTCGACCTCACGCTGGCCGCGCTCGCCGCCCAGACCTACCCCTCCCACCTCCTTGAGGTGATCGTCGTGGACGACGGCAGCTCGCCGCCGCTCCGGCTCCCCGAGATCGCCCCGGAGCACACCCGGATCGTCGGCGACGCCTCCGGCCGCCGGGGCATCGCCCGGGCCCTGGAGGCCGGCACGGCCGTCGCGGACGGCGAGGTGATCCACCGGATGGACGCCGACATCGTCTCCTACCGGGAGCACGTCGAGGCGCACATGCGCTGGCACCACCTGGCCGGCTACCTGGTGGTGATGGGGACGCTGCGCTTCACCGCGATGGCCGGTATCCCGCCCACCCCCGCGGAGGTCCAGATCGCCGTCGCCAAGGACAGGGCGGGCCTGCTCTTCGAGGAGGACCCCGAGCACGGGCACGACTGGATCGGCGAACTCGTCGCCGCCCACCGCGACTTCCGCGACGCGCCCAGTTCCCTGCTGCACCGCGTCCACGTGGGCGCGACGGTCTCGCTGCCCGCCGCCCTGCTGAGGGAGACGGGAGGGATGGACACCTCCCTGGCCCTCGGCGAGGACACCGAGCTGGGCTACCGGCTCACCCAGACGGGCGCGGTGTTCGTCCCCGACGCCGAGGCGCTGAGCTGGCACCTGGGCACGACGACGGCCATGCGCAGGCCCGCGGACGTCAGGCGGCACAACGACCCGTTCATCGCCGACCGGATCCCGTACCGGCGCCACCTGCGCACCGACGCGGGCCGGCAGTGGCTGGTCCCCTACGTCGACGTCGTGGTGGACGCCGCGGGCGCCTCCTTCGAGGACGTGAGGGCGAGCGTCGACGGGGCGCTGGCCAGCACCCTGCCCGACGTGCGCGTCACCCTGACCGGGCCGTGGGCGTCACTGGCCGGCGAACGCCCGGCACCGCTGGACGACCCGCTGCTCGACCTGCGGCTGCTGCGCGGCCAGTACGCCCACGACGGCCGCGTCTCCTTCGCCGAGCGGGTCCCCGCCACCTCGGCGCCCGTGCCGTTCCGCCTGGTCTGCCCGGCCGGATGGGTACCGGGAGCGGACTCGCTGGCCAAGCTGATCGAGCAGGCGGAGAAGGACGACGAGGGCCTGCTGCTCGTGGCACTGGACGAGGACGAGTCGGGGGTCCTGGCCGCCCGCCTGGAGCGGACCTCGGCCGTGGCGAGGGCGGCGCGCGTGATCCGCGAGGGCGAGCGGCTCGACGACGTGATCGCCGACCTGCACGGGGCGACCTGGCTGGACGCGGAGTCCTGGAAGCTGCGGCCCGCGGCCCGCGCCTACCCCTACTGGGCCGTGAACCGCAACAGGGAGGCCGCGCGCTGGAAGGCCGCGGCCGAGTCGCGCGCGAGGGAGGCCGAGCGGGCCCAGCGGCAGGTCGCGGCCCTCAAGGCCGAGCTGAAGGAGCTGCGTGCCAAGGCCGCCAAGGGCAGCCGCGACACCGTCAGGTGGAAGGAGAAGGCCGAACAGCGCCGTCTGGAGGCCGTGGCCCTGCGCCAGGCCCAGCAGCGTTCCCTGCTCGGCCGGGCCGCCCGCCGCCTCCGCAGGCTCACCGAGGGTCCCTGACGCCCTGCCGCCACGCCCTGCCGCCACGCCCTGCCGCCACGCCCTGCCGCCACGCCCTGCCGCCACGCCCTGCCGCCACGCCCTGCCGCCACGCCCTGCCGCCGAGGACGCCCCGGACACCGGGCGTCCTCGGCGGCCAGGTCACTCCTGCCTGGGCAGGGCGCGGTAGCGGGCGCCGACGGCGCTCTGCAGGGTCCGCACGACCGTGCCGTGGGGCTTACGGCTCGCCAGCCAGTCAAGGAACTGGCCCAGACGCTTGGGAGTCGTCGAGTAGAGGCCGCAGTCGTCGCAGACGCGGTGGAACACCAGCGGGACCAGCCCGCCGCCACCCTTCTCGGCGTTGAGGACCTGCTGCCTCATGTGCCGCAGCAGGGTGTCCTCGCGGACGGAGCCCGGCGTGCGGATGTCGTAGCGGTTCTTCGGGCGGAGAGTCTCGCCGGGCGGGCAGCCGGGGCAGCCCCACTCCTTGAGCCCGCCGACCCCGCGGGCCGCGTCGTAGCCGCACCGCCGCGCCACCGCCATGGCGTCGGAGTCGACCGCGCCGAACGGGTAGGCGAGGGTGGTGGGCCGGTATCCCCACGCCACCAGCGTCCTGCGGTCGTCGCAGATCTGGCCCTCCTGCTCGCTCTGGGTCAGCTCGGTGAGACGGACGTGGGTCAGCGTGTGACCGCCGATCTCGTGGCCCTTCCTGGCGATCTCGGCGAGCCCGCGCCGGGTCAGCTTCTGCTCGCCCCCGACGGTCTCGGTGTTGACGTAGAACGTTCCACGCATGCCACGTTTCTCCAGCATGCGGGCGACGGCGGGGTGGGAGGAGTCGCCGTCGTCGAAGGTGAGCGCGACGACCGTTGCGGCCTTCTTCGCGGGTCGCCCGGTCGTCGCGTGGGCGGCCGGGCCCAGCGCCGCCACGACGGTCAGCGCCGTGGCGAACGCCGCCGCCCGGCGAAAGACCTTCACGGCGAGTTCTCCTTCGCGGAACGGCAAACAAAGCATAAAAGCACCTTATAAGCCGCTAGAGGTCACCAAATGATCCGTTATCAAATGCCCAGGAACCCGATGCCGAGCCGGCATGGCACGACGGCCTCGATCGTCGCGGCGGCCGGGACCGGGCCCCTGGCAGAGCCGTCGTCGGCCCTGACAGCGCCGACGACGGCAGAGCGCGCCCGCCACGAAGCAACACGGACCGACGCCGGACCGACACCGAGCCGACGCCGGTCGAGCAGGCCGAGGCCGAACCGACGCCGACTCCGGGCGGGCGAACACCGAACCAACGCGGGCCGAGCGGGCCGGTCGCGGCGAACTCGCCCGGACCGGCCTGGTCCGGCCCTTGGTCCGGTCCGGGCCAGGCCAGGCCTGGCCCAGGCCTGGCCCGGACCGGCAGGGCATCGGCTAGGAGGCGTCCTCGCCCTCGACACGCATGACGCTCACCACGTCGCGGACGATGTCCAGCTCGCGCAGGCCCTCGATCGTGGCGGAGAGCGCGGCGTCGCTGGCCCGGTGGGTGACGAGCACCAGCTGGGCGTCCGCGCCGTGCCCCTCCTGCCTGACGGTCTGGATGGAGACGTCCTGCTTGGCGAACATGTCGGCGACCCTGGCGAGCACGCCGGGCTTGTCGGCGACGTCCAGGGAGACGTGGTAGCGCGTGACGGTCTCGCCCATCGGGTGCACGACCAGGTCGGCGTACGTGGACTCCTCCGGCCCCCGGGCCCCCGCCAGCACGTTGCGCGCCACGGCCACGATGTCGCCCAGCACCGCGCTCGCGGTCGGGGCGCCGCCCGCGCCCGCGCCGTAGAACATGAGCTGCCCGGCGGACTGCGCCTCGACGAAGACCGCGTTGTAGGCCTCGCGGACCCCGGCCAGCGGGTGCGTCCTGGGGATCATGGCCGGATGCACCCGTACGCCGAACGACCTGCCGTCGTCGGAACGGGCGCAGATCGCGAGCAGCTTGATGACGTATCCCATGGCCTTGGCGCTGGCCACGTCCGTCGCGGTGATCTCGGTGATGCCCTCGCGGTGCACGTCGGCGGCCGTCACCCGGCTGTGGAAGGCGATCCCGGCGAGGATCGCGGCCTTGGCCGCGGCGTCGAAGCCCTCCACGTCGGCGGTGGGGTCGGCCTCGGCGTAGCCCAGCGCCTGCGCCTCCCCGAGCGCGTCGGAGAACGAGGCCCCGCTGGAGTCCATCTGGTCGAGGATGTAGTTGGTGGTGCCGTTGACGATGCCGAGCACGCGGTGCACGTGATCTCCGGCGAGCGACTCGCGCAGCGGCCGGATCAGCGGGATGGCGCCCGCGACGGCCGCCTCGAAGTAGAGGTCGGCGTTACCGGCCCTGGCCGCGGCGTGGACGGTCGCGCCGTCCTCGGCGAGCAGCGCCTTGTTGGCCGTGACGACCGACTTGCCGCTGTTGAGCGCGGCCAGGATGAGCGATCTGGCGGGCTCGATGCCGCCGATCACCTCGACGACGATGTCGATGTCGTCCCGGGTGACCAGGGCCTCGGCGTCCGTCGTGAGCAGGGCGGGGTCCACGTCGGCGTCCCGCCTGCGGCCCAGGCGCCGTACGGCGACCCCGGCGAGCTCCAGCGGCGCGCCGATGCGGGCGGCGAGGTCGTCGGCCTGCTCGTGCATGAGCCTGACCACCTGGGAGCCGACGACGCCGCATCCCAGCAGTGCGACTTTCAGTGCCATGCGGTCACGCCCCCTTTTCGCTCACACCATGGACGGGCTTCCCCCGCCGCTCCGGGTCGTTTCACAGCTGTCCTCTCAGGAGGTCGTCCTCGGTCTCCCGGCGGACGATCACGCGGGACACCCCGTCCTTGACCGCGACCACGGCGGGCTTGGGGAGGTAGTTGTAGTTGTTGGCGAGCGAGCGGCAGTAGGCGCCGGTGCCCGCGACGGCGACCAGGTCGCCGGTGGCGAGGTCGGCGGGGAACCACAGGTCGCGCACGACCATGTCGCCGCTCTCGCAGTGCTTGCCGACCATGCGGGAGAGCATCGGCCTCGCGGTGCTCTCGCGGGAGGCCAGGCGCGCGGTGTAGTCGGCGCCGTAGAGGGCGGTGCGGATGTTGTCGCTCATGCCGCCGTCGACGCTGACGTAGGTGCGCAGGCCCTCGACGTCCTTGATCGTGCCGACCTCGTAGAGCGTCACCCCGGCGAGCCCGGCGATGGCCCTGCCCGGCTCGACGGTGAGCTTGGGCACCGGCAGGCCGGCGCCCCTGGCCACCTTGCTCACGATCTCCCGCAGGTTGTCGGCGATCTCCTTGACGTCGGGCGCGGTGTCGCCCTCGACGTACGGGATGCCGTAGCCGCCGCCGAGGTCGAGCTCGGGCAGCACGACGCCGTGCTCGTCCTTGATCTTGACCAGCAGGGTGGCGAGGCGGGACGCGGCCACCTCGAACCCGGCGGTGTCGGTGATCTGGGAGCCGATGTGGGAGTGCAGGCCGACGAGCTCCAGCTGGGGCAGGGCGAGGATCCGCCGCGCCGCCTCGGCCGCCGCGCCGCTGCTCAGCGAGAAGCCGAACTTCTGGTCGTCGTGGGCGGTCGCGATGAACTCGTGGGTGTGGGCCTCGACGCCAACGGTGACGCGGATCATCACCTTGGGACGCCTGCCGTGCTTGTCGGCGAGGAAGCCCAGGCGGGCGATCTCCTCGAAGGAGTCGGCCACGATGTGCCCGACCCCGGCCTCGACGGCCTTCTCCAGCTCGGCGAGCGACTTGTTGTTGCCGTGCATGGTGATCCGCTCGGGCGGGAACCCGACGCTGAGCGCGACGGCGAGCTCACCGGCGCTGCACACGTCGAGGCCGAGGCCCTCCTGCATGATCCAGCGGGCGACCTCGCGGCACAGGAACGCCTTGCCCGCGTAGTGGACCTCTCCCCCGGAGAACGCGCTCGCGTAGTCGCGGCAGCGGGAGCGGAAGTCTTCCTCGTCCACCACGTAGAGCGGGGTGCCGTGTTCCTCGACCAGGTCCCTGACGTCCGCGCCGCCGATCGTGATCGAGCCGTCGGCGCGGCTCGACGTTCGCGGCCAGATGGTGGGGTCGAGCGTGTTCAGATCGGCGGGTGCGTGCGGAGGGCGCTCCTCGGGCAGCACTTCTGCATGCCGGTCACCGGCGGGGTGGGCGAATCGACTCACCCGATCGAGGCTATCGGACCCGGTGATCCCCCTGAGACGATTGCCCACCCATCGAGACGCGATCAACCCCGAACACGCGAAGTTTTTACGTTATGCGCCACTTTGGCAACATATTTTAACGTCGCATCGCGACACGATCTCCGAGAGAGGGCCGGAGCCGACCCGTTCCAGAGAGACCGGAGAGCCCCGGGAGACCGAAGGGGGCGGGGAAGATCCGGGGCGAGGGACCCGGAGAGACCTGTAGGGACCCGGAGAGACCTACGGGGGGGGGAACCTAGGAGACCCGCTCGGCGGGAGCGGCCCAGGTGTTGCAGGATCCCACGGTGCCGCCCTCCTGGCCGCGCCGCATCCACTCGGCGCTGCTCGCCCCCGAGCCGTGCGACTGCCGGTAGCCCGCCTCCACGCCCTCGTCGGCGCCGGAACCGCGTCCGGCCAGCAGGCGCAGGTCCTCCAGCCGGCGCGGCGCCACGCCGCGCAGCGTCGCCGCGGCGAGGCAGTCGGCCTGCAGTTCGAGCCGTCGCGACCACGCCTCGTCGAAGGTCTCCGAGCCCCTCTGGTCGGCGATCCCGCTCACCTCCTGGACGTGGTGGGCGTACTCGTGCGCGAGCGTGAACATCATCGAGAAGGCCCGCTCACCCTCGACCAGCACGTTGACGACGCGAGGCCCGGGGCAGTAGATCCCGGCCCAGTCGTAGTCGTCGATCCCGCACTCGGCCTCCTCAGGGGCGTCGACCAGCCGCACCTCCTCCGGCGGCTCGTAGTCGATGCCCGCCTGCTCCAGGGTGGCCGCCCACATCCGGTCCAGGCACCCGGCGAGGGCCTTCAGCGACGTCCTGGCGTCTGCGTCGAGGTCTTCCGGAAGGGTGCCGCAGCGACCGCCGACCGGCCCGGTCTCCTGGTAGAGGCGATGCGTCGCCGCGGCCGAACGGGGCGAGCCGGGGGCGGTCCCGAGAAGTTCCCTGAGGTCTCCGCCGAGGTAGGCGAGCCCGCCGATGATGACGGCGAAGGCGAGCAGGGTCGGCAGCACCCGCCGGACCATCCCGGGTCGGCGTGGCTCGTACGCCTCCCAGTCCCGGGGCCCGGCCATCCACCTCTCCCTGATCCTTTTTAAATCCTTTGGGAGGGTCTATCACAATCTGTCGGGTGCCGTCTCGCCAAGCGCCGCCAGCGCCTCGGCCAGCACGTCCCGCACGGCCCGCGCCAGGCGCACCCGGGCGGCGTGGAGTTCCGAGGGCTCCTCGTCCCCCGAGGGAAGCGCGGCGGCCCCCTCGAACGCGTCGTGGTAGGCCAGGGCCAGCTGCTCGGCGTAGGCGGCCCACCCGGGGTCCCGGCTCACCCGCCTGCCGGGCAGCTCGGCCAGCAGCCTGAGCACCGCCCGGTCCCTGCGGTCCTCCAGCAGCTCGGGCCTGAAGTCCCCGCCGACGCCGAGTTCCGAGGCCCAGCGCTGTACGGCGACCGCCCGCGCGTGCGCGTACCTCACGACGAACCCGGGGTTGGCCCACGTCCTGGGCAGGTCCTCCCACGGGGACCCGGCCGCGCCCGCGCCCGCTTTCGTGACCTCGCCCGCACTCGCGCCCCCGCCCGTGATCGCACTCGCGCCCCCGCCCGTGCCGGCGGGAACGGCCGCGCCGATCTCCGTGACCAGCTCGCCGGGCACCGCCACCACGATCTCCAGGAAACCGCCGGGCCGCACCCGGACGGCCGCGACCCCCGGCAGCGCGCGGAGCCGGTCGGCCAGCTCACCGGGGTCCTCGCCCCGGCGCAGCGCGGCCGGGGAGACGTAGAGCGCCTCCCCGGCCCACGTCCCCCTGGGGATCGGTGGCAGGCCGAGGACCTCGCCGAGCGCGCCGGGCGTCATCCCGGCAGCCTAACGACCCCCGGACGGCCGGCGCTCAGGCCAGGCCCTGCGGACCGGCCGAAGCGGCCGGGACGCCCGGACCGGCCGCCGTCACGGCGAGGAACGCGCCCCCGAGGACCCGTTCAGATCAGGGCGTGCGGATCCGCCGGGCCGTAGTCGACGAGCTGGGCCGAGCCGAGCAGCCAGCGGTCGCGGTCGCGGAGGCAGACGTACCCGAAGCGGTCGGCGGAGAAGACCTTGATCCCGTCCGCGCGGCACTGGCGCATCAGCACGTCGGCCCAGTTGTCCGAGACGTCGGCGAAGCCGATGCCCCGCAGGACCGCGCGGCGGGCCAGCAGGGTCGCCCCCGCCACGTCGGGCAGGTAGGAGTACTCCGCCGAGGGCTGGCGCAGCACGGTCGCCGCGACGTCGCGCAGGTGGGCGTAGTAGGCCGCCTTGCCCACGATGTCGGCGTTGGCGAACAGGAAGGCCCGGCTGAGGTCGGCCAGGTAGTGCTCGCCGTACCGGTCGCGGGCGTCCATGACCGCCACCAGGTCGCCCTGGCACAGGTCGAGGGCGCGGTTGAGCAGGCCGCCCGTGGTCAGCTCGGTGTCGGAGCGGCGCACCGCGACGTCCACCCCGTCGGGCATCGCCTCGCGGGCCCGCCCGACGGCGTCCGGGGCGTCCGACAGCAGCACCAGCTGGACGACGCCCTTCTGCGGCGCGACCTGGGCCAGCGCGTAGTCGAGGTCGCCCCGGTCGATCATGATCACCGAGATGTTCAGGGTGGCCCTGCCGCTGGGCAGGCCGATCGCGTCCAGCAGGTCGTCGACCTTGTCGGTCATCGTGCCCGAGGCGTACGCCTGGCGGAGCGCCAGGTGGGCGCGGCGCGCGTCGGGCTCGGTGCCGATGGGAGTGCCGCAGGCGGCCAGCTCGGCCATCCGCCAGGGTTCCGTGCCCGGCGGGCAGTCGACCGCGACGGGCCAGCGGTAGGAGGTGAGCACGTCCGGGTACGACAGGTGCCCGGGAAGCAGCTCCTCCAGCGAGAGCACCCGCTCGAACCGGTCCCCGGCCAGCGGCAGCGGGTTGTGCACGCGCGGCTGGACGGCGAAGGGCAGGATTCCCAGCGAGGGCGTCCGGCGCCCCTGCTCGGGCTCCTGGGCCGCCAGCGCGGCGCCCCACGCCCCCACGGACCTGGGCAGCGCGGTCACGACGTGCTCGAACAGCCTGGCCGCGGCGACGAACTCGGCGGGGGTGCCCTCGGTGTGCCAGAAGACGGTGCGGATGCCCCGCTCCGCGCACCAGGCCAGCAGGCCGCGCAGTCCCTGGTCGGGCCGGCGCAGCTCCTCCGCCCACGGCCCCTCGGTCACCGACTCGACCAGCAGCAGGTGCGGGACCTCCGCGGCCAGCACCCGGGCGAAGTCCCTCGGCGTGAAGCCGGTGGTCTGGCGCCACTCGTAGCGCAGCAGCGCCTCGCCGTGCGGCGCGGCGATCACGGCCGCGGTCAGGTGCGGGCGGGTGTTCGGGCCGGTCGGCACGCGGTACGGCTTGAGCTTCACCGACCTGCCGCCGACGGTCCTGACGGAGCTGGTGGCCTGGAAGGACGCCCCGGGGGCGGGCGCCTTGTCGCCCGCCTTGCGCGGCACCGGCTGGCGCTTGGGCGCGGTCGGGCGCTTGGCCGGCTTGGCCGCCCCGCGCAGGCCGCGCGCCAGCCGCACCGGGTTGCTCTTGCCCGTCTTGATCGCGTCACCCAGCCGCGACCAGCGGGCCACCTGCACCGAGGAGAGCTTCCACCTGGCCACCTCGGCCTGGTAGCGCTGCTCCGCCAGGTCCTTGCGGAGCTTCTCCTCGGCCGCGTTCGCGGCCTCCAGCCGCTCCTCGGTCTCGCTCAGGAGTTCCTTCACCCCGCGCAGTTCCTCGGCCGCACGCTCCGCGTCGGCGATCTTGGCCTGTGCAGCCTCAAGCAGACGGGCCAGCTCGGAAGCCCTCTCCGCGTGCGCCACCGCCTCCCGCAACGCCTGTCGTGTGCTTTCGAGTTGCTCGCCCGCCACGCCGTCCTCCGTTTCGTGAGCCGGGCGAAAGGATACCCTTTGGTCAATCGCGACACAGAGGAGTCAGCACGGTGCAGTGGCCGACGTTCAATGTGAGGCCGTACGTCTGCGGCGGCATCGGACACCTCGACGAGGCCGTCCTGGAGACGCTGCGCGGGGCCGGGCCCCGGGTGAGACCCGCCGTACAGGCCGGGAACGCGGCCCTGTTCAGCTCCTCCCCGCTGCCGCCCTACCAGCGGGACGAGCGCACCTGGGCCTTCGCCTGGGGGGAGCGCACGCCCGGCGGGGCGGCCCCGTGGATCACCGTGGCGGAGACCTACGAGACGCCCGGCCTGATCGACGACGGTGAGCGGATCACGCTGCACGCCGGAGGTCTCGGCCTCGTCGATGTCTACTACCTCTCCTTCGGCGGGGCGGTCTACTTCTCCTCGCTGCTGGAACCGCTGCTCTCCCTGGCGCGCACGCCGTACGAGATCAACTGGGACGCCTGGGCCTCGATCATCCAGCTCACCTTCCCGCTGCGCGACGACACCCCGTACACGCAGGTGAAACGGCTGTCGGGGGCGAGCGCGCTGGTCTTCGACCGGGCGGCGGGCCGGGTCGGCGTCGAGCGGCTGCTGCCCCGGTGGCTGCGCGAGGAGCCCTACGAGGCGGGCAGGACCGCCGGGGAGATCCTGGAGATCCTGCACGAGGTCTACAAGGAGTTCGACGGGCGCCCGCTGCTGGTGCCGGTGAGCGGCGGCTACGACTCGCGGCTGCTGTGCTCGGTGGCGGTGGCGCGCGGGGCCGACGTGGAGTCGTGGACGACCAGCCCCGACGACGGCACCGACACCGACATCGTCTTCGCCAAGGCGATCACCCGCGAGCTGGGCGTGCGCCACCGGGTGATCCCCCAGGACGCCGCCGCCTACCCCGACGACGCGCTGGCCGCGGCGCGGCGGCTGGAGTTCCTCACCCCGCACCACGCCTGGTACACCCCCTTCGCCCGCGAGGTGCACAAGGCGGGGCGGACCCTGGTCGACGGGCTCGCCGGCGGGCCGCTGCTGAAGAACTTCATGGTCAGCGGGGCCGCACTGGATGCCTCCACGCAGGCCGAGCGCAAGGCCGCGCTGCTCGGCTCGCTCACGCTGGGCTCCCCGTCCGTGCCGTTCCTGTCGGAGGAGGCCGAGGCCTGGATCACCGACAGCGTCGGGCACGCCTTCACCCAGTCGACCACCATGCTCAACGGCCACCGGGCGGAGCTGCCGCTGTCGGTCCTGCACACCAGGACCGCGCGGGGCATCGCCCGCTCCCCGGTCAACCTGGTCGGCCCCGAGGTCTCGTTCGCGGCGCCGTTCATCCACCCGGCCTTCTTCGACGCGGCTCTCTCGGTCGGCGTGCACCGCAAGGACCAGGGGCGCTTCTACCGCGAGATCCTGTACGCGGCCGACCCGCGCGTGGCCGCGCTGCCCTCCACCAACGTGGTCAAGCAGCCGCTCCAGCGGATCCCGCTCCGCTCGGCCGCCGCGCCCGCCAGGGAGTACGGGCACCGGATGCTCACCCGGGTCGCCGACACCGTGCCCTCGCTGCTGTCGGAGCAGCTCCACCTCGTGGTCGCCGAGGGGCCCGACGCGCTGGCGCGGTTCAACGGCTGGAACGACCGCTTCTGGGTGCGCGGCCTGGTGCTGTTCGGCGCCTGGCTCGGCGACTACCGGGACAACCTCCCCGAGCTCACCCCTCCCTGGGCCTGACCCGCCCCTCCCCGCGCCCGGACCACCCCGTCCCGGGCGTGGGACCCACCCCTCCGCGGGCCTGGAGTCCACCCCTCGCGGGCCCTCGGCCCACCCCTCCCCGGACCCGCCCCGGCCCCTGTGACCTACCCGCCGAACCCCTATGACGTGGTCCGGCGGGGTCTTTCCGCGCCTTCGGAAAGCGAACCTGGAACCCCTCGGCCGAGGGCCGGCCCGTGCCCTCTCCCGGCGGTGCGCGTACGGGCCTGAGCTGCGGACACGGTGCGGGACCGCTCTCTTGGGGCGTGTCATGTTTCGCGCAGGAAAACAGTGAGCGACGCGGCGATTACGCGGCCACGGCGCGATGCGCGCGGCGATTCCGTGGGACGGCGGCGGCGTAGCACGCCAAGGGGGGTTCCAGGGCGTCAGACGGCTGGTAGTGTTCGGCCCAGAAAGCGCCACAACGGACGGTCCCGAATCACAAATTCGGCCCGGCCGAGAGCATGGAGCTCGTGGGGATGACGGCTCCCGCCGGCGCGGTCACCAAACATCATCAGCCGGAGCATCCGGTGACTTCGTCCTGCCCTCCATCACCGTGAGCGAGAACACGATGAATCCATCCCCCCTGCCCTCCCCCTCCCAGGACTCCGTGGCCGAGGACTTCGTCTCCGCGGACCCCCAGTGGTACAAGCGCGCCGTCTTCTACGAGGTCCTGGTCCGCGGGTTCAAGGACTCCAACGGCGACGGCACCGGCGACCTGCGCGGCCTCATCGAGAAGCTGGACTACGTCCAGTGGCTCGGCGTCGACTGCCTGTGGCTGCTCCCGCTGTACGAGTCTCCCCTGCGTGACGGCGGATACGACATCTCCGACTACATGAAGATCCTGCCGGACTTCGGCGACCTCGGGGACTTCGTGGAGCTGATCGAGTCGGCGCACAAGCGTGGCCTGCGCATCATCACCGACCTGGTGATGAACCACACCAGCGACAAGCACCCCTGGTTCCAGGCCTCCCGCCACGACCCCGAGGGGCCGTACGGCGACTTCTACGTCTGGTCCGACGACCCGGCCGGGTACCCCGACGCGCCGATCATCTTCATCGGCGCCGAGGAGTCCAACTGGACCTACGACCCGGTCCGCAAGCAGTACTACTGGCACCGCTTCTTCCACCACCAGCCCGACCTGAACTACGAGAACCCGGCGGTCCAGGAGGCCATGCTGGAGGTCCTGCGGTTCTGGCTGGACCTGGGCATCGACGGCTTCAGGCTCGACGCGGTGCCGTACCTCTTCGAGCGCGAGGGCACCGACTGCTCCGGCCTGCCGGAGACCCACGCGTACCTGAAGAAGGTCCGCGCCGAGGTCGACCGCCTCTACCCGGACCGGGTGCTGCTCGCCGAGGCCAACGGCTGGCCCGAGGACGTGGTCGAGTACTTCGGCGACCCCTCGGTCGGCGGCGACGAGTGCCACATGGCCTTCCACTTCCCGCTCATGCCGCGCATCTTCATGGGGGTGCGGCAGGGCAGCCGCGAGCCGATCTCCGAGATCATGTCGCGGACGCCGAAGCTCCCCGAGAGCGGCCAGTGGGGCATCTTCCTGCGGAACCACGACGAGCTCACGCTCGAGACGGTGACCGAGGAGGAGCGCGACTACATGCACGCCGAGTACGCCAAGGACCCGCGCATGCGGGCCTACCTCGGCATCCGGCGCCGGCTCGCCCCGCTGCTGGAGAACGACCGCGACCAGATCGAGCTGTTCACCGCGCTGCTGCTGTCGCTGCCCGGCTCCCCGGTCATGTACTACGGCGACGAGATCGGCATGGGCGACAACATCTGGCTGGAGGACCGCGACGCGGTCCGCACCCCGATGCAGTGGAGCCCCGACCGCAACGCGGGCTTCTCCAAGGCCGACCCCGGGCGCCTGTACCTGCCCGTCGTCATGGACCCGATCCACGGCTACCAGGCGGTCAACGTGGAGGCGCAGCAGAAGAACCCCGCGTCGCTGCTGCACTTCACCAGGAACATGCTGGCGATCCGCCGCGACCACCAGGTCTTCGGCACCGGCGTCTACAACGAGCTGTGGTCCAGCAACCAGGCGGTGCTCAGCTTCGTCCGCGAGGACGGCGACGACCTGATGCTGTGCGTCAACAACCTGTCGAAGTACCCGCAGCCGGTCGAGCTCGACCTGCGCCGCTTCGCGGGCATGATCCCCGTCGAGGCCAGGGGCGGGGTGCGGTTCCCCCCGGTGGGCACCCTGCCGTACCTGCTGACCCTGCCCGGTCACGGCTTCTACTGGTTCTCGCTCAAGAACTCCGACACCCCCGGCATCGACGTCTGAGCCCTCTTGAGCCCTTTTTGATACGCCCCCGGGACGGTCACCGTCCCGGGGGCGTCCGCGTTCCGGGCTATCGCGCGGCGACCGGGACCTGGGCGCGGGCCGCGCGCCCGGCCGGGA
This sequence comes from Streptosporangium vulgare, assembly GCF_042428775.1. NCBI lineage: Bacteria > Bacillati > Actinomycetota > Actinomycetes > Streptosporangiales > Streptosporangiaceae > Streptosporangium > Streptosporangium vulgare. Next base: position 448,948 of record NZ_JBHMBS010000003.1, on the reverse strand, counting down.
TCAGCGTCACCAGCAGGGCGGTCCCGACCGCGACGAGCATCGCGACGGCGAGCGTGAGGACCGAGGGCGCACGGCCGATGCCCGCCCCGACGCCGCTGGTGTGCCCCTGCAGGTCGATCAGCCCGCCGACCAGCGAGGCACCCGCCACGGCGCCCGCGACCACGCCCAGCACGATCAGCAGGCCGGTCCCGGTGACCAGGGTGGCGGCCACCTGCCGGGGCGTGAGGCCCATGGCCTTGAGCACCGCGAGGTCGAAGGCGTGGTCACGCAGGCCCAGGGCGCTCGCCGTCAGGAGGTTGGCCAGGCCGAGCAGGGCGAGCACGACGATCAGCGCCACGATCACCACGCGGATGATCGCGAGCCGTTCGGCCGGGTTGACCACCCGCTGCACCTCCAGCGCCTCACCCGAGGCGATCAGCAGCCGCGCCCTCACCTCCGCCGGATCGGCGCCCGGCCTGAGCACCAGGCTGTAGAACTGCGGCGGCACCGCGTCCTTGGCCGCGAGGCTGTCGATCCCGAAGGAGAGCACCTCGCCGTCCTGGTCGGGCTCCACCACCCGGCCCACGAGGTGCACGATGAGCGGGGTGCCGCCGACGGTGAGCCGGACCCGGTCACCGATCTTCACGTCCAGCAGGTCGAGCAGCCCCTGCCCGGCGACGGCCTCACCCCTGGCGGCGTACATCCGCCCCTCGACGACCGAGAAGGGGTACGGCTCGGCGGAGGTCCCGGCGGCGCGGGCCAGCACGCTCCTGGTCTGCTCGGGCTCCAGCGCGGGCACCTCGGTGCCGGGGTAGACGGCGAGCACCTCCGGGTCGGCCCTCGCCATCCGCAGGGCGTCGTCGGCCGGGAGCTTGTCCGGGCGCACGGTGAGCGCCGCCGCCTGGCCGACCCGCTCCGGGTGACGCAGGAAGTCGTCCAGGGTGGCCCAGCAGCCGAGCCCGATGGTGATCATCATCATCGGGACCGCGACGCCGAAGATGCTCAGGAACGCCGGGACGCGCCGGGTGAAGGCGTCGCGGGTGCCCAGGACCAGGGCCGGGGGCAGCCGCACGAGCAGCGCCAGGCGGGCCAGCCGCGACAGGTGCCCCCTGGGCGGCGCCGCGGGGGCCGCGGGGATGGGCGGGGTGCGGCCGCCCCGCCAGGCGGGCAGGGCCACCGCCACCAGGACCACGGCGGCGGTGCCGCCGGCGATGGCGAGCAGCGGGACCGGGGAGAGCGGCAGGATCGGCACCCCGTCCAGGACGAACGAGGCGGCGACCTGCCCGCAGACCAGCCCGATGACGATGCCGAGCAGCCCGAGCGCGCCGTGCTCGGCCATGAGCACGCCGAACACCTGGCCCCGGGTGTAGCCGAGGGACTTGAGGGTGGCGATGTCGCGCGTCTGGCTCAGCACCCGGCCGCCCACCGCGTTGGCGATGGCGAGCGCGGCGGCGACCAGCCCGGTGATCCCGAACAGCGCGAGCAGCAGGCCGAGCAGCCGGTTGTCCAGCTCCATCGAGGCGCGGACCTCGCGCCAGGTGGACATCCGCTGGATCTGCCCCTCCAGGAGCGTGACGGCGCCGTGGACGGCGGGCAGCGTGGCCTCGCCGTCGGCCAGGCGCAGCCCGGTGACCGACTCGCTGCGGCCCAGCGCGGGCTCGACCCTCGCCAGTACGGGGGCGAGCGTCCAGGCCAGGCCGGGCGTCCACTCGGGGTAGAAGCCCTGGTCGGCGCTGTCGGCCAGGCCGACCACGACGAGCGGGTGGGTGGCGCCGTTGAGCGCGGTCACCGGGAAGAGGCCGCCCACCCTGAGGGAGAGCGCCCTGGCGAAGGAGCGCTCGACGACCACGCCGTCGTTGTCTCCGGCGCGGAGCGCGCGGCCCTCGCGGATCAGGGGGACGGCGACCTTCGGCGGCGTCGCGGACATCTCCCGCAAGGCCACCGGCGACTTCTTCCCGTCCAGCGTGAGGGTGACCGGAGCCGACCGGTAGGGACCGGCCACCTGGACCACGCCGGGGAGTCTCGACAGCGCGGCCGGGTCGGGGGCGTCCTTGGTGTGTATCCACACGTGCGCGCCCCTGGACTCGGCGAACAGCCCGCGCCAGGGGTTGGTGCCGTCCTCCAGCAGGGTCGCGGAGGTGATCAGGGCGGTGACGATCCCGGCCACGGCCAGCACCGTCAGCAGCGCCTGCGCCCTGCGGGCCCTGAGGTCGGCCCGGATCCACCTGACGGAGGCGCGTACGGTGCTCACGGCGACGTCCTCCGCACGGCTCGCGGAGCCCGCGGAGACCGTACGGCCCGCGGAACACGAGGCCGTGCGGCCCGCGGAGACCGTACGGCCCGCAGAGCACGAGGCCGGGCGGCCCGCGGAGACCGTACGGCCCGCGGAGCCTGTGCGGCCGCGGGCCGGGGGGGCTGGGGGCGCACCGTCAGCCTCTCAGCTCGACGACGTCGCCCGCGCTGCCCTTGGGGCGGCGGCGGACCAGCCCGGCGCCGCCGTCGTCGACGATCTGGCCGTCCAGGAGGGAGACCACCCGGTCGGCCAGGCTCGCCACCCTGGCGTCGTGGGTGACCAGGATGACGGTCTGGCCCTCGCGGTGGACCTCGCCGAGCAGGCGCAGCACGTCGCGGGTGTTGCGGCTGTCGAGGTTGCCGGTGGGCTCGTCCGCGAGCAGCAGGCTCGGCTCGTTGGCCAGCGCGCGGGCCAGCGCGACCCGCTGCTGCTCGCCCCCGGCGAGCTGGGAGGGGGCGGCGTCGGCGCGGGCGGTGAGGCCGAGCTCGCCGAGGAGGTACTCGCGGCGACGCCGGGCCTCGCGCGTGGAGGCCCCGGCCAGCAGCGCGGGCAGCTCGACGTTGTCGGCCACCGTCATGTTGGCGACGAGGTTGAAGAACTGGAAGACGAAGCCGATCCTCCGGCGGCGCAGCAGCGCCCAGGCGCTCTCGTTGAGCGTGTCGGCCCGCTGCCCGTCGAGCCAGATCTCGCCGCTGGTCCTGGCCTCAAGGCCGCCGATCATGTGGACCAGGGTGGACTTGCCGGAGCCGGACGGGCCCATGACCGCCACGAACTCCCCCGGGCTCACCCGCAGGTCGACCCCCCGCACCGCGGGCACCGGCACCCCGCCGTCCTGGTAGATCTTGACGAGATTGACGGTTTCGACCACGGGAGCCGCTTCGCCCACGGGAACCACGGGAGACGTCAACTCAGGTCCTCCTGGCAGCGTTCGAGCCAGTCGAGGTCGGCCTGGACGTGCAGCATGGCCCCCTCGACCAGCAGGAGCGCGACACGGTTCTCCGGGTCGGTCCGCTCGGCGAGCTCGTTGAGGTCACGCATGAGTCCGAGGTAGTGACGGCGCTGGCGGTTGATCATCGCCATCCTGTCGGCGATGCCGGTCATCGGGGCCAGCACGAGTTTCATGAAGAACTCGTCCCGGACCCTGGGCCCCTCGGTGGGCTCGTCCACCCACGTGTCGAGGATCTCGCGGCCGGCGGCCGTCAGGTAGTAGACCTTCTTGTTCGGCCGGTTGGACTGCTCGACGTCCACGGCGCGCACCAGACCGTCCTTCTCCAGACGGCCGAGCGTGACGTAGATCTGCCCGATGTTCGGAGAAGGGTAGGCGCCGCCGAAAATCTGTTCAAGTGCCTGTTTGAGCTCATAGCCGTGGGCAGGTTCCTTCGCGAGGAGCGCCAGCAGCGTCAGCCGCACGCCCCACCTCCTCGGAGAGCTCGTTACGTGAGCGTTACGGGGTTATCCGTTGACGGTGATGTTATCGCTATGCATAACATGCATGCATCTACCTAACACGTATGTAACCAACTGGAAACCGGGAGGTCATGGTGCGCCGACCCATCCCCGCCGCGCTCGCCGTGCTTCTCGGGCTTCTCGTGACGGCGTGTTCGGCGGCCGGCGCCCAGGAGACCGAACGGTTCGGCGGGACGGGTCCCTTCACCCTCGTGATCGGTCGTCCCGCGACCGCCTATCTGCAGTCGCTGCTCGACCGGTGGAACCAGACCCACCCCGGGGAGCGGGCGACCCTGCTGGAGCTCCCCGAGGCGGCCGACGAGCAGCGGGCGCAGATGGTCGCCAACCTCCAGGCCAGAAGCGACCGCTACGACGTGCTCGGACTGGACGTGATCTGGACGGCGGAGTTCGCCGACGCGGGCTGGATCCTGCCGCTGGAGCGGGCGATGTTCCCGCTCGACCGGTTCCTGCCGCCGGTCGTCGACACGGCCGTCTACCGGGGCAAGCTCTGGGCGGTCCCGTACACCAGCAACGCCGGCCTTCTCTTCTACCGCAAGGACCTGCTGGCCAAGGAGGGCCTCAAGCCGCCGAGGACGTGGGGGGAGCTACGCGACCAGGCGCGCGCCCTGCACGAGAAGTACGGCATCGGCGGCTACGCGGGGCAGTTCCTGGCCTACGAGGGCCTCACCGTCAACTTCGCCGAGGCCGTGCAGTCGGCGGGCGGGCAGATCCTCAGCCCGGACGGCACCAAGGTGACCATGGACGTGGCCAAGGCGAAGGCCGGCCTGGACTTCCTGGTGGGCGGCTTCCGGGAGGGGTGGATCCCGCCCGAGTCGCTCTCCTTCAAGGAGGACGAGGCACAGCTCGCCTTCGAGGAGGGCAGGCTCGCCTTCGCCCGCAACTGGCCGCACACCTACGGACCGGCCACCACCTCGGCGGTCGCGGGCAAGTTCGGGGTCACCCGGCTTCCCGGGGCGAACGGGCCGGGAACGGGCTCGCTCGGCGGCTACAACCTCGCGGTGAGCGCCTTCTCCAAGCGGCAGAAGTCGGCCACCGAGTTCATCCGATACTTCACCAGCCTGGAGAACCAGCGCAGGGTGCTCGCCGACGGCTCGTTCCCGCCCGTGTGGGCCGAGTTGTACGACGACCCCGGCCTGATCAAGCGTTTTCCCTACCTGCCGGTCCTGAAGCAGAGCATCCTCTCCGCCCGGCCCAGGCCCGCCAGCGCCAACTACGACCAGGTGAGCCTGGCGATCGCGAGTGCGGTCTCCAACGCCCTCACACCGCCCTTCACGGAACACGACAGCGAGGACGTCGTCTCCTCCATGAAGGGCCAACTCGAAGAGATCATCCGGGCTCAATGACGCCGGGGTGATCCCCGGCAGAAGCCGTCATCCCCATTTCGGCTGCTTGTTCGTCCTATATATCCCTCTATTTCATGCCTCAACGTCTCAGGAGGTCTGTTCAGCATGCGCAGAACCATTGCCGCGGTGACGACGGCGGGACTCGCTCTGGCGCTCGCCGCGTGTGGCGGCGGCGAATCGGCCGCCCCGGCACCGGCCGGGAGCGACGGCGCGTCCGCGCCCGCCCCGGCCGCCGCCGCCAAGACCCTCGAAGGGGTGACCGTCGAGGTCGCCGCCAAGTGGACCGGCGCCGAGCAGGCCAACTTCGAGGCGGTGCTCAAGGCGTTCCAGGCGAAGACCGGCGCCAAGGTCACCTACGCCTCGACCGGCGAGGACACCGGCGCCTACCTCGGCCCGCGCATCGAGGGCGGCAACCCGCCGGACGTCGCGATCCTGCCCCAGCCCGGCCTGGTCCAGCAGTACGCGGACCAGAAGGCGCTCAAGCCGCTCACCGCCGAGGTCCAGAAGCAGATCGACGACAACTACACCCCGTACTGGAAGGAACTCGGCTCCGCCGACGGCCAGTCCTACGGCGTGCTGGTGAAGGCGGCCCACAAGTCGCTCATCTGGTACCGCGACCAGGCCTTCCAGGACGCGGGCGCGACGCCCCCGGCCACCTGGGACGACCTGATCAAGACCGCCCAGACCGTCGCCGACTCCGGCACCCCGCCGTTCTCCCTGTGCGGCGCCTCCGGCTGGACCCTGACCGACCTGTTCGAGAACGTCTACCTGTCCACCGCGGGCCCGGAGAACTACACCAAGCTCTCCAAGCACGAGATCCCGTGGACCGACCCCAGCGTGACCACCGCGCTGGAGAAGATCGCGCAGCTCGTCGGCAAGAAGGAGTTCCTGCTCGGCGGCTCCGCCGGCGCCCTGCAGACCGACTTCCCGACCTGCGTGACCCAGGTCTACGGCCAGGACAAGTCGGCGATGGTCATCGAGGCGGACTTCGTGGGCGTCACGGCCGAGCAGTCGGGCGCGAAGCTCGGCGAGGAGGCCAAGTACTTCCCGTTCCCGAAGGCCGGTGAGACCGAGCCGGTCGTGCTGGGCGGCGACATCGCGGTGGCGCTGAAGGACTCCAAGGGCGCGATGGCGCTGCTGGAGTTCCTCGCCTCCAAGGAGGGCGGCGAGGTCTGGGCGAAGCTCCCCGGCTACCTCTCTCCCAACCGCAACGTCTCGCCCGACAACTACCCGGACGAGCTGACCAAGAAGCTCGCCGAGACGATCATCGCCGCCGGCGACGCCGTCCGCTACGACATGTCCGACCTCGCGCCCAGCGCCTTCGGCGGCACCGACGGCAAGGCCGAGTGGAAGTTCCTGCAGGACTTCGTGCGCGACCCCTCGGACGTCAAGGGCACCCAGGCCAAGCTCGAGGCCGAGGCCAAGAAGGCCTGGAAGTAAGGGAGAGCGGCCGTGACCGATCGGTTAGACGGCCCGCGGGATTCGCGTGGCGGCGACGCCGCCCGCGACCCCTCCTCCGGACCGGACGACACCCAGCGGCCGGCGCAGGACGCCGGCCCCACCCCCACCCCGGAGACCGCCCCCGAGCCCCGTACGACCGGCACCGGAGCCACCGCGCGCCCGGCGGACACCGGAGCCCCCTCACCTCCCGCCGGCGGTGAGAACCCGGAGGCCCCCGGGTCCTCCGGGACGGCGGCCTCCGGCGACGGGGACGGCCACCCGGCCCTGGCCGACGTCAGGTCGGACGACCCGGCCGACGCCGGTCCGGGCACCCCGGGCACCCCGGCCGCGGAGCCGGTCGCCGAGCCGGAGCTCGCGACGGCCGGGGCGGCGGCTCCGGCCGCGGCACCGGCACCGGCACCGGCGCCCGCCGGGGCCTCCCGGCTGGGACCGTCGCCGACGCTGGCGCTGTGGTTCCTGCTGCCGGGCGCGCTCGTGCTCGGCGTGATGGTGATCTACCCGATCATCTACTCGATCTTCCGGAGCCTCTACGACGCCAGTGGCGGCACCTTCGTCGGGGCGGACAACTACGCGACGATCTTCAGCGACTCCTCCACCCTGACCACGATCAGGAACAACCTGATCTGGGTCGCGGTGGCTCCCGCGCTGGTCACCGTGATCGGCCTCGTCTTCGCGGTGCTGACCGAGCGGATCCGCTGGGCGACCGCGTTCAAGCTGGTCGTGTTCATGCCGATGGCCGTCTCGCTGATGGCCTCCGGCGTCATCTTCCGCCTGGTCTACGAGCAGGCCCCCGACCGGGGCGTGGCCAACGCCGTGATCACCTCGGTGACCGGCCTCTTCGGCTCGGACCAGGGCTATCCGGACGCCCGTCCCAGGGAGAACGACCAGTCCCCGGTCGCCCCCGGGCAGGGCGGCGGGGTGGTGGCCAAGCAGCCCGCGCAGCCGGGACAGGTGGTGCTCCTGCCGCTCGTGGGCGTGAAGCCCGCCACCCTCGCCTCGGCCTCGACGGCGAAGGCGGCCCAGCCGGCCCCCGGCGAGCTGGCCGGGACGGTCTGGTTCGACTTCACCCAGGGCGGCGGCGGCGCGGCCAACCAGGTGGACGGCACCGAGAAGGCCCTGGCCGGGATGACGGTCGAGGCGGTGCAGAACGGCGCCGTCAAGGCGACCGCCACCAGCGAGGCCGACGGCACCTTCCGCTTCACCGGGCTCGCTCCGGGCGACTACCAGGTGCGGCTGCCGCAGTCGAACTTCGACGCGGCCTTCGCCGGGATCCCCTGGCTGGGCCCGACACTGATCACCCCGGCGATCATCGGCGCGTTCATCTGGGTGTGGGCCGGGTTCGCCATGGTGCTGATCGCGGCCGGGCTCGCGGCCATCCCGCGTGACGCGCTGGAGGCGGCCCGCATCGACGGCGCCACCGAGTGGCAGGTGTTCCGCAAGATCACCGTCCCGCTGCTCTCCCCCGTGCTGCTCGTCGTGTTCGTCACGATGATCATCAACACCCTGAAGGTCTTCGACCTGGTCTTCGTCATCGCGCCGGGATCGGTGCAGCCGCAGGCCAACGTGATCGCGCTGGAGATGTGGCGGGTCTCGTTCGGCGGAGGCAGCAACCAGGGGCTGGGCAGCGCGCTCGCCATCTTCCTGCTGGTCCTCGTCCTGCCCTTCATGATCATCAACATCCGCCGGTTCAGGAGGGACAACCAGTGACGACCTCCACCCTTGGCGCCCCGCCCCGCGGCACCCTCGGCAGGATCGTGGACCGGCTGGGCGGCGGCCTGGTCCAGGCGGTACTGGTGGTGGTCGGCCTGTTCTGGCTGGTTCCCACCCTGGGCCTGTTCGTGGTCTCGATCCGCGACGAGACGGCCAACAACTCCACCGGCTGGTGGACGATCCTCACCAAGCCCGCCGAGCTGACCTTCAAGAACTACTCCGACCTGCTCGCCACCGGGTTCACCGCGTCGTTCTGGAACACCGTGTTCATCACGGTGCCCTCGACCGTCCTGGTGATCGGCATCGCCGCGATGGCGGCGTACGCGTTCGCCTGGATGGAGTTTCCCGGCAGGGACGCGCTGTTCCTGGTGGTGGTCGGCCTGCTGGTGGTGCCGACCCAGATCGCGCTCATCCCCATCGCGAAGCTGTACGGCTCCGCCGGGATCTTCGGCTCCATCGCGAGCGTGGTGCTCTTCCACGTCGCCTTCGGCCTTCCCTTCGCCATCTTCCTGCTCCGCAACTTCTTCGCGGGCATCTCACGCTCGCTGCTGGAGGCGGCGCGGATGGACGGCGCGGGGGAATGGAAGATCTTCTCCACCGTGGTGTTCCCGCTGGCCAAACCGGCGGTCGCCTCACTCGGGATCTTCCAGTTCCTCTGGGTCTGGAACGACCTGCTCGTCTCGCTGGTCTTCGCCAACACCGAGAACCAGCCGATGACCAAGGCCCTGCAGTCCCAGATGCGGCAGTTCGGGACCAACGTGGACATTCTCGCGCCAGGAGCTTTCCTGTCACTGATTATCCCGTTGATCCTCTTTTTCGCCTTCCAGCGTTATTTCGTGCAAGGAATGATGGCTGGCTCGGTGAAGTGAGTTACAGGGGCAGGCCCGGTGCGACGCACGCTGTTTTCCAGCACGCGCCGTACCGGGCCTAAAACCTCGATAGGGTCCTGCACATGGCCGCACGCCCCTTGAACGAAGTCGTGGAAGCCGGGTGGGCCAAGGCCCTCGAACCCGTCGCTGAAAAGATCGCCGAAATGGGCGAGTTCCTCCGGAAGGAGGTGGCGGAAGGCCGGCAGTACCTCCCCTCGGGCGCCAACGTGCTCCGGGCCTTCCAGCAGCCCTTCGACCAGGTGAAAGTGCTGATCGTGGGCCAGGACCCGTACCCCACGCCGGGTCACCCGATCGGCCTGAGCTTCTCCGTGGCCGCGGACGTGCGTCCGATCCCGGGAAGCCTGCGCAACATCTACAAGGAGCTCACCGAGGACCTCGGGCTGCCGATGCCGAGCAACGGCGACCTGACCCCCTGGACCGAGCAGGGCGTGCTCCTGCTCAACAGGGTGCTCACCGTGATGCCGGGCAAGCCCGCCTCGCACCGCGGCAAGGGCTGGGAAGAGATCACCGAGCAGGCCATCAAGGCCCTCGTCGCCCGCGACAAGCCGATGGTGGCGATCCTGTGGGGCCGCGACGCGCGCAACCTGCGCCCGATGCTCGGTTCCGTCCCGGCCATCGAGTCGGCCCACCCCAGCCCGCTGTCGGCCCGTAGCGGCTTCTTCGGTTCCCGCCCGTTCAGCAGGACGAACGAGCTTCTGGAGCAGCAGGGCGCGGCTCCGGTGGAGTGGAAGCTCCCCTAGGCAGTTCCAACCCCACCCAGGCACTAGGATTTCTACCATGAGTGATGTATCGGGCACCGAACGCTATCTACGTCTGACCGTTGAGCTGACCGTGGAGGTGCAGGACCTCGCCGCCCTGCAAACCGCCGCGTTGAAGGAGATCAACCACCCTGACGCCGACCTGGACGACGATGAGCGTAAGGAGCAGGCCGAGCTGGTCTCGGCCGACGACACCGGCGCCAGCGCGCTGCAGTGGCTGATCGAGCCGGACCACGTCCTGGGGCTGATCGAGCACATCGACCAGATCGAGCCCCGTGAGGCCGTGCTGGGCGTCGAGCCCTCCGACGGCCCCTCGGACGAGGATGAGGACGACGACCACGCGGGCCACGACCACGCGGGCCACGACCACAAGCACTGAGACCGCACGACACTGAGCACGACCACCGCCACCCCGGCGGGGGTGGGCCCTCCCGGCCAGGCGCCCCGCCGGGAGGGCCCACCACCGCCGGGGCTTTCACTTTCCGGGCACTTTCCGGACCCCTCAGCGCCGGACCCCTCAGCGCCGGGTCCTTCGGCGCCGGGTCCTTCGGCGCCGGGCCCCTCGATGCCGGGGCCTTCGTCACCGGGCCCCGCCGGGAGGGCCCGCCACCGCCAGGACTTTCACCTTTCGGGACCTTCGTCTTTCGGGACCTTCGTCTTTCGGGACCTTCGTCTTTCGGGACCTTCGTCGCCAGGTCCACCGGGGTCAGGGCCTTCGTCGCCGGGGCCCCGCCGGAAGGGCTCGTGTCTCAGCCGGTGACGATGATCTCCTCGCGGCGGGCCGCCAGGGTGTCCCGCTGCCGGGCCAGCTCCTCGAGGCGGAGGTCCAGGCCGTTGACCGTACGCCTCACCCACTCGGCGACATCCGCGACGGCCGCGCCGGTGTCCGTGATCCGGCGGTGCTTGATCGCGTCGGTGATGATGTTGTCGAAGAACATGTCGGCGAACCAGCGGGTGTCCACCTTGGGGAGCTTCGGGGTGACGGTCACGCCGATGTCGACGAGCTCCCTGGAGAAGGTGTCCAGCAGCTGCTGGGCGTGCCAGGCGGCCTCGTCCGCGTTGCGCAGGTGGCCGTGCTCCATCATGTCCGCCAAACCGCCGCCCCCGGCAAGCATGTCCCACGTGGAGGCGCCACGGGCGCTGCCGAGGCAGCGCAGGACCTCGCCGACCCCGTGCAGCGCGTCGACCCCGGCCCGGTGGGCCTCCTGGTGCTCCACGAGGTCGGCGCGGGTGTCGGCGAGGCGGTGGCCGACCTCGGCCAGCTCGCGGCCCCTGGTGTCGCCGGACGCGACCAGCCTGCGCTCCTCGCGCTCCAGCAGCGCGTCGTACTCCTCCCGCGCCGGCCCGAGCCCGGCGAGCCCCTCGTCGACGGCCGCCCGGTCCGCGTTCAGCCATTCGAGGCGGTTGCGCTGGCCGTCCAGGCGTTGCCGTACGGCCTGTGCCTCGGCGCGCTCCCTCACGAGCCGCTCCTCCCTGGACCCGGTGAGCCCGGCCAGGAAGGCCGCGAAGCCGCCGCCCTCCAGCCTGGAGACGTCCCGCTCCTCCTTGGCGAGCTGCTCCTCGAGGTCGCCCAGGAGCGTCCCGACCTCGTCGAGCTGCACGGCCACCGCCTCGCGCCGGCTGGTCAGCTGTTCGAGGCGTCGCACCCGTTCCCGGGCGATGAGCAGGGCGTCGGCGGCATCGGCGGCGTCGGCGGTGTTGTCATAGGGGGTCACACCTGTGCGACGCGCGAGGACGACGATTCGTTCCGAAATCCCGCATCCCCGCTCGGATCGCCCCGGCCGGCCCGGGGGAGCCTCCCCCGCCTCCGTCCGGCCGGACGGGGGCGGTTCCGGACGCCCGCCCGGTCGAGCGGGAAGGCGGTTCCGGCCCGAACCCCCCGTGGCGCCGCTCACGGCCCCTGACGGGCCGGGCTCAGCCCATGGGCACCAGGGGCGCCGGATAGCCCGGGACGCCCGAGGGGAGCCTCCAGGGCTCGTGGATCCTCCGTGTGGGCACGGCGTCGAGTTCGGGGACGTGGCGGCGGACGTACTCGCCGTCCGGGTCGTACCGCTTGGCCTGCCGGATGTGGTTGACGAGCCGGTTGGGCCGGGTGTCGTTGCCGGTCCCCGCGACCCACTGCCAGTTGCCGTAGTTGTTGGCGACGTCGCCGTCGAGCAGCAGGTCGAAGAAGTGGTCGGCGCCGACGCGCCAGTCGACGCCCAGCCGCCGGACGAGGAACGAGCCCACGATCAGGCGGGCCCGGTTGTGCATCCAGCCCTCGGTGAGCAGCTGCCGCATCCCGGCGTCCACGATGGGGACCCCGGTCATGCCCTCCTTCCACGCCTGGGCCGCGTGGTCGTCGTCGCGCCACTCGTGCCCGCGTGGCCGGTAGTCGTCCCGGTTGATGCGCGGGAAGGCCCGCGTCACCTGGTAGAAGAAGTCGCGCCAGCACAGCTGCCTGACGAACTCGTCGGCCCCCCTGCGGCCCTCGCCCTCCTCCTCTATCTCCCCCACGTCCCTCGCGGCCCCGGCGTCCCCCACGTCCCTGGCGAGCGCCTCCAGCTCCAGTGGCGAGACGCAACCGAAGCGCAGGTAGGGGCTGAGCCTGGAGGTGCGGTTGCCCGCCATGTCGTCGTGGCCCTCGGCGTAGTCGTCCACGCAGTGCCTCAGCCACTGTTCCATCCTCCGGCGCCCGACCGTCTCACCGCCCCTGAACAGCTCGTACGGCTCACGCCCCGGCTCGGGCAGCTTCCCGGCCCGCAGGCCGCCGGGGACGTGCACCGCGCCGGGGGCCTTGAGCACCTCCCTGCGCGGCTGCCGGACCCAGGCCCGCAGGTAGGGCGTGAAAACCCGGTAGTGGTCACCTCCGCCCGTCGGCCTCAGCGCGTCGGGGGGCACGACCGTCAGGCCGGGGAACACGAGGAAGTCCATCCTGAGGCGCTCGCACTCCTCGGCCAGGCGCCGCTGCCTGCGTCGCGCGAAAGTGCTGACGTCCAGGCCGGCGTAGACGGCCTGGGCCCTCGTCTCCTCCGCCAGGCGCATCGTCTCGGCGACGGAGTCACCGTGGCGCACGACCAGCTCACCACCCCGCTCGCGGAGCGATCCGCGCAGGTCGGCGAGGCATTCGACGAGGAACCCCCCACGGTTTCCCGAGGGTATGGCGGGGTCCGCGACGAAGAGCGGTATGACATGACGTGCGCGCTCGCACGCCGCGGCGAGCGCCGGGTGGTCGTGCACCCGGAGGTCGCGGCTGAACAAAACGATCACAGTATCGGTCACGTTTTTCCTTCGGCCGGTAACGCTCCGTCGGTTGCGTCCACAAGGGCCTGGAACTCGAAAGAACGTTCAGGGAGCAGCCGCTCCCGTTGCCTGTCACGCTGGTATCGCATCTAGCAGCTTCGAAATGGGATGAGATGGACGAGCAGCGTCAAGCGGTAGCCGATGAGGAGCCCGCGTACGGCATCGGGGCCGTCGCACGGCGCCTCGGAGTGCCCGCTCCCACGCTGCGGACCTGGAATCTACGCTACGGCGTGGGCCCGAGCCGCCGGAGCCCGGGGGGGCACCGCCGCTACGACGCCCGTGACCTGTGGCGCCTGGAGGAGATGAACCGGCTCATCAGGAGCGGGATCCCGGCCTCCGACGCGGCACGGAGGGTCCTGCGGATCGAGATCGTTCCCTCCGCGCCTCCGGCTGAACAGGAGCAGGGGCAGAGGCAGGAGCAGGGGCAGGAGCGGGGCCTGGAGCCCGGGTGGACGGCCCCGGAGGGGATCCCGTCCCTCACTGCCGATCGGTCGCCGGGCGTGCCGACGGCGGCGATGCTGGCTCGGGCGGCGATGACGCTGGACAGCGTGGCCGTGCACGAATGGATCGGCGCGGCGATGGCCAGGCACGGCGTGCCGTGGACCTGGGAGCGCCTGGTGATACCGGTCTTCGAGACGATCTGCAGGCGCCAGTCGGAGAGCGGGGCGAACGTCGAGGTCGAGCACCTGTTCTCCGACCGGCTGATGGCCGCGCTGATAGGGCTCACCGTCCGCCCCGACCGGCCGGCCGGCTCGCGTCCCGTGCTGCTCGCCTGCGCCGAGAACGAGCTCCACAGCCTGCCGATCTACGCGCTGGCCGCCGCGCTGACCGGCGAACACCGGGTGGAGACCCGGGTGCTGGGCGCCCGGACCCCGTACCCGGCGCTGGCGGACGCGATGCGGCGGCTGGGCCCTTCCGTGGTCTTCGTCTGGTCCCAGCTGCCCGAGACCGGGGACCCCGCCCCGCTCGCGTCGCTGCCCGTGCTCCGGCCGCCGAGCCTGGTCGTCGCCGGTGGCGTGGGCTGGCGGGACGGCCTGCCCGCGTCCGTCACGCGCGTCACGTCGTTCCAGGACGCCCTCGACCGGATCGTCCCCGCGGCCCTGGCCTGATCCTTTCCGGCCTCTCGCGACCGTCCCGCACCGCCCTCCCGCGCCGCCTCCCGCGCAGCCCTTCCGCGCCGCCTTTCCGCGCTGCCCTCCCGCACCGTCCTTCCGCACCGCCTTTCCGCGCTGCCTTCCGCCCCATATCTGCCCCGTACCTGCCCCGCACCTGCCGGCACCCTCCGTGCCGCCTGCTTGCGATCACGCACGTTGAGCAGGTATGAATAAGTTTTGAATAGCTTTTCTCAGTAAGAGGAGGCATCATGACAGACCCCCTGAACACCCGGTTCGCCGAGGGCGACGAGGCGGCGCTGGTCGAGTGCTTCCAGATCCACGGGCCGCTCATCCGCTCCTACCTGCGACGATTCGTTCGCCCGCAGGATGTCGAGGACCTCCAGCAGATCGTGTTCGCGGAGGTCTGGCGCTCCCGGCACCGTTTCGACCCGGCGCGCAGCCTCCCCGCCTGGATGCTCGGCATCGCCCACAAGCGCGCGGTCGACCAGTTGCGGATACGCACCCTGCAAACGGTGCCCCTGGACGTCATCGCGGATCCCGCGGGTGACGACGGCCGGACCGACGGCGACGGCCTGGCGGAGCGCGACCAGGTGCGGCGGGCGCTGGCCAAGCTGCCCGAGCCGCAGCGCCAGGCGATCGAGCTCGCCTACTACGGCGACCTGACCCAGCGGGAGATCTCCGAGAAGTTGAGCGTCCCGCTCGGCACGATCAAGGCACGTATGGCACGCGGCCTGCGCCGCCTGTCCGGCATCCTCGGCACGGCCGCGACGGGCGGCTGGGACGCCGAGCCGCGCCGGAGTGGAACGACCGCCGCGCGTGGCGCGAGCGGCAGGCGCGCGATGGGCAGGGTGAGCAAGGTGGGCACGGTACGCGGAACCGGCCGGGCAGACGAGAGCGACGAGAAGGGCGGGCAGGTCGTCAGGCCGAGAATCGCGGTGTCCAGCTGCCTGATGGGCGAGCCGGTCCGGTTCGACGGCGGGCACAGCCGCGACCGGTTCCTCAACGGCGAGCTCGACAAGCACGTCGAGTGGGTGCACATCTGCCCGGAGATGGAGATCGGCCTCGGCAGCCCGCGCGAGACCCTCCGCCTGGAGCGCTCACCGGACGGCACGCGGCTGATCTCCAGGAGGAGCCGGGTGGACCTCACCGACAGGATGACCGCCCTCGCCGAGGAGCGGGTCCCGGCCCTGCACGAGGTGGACGGCTACGTCCTCAAGTCCAGGAGCCCCAGCTGCGGGGTGCACGGCATCCCCGTCCACGCCGGGAGCGCGACCGTGGACCGCAAGGGCCGGGGGGTGTTCGCCGCCGTGGTCCTCGACGCCCATCCGCTGCTGCCCGTCGAGGACGAGGGACGACTCAAGGACGCCCTGCTCCGCGAGACCTTCGTGGAACGGGTCTTCGCCCGCGCCCGGCTCCGCGCGCTGCTGGAGAGCGACTGGCGCCCTCGTGACCTGGTGTCCTTCCATGCCCGGCACAAGATGCAGCTGCTGGCCCACAACCCCGCGGCCTTCCGGGAGGCGGGGAGGGTGGTGGCCCGGGCGGGCACGCGGCCCCGCGAGGAGCTGGCCGCCGACTACGCCCGCGTCTTCGGCACGGCGTTCGCCGCCAAGGCGAGCATCGGCCGGCACGTGAACGTCCTGCAGCACTGCGTGGGCATGGTGGGCGACGCGCTCGACCCGGTGCGCCGGGCCGACCTGGCGGAGGTCATCGCCTCCTACCAGGCCGGGCAGGTGGCACTGAGCGTCCCGGCGACCCTGATCCGCCACCACGCCCAGGGCCTGGCCGTCGAATACGTACGGGACCAGACCTACTTCTCCCCGTACCCCGAGGATCTCCGGCTGCGCAACCACGTGCCCGCCTGAGCCCGCGACCGGCCGGAGGGCCGGATCCGGCCCCTGCCGCCGCCCGGAAACGAGCCAGAAGCCGGCTCCGTCCCCCGACACCGCTCGGAAGCGAGTCGGGGGACGGCTCCGGCTCATCGCCACCCGGGAGCACGTCAGGAAACCGAGCCCGGCCCCAACACGTTCGAGAGAGCCGGACTCCGGCCCCAGCGCGTCAGAGGGCGGGGTCCAGGCGCCTCAGAGGGACGGGTCGAGCCTCACCACCGCGAGGGAGCGGGGAGGCAGGAACAGCTCCTCCCCCTCCACGGTCGCCGACGGGTCGGAGGCGAGCAGGATGTGGCCGGGCGCGAACCGGCCCGTCCCCAGCTTGACCGTGAGCGCGACCGGCCCGAGGTTGGCCGCCACCCTGAGCCCGCCCCGGTGCACGACCAGCCAGGACTCGCCGTGGTCGACCCGTACCCGGTCCAGCCTCGGGTCGGTCAGCTCGGGGTGGGCGCGGCGCAGCGCGATCAGGGCGCGGTACCAGTCGAGGTGGGCCCGGTGGGCGTCGTCGTCCAGCTCGCTCCAGTCGAGCTTGGAGCGCAGGAACGTCATCTCCTCGCCCGGATCGGGAGCCTTGTCCGCCCAGTCGTCGTAGCCGAAGCCGACGAACTCCCGCCGCCGCCGGTCGCCCTCGCCCTCGCGCAGATGCGGCTCGACGTGGTCGGTGAAGAACAGGAACGGCGCCCGTGTCCCCCACTCCTCCCCCATGAACAGCATCGGGGTGAACGGCGAGGTCAGCAGGAGGCCCGCGGCCAGCCGGAGCGCCTCGGGCGCCATCCGGTCGCCCTCGGCCCGGTTGCCGATCTGGTCGTGGTTCTGCGCGCAGCAGACGAAGCGGTAGCCGGGCACGTGGGACGCCGGGCGGCCGTGGGAGCGCCCCCGGAAGGACGAGTAGGTCCCGTCGTGGTAGTAGGCGCGGGTCAGCACCTTGGGCAGGGCGCCGTAGAAGTCGTCGTAGTAGCCGTGCCGCTCACCCGTCGCCGCCACGTGCAGGGCGTGGTGGACGTCGTCGTTCCAGGCCGCCGCGAGGCCGAACCCTCCGGCCTCGCGCGGGGTCATCAGCCGGGGGTCGTTGAGGTCGGACTCGGCGATGAGCGTGAGCGGCCTGCCCACGGCCGCCGACAGCGCCTCCGTCTCGACGGCGATCTCCTCCAGCAGGTGCACCGCCCGGTCGTCGTGCAGGGCGTGCACGGCGTCCAGCCGCAGGCCGTCGACGTGGTAGTCGCGCAGCCACTGCAGCGCGTTGCCCACGAAGTAGGCGCGCACCTCGTCGGAGCCGGGGCCGTCGAGGTTGACGGCCTGCCCCCAGAAGGAGGAGGCGCTGGAGTGGAAGTACGGGCCGAAGGGGGCGAGGAAGTTGCCCGAGGGGCCGAGGTGGTTGTAGACGACGTCGAGGATCACGCCGAGCCCGCGCCGGTGGCAGGCGTCCACGAAGCGCTTGAGCCCGTCGGGGCCGCCGTAGTTCTCGGTGACGGCCCACAGGTCCACGCCGTCGTAGCCCCAGTTGCGCCCGCCGGGCACCGGCGGCACCGGCATGACCTCCACGAAGTCGACGCCGAGCTCCGCCAGGTGCTCCAGCTTGCCGATCGCCGCGTCGAAGGTGCCCTCGGGGGTGAAGGTGCCGATGTGTAACTCGTAGATGACCGCGCCCGGCAGGTCACGGCCCTTCCACAGCGCGTCGCCCCACTCGAAGCGGCCGTGGTCGTAGACCCGGCTCGGCCCGAAGATCCCCTCGGGCTGCCAGCGGGTCCTGGGGTCGGGCAGGGCCTCGCCCCCGTCGAGCCGGAACCGGTAGTCGGTCCCGTGTCCGGCGCCGGACACCTCCGCCGTCCACCAGCCGCCCCCGGCGGACGACATCGGGTAGCGGACCTCGCCGATCTCCACGTCCACCGCCGTCGCCCGCGGCGCCCATACCTCGAACATCGGTCAGTCCCTTTCCAGAAGCGCGACGGGGTGGACGGACAGCAGGTGGGCGAGCGGTATCCGGCCGGTGTGCTCGGTGCCGGACAGCAGGTCCCGCCACGTGCCGCGCGGCAGGACGAGCGTGGCGCTCCCCCAGCCGCCGCGCCGCTCCAGGCCGACGGGCAGCCGGGTGGCCACCGTCACGGCCCGCTCCCCCCTGGCGAAGGCGATCGCGTGCTCCCCGGCCTCGATCGGGACGTACGGCGCCTCGGGGTCCAGCCTCCGCCGCAGGTCCAGGGCCTGGGCGGTGACCGCCAGCTTGGCCTCGTCCCACGACAGGCTGCCGGCGGAGGCGGGGCTCGGGTGGGGCTCGTCCGGGTGTGCCTGGCTCGCGTGGGCCTGGGCCGACGAGAGCATCCGGCGGCGCAGCGGGAAGTCGACCGGGCGCCGGTTGTCCGGGTCGACCAGGGAGAAGTCGGTGATCTCGTTGCCCCAGTACACGTCGGGCACGCCGGGCAGCATGAGCTGGACGAGCTTCTGGCCCAGCGAGTTGGACCTGGCGTACGGCTCGATCCGCGCGGCGAACTCCGCGACCGACGCCCCGCACTCCTCGACGGCCCGGCCGACGAAGTCGCGGATGCCGCGCTCGTAGGCCGGGTCGGGGGTGGCCCAGGAGATCGAGGTCTTGGCCTCGCGGGCCGCCTTGAACAGGTAGTCGAAGAACCTGTCGGGCCCGATCGGCCAGGAGGCCATCAGGTTCTGCCAGGCCAGATAGTCGAGGGCCGGGTCGAAGGAGACCTTCGAGGACCACTCGCCGACCGCCGCCGCCCACTCCTCCGGCAGCTCGGACAGCACGGCGAGCCGAGCCCGTACGTCCTCGGAGCGCTTGGTGTCGTGCGTGGAGAGCGTCGTCATCGTGCCCGGCGACATCTCCCGGCAGAACGCGTGGAACTCCTCGACCGACCCGCCGAACCGGTCGGGCTCACCGCCCACCTCGTTGAGGCAGGACAGGGGGTACCAGCGGTAGAGGGCGGTGTCCTCTACCCCCTTGGCCATCACCGGGCCGCAGGTCTGCTGGAAGCGGGTGACCGCCTCGGCGGGCCCGTTCAGGACCCGCTCGACGACCTCCGCCACCGGGGCGCCCTCGGGCAGCCGTTCCGCGGCGACCCGCCCGGCCTCCTCGACGATCCTGGCCGAGGCCTCCGGCACCGGCTCGCCCGGCACCGCGTAGGCCCGGTAGACGGGCATCGCGGCGAGCAGTTCCACCAGCGTCTGGCGGTCGGAGCCGACGACGGCGTGCAGCCGGTCGATCTCCGCGCCGAAGAACAGGTCCAGGACCTCCGCCTTGGACTCGCGGACCACGGTGGCGTAGTCGTCCCGCACCCCGGTGTGCTGGGCGAACAGCTCGACCAGCGGCTCCTTCCCCGCCGGGTCGACGAACAGCCCGGTGATCCGGTTGAGCGTCTCGTAGCCGGTGGTGCCGTCGCACTCCCAGTCGGCGGGCAGCCGCTCGGAGCCGATCAGGATCTTCTCCGCCACGGTCCACACGCCCGCCTTCTCGCGCAGCCGCGCCAGGTAGCCGCGCGGCTCGGCGAGCCCGTCGGGGTGGTCCACCCGCAGTCCCTGGATGACCCCCTCCTCGACGAGCGAGAGGATGACGGCGTGCGTGGCGTCGAACACCTCAGGGTCCTCGACCCGCAGCCCGATCAGCGAGGACACGTCGAAGAACCGGCGGTAGCCGGGCCCGCGCCGCCAGTCGACGAGCCGGTAGTGCGTGTCGGGCAGCGGGAACTCGTGGTCGTGGTAGCGCAGCACGTCGCCGTCGGCCACCGTCTCGCCCGAGTCGCCGAGCACCGGCATGTTCACCTTGCCGCCGCCGCCCTCCTCGCCCTCGACGGACCAGTCGACGTCGAACCACGACGCGTACGGCGACTCCGGCCCGTCCTTGAGGAGCGACCACAGCTGGGCGTTGCCCGACTCGGGCACCGGGATGGTCATGTGGTTGGGCACGATGTCGACGACGATGCCGATCCCGTGCTGGTTCAGCGTCGCCGACAGCTCCCGCAGGCCCTCGACGCCGCCGAACTCCTCGCGGACGCGCGAGTGGTCGGTCACGTCGTAGCCGTGCCGCGACTCCGGCACGGCCTGCAGGATCGGCGACAGGTAGACGTGGCTGATCCCCAGGTCCCGCAGGTACGGGGCGAGCTCGGCCACCTTCTCGAACCCGAAGTCGGGGGTGAGCTGGAACCGGTAGGTCGAGACCGGCACCCCGTACGAGCCCGGGGGCGGCGGGGGCGCGGGCACCTCCTCGGGAAGCTCCGAGAGGTCGGGGACGTCCTCGCCGGTCCTGGTCCCCGGGACGGACTCCGGCAGGATCTCGTCGTGGGCGACCTGCGGCGGGACGGCGGCGGGCGAGGTCTCGGGCGAGATCCCCGGCAGCGGGTCCGGCGGCATGCCGGGCCCGGGGTCCGGCGCGGGCACCGACTCCGGGGGGACGACCCCGGGCGCGGGCTCCAGCGGGACGGGCTCGGGCTGGGTCATGGGCTCAGACACGGCGCAGCACCCTCACCGAGCGGCCGACCACCGGCACGCTCTCTCCGGCCCGGCAGACCCGGGTGTCGACCGTGATCGGCATGGCGGTGTCGATCTCCGTCAGCCACATCTCGCCGTAGTCCTTGGGAAGCGTGAACTTGATGACGTCGTGGTGGGCGTTGAACAGCAGCAGGAACGAGTCGTCGACGATCTGCCGTCCCCGGCGGTCGGGCTCGGTGATGGCCTCGCCGTTCAGGAAGACGGCCAGCGATTTGGCGTATCCCACGTTCCAGTCGGCGTCGGTCATCTTCTCCCCTCTCGGAGTGAGCCAGGCGATGTCGCTGAGGTTCTCCTCCGAGCCGCGCACCGGCCGCCCGTAGAAGAACCGGCGCCGCCGGAAGACCGGGTGGTCGGCGCGGAGCTTGGCCAGCCGCCGGGTGAACTCCAGCAGCAGCCAGTTCTCCCTGATGTCGGACCAGTCGACCCAGCTCAGCTCGTTGTCCTGGCAGTACACGTTGTTGTTGCCCCGCTGGGTGCGGCCCAACTCGTCGCCGTGGGAGATCATCGGAACGCCCTGGGACAGGAACAGCGTGGTCAGGAAGTTGCGTTTCTGCTGCTCGCGCAGGGACTCGATCGCCAGCGAGGCGGGCCCCTCCTCGCCGCAGTTCCAGGAGCGGTTGTCGTCGGCGCCGTCCCGGTTGTCCTCGCCGTTGGCCTCGTTGTGCTTGTGGTTGTACGAGACGAGGTCCTGCAGGCTGAACCCGTCGTGACAGGTGACGAAGTTGATGGAAGCGGCGGGGCGGCGGCTGTCGTCCTGGTAGAGGTCGCTGGAGCCGGTGAGCCGGGACGCGAACTCGGGCAGCGCGGCGGGCTCGCCCCGCCACAGGTCGCGGATCGTGTCGCGGTACATGCCGTTCCACTCGGTCCACCTGGCGGGGAAGTTGCCCACCTGGTAGCCGCCGGGGCCGACGTCCCACGGCTCGGCGATCAGCTTGACCTGCGACAGCACCGGGTCCTGCTGGACGAGGTCGAAGAAGGCGCTCAGCCGGTCGACCTCGTGCAGCTCGCGCGCCAGCGTCGAGGCCAGGTCGAACCTGAAGCCGTCGACGTGCATCTCGATGACCCAGTAGCGGAGCGAGTCCATGATCATCTGGAGCACGTGCGGGGAGCGCATGAACAGGCTGTTGCCGGTGCCCGTGGTGTCCATGTAGTAGCGCTTGTCGCTGTCGACCAGGCGGTAGTAGTCGGCGTTGTCGATGCCGCGCATGCTCAGCGTCGGGCCCAGGTGGTTGCCCTCGGCCGTGTGGTTGTAGACCACGTCGAGGATGACCTCGATGTTCGCCTCGTGCAGGGCCTTGACCATCGCCTTGAACTCCAGCACCTGCCCGCCGCGCTGCCCCGTGCTGGAGTAGGCGTTGTGCGGCGCGAAGAACCCGATGCTGTTGTAGCCCCAGTAGTTCGTCAGCCCCCGCTCGGCGAGGACGTGGTCGGTGACGAACTGGTGCACCGGCATGAGCTCGATCGCCGTCACCCCGAGGGCGGTGAGGTGGTCGATGATCTCCGGGTGGCCGATCGCGGCGTACGTGCCGCGGATCCGCTCGGGGATCTTCGGGTGGTTGATCGTCAGGCCCTTGACGTGCGCCTCGTAGATCACCGTGTCGTGGTACGGCGTGCTCGGCGGCCGGTCGTGCCCCCACCCGAAGAACGGGTTGATCACGATGGAGCGCGGCACGAACTCGGCCGAGTCGGCGTCGTTGCGGCTGTCCGGGTGGCCGAAGCGGTAGCCGTACACCGCCTCGTCCCACTTCACGTCCCCCTCGACCGCCTTGGCGTACGGGTCGAGCAGGAGCTTGGCGGGATTGCACTGCTGCCCCCTCGGGGGGTCGTACGGGCCGTGCACGCGGTAGCCGTACCGCTGCCCCGGGCCGACGCCGGGCAGGTATCCGTGCCAGACGAAGCCCTCACACTCGGTGAAGGTGACCCTGGTCTCCTTGTTCTCCTCGTCGAACAGGCACAGCTCGACGCGTTCCGCGGCCTCGGTGAAAAGCGCGAAGTTGGTTCCCGCGCCGTCGTAAGTGGCCCCGAGTGGATAGGGGTCACCCGGCCAGATCTCGATCATCAGTCCCTCTTGAGCGTGGAGACCCCCGCCTTGAGGCGGGGGAGAGAACACGGCACGACGCCGTACCGCGGGTTCCTGTCGAAAGTCTGAGCGAACTCGGCCGATGGGAAGGGAAGGTCACCGCGCCACCTTGCGGCGGTGGGGAGACATGCCCCATGTTCGCGTGGCCATGCGCACATTCCCACTCCTGTGACGGTGATCTCAGATCCCCCGGTGATGACATGCGTCGACCGAGCGTAGATCAGACGGGGGTGGAGATGTCCACCACCAGCCCGTTGGGGTCGAGCAGCAGGCAGCTGCGCTGGCCGTAGAACTGGTCGCGCGGTGGCGCGACGACCGTGAGCCCCAGGGTGCCGGCCCGCTCGTGGACGGCGTCCACGTCGTCGACCACGACGGTCAGGATCGCGCCCGCCGGCCTCTGGCGGTACGGCTCGGGGATCAGCTCGTGGTCCCTGCGCCAGACCGCCACCTCCAGCGCCGGATTGCCGGGCGCCGAGAGGTGCACGTACCAGTCCTCCTCGAAGTTGACCTGGAAGCCGAGCAACTCCGTGAAGAAGTCCCTGGTCTCGACCAGGCGGTCGGACAGGATGTTGGTCACCACACGGTTGACGGCCACGCGCGCTCCTCGCTCCTCCTGGCCCCCGGCCATGGACACCTCAGCCCCTTCCCCCTAACCCTCCCGTCGCGGGCGAAACGTGCCGGCCGGCGCATGGGCCCCGGGGCGTCACCGTCGATCACGTCCCCGTTGAGCGGAGCGTCTCGCCCAGCGCGCGGAGCGCGGGCTCGTGGACGCGCAGTCCCGCCTTGGCGGCGAACGCCTCGGCGGCCCGCAGATGGGTCTCCGCCAGGTCCCTGTCGCCGCCGAGCAGGGCCAGCCTGGCCAGGCACAGGTCGGTCAGCGACCAGCCCAGCAGCCGGCCCGCGTGCGGGGCGAGCCCGCCGTACAGGATCCTCCCCGCCTCCTCGTCGCCGAGCGCCGCGCAGATCTCGCTGACGGCGTCCGGGACGAACCGGTAGGCCAGTTCGGGACCCATCGCCGCGAAACCGTCGCGGGCGAGGCCGGCGAAGTCGTCGCGTGCCTCGGCCGTCCTGCCCAGGTCGATCAGGGCCAGGCAGCGCAGGATCCGCCAGGGCTTCTGGCCGGGACGGCGGGCCAGCATCTCGTCGGCCAGCGCGAGCGCCTCACCCGTCTTGCCCGCCTCGCCCGGCTCGCGCCCCTGAACCCCGCCGCCCGGCTCGCGCCCCTGAACCTCACCCGAATCGCGGCCCTGAACCTCACCTGGCTCGCTACCCTGGCCCGCCGCCCGCAGGGACAGGAAACGGAACACCTCCCGCCGCAGTGACGCGTCGTCCCGGCCCAGCGCCCCCTCGGGGTGGGCCGCGCCGGACACGTCGGCCGCGGCGAGCGCGTCGGCGAAGCGCCCGGACAGGTAGGCCCGGACCGCGGTCTGCCAGGCGGCCAGGCTGACCATCGAGGGGAGCCTGAGCCGCTCCGCGGTCTCCCGCAGCCAGTCCAGCAGCTCCGCGGCCCGCCCGGCGGCTCCCCCGGCGGTCAGCTCGACGTACTCGTTCTCCCTGCCGATCCACTCGACGGCCAGGTCGCCGGCGCGGCGGCCGATCTCCACGATCTCGCCGGCGACCGCCTCGCGGCGCCCGTGGTCGTGGCCGGAGCGCAGCAGGATCTCCAGGGCGATCAGCGTCCTGGACAGGGTCCGGTCGTCACCGGCGAGGCGGGCGAGCCGCACCGCCTCCCCCGCCATCTCCACGCTCCGCTCGACGGGCCGTACGGTCGAGCCGGTCAGCGCGGCGGCGGCGAGCAGCTGGGCCCGCCACGGCGAGTCCCCGGCCAGGTCGGAGGCGAGGACCCGGTCGATGCGCTCGGCCAGCCGATCGATGCCGGTCATCTCCTCGTACATGGCCAGATAGATCGGGTCGGAGAACCCCAGCGCCGCCCTGGCCAGCCGGCTGTCGTCGCCGAGCCGTTCGGCGATCTCCGCGGTGGCCTCCAGCGAGGCGTGGGCCGCGGCGCTCATCCCCGCCGCGGTCTGCGCCTCGGCCAGGTCGAGCAGGAGGTCGCAGCGGAGCGCGTCGTCGGGCTCCGGCAGCCGGTCGATCATCGCGATCGCCCTCCCCAGGTCCTCCACCGCGTCCTCGTGGGCGAACTGCGCGGTCGCCTGGGCCGCCGCGCGCCTGGTGTAGCCGATGGCCTTGCCCGCCATCCGGGAGTTCAGCAGGCCCTCGCGACAGTGGTGGGCGATCTCGGTCAGGCGCGTCCCGCTCCGCTCCTCCAGGGCCTCCGCGATCCGCGCGTGCAGCCTCCTGCGGCGCAGCGGCGGCAGTGCCTCGCGCAGCACGTCGCGGACGATGTCGTGGACGAAGCGGCAGCTCGGCCCGTCGCCCTCGACCAGCAGCCGGGCCCCCACCGCGGCGTCGACGATGTCGAGGACCCGCTCCTCGGGCAGCCCCGCCACGCGCGTCAGGATGTCGATCGGCGCCTCCCTGCCGAGCAGCGCGGCGACGGTCAGCACCTCCTCGGTGCCGGGCGGCAGACCGGTCATCCGGCCGCGCACGACGTCCGACAGCGCCTCGGGGGTCTCCCCCAGCCGCAGCACCTCCCCCAGGAAGAACGGGTTGCCCGCGGTCAGCCTGCCCATCTCCGCGGCCAGGGCGGGGTCGGCCCCGGCCCGTCCCAGGTACTCGCGGACCTCCTCCTCCACCAGCCCGCGCAGCAGGAGCCGCCGCACGTGCGGCAGCCGCGACAGCGCGCCGAGGACGTGCTCCAGCGGCTCGCCGGGGCGCACGTCGGTGTCGCGGTACGTGGCCACGACGGTCAGCTCGGGGCAGAGCCGGGTGGAGGCGAGGAACTCCAGCAGCCGCAGCGACGAGGGGTCCGCCCACTGGAGGTCGTCGAGGACCACCAGGACCCGGCCGTGCTCGTTCAGCAGCCGGGCGAACGCCTCGTACAGCGCGAACTGCCCCGCCTGCCCGGTTCCCGGAGCACCCCCGGTTCCGGCCAGCCGCGCCAGCTCGCCGTCCCTGCCGACCAGGTCCCGCACGGCCTGCGTCCAGGGCCAGAAGGGCGGCGCGCCGACGCCGTCCCAGCAGCGGCCCCACACCACCCGGTGGCCCCGCGCCCGCGCGGCCCCGGCGGCCCGCTCGGCCAGGCTGGTCTTGCCGATGCCGGGCTCCCCCGCGAGCAGCACCACCCGGTGCCCGTCACCGGCGACCGCCCGCTCCAGCGCCTCCGCCTCGGCGTCCCTGCCCACCAGCCCGGCGCCCTCCTCCTCCGCCGCCTCCGCCGTCCGTCCCGCCTCCACCGCGAGGCGGGGCGCCAGGGCGGGATCCTGGCCGAGGATGCGCCGTTCCATCTCCCGCGACCGGGGATCGGGGTCCAGTCCCAGGTCCTCCATCAGCAGCCGGCGCCCCTCGGCGAGCACGCCGAGCGCGTCGGCCTGCCGTCCCGCCTGGTAGAGGGCGTGGGCGGCGAGCACGCGCAGCCGTTCCCTGAACGGATGGACGCCCACCAGGTGGGCCAGCCCGCCCGTCAGCGCCGCCCCCCGGCCGAGCGCGAGTTCCGACTCGGCCAGGTCCTCCTCGATCGTGAGCCGCAGCTCGGCCAGGCGCGCGCTCTCCTCCACCGCCCAGGAGGTGGCCGAGAGGTCCGCGAGCGGCTCCCCGCTCCACTCCCCCAGCGCCAGCCGCAGCTCCCTGACCGCGCCCTCGTGGTCGCCCCCGGCCGCCAGGCTCCTGCCCCCGGCCGCGTGCCCCCGCGCCCTGCCCAGGTCGATCGCGCCGCCGGGAACGTCCAGCGCGTAGCCCCCCGGCCTGCTGACCAGGACCGCCGGGGGAACGTTCCTCGTCCTGCCGGGCTCGAAGACGCGGCGGAGCTTGGAGACGTACGCCTGCACGGTGTTGAGCGCCCCCGGCGGAGGGCCGCCCTCCCAGAGCGCGTCGATCATCCGGTTCGGGCCGACCGGCCGCGGGGCGGCGAGGACGCACATGGCGAGCACCAGCCGCTGCTGGTAGGGGCCGACGTCCAGCGTCGCCCCTCCGTCGGCGAACACCTCGACGGGGCCCAGCACACGAAAGTCCATCCGGCCACCAGCCGTTTCCTCCGGGCGGACGCGAGCAGCGGGACCTGCTCGCGAACTGCGCCGATAGTAGCCCTCCGCGTCCACCGCCTTGTCTTCCGCACGCCCCACGCGGCGACGTTCCGGTACTGTCCCTCTTCGACGAAAAGCCCGGAAAATACGGGAGTTTGGCCGTCGACGGGTGGGTAGCCCGACCGTCTCACAAGTGGAGGACATGAGTGATGGGCGGATTCAAGAAGTTCCTGCTGAGAGGCAACCTCGTCGAGCTCGCGGTGGCCGTCGTGGTCGGGGCGACCTTCAGCGGGCTGGTGCAGGCACTCGTCAAGGACCTCATCACGCCGCTGATCGGAGCGATCACCGGCGGCAGGGAACCGGACTTCTCGCAGTACGTGTTCACGGTCAACGGCTCCAAGTTCATGTACGGCGACTTCATCAACCACCTGCTGAGCTTCGTGATCATCGCCGCGGTCATCTACTGGCTGGTCGTGATGCCGATGACCCGGCTGATCGGCTTCTTCGACAGGGACAAGAAGGCCACCGAGAAGGAATGCCCCGAGTGCCTGAGCGACATCCCGATCGACGCCAAGCGCTGCGCGTTCTGCACCGTGGAGCTGTCGCGGGTCGCCGCCGCCGACAGGCCGCCCGCCTGACGCCCGCCTGACGCCCGCCCGGCGCGATCCCCGTGGATTCCCGGGTTCCGTGGCCCGTTCCGGCCCCCGGGAACCCTTAACGATCATTGACGGTCGGGGGGAGGTCGGGCACACTTGGCCACTGCGAAACCTTCCAGGGGAGTGGTATGGACTTCTCCGTCCTGGGGCCGGTCGAAGTGAGGGCCGACCACCAGCCGCTACCCCTGGGCGGACGCAAGCAGCGGGCCCTGCTCGCGATGCTGCTCCACCACGCCAACCGGTCCGTGGCCGACGACCTGCTCGTGGACGCCCTCTGGAGCGAGCACCCGCCGAAGACGGCCGACAACAACCTG
Organism: Streptosporangium vulgare; assembly: GCF_042428775.1. Taxonomy (NCBI): domain Bacteria; kingdom Bacillati; phylum Actinomycetota; class Actinomycetes; order Streptosporangiales; family Streptosporangiaceae; genus Streptosporangium; species Streptosporangium vulgare. The sequence goes on along the minus strand of NZ_JBHMBS010000003.1, from coordinate 421,141 downwards.
CGCCTGTACGCCTCCCGCCTCCGCCGGTCCCTGGGCCACGACCGGGTCCTGCGCCGGCACGGCGGCTACCTGCTGGTCGTGCACCCCGGCGAGCTGGACGTCCATCGGTTCCAGTCACTGGCGAAGAACGGCCGCGACGCGTTCCTGCACGATGACCACCGCGAGGCCGCGGACTTCCTCCACCAGGCGCTGCGGCTGTGGCGCGGCCCCGCGTACGGCGACCTGCGGTTCGTCGAGGACCTCTCGGGCGAGGCGGCGCGCCTGGAGGAGCTGCGGCTCACCACCCTGGAGAACCGCGTCGAGGCCGACCTCGCGGTGCGGTTCCAGCCGGAGCTCGTCGCCGAGCTCACCGGCCACGTGAACGCCCACCCGCTCCGCGAGCGCCTGCGGGCGCACCTCATGGTGGCGCTCAACCGCGCCGGCCGGAGTTCCGAGGCACTGGCGGTGTACGCCGACATCCGGCGCCTGCTGAACGAGGAGCTGGGCGTCGAACCCGGCGAGCGGCTGCGCGACCTGCACCGGCTGATCCTGGCCGGGGAGCGGGCCGGGCCCGGGCACGCCGCGAGCGGGAGCGGGAGCGGGAGCGCGCGGGACGGGCAGGACGGGCCGGACGACCGGGACGGGCAGCCGGGCACCGGAGGGGGACCCGCCGGGCAGCGCGAACCTCCCGCCGAGCTGCCGATGAGCATCGCCGACTTCGCGGGGCGCGAACAGCACGTCAGGGAGCTCGTCGCGCGGCTGGACGAGCGCTCCGCGACGACCGTCTCGGTCATCACCGGGATGGGCGGCATCGGCAAGACGGCCCTGGCGGTGCACGTGGCGCACCGGCTGGCCGACAGGTTTCCCGGAGGGCAGCTCTACGTCGACCTGCACGGCGCGCACGAGGAGGAGCAGGCGCATCCCGGCCACGTGCTCGGACGGTTCCTCGTCGCGCTGGGGGTGCCCGGGTCGAGCATCCCGGAGTCGGTCGAGGCCCGCGCCGCGCTGTACCGCAGCCGCCTGGCCCGCGCGAACGTCCTGATCGTCCTCGACAACGCGGCGTCGGAGCAGCAGGTGCGCCCCCTGCTCCCGGGTGTCTCCGGCTGCGCCGTGATCGTCACGAGCCGCGCGAGGCTCTCCGGCCTGGAGGGCGTGCGGCCCGTCGAACTGGACGTCCTGAGCACCCAGGAGGCCGTGGAGCTCCTCTCGCGGCTGATCGGGCACGACCGCGTCGCCGCGCAGCTCTCCGCCGCCACCGAACTCGTCTGGCTGTGCGACCGCATCCCGCTCGCCGTGCGCATCGCGGGCGCGCGGCTCGCCGCCCGTCCCCAGCAGAGCATCGCCTGGCTCGTCGGGCGGCTCGGCGACGAGCGCGGGCGCCTCGACCAGCTGATCGTCGGTGACCGCGCGGTCAGGGCGAGCCTGGCCCTGAGCTACGTCGGCCTCCCCGAGAACGCGCGGCGCGCCTTCCGGCTGCTCGGCCTCCTCGACGTCACCGGCTTCGCGAGCTGGGTCCCCGCCACGCTGCTCGACCGCCCGCACGAGGAGGGGGAGACATGCCTGGAGCTGCTGGTGGACGCCCAGCTCGCCACCATCTCCGGGGTCGACTCCACCGGGCAGGCCCGCTACCGCTTCCACGACCTCGTCCGGCTGTACGCCCGCGAGCGCGCGGAGGCCGAGGAGGACCCGGCCGAACTCCTGCTCGCGACGACCCGGGCGTTCGGCGCGTGGCTCTGGCTGGCGGAACAGGCCATGGAACACGTCCACGGCGCCTGCTACGCCGTGCTCCACGGCCCGGCGCCGCGCCGGCCGCTGCCCGGCGACATCGCCGCGTCCCTCCTGCGCGACCCCCTCGCCTGGTTCAACGCCGAACGGACCGCGCTGGCCGGTCTCATCGAGCAGGCCTGCGCCCTCGCGCTCGACGACTTCGCCTGGGACCTCGCCGGGTGCCTCGAACGCTACTTCGACTCCCACGGGTTCTTCTCCGAGTGCCGGCGTCTCAACGAGCGGGCCATGCTGGCCTGCCGCGACGCGGGGAACCTGCTCGGCGAGGCCGTCATGCTGCGCGGGCTGCTCGACGTGACCACCTGGACCGGCGTCGAGCACGAGGGCGGCGCCATGGTCGCGCTGCACACCAACGCCGTCCGGCTGGCGGAGATGTTCACCGAGGTCGGCGAGCCGCGCGGGCTGTCGGACGCCCACGTGATGTGCGCCTGGGGCCTGGCCGCGCAGGGGTTCGTCGAACCGGCCGTGGAGTCGGCGGAGACGGCGCTGCACCTCGCGGAGGAGACCGGCCACCTCGGCGGCCGGGCGCGTGCCCACCTGGCGCTCGGTATCACGCACGGCCAGCGGGACGTCCTCTCGGCGATCCCGCACCTGGTGAGCGCGCTGAGGGTGGCGGAGACGCTGGGAAACCCGCGCTTCGAGGCGACGTCCCTGCAGTTCCTCGGCCTCGCGTACGTCGAGACCGGCCAGTCCGAACCCGCCGAGCGGTGCCTCAACCGCTCGCTCGTCATGTCCCGGGTGGCGCGGGACCCGGCGTCCGAGGCGATGACCCTGGTCACGCTGGCGAAGCTCTACGCCGGCGACGGCGACGAGCGGGCGCGGCCCACGGCCGTCACCGTGGAGGAGCTCAGCCGCCGCTACAACCTCACCCACCACCTGGCCGACGCCCTCTGGATCCTGGGCGACCTCGACCGCGCCGACGGCGACCACGCGCGCTCGGTCGAGCGCCTGACGGAGTCCGTGGCGCTGTGGCGGACCCGCAGCTGGACGACGTACCTGGCGGGCGCGCTCCGCAGCCTCGGCCTCGCCCACGTGGCGGCCGGAGACAGGGAGAAGGCCGTCAGGTGCTGGCGTGAGGCCCACGAGCTCTTCACCGTCATCGGGGACGGGACGAAGGCGGCCGACCTGGCCGGACTCCTCGGATCCTCGATCACCGGCTGCCCCTGATCAGTTTGTTCGGTATATGCGGAAAATATGCAGCGACTCCGTAGCGTCCGGATGGCAGGAGATCACGTGGTCGATTGAGGCTTCACGATCCGTACGAGGATGAGCGGGCACGGCGGGCTCACCTCCAGCAGGGTCAAACAGGGGCTGACCCTTCCCGCGTATCGTGAACGCCCCGGCCACCGGCGCGTCCTCCGGGCCGATCATTCGATCGGTCCGGCCCTTTCCCACCGGGAAAGGCACCCGGAGGACAATGGAACCGTGAGTTTCGAACTGGCCGTCTGGTACGAGCCCAAACCGATCACCAGGGAACACGCGGAGAAGGTCTTCCAGTCCCTTCGCCACGGGGAGCCTCATCGCGCCGCACCTCACCCCGGGGACCAGGAGGACGCCTCCACGGAGCGGAAAGCGGCTCCCGAAGAGCGGGAGGACGCCGGGACGGCTCCCTTAAGGGAGCGGAAAGCGGGTCCCGAAGAGCAGGAAGGCGCCGGGACGGCTCCCTCCGGGGAGCGGAGGGCGGGTCCCGAAGAGCAGGAGGGTCCTGAAGCGCACCCGGGGGTGACGGCGTTCGCCGGTCGGCTGCCCGGGGCCGAATGGCTCTCCCCTGACCATCTCCTGGTCGGCATGGACCCGGAGCGGGCCGACGAGGTGTCCGCCGGGGTCTTCGCCCTCGCCGCCGAGTGCGGGCTGGTCTGCTACGACCCGCAGCGCGGCCTGGTGCACAACCTGTCTCCGCGAGGCGTCTACCCGACCATGGAGTTGCGGACGGGCGACGGGATGATCGTGGTCGGGCCTGACCTCCAGCTCATCTCCGACGCGCTCGCCACCATGTCCCCGCAGAACCCGTTCACGGCCCTGGTCGTCTTCGGCGAGCACTTCGTCCAGAGCTCCCCGGAGATCACAGGCTACGAGCTGGAGTACAAGGACAGCGTCAGGAACCGGATGTTCCGCACCCACGTCCCGGACCTGGGGGCGGTCCAGGACGCCTTCACCGAGTACGCCACCGGCGAGCGCGCCTTCCTGGAACGCCACGACTGGAAGCTCGTCTGACTTTCTCCCGATGAGGCGTCCGGGGCGTCTCCCGGCTGTGCTCGGTTAGGCGGTGCCGTGTGGTTGGTTATGCGGTGCCCGTGTGGTTGGTGTCATGGTGCGCCGTGTGGTTGTTCTTGGTGCTCGCTGCGGTGGGCGGGTGCTCCGGCCGGCCGTTTTGGTTGCGCTCTGGTGGTTCAGGCCTTCGGCCTGCTCGGGCGTGGTGGTTGCGGGCTTTTTTAAGCCGGCCGGAACACCCGCCCACCTCCGCTGTACGCGTTCTGGCCGTTGGGGGTGCGGGCCGTAGTCGCTTTCTTTCCGGCGGCCCTGTCGGCCCGCCGCCGCTGAAGCGTCGGTTGGAGCCGGTTCAGGGCGGGCCGCCGTAGCTGAAGCACCCCGTGCACGACCCAGTCCAGGGCTGGGCACCCGAAAACCCATCCGTGCCCGGGTCACCTCACCCGGACGCCCGCGCGGAAGACCGCCTGGACGTCCCGGAGCCGGTCGAGATCGTCGAGGGGGTTCCCGGTCACGGCCAGCAGGTCGGCGTCCGCGCCCACCGCGATCCGTCCCTTCCGGCCGGAGACCCCGCACGCCCGGGCGGCGAGGCCGGTCGCCGCCGTGAGTGCCTCCAACGGGGAAGGCCCCTCCGCGGTGAACTGGGCGATGGCGTACGGCAGCACGTCGTGCGGCTTGACCGGCATGATGCCGGCGTCCGTACCGAGCACGATGCGGGCGCCGAGCTTGTAGAGGGTCCTGAGGGCCTCGTGCACGGCTTCCACGCGCTTGGCGACCTCCGGCGGCAGGACGAGCGGTGAGTCGCCGGGGACGACTCCGATCGTCACGCTCACGAAGGTGTCGCTCTCGGCGATGGCGGCGAGCAGGGCGGGGTCCGCGTCGACACCGTCCGCGGTCACGAACGTCGCGTGCTCGATGCTGTCCACTCCCGCCGCCAGCGCGTCCCTGATCGCTTGCGTGCCGTGCGCGTGGGCGGCGACGGGCAGGCCGAGCCGATGTGCCTCGTCGACGACGACCCGCAGGTCGGCCGATGAGTACTGCGACTCGTGTGGCGGCGGCGAGCCCGGCGTCATGTTGCCGCCGCTCAGCATGATCTTGACCACCGCGCACCCTCGCTCGTGCCGCTCCCGTACCGCGGCACGCAGGGCGATGGCTCCCTCGGCCGCGCCGCCCATGAAATGGCAGTGACCGCCGGGCGTGGTGATCGGGGGCCCGGCGGCGAGGATCTCCGGCCCTCCTGCGGGGCGTCGCTCCGACTCCGCGCTCAGCGCCAGCGCCAGGTAGCCGCGGTCACCGAGGTCACGCACGGTCGTGATACCGGCCCGGAGCGCCCTGTCGGCCGCGGTCCGCATCCTGGCCAGCAGCTCCGCGTCGTCGGCGGCGATGAACGCGGCCACCGGGTCGAGGCCCGCGTCGAAGCCGAGGTGCACGTGGGGGTCGACGAGTCCCGGCATCAGGAAGGTGTCCGCGCCCAGGTCGATCAGGTCCACCCCGTCCAGCGGAAGAGCTCCCGTGGTGTCCACACCGGTGATCCGCCCGTTCTCCACGAACACCGTCGTGGGGCCGGACAGGTCCGTGCCGTCGAACATCAGTCCGGCGTGAATCGCGAGAGGTGTCATGGTCGGCAGGCTCCTGGAGGAAGGTGGCGTACGCGGCCCCCGTCCCGTTCCCCGGACGTCGCGGCTCTGGTGACGGCGGCGGGCACAACGACATCACGAAAGACCTGAGAGGCCCCTGAACCCCCCTGAGAGGAACCTGAGAAGGGCACCTGGAGAATCCTGAGCGGGGGCCGGCCTGTGGCGCCTCAGCCCTGGACTGGGTCCTGTCAGCGGCGCTTCAGCTACGGCGGCCCGCCCTGAACCGGCCTTCCCAGACGCTTCAGCGGCGGCGGGCCGACAGGGCCGCCGGAAAGAAAGCGACTACGGCCCGCACCCCCAACGGCCAGAACGCGTACAGCGGAGGTGGGCGGGTGTTCCGGCCGGCTTAAAAAAGCCCGCAACCACCACGCCCGAGCAGGCCGAAGGCCTGAACCACCAGAGCGCAACCAAACGGCCGGCCGGAGCACCCGCCCACCGCAGCGAGCACCAAGAACAACCCACCCGCATTTCCGGGAAACACCTCAGGCGTACGGAAAGGGAAACACCTCAGGCGTGCGGGAAGGAAAACACCTCACATGCCTAAGATTCGCCGGGAAAACGGACACCCACCTGCGAGCGGGCCTCGTCCATGATGCCCATCACGTCGAGGGTCGCCTGCCAGGGCATCAGCGGGCTCTCCAGCAGGCCCTCACGCAGGCAGCGCATGACCTCGGCCGCCTCGTGCAGCATGCCCTTCCCCTCGAAGGGGACGTGGAAGGTCTCCGGTTCGCCCTCCGTCGGGTGCACGGTGAACGTGTCGGGGCGGAAGAACGGGCCCGGCAGCTCGATCCGGCCGAGGGTGCCGGAGATGGACGCGGCGACCGGGCTGTGCGTGGTGATGCCGCAGGACAGCAGGGCGACCGCCCCGCTGTCGTAGCCGAGCAGCACACCGGTGTTCTCGTCCACCCCCTCGGGGGTCAGCCGCGCCCAGGATCGCACCCCGGTGGGGGCGCCGAGCAGCATGTGGGCGAAGGAGATCGGGTAGACGCCCACGTCGAGCAGGGCGCCACCGCCGAGTGCCGGGTTGCGGAGCCGGTGCTCGGGCGGGACGGAGACGGAGAACCCGAAGTCGGCGTGGACGGTCTGGACCGGGCCGATGGCACCGCTCTCGACCAGCTCCATGATCTTGCGGACGGCCGGGAGGCAGCGCGTCCACATGGCCTCCATCAGAAACAGGCCCCGCTCCCGCGCGAGGTCGACCAGCCTGGCGGCCTCGGCCCGGTTGAGGGTGAACGCCTTCTCGCACAGCACGGCCTTGCCCCCTTCGAGGCAGGTTCGTACGGCGTCGTGGTGGGCGTTCTGGGTGTTGGCGACGTAGACGATGTCCACGTCGGGGTCGGCGGCCAGTGCCGCCCAGCTTCCGTGGGCTCGCGGGATGCCGTGACGGTCGGCGAAGGCCCTCGCGGACTCCTCGGACCGCGATCCGACCGCGACCACCTCGGCGTCCGGCAGGAGCTTCAGATCCTCGGTGAAGGTCGCGGCGATGCCGCCGGTCGCCAGAATTCCCCACTTAATCGCGCTCATAACGACATATCTCACCACGAACGCCTGACGAGGAGGCCCCGAACACCCGGACCTCCCCGGCTCACCTCACCCGACCCGGCTCACCTCACCCGAGCCTCGCAAGGCTCGTACCCCCGTCAGCCGCGCGTATCGGCGAGCAGCGCGTTCAGCACCAGGTCGGGGTGATCGCGCATCACACCGCGCATGCGCCACTCGTCGGTGAACAGCGCCAGCAGGGCGCCGTCGAGCGAGCGGGTGAAGACCTCCACCCCGCGCTGGCGGGCCAGGAGCGGCGCCGACTCGGCGTCGGTGAGCCTGGCGATGCCGAAGTCGAGCCGGTCCATCAGGATCTCGGTGTTGAACTCGGCGGCCATCCGGTGCTTGACCACGTCGAACTGCATCGGGCCCACCGCGGCGAGCACCGGCGACTGGTCGCCGCGGACGTCGGAGCGGAGCACCTGGACCACGCCCTCGGCGTCGAGCTGCTCGATCCCCTTGCGGAACTGCTTGGAACGGCTGGAGTCGCGGACCCTGGCGGTGGAGAAGTGCTCGGGGGCGAAGCTCGGGATCCTCGGGAACTCGACGGGCGGGCCGTCGTAGAGCGTGTCGCCGGGACGCAGGGCGCTGGCGTTGACCAGGCCGACGACGTCGCCGGGGTACGCCTCGTCGATCGTGGCGCGCTCCTGGCCGAAGACCGACTGGGCGTACTTGGTCGCGAACGGGCGGGCGGTGGCCGCGTGGATGAGCACCATGCCGCGCTCGAACCTGCCCGAGCACACCCGGACGAAGGCGATGCGGTCGCGGTGCGAGGGGTCCATGTTGGCCTGCACCTTGAAGACCAGTCCGGAGAACGGCTCCTCCAGCGGGCGCGGGTCGTCGGCGACGTCCGGGCGGGGCGCGGGGGCGGGGGCGATGTCGACCATGGCGTCCAGCAGGCGGCCGACGCCGAAGTTGGACAGCGCGGCCCCGAACAGCACCGGGGTCGACTCGTGCGCCTCGAAGGTCTTCTGGTCGTGGTCGGCGCCGATCGCGGAGAGCAGGTCGATCTCGTCCTTGGCCCGCTCCCAGTCGCCGCCCAGCTCCGCCAGGGCCTGCTCGGCGCTCAGGTCGGTCTCGATGGCCTTGGTGGCGCCGCCGGGGGTGCGGGTGTAGCGGACGATCCGGTCGGCGGCGCGGTCGGCCACCCCGTGGAAGAAGCCGCCGGTGCCGATCGGCCAGGTGATCGGCGTGGGCTTCAGCCCGGTGCGCTCCTCGATCTCGTCCAGCAACTCCAGCGCCTCGCGGCCCGGCCGGTCCCACTTGTTGACGAACGTGATCACCGGGATGCGGCGGTGCCGGCAGACCTCGAACAGCTTCAGGGTCTGCGGCTCCATGCCCTTGGCCGCGTCGAGCAGCATGACCGCGCAGTCGACGGCGGCCAGCACCCGGTAGGTGTCCTCGGAGAAGTCGGCGTGGCCGGGGGTGTCGACCAGGTTGAACATGTGGCCGCGGTACTCGAACCGGAGCGCGGCGGAGGTGATGGAGATGCCCCGGGCCTTCTCCATCTCCATCCAGTCGGAGGTGACGCCGCGCCGCCCGGACTTGCCGTGCACCGCTCCCGCCTGGCTGATCGCGGAGGCGTGCAGTGCCAGCGCCTCGGTCATGGTCGACTTACCCGCGTCAGGGTGGCTGATCACCGCGAACGTGCGGCGGCGAGCCGCCTCCTGAATGATCGCGGCCATTACTGATCTCCTAGCGGTGCGTAAGGTGGGGTACTTCGGGCACAGTGCGGGGGCACTGCAGGGGCGCTCGGGTGGCACTGAAACCAGCTTACGCGCCACCACAGGTGTCAACAGATGTGGCAACACTTCCCCAGGCCGCTTGCGCCACCATGGTGTTAAGTGGATTGTGGAACATCTCGGTTCGCCCTATGCCCATCCCAACTGTCCGAAAGCGGCTCAGCTCGTGCAACTCGACGATCTAGTGATGTGCAGATGATCACGCTGCGGTATACGGCAGGTTCCGACGTCGGCCGGATCCGGCAAGGCAACGAGGACGCCGCCTACGCGGGCGCCCGGCTTCTCGCCGTCGCCGACGGGATGGGCGGCCACGTGGGCGGGGAGGTCGCCAGCTCGGCGGCGATCGCCACCGTCGCGTCCCTGGACCAGGAGTGCCCCGGCGACCTCGCCGCCGCCGCCGAGGCCGGGGTCCGCAAGGCCAACCAGCGCCTGCGCGAGCTGGTCGAGGAAGACCCGTCGCTCACCGGCATGGGCACTACCCTGACCCTGATGCTCTGGAACGGCTCCCGCGTCGCCCTCGCCCACATCGGCGACTCCCGCGCCTACCTCCTGCGCAACGGTGACCTGTACCAGATCACCTACGACCACACCCTGGTCCAGACGCTGATGGACGACGGCCGGATCACCGCCGAGGAGGCCGCCCGCCACCCGCACCGGTCGATCCTGCTGCAGGTCCTCGACGGCGGCGACAACCTGGAGCTCGACCTCTCCCTCCGGGACGCCGAGATCGGCGACCGCTACCTGCTCTGCTCCGACGGGCTGTCCGGGGTGGTCGACGCCGAGCAGCTCCGCCAGGTGCTCGCCGAGGTCGACGACCTCGACGAGGTGACACGTCAGCTGATCGCGCTCGCCTGTGACGCGGGAGGTCCCGACAACATCACCTGCGTGGTCGCCGACGTGGTCGAGGGGGAACTCTCGGACACCCCGGTGGTGGTCGGCTCGGCCAGCCCCTCGTAGCCTCTCCCCGCCCCCCACAGCCCTTCGCGGGAAGCGCCTCTCGTGGGAAGAATCCAGCCTCTCGCGGGAACCGGCCTCTCGCGGGAACCGGCTTCTCGTCGTGGGCGATCCGGTACGCGGTGGGTTCTGGTCGTCGCCGGGGACAACGGCTATCGTCGGAGATCCGCGCTCCTCGCCGAGCACAGCTCCGGAGGGATGTTCCTCATGTACAAGGAGTTCGCCATCGAGGCGATCGTGTGGCTCATTCCCGTCGTGATCCTCGTCGGGCTCGCCTACATGATCACTCGCCCCGCCTGACCCGCCGGGACGGCTCTCCGGGACGGAGCCGAGGACGTGGGGCCCGCCCCCCTTCGCTCCCGTTCCTCCGCTTCTCCATGCCCTGACTCCGCCGGGCTCCGCGCTCCCCTGTCTTCAGCCCCTCGCGCCCCGGACGGCGCCCGGGTGAGGCCCCGCGTACCGGCGGCCCCCGCCGCCGAGAAATTCATGCCGATATTTTTCCGTTTTGGGAACTATTCCCTTTAACTGAACTTTATCTGTATATAGTCACCCACACGTGCTCGGGGGAGCGCGTTCCGATATGCCAGCAGGGGGATCTCACACGCCGATGGGCCAGTTCGTCGATGCCGCGTTGTCTTTTCCGACCGTCCTGTTCACGTTCCTGCTCCTGGTGATCATCGCGTACTGGGTGCTCGTCGTGTCCGGGGTGTTCGGGTTCGACGGCGGCGGCGACGGTGACGGGTCGGAGGCGACAGGGGCCACCGGCCTCCTGAGCGGTCTGGGACTCGGCGGAGTCCCGGCCGCGGTGGCCGTCTCGCTGCTGGTCGTCGTCGCGTGGTTCGCGAGCCTCGTGGGCGGCACGCTGTTCACGAGCACCCCCGCCCTGGTCGCCGTACTGGTCGCGGCACTGGTCTGCGCCTGGGCGTGCACGCGCCTCCTCGTCCTGTCACTGCGGCGTCTCGTCCCGAAGGAGCGCGTCCCCTCCCGCGCCGACTTCGTGGGCCGCATGTGCGTCATCCGCACGCGCCGCGTCGGCCGCGACTTCGGCCAGGCCGAGGTCACGTCCGCCGACGGCTCCTCCGCTCTCGTTCAAGTACGGCAGACCGGCGATGAGGTTTTCGCCGCCGGCAGCGTCGCCCTGATATTCGCCTATGACTCCCCCGGCGAGTTCTTCTGGGTGACGCCGTACGACGCGGAACTCGACCCTGATCGTCCTATATAACCGAGGGACCACTTTTGGACGTCATCTCCACCGGGCTCGGCATCCTCCTCGCCGTCGCCCTCCTCGTCGTGATCGCCGTGCTCTTCATGATCAGCCGGCTGTTCCACAAGGTGGAACAGGGCAAGGCCCTGATCATCTCGAAGATCAACAAGGTCGACGTCACCTTCACCGGGGCCGTCGTGCTGCCCGTCTTCAACAAGGCCGAGCTGATGGACATCTCGGTGAAGACCATCGAGATCGCGCGTACCGGCCGTGAGGGCCTGATCTGCCGCGACAACATCCGCGCCGACATCCGCATCACCTTCTTCGTCCGCGTCAACAAGACCGTCGAGGACGTGGTGAAGGTCGCCCAGGCCATCGGCACCGCGCGGGCGAGCGACCAGGAGACGCTGCAGGAGCTGTTCAACGCCAAGTTCTCCGAGGCGCTCAAGACGGTCGGCAAGCAGCTCGACTTCGTGGACCTCTACACCCAGCGCGACCAGTTCCGCGACCAGATCATCCAGGTCATCGGCACCGACCTCAACGGCTACAGCCTCGAGGACGCGGCCATCGACTACCTGGAGCAGACCTCGCTGCTCTCCCTGGACAAGAACAACATCCTCGACGCGCAGGGCATCAGGAAGATCACCGAGCTGACCGCCATCGAGCACGTACGGACCAACGAGTTCCAGCGGCGCGAGGAGAAGGAGATCACCCGCCAGAACGTGGACGCGCGGGAGGCGATCCTGGAGCTGGAGCGCCGCCAGGCCGACGCGGAGACCAAGCAGAAGCGCGAGGTCGAGACCATGCGCGCCCGCGAGGAGGCGGAGACCGCCAAGGTCCAGGCCGAGGAGCGGCTCAAGGCGCACGCCGCGCACCTGCGCACCGACGAGCAGCTCGGCGTCCAGCAGGAGAACCAGGCCCGCGAGATCGCGGTGGCGGCGAAGAACCGCGAGCGGGTCCTCGCCATCGAGACCGAGCGGATCGAGAAGGACCGCCTGCTGGAGGTCATCGCCCGCGAGCGCGAGACCGAGCTGTCGCGCATCTCCAAGGACAAGGAGCTGGAGGGCGAGAAGCGCTCCATCGCCGAGGTGATCCGTGAGCGGATCGTGGTGGAGAAGACGGTCGCCGAGCAGGAGGAGAGCATCAAGCGCCTGCGCGTGGTCGAGGAGGCCGAGCGGACCCGCCAGGCCGTGATCATCCAGGCCGAGGCCGAGGCGCAGGAGAGCCTGGTCAAGGACATCAAGGCGGCCGAGGCCTCCGAGGCCGCGTCCAAGCACCGGGCGCGCGAGGCGCTGGTGCTGGCCGAGTCGCGGCAGCAGGCGGCCGAGCTCGACGCCCGCGCCAAGATCCGTCTCGCCGAGGGCGTCCAGGCCGAAGCCGCCGCCACCGGTCTGGCCGAGGTGCAGGTACGCGAGCGGGACGCCGCGGCGATCGAGAAGGTCGGCCGCGCCGAGGCCGCCGTCGAGCGGGAGAAGGCGCTCGCGGTCGCCGAGGGCGAGCAGGCCAGGGCCCACGCCGCGGCCACCGCGGTGCGCGAGAGGCTGAAGGCCGAGGCCGAGGGCGAGCAGGCGATGGCGCTGGCCGCCGCCGCGACGGTCGGCGAGAAGCTCAAGGCCGAGGCCGAGGGTCTCACCGAGAAGGCCGCGGCGATGGCCGCGCTCACCGACGCGACCCGCGCCCACGAGGAGTACCGCCTGCGGCTGGAGGCCGAGAAGGAGATCCGCCTCGCCGGGGTGAACGTCCAGCTCAAGATCGCCGAGGCGCAGGCCTCCGTGGTGTCGGCCGGACTGTCCAAGGCCAACATCGACATCGTCGGCGGCGACACCGTGTTCTTCGACCGGCTGATGAGCTCGATCACCATGGGCAAGGCCGTGGACGGCTTCGTGGAGAACTCCGACGTCGCCCGCACGCTGGCCGGCCCCTACCTGGACGGCTCGGCGAGCCTCCCCGCCGACCTGGGCAGGGTCTTCGGCTCGATCGACACCGCCGACGTGCGGAACCTCTCGCTGTCCGCGCTGCTGATGAAAATGATCAAGGAAGGCGGCCCCGACGCGGACAGGCTGCGCGGCCTGCTGGGCGAGGCCCAGGCGGCCACCACGACCGAGCTCCCCGTCGCCGCGCTCGGCACCGCCGGCGCCGGTGGCCACGCCGGCAACTCCGCCGGCAACTCCGCCGGTTCCGCCAAGCAGTGACGTCCTCCACGGCGGAGGCCGTCACCGGCGCCCCCGGCGAGGGGGCGGGGCTGGACGCGGGCACCTACGAGGTGCTCCGCGCCCGGCTGGCCGAGCAGGCCGCCGAGCTGGCCCGGCAGTCCGACGCGCTCAACGCCGAGCGCCTGGCGGTGTTCGGCGGGGCCGAGCTGCGCCTGGTCGGCACCGAGCGGATACGCACCGAGAACAACTGCGTGCCGCGCGACATCGTGTCGGTCGGCGGGCTCATGCTCTTCGGCTACAACGTGTTCATCGGGATGAAGCCGGAGACGACCGTCGAGGACGTCTTCTCCGTGCACACGTTCGTCCGGGACGGCGGGAGCGGCGGGGAGAGCGGGAACGCGTTCCGGTTCGACCCCGCGCCGATGTTCCGCGACCCGCGCTTCGAGCGGGACTTCGCCGAGCTCTACCGGTACTACCGGGAGACCCGGCTGCTCCAGCTCCGCCGCGTCGAGGGCAAGATGCTGGCCGTCTTCCAGACCGGCCCGCAGGACACCCGCGTGCTGCGCTGGCAGGTCGGGACGGACGGCACGCTCTCCTACATCGACGACCGGGGGGAACGCGACCACACGTTCCCGCCCTCGCACGACTTCGAGTGGGTCCCGGCCACCCGCGACGACCACGTGATGGGCCGCCACCCGCACATCTCGATCGAGGGCGAGGTGTTCGTCGAGACCGTCGGCGGCGACCTCACCATCAAGATCGAGAACAACACCGAGACCGGGGAGGGCGTCTACCGCGAGCCCGTCGCGGAGCCGCTGCAGAGCCTCGCCGACGCGGAGGTGCACCACGCCAGGATCGGCCCGCTGATCCTGCTGCGGGTGCGGCCGTACAAGGAGCCCGAGTGGCGGCACCTGGTGTTCAACACCAGGACCAAGGGCGTGATCCGCCTCGACGGCATCGGGCAGGCCTGCCAGCGCCTGCCCGAGGACCAGGGGATCATCTTCCCGGGCGGCTACTACCTGTCCACCGGGGTCAGCAAGACGTTCGACACCGACGTGTCCGAGCTGGAGTTCGAGCGGGTCATCCGCTCCCCCAACGGCGAGGACGTGCTGTACGTCTTCCACGCCCGCGCCGAGGGGCGGTCGCTGCTGCTGCCGTACAACGTGATCCGCAAGCAGGTGGAGACACCTCTGTCCTGTCACGGGTACTCGCTGTTCGACGACGGCACGCTGGTCGTCTTCAGGGCCACCTCCGACGAGCCCACCCGCGTGCACCCCATGCAGGTCTGGCAGACGGCCTACCAGTCGGACGTCTACGCCGCGGGGCGGCCGACCGGCACCGGGCCGCTGGAGCGGATCGGCAACGCGGAGCTGGTGCGGGGCATCTCCGACTGCCTGTCGGTGGCGCGGATGGTCGACGAGATGGCACCGTCCGTCCCGGTCTTCGAGGCGCTGATCGCCTCCTGCGCCCGGGTCTTCGACCACTACCACTGGCTGGGCGAGCACCGGCTGCGCGGCCCGCTCGCCGACCTGCGGGCCACCGCCGAACAGGTGCTGGACGAGTTCGAGAAGGTCCAGTCGCTCACCCGGCAGGCCGCCGAGGCGCTGGAGGCCGCCGCCGCCGAGGTCACCACGCTCGTACGGCACGCGCGCGGCGAGGCGCCCCGGTCCGCGCAGGGGTGGGTCGACCGGCTGGCGGAGCTGCGGCGCTCACAGGGACACCTGGTGACCCTGCGCGAGCTGCGCCACGTCGACACCGCCAGGATCGACGCGCTCGACGCGGAGCTCGCGGCCGAGCTGGACGGCACCGCGCAGCGCGCGGCCGGGTTCCTGCGGGGCGACGACGCCTTCGCCGGGTACCACGCGGAGGTCGAGCGGCTGGTCTCCGACGCGGGCGCCATCGCGACCGTGGCCGAGGCCGGGCCGATCGGCGAGCGGCTGGAGCGGCAGGCCCGGGGCCTGGAGATCGTGGTCGAGGTGGTCGGCACGCTCGACATCGCCGACGCCACCGTGCGGACCGCCATCCTGGAACGGGTCGGCGAGGTGCTCGGCGGGGTCAACCGCGCCCGCGCCACGCTGGAGGCCCGGCGCGGGGAGCTGCTGGCCGGTGAGGGCCGGGCGGCCTTCGCGGCCGAGTACGCCCTGCTGGGGCAGGCGGTCACCGGGGCGCTCGCGATGTCCGACACCCCCGAGCGCTGCGACGAACAGCTGGGCCGCCTGATGCTCCAGCTGGAGAACCTGGAGTCGCGCTTCGCCGAGTTCGACGACTTCCTGGGGCAGCTGGCCGCCAAGCGGGAGGACGTCTACGAGGCGTTCTCCTCGCGGCGCCAGGCGCTGCTCGACGAGCGGGCCCGCCGCGCCGACCGGCTGGCCGACTCCGCGACCCGCATCCTGTCGAGCGTACGGCGGCGGGTGGCCGGGCTGGCGTCGCTGGACGAGGTCAACACCTACTTCGGGTCCGACCCGATGGTGCTCAAGCTGAAGGGCGTGGCCGGGGAGCTGCGCGCGCTGGGCGACCAGGTGCGCGCGGAGGAGCTCGAAGGCCGGATCAAGTCCGCCCGCCAGGAGGCGGGCCGTGCCCTGCGCGACCGGCTCGACCTCTACACCGACGGCGGGGAGACGATCCGGCTCGGCCGCCACCTGTTCGCGGTCAACACCCAGCCGGCCGACCTCACCCTGGTCCCGCACGAGGACCGGATGGCGTTCGCCGTCACCGGGACCGACTACCGCTCCCCGGTGCGCGACGCGGCCTTCGAGGACACCCGGCCGTTCTGGAACCAGCTGACGGTCTCGGAGTCGCCGGAGGTCTACCGGGGCGAGCACCTGGCCGCCTCGATCCTCGCCGCCGCCGAGTCCGGAGCCTCTGTCTCCTTGGAGGCGCTGCACGAGGCCGCGGTGACCGACGGGGAGCTGCTGGGGATCGTCCGCCGGGTGGCGGAGACCCGGTACGACGAGGGTTACGAGCGGGGCGTCCACGACCACGACGCCACCGCGATCCTCCAGGCCGCGCTCCGCCTGCACGCGGGCGCGGGCCTGCTCCGCTACCCGCCCGCCGCGAGGGCCGCCGCCCAGCTCTTCTGGGCCTTCGGCACCGACGAGGCCACCCGGGCGGCGTGGACCACCCGGGCGGCGTCGCTCGCGCGGGCCCGGGCCCTGTTCGGCGGGGTGGAGGCGGTGGAGGAGACCCGCGCCGCCCTCGGCTCCGCGATCGCCTCCTTCGACCGGGGCCTGCACGGCGACACGGGAGACGAGAGCCTTTTCGAGCTGGCCGGGGAGTATCTCTTCGAGGAGCTGCCGGGCAAGCCGTTCGGGTTCGTGACGAGCGCGGGGGCGCGGTCGCTGCTCGACCGGTTCGACCGGGCGCTGGGGCCCGCGCGCGGGGAGTTCGAGGACGACCTGCGGGCGCTCGGCGACGACCTCGCCGCGCGCCACCGCCTGGCCGAGGCGTGGCTCTCCGCCTTCGACCTCTCGACCTCGCGATCGGCTCCGGGATCGGCTCCGGGATCGGCCTCGTGGTCTGCTCCGGGCTCCGGCCCGGGAGTGGGCATGGGAGTGGGAACGGGTTCCGGGCCGGAACCGGGAGCCTCGGGCGCGGGACGGACTCCGGAGGCCGGACGGGCTTCGGGGGCCGGACGGGCTTCGGGGGCCGGATCGGCGGAGCTGGTGGAGGCGGTGGCCGTGCTGCTGTGCGAGGTGCCGCGGCACGACTCCTCGGCGGCGCTGACCGTCACGGTCGAGGGGCTGCTCGGCGCGCACCCCCGCGTCTCCGGGCGCGCGATGGAGCTGCGCCTGGACGAGTTCCTCGCCAGGACCCGGCACTTCCGCGACCACCGCGTCCCCGCGTACCGCGCCTACCAGCGGCGGCGCAACGAGCTGGTCGCGGCCGAGCGCGAGCGGCTGAGGCTGGAGGAGTTCCGGCCGAAGGTGATGACCGCCTTCGTCCGCAACCAGCTGCTCGACGAGGTCTATCTGCCGCTGATCGGCGACAACCTGGCCAAGCAGCTCGGCGCGGCCGGAGACGCCAAGCGGACCGACCAGATGGGCATGCTGCTGCTCATCTCCCCGCCGGGCTACGGCAAGACCACCCTCATGGAGTACGTGGCCAACCGGCTCGGGCTGATCTTCGTCAAGGTCAACGGCCCGGCCCTGGGCCACCTGGTCACCTCGGTGGACCCGGCGCAGGCGCCCGACGCGACGGCGCGGCAGGAGATCGAGAAGATCTCCTTCGCGCTGGAGATGGGCAACAACGTCCTGCTCTACCTGGACGACATCCAGCACACCTCCCCCGAGCTGCTGCAGAAGTTCATCTCCCTGTGCGACGGCCAGCGCCGGATGGAGGGCGTCTGGGAGGGGAAGACCCGCACCTACGACCTGCGGGGCAAGCGCTTCGCGGTCTGCATGGCGGGCAACCCGTACACCGAGGCGGGCAAACGCTTCCGCATCCCCGACATGCTCGCCAACCGCGCCGACGTGTGGAACCTGGGCGACGTGCTGTCGGGGCGGGACGAGCTGTTCGCGCTGAGCTACATCGACAACGCGCTCACCTCCAACCCGGTCCTGTCGCCGCTCTCCACCCGCGACCGGGGCGACATCCGCCTCCTGGTACGGCTGGCGCGCGGCGACTCGGGAGTGCGGGCCGACCAGCTCTCCCACCCGTACTCCTCGGTGGAGCTGGAACAGGTCCTCGCGGTGCTGCGCAAGCTGCTGCGGATCCAGCGGGTGGTGCTGGCCAACAACCAGGCGTACATCGCCTCGGCCGCCCAGGCGGACGCGTCGCGGACCGAGCCGCCGTTCCAGCTCCAGGGCTCGTACCGGAACATGAACAAGCTCGCGGCCCGGGTCGTCCCGGTGATGAACGACGCCGAGCTGGAGGCCGTGATCGACGACCACTACCTCGGCGAGGCCCAGACCCTCACCTCGGGCGCGGAGGCCAACCTGCTCAAACTGGCCGAGCTGCGCGGCACCATGACCCCCGTACAGGCCGCGCGGTGGGCCGAGGTGAAGGCCGCCTACCTGCGGTCCCAGGCCCTCGGTGGCGCCGAGGACGACCCGATGACCCGCGCGGTCGGCGCGGTCGGCCTGCTGGCCGACCGGGTGAGCACCGCCATCGAACACGCCGCCGACCGCCTGTCCCCCGAGCCGTGACGTCTTAGTTGGAGGCCTATACGAAGTGTCGGCGTTTCCCGGCGCCGCGAGGATCGCCGGAGCAGCCTGTGCGCGACACAAGAAGATCATCTGATGGTGCGGGGTGAGCGGTGACGGGTCCTCGCGGGCCGGGGTCCGGAACGCCGGGGCGGATCGGTGACCACCGGGTCTCGTGGCTGCTCGGCGAGGGCGGGCAGGGCACGGTCTACCTGGGGGAATCGCCCGGCGGGGCACTGGTGGCGATCAAGGTGCTGCACGCCCGGCCGGCGGCCGATCCGGTGATCCGGCGCCGCTTCCTGCGTGAGGCGGAGGTCGCGGCGAGCGTGGCCGCGTTCTGCACGGCCAGGGTCATCGCGACCGGGGTGGCGGACGGGCGGCCGTACATCGTCAGCGAGTACGTGCCGGGCCCCTCACTCGACGAACCGGTCCTGCACGCGATCCTGTCGGGCGAGCCCGACGTCTCCGGCGTGCCCGGCCCGCTGCGCCGGCTGGTGTCGGTCTGCCTGGCCAAGGACCCGGCGGCCCGCCCGGCCGCCGCCGGCCCGCTCCGCGACCTCACCGGTGACAACGGCGGCAACGGTGACGTGCTCACGACCCCGAAGGCGCGGCAGGAGTACCGGTACGGCTTCGGCCTGCGCGGCTCGACCGGCACGATCGGCATCGCCGGCACGGAGGGCCGCAGCGCCGAGCAGGCGCGTCCGGGGCGGCGGCCGTCGTTCGGAACCGCCGGCCTCGACCCGTTCGACACCGACATTTGCCACCACCTGTGGCTGCCGTCACCGGTTGTCTGGGAATGGTCACCGTATGGCTGTCAAACCAGAGGTACAGGTGCGCCGGGTCTACGAGGAGCCGTCGCCCCAGGACGGCGCCCGGGTGCTGGTCGACCGGATCTGGCCGCGCGGGCTGTCCAAGGAGAAGGCGCACCTGGAGGAGTGGTGCAAGGCGGTGGCGCCCTCGACCGAGCTGCGCACGTGGTACGGCCACGATCCGGCCAGGTTCGAGGAGTTCGGCCGCCGCTACCGGGCCGAGCTGAAGGATCCCGAGCGGGCCGCCGCGCTGGAGCACCTGCGGGAGATGGCGAGGAGCCGGACGGTGACGCTCCTGACCGCGACCAGGCAGGCCGACATCAGCGAGGCCGTGGTCCTCGCCGACCTGCTGCGGAGTTGAGCGCGGCGCCCCGGTGAGCCCGGCGCGACGACGGAGGCGGGGCCGGCCGTCCGGCAGGGCGGGCGCGGGCCGCCGCCGGGTGTCGAATACGGTGAGCAGGTGTCGGTCAGCGACCGGGGGCCCGCAGACGGCCGCCGGGTCGAGCGAGAGCAAGGAACGCAGTGAAGCTTCTTCATTCCGGGAAGGTCCGCGACGTCTACGAGGATCGCGGGGACATCGTCCTCGTGGCGTCCGACCGGGTGTCGGTGTACGACGTGATCCTGCCCACCCCGATCCCCGACAAGGGGAAGATCCTCACGCGGCTGTCGCTGTGGTGGTTCGAGCAGCTCGCCGACATCGTGCCCAACCACGTGATCTCGGCGACCGACGTGCCCGCCGAGTTCGAGGGGCGTGCGGTGCGGTGCCGGAGGCTGGAGATGGTGCAGGTCGAGTGCATCGCGCGCGGCTACCTGACCGGCAGCGGGCTGAAGGAGTACCGGGCGCACGGGTCGGTCTCGGGCGTGCCGCTGCCCCCCGGACTGGTCGACGGCTCCAAGCTCCCCGAGCCGATCTTCACCCCGAGCACCAAGGCGCCGCTCGGGCAGCACGACGAGCCCATCTCCTTCGAGGAGGTCGTCGCCCTGGAGGGCGCGGAGGCCGCCGAGGAGTTCAGGCGGATCACGCTGGAGGTCTACCGACGCGGCTCCGAGCTCGCCGCGGAGCGGGGCGTCATCATCGCCGACACCAAGATCGAGCTGGGCCGGGCCGCCGACGGCACGCTCGTGCTCGGCGACGAGGTGCTGACCTCCGACTCCTCCCGCTTCTGGCCCGCCGACCGGTGGGAACCCGGCCACGCGCAGTTCTCCTTCGACAAGCAGTACGTGCGCGACTGGGCCACCGGCACGGGCTGGGACAAGAAGGAGCCCGCCCCGGAGGTGCCCGCCGAGGTCGTGGAGGTCACCCGGGCGCGCTACATCGAGGCGTACGAGCGCATCACCGGCGAGACCTGGTGAGTGCCGGAGGGGCATGACCTCCTCGCGATTCCCGCCCGTACCCGCTGACGTCCGCCGACGCCGCGTCGGCCATGTGTGGGCCACCTGTCGGCAACGGGTTCGGCCGCGTGTCGGCCACGGGTCGGCCGCGTGGGCTCCGGGCCGGCTGCGGACCGGCGCGGGATCGTGCGGGCGGGACCCGGGGACCGGGCCGTGGGGTCAGAGGGGTGGTCGGCGGGGGTCGTCAGAGGGAGAGTCTCCGCTCGACCGCGGCGCCCACGATGGTCGGGCCCGCCGGGGCCGCGTCGGTGGGCGCCCCGAAGTCGGCCACGACGCAGGTGATGTTGTCGGGGCCGCCGCCCCGGTTGGCCAGGTCGATGAGCCAGCGGGCGGCCTCGTCGGGGTCGGAGATCTCGGTCAGCGTGTTGAACAGGGTCTCGGGACCGACCACGGCGGTCAGGCCGTCGGAGCAGAGCAGGTAGCGGTCCTCCGGGTAGGCCTCGCGCAACGACAGGTCCAGCTCGCCGTCGCCGGTGCCCTCGAGGACCCGCAGCACCATCGACCGGCGCGGGTGCTCGGCGGCCTGCTCAGGGGTGATCCGCCCCTCGTCCACCAGCGACTGGACCAGGGTGTGGTCGTGGGTGATCTGGTAGAGGGCGCCGTCGCGCAGCATGTAGGCCCGGGAGTCCCCGACGTGGGCGAGGGCGAAGGTGGCGCCGTCCCAGAGCATCGCGGTCAGGGTGGTGCCCATGCCGCGGAGCGTGGGGTCCTGCTCGCTCATGTCGCGCAGCGTGTGGTTCACCTCCTTGGCGGCGTCCTTGAGCGCGGCGAGCAGGTCGACACCGCCGGAGGGCAGGGTGTCGTCCAGCTTCGCCATCGCGGTGACGGCAAGTGAGCTGGCGACCTCTCCACCCGCGTGACCACCCATGCCGTCGGCTATGGCGAGCAGGCGCGCGCTCGCGTAGCCCGAGTCCTCGTTGGCCTCACGGCGGACCCCCACGTCGGAGCGGGCCGCGTAGCGCAGTGCAAGTGGTTGGTTCAGTGCCATGAGGGCAGTAAATCATTGGTTGAAGCACTTCACAAGCAAAGTCGTTGTAGACCGTTGCGGCACAGTCAACTACTGTGGCCCACCATGGAGGAGAGCCAGGAGATCACCGTGAACGCGGGCGACATCGCCCGGCTCGCCGGGGTCGGCAGGGCAGCGGTGAGCAACTGGCGCCGCCGTCACGAGGACTTTCCCCAGCCGGTGGGCGGCACCGCCTCCAGCCCGCTGTTCGCCCTGCCCGAGATCGCCGTGTGGTTGCGCGCGAACGGCAAGTCCTTCGAGGTCTCGCTCGGCGACCTGGTCTGGCAGCGGATGCGCACCTCGGTCGACGACCTCAGGCTGGGCGAGCTGGTGGCCAGGGTCGGCGCGTTCCTGCTGTTCCTGCGCCGCGAGCCTGCCGCCTGGCGTGATCATGGTACGAAGTCTCTCACCCGCGTGGCCGGGGTGACGACGGATCTGCCCGGCTCCGCCGATCTCCGCCTGGACGACCTGGCCCTCGTCCGGCTGGTCGCCGAGCTCGCCGCCGAGCACGGCCCCCTGGAGGTCTTCGAGTTCCTGTTCGGGCGTTACGCCGAGGCCCACTCCCGCCAGCTCCCGGTCACCAGGGACGACGTGGCCGCGCTCATGGTCCGGCTCGCGGCCGGGGACGGGGGCGTCGTCCTCGACCCCGCGTGCGGCGTCGGGACGCTCCTGCTGGGCGCCGCCTCCCTGGCGGGCGCTCCGAAGGCGGGCGCTCCGAAGAACGCTCGGGAAGCCGCTTCGGAGGCCACTTCGAAGGCCGTTTTCACGAACGCCTCGAAGGACCGGGAGACGAGCGCCCCGGCGGGACGGAAGACCGTCCTGATGGGGCAGGAGATCAACGAGACGAACGCGCTGCTCACCGCCGTACGCGTGCTGCTGCGCGGCGCCGAGGCGCGGATCGTCGCCGGTGACTCCCTGCGCGAGGACGGCCTGGCCGGTGAGCTCGCCGACGCCGTGGTCTGCGACCCGCCGTTCAACGAGCGGGTCTGGGGACACGAGGAGCTCGCCGGCGACCCGCGCTGGGAGTACGGGTTGCCGCCGCGCGGGGAGTCGGAGCTGGCCTGGGTGCAGCACTGCCTGGCCCGGGTGAGGCCGGGCGGCCTGGTGGCGATCCTGATGCCCGCCGCCGCCGCGAGCCGCCGTCCCGGCAAGCGGATCCGCGGCAACCTGCTCCGGGCCGGGGCGCTGCGGGCCGTGGTGACGCTGGCGCCCGGCGGCCCCGACCTGTGGATGCTCCGCAGGCCCGACGGCGGGCGTCCGCCGTCCCAGCTGCTGGTGGTGGACGCCGCCGAGGACCTGTCGATCGTGGAGCCCGCCTGGCGCGCGTACGTGGCGGACCCGGAGGCCGAGCTGTCCGGCGAGAGCCGGACGGTGCGGATCATCGACCTGCTCGACGACGAGGTCGACCTCACCCCGTCCAGGCACCGCCCCCAGCACGGCGGCCTCGACTTCCTGCGCGACTTCACCGACGCCCTGACCAGGTTCAAGGAGACCTCGGCCCTGCTGCCGGACGCCACTCCCGCCCTCCAGCCGCTCGCCGAGCGGCAGGACCTGCCGACCACCACGGTCGGCGAGCTGGCCAAGGCGGGGCTGATCACGATCCTGCAGGCACCGGCGAGGATGTCCGCGGACGAGGGCCCGCTTCCGGTGCTGACCGCCGACGACACCGCGGCGGGCGCACCGCCCTCGGGCCGCACGACCCTCGACCCGGCCCTGGTCATGATCAGGCCGGGTGACGTGGTGACCACCGCGCTGGGCGCGGTCAGGGTGATCACCCACAGCGGCGCGGCGCTCGGCCCGCAGCTCACGCTCTACCGGGTCGACCCGCAGCGGCTCGACTCCGGGTTCCTGGCCGGGTTCCTGCGCTCGGCCGACGCGGCGAGGATCCATCCCAGCTCCAGCCGCCTCGACGTGCGACGGGCGCGGGTGCCCATGCTGCCCCTGTCCGACCAGCGGATGTACGGTACGGCCTTCCGTGAGCTGTTCGCGCTGGAGGACAGACTGCGCGAAACACGGACGCTGGGGGAAACGCTGCTCCGGCTAGGCTTTGACGGACTGGTCGACGGTCATCTCCGGCCGTGCGACCAAGGGGCGTGACGCCCGCAGGTCCATGGGAGGGTCGATGGTCATCGGCGACCGATACGTGCTCGACGACCTTCCTCTCGGACAGGGAGGCATGGGAGCCGTCTACGGCGGTCACGACAAGCATCTCGACCGCAGGGTGGCCGTCAAGTTCCTGAAGTTCCTCACCGGCCCCGACGAGGAGCTGAAGCGGCGCTTCCTGCGCGAGGCCCGCATCCTGGCCAGGCTGGAGCACCCCGGCGCCCCGGTGCTGTACGACTTCGGCACCTTCGACCAGCGGCTGTTCCAGGTGATGCAGTTCATCGAGGGCGTCACCGTGGCCGACGTGGTCAGCGAGCACGGCCCGCTCCCGGTGCCCTGGGCCGCGGCGATCGCCGCCCAGGCCTGCGCGGTGCTGACGGCCGCCCACGCGCTGTCCATCTACCACCGCGACCTGAAGCCGACCAACCTGATGCTCTGCCCCGACGGGAGCGTGAAGGTCCTCGACTTCGGCCTGGCCGTGCTCCGCGAGTCCGGCTCGACCCAGTTCACCAGGGTGGGCCAGATCCTCGGCACCC
The DNA here is from genome assembly GCF_042428775.1 of Streptosporangium vulgare. Taxonomy (NCBI): domain Bacteria; kingdom Bacillati; phylum Actinomycetota; class Actinomycetes; order Streptosporangiales; family Streptosporangiaceae; genus Streptosporangium; species Streptosporangium vulgare. Next base: position 396,953 of record NZ_JBHMBS010000003.1, on the reverse strand, counting down.
CGTCGTACATGGCGCCCGAGCAGATCCAGCGCGGCCTGTCCGGCCCCCGCAGCGACCTCTACGCCCTCGGGTGCGTGATCCACGAGATGCTGACGGGCCGCCAGCTGTTCACCGGCCCCACCGAGTACGCCGTGTTCGAGCGCCAGGTGAAGGAACGCCCGCCGGAGGTGCCCGGCGTCCCGGACGAGCTGAACCGCCTCGTGGCCGACCTGCTGGAGAAGGATCCCGACAACCGCCCCTCGGGCGCCGACGTCCTCTACGAGCGGCTGCAGCCCTTCGCGGTGGACCTGCCGATGCTTCCCGGCTTCCTGCACCCGTCGTCGGTGCCGAGCCCTGGACGGATGTACGCGCGGATGGTCGGCCGGGTCCTGGGCTGAGGGGTTCGTGGCCGCCGCGGAGGTGACAGCCCCGATCTCGCGGGCGGCCCGTCCGGCCCGTGGCCGGGCAGGCCAGGCGGGGACTAGCGGACTATCGGCCTGCGGCACACGTACGCCACCCCGGGAGGCAGGTTCCGCCAGACGGGCCCGGTGGTCAGCACCTCGTCGAAGGCCGACCGCAACCGCAGGCGCAGGGCCCTGGCCCCGGCGAGCGGCAGGGCGGACAGGTAGGTGACGGTCGTGAACGCCCCGGACGGCGCGAGCGCCCGGCCGACGCCCGCCAGGATCCGCTCCTGCCGCTCGCCGGGGAACAGCGACCAGGGCAGCGTGCTGACGACCGCGTCCACCCGGTCGACCCCGGCACCGGCCAGGAGCTCGCCGAGGTCGGCGGCGTCGCCCTCGATCGTCTCCACCCAGGGTTTCGTCCGGCGCAGGTGCGCGGCCATGCCGGGGTCGATCTCCACCGCCAGCTGGCGGGATCCCGGGGCCAGCCGCGCCCGGATGGCCTCGCTGACCGGACCGGTGCCGGCCCCCAGTTCCACGACCACCGACGGGCCCAGCGCGGGGACCACCGCGCTGAGCGCCCTGCCCAGCGCCGGGGAACTCGGGGCGATCGCGCCCACCACGCGCTGCCTGCGCACCGCCGCCGTCAGAAACGTCCGCAGGTCCGCGGGTGCCGCCGTCTTGTTCATGGCTCCCATCAGACAGCCGCGGGGATGCGGCCCGCAGGGCGCCGGACCCTAGTCTTCCGGGTATGCCTGGCCATACCTCCGGAGTAGACCAGGCCAGGTGGAGGCATGCCCGCACGGGCCGTACTGTCGGTTGATGCGATCGCGGGCGGCCTGGCAGGCACTCACCCGATGGAACCTGCTCGCCACGTGGTGGCCGTGGCGCTCGGTGGCGTACCTGCTGACGAGCGTCCTCGTCGGCGCGGTCACGCTCGTCGTGGTCCTGGTCTGCCTGGCCGTCGGCGCGGTGCTGACGCTGGTGGTGGTGGGCATACCGTTCATGGTGGCGCTGGGGTTCAGCGGGATACCGGTGGCCGCGCTGGAGCGCCGCCGCCTGGGGATCATCGACTCGGAGCCGGTGGAGTCGCCACACCGCGAGCCCGACCGGCCGGGTCTGCGCGCGTGGGCGCGGCTGCGCTTCGGTGAGCAGGCCACCTGGCGGGAGCTGGCCTACACCGGCCTGCTGGTCACCGTGCTCTGGCCGATGGAGCTGATCGCCCTGGTGTACGGGGTCGCCGGTCCGGCGCTGGCCATGTACGCCCCCGTCGCCGTGCAGGAGGACGGGGAGGTGAGACTGCTCAAGTTCTGGCTGATCAGCGGTTACCCAGAGGCGTTCCTCGCGGCACTGCTCGGGGTCGTCCTACTCGTGCTGTTCTCGTACCCGCTGACGGCGCTCGCGGTGCTGCACGGGCTGGTGGCCCGCGCGCTGCTCGGTCCCCGGCAGAGCGACGAGTCCAGGCGGGTCGTCGAGCTGACCCGGTCCAGGTCCCGGCTGGTCTCGGCCTTCGAGGCCGAACGCCGCAGGATCGAGCGGGACCTGCACGACGGCGCCCAACAGCGGCTGGTCTCGCTGACCATGACGCTCGGCCTGGCCAGGATCACCCGGGGGGACGAGACGGCCGAGCTCGTCGGCAGGGCGCACGAGCAGGCGAAGCTCGCGCTGGCCGAGATCCGCGACCTGATCAGGGGGATCCACCCGCAGATCCTCACCGACCGGGGGCTGCCCGCCGCCGTGGCCGACGTCGCCGATCGCTCCCCCGTACCCGTGGAGGTCGTCATGACGCTTCCCGCGCGGTTGCCCGAGGTGGTGGAGGCCACCGCGTACTTCGTGGTGTGCGAGGCGCTGGCGAACGTGGCCCGGCACAGCGAGGCCCGGCGGGCCACGGTCACCGGGCGGATGGACGGCGCCCGCCTCGTCGTGGAGATCGGTGACGACGGCGTGGGCGGCGCCGACGCCGTGAAGGGGAGCGGACTGGCCGGGCTGGCCGACCGCGTCTCGGTCGTCGACGGCAGACTGGTGCTTTCCAGCCCGCCCGGCGGGCCGACCCTGCTACGCGTGGAGATCCCGTGCACCCCGATCGATCCCTCAAGGTAGTCCTCGCCGAGGACGGCGTACTGCTCCGCGCCGGGCTGGCCGAGCTGCTCGCCCGCTTCGGGCACCGGGTGGTGGCCACGGCCGGTGACGCCACGGGGCTCGTGGAGGCGGTGCGCGAGCACGCCCCCGACATCGTCGTGACCGACGTGCGGATGCCGCCCGGCTTCGCCGACGAGGGCCTCAGGGCCGCGGTCGCGCTCCGCGCGGCGGACCCGCGCCTGCCCGTGCTGGTGCTGAGCCAGTACGTCGAGCAGACCTACGCGGCCGAGTTGCTGGACTCCGGTGACGGCACCGGGGTCGGCTACCTGCTCAAGGACCGGGTCGGCGACGTGGAGGAGTTCGTCGACGCGCTGTGCGAGGTGGCCCGCGGCGGGACGATCGTGGACCCCGAGGTGGTCAGGCAACTGCTGCGCCGCCGCCGTGATCCGCTGGAACGGCTCTCCCCCCGCGAGCGTGAGGTGCTCGCCCTGATGGCCGAGGGCCGGTCCAACGCGGCGATCGCCAGAGCCCTGGTGGTGTCGGAGGCCGCGGTCGGCAAGCACATCGGCAACATCCTGACCAAGCTCGACCTGCCACCGGCCGAGGACGACCATCGCCGGGTGCTGGCGGTGGTGACGTACCTGCGGGGCTGAACGGTCCCCGGGGAGGGGACGGAGAGCGGGGGCCGGGGGCGGAGACGGGAGACGGACGGACGAGAGCCTGGAGGCGAGAACCGGGAGGACGCGCGGCGGACGTTCCTCCGGTGTGCCCGGTCGCCTCGGCCGACCTCGGGGATCGGGATCGGGATCGGGATCGGGATCGGGATCGGGATCGGGATCGGGATCGGGATCGGGATCGGCGAGAATACGACCCGTGGAAGGTCGATGGGTCGAGGTGGCGGACCGGGTGCTGGTGCGGCGGTACGCCGAGCTGGACCTGTCGGTGGGGCTGGTCATGGGCGACGGCGGCTGCCTGGTGGTCGACACCCGGGGGGACGAGCGGCAGGGGGCGGAGCTGCTCGCGGAGGTCAGGCGCGTCACCCGTGACCCGTGGACGGTGGCGATCACCCACTCGCACTTCGACCACAGCTTCGGCACCCGGCCGTTCCTCGGCCGCCCCGTCTGGGCGCACGAGGACTGCCGCGCCGACCTGCTGGAGAACGGCGGCCGGGCCAGGGACGAGTGGGCACGGTACTACCGGGATCTGGGGCGCGCGGACATCGCCGACGACATCGCGAGGACCGAGATCGTGCCACCGGACCACCTCGTCACCGACCGGGCACGGCTGGTCGTCGGGGGCCGCCCGATCGTCCTGGCCCACCTCGGACGCGGCCACTCGGGCAACGATCTGGTCGTCCACGTTCCGGACGCCGGGGTGGTCTTCGCCGGGGACCTGGTGGAGAACGGCGCGCCGCCCGCCTACGAGGACGCCTATCCCCTCGAATGGCCCGACACTGTCGCCGGGCTGCTCGACCTGCCCGACCTGCCCGACGGCGGTCACGGCGGCGCGGCCGCCCCCGCCCCCGGCAGTGGTGGCACGGTCGTCGTGCCCGGTCACGGCGACCCGGTCGACCGCGCGTTCGTGGTCGCCCAGCACGCGGAGATCTCCGCCCTGGCCCGTCTCTGCGAGCGGGTGACGGCGGGATCCCTGTCCCCCGACGACGCCGTACGCCTGTCGCCGTACCCCGAGGAGACCACCAGGATCGCCCTCGGCCGCACGGGTCGCCCCTGACGGTGGCAGAGCCGCGTCAGGACCCCGAGGGGAACGCGGGCGGTACGCGGGCGGGAGGACCCGGGCCGGGCGCGGGAAGGTACCCCGGCCGGACGGGACACCGGCGGGGTGCCGGGCTCGCGTCCGATGACGGTCCTCTCAGCAGCGGGTGAGGGCCGCGTCCCCCAAAGGACACTCAAGGGCGGGTGAGGGGCGCGTCCCACAGGACGCGCTCAAGGTGGGTGAGGAACGGGCCCCGAGGACACCTCAGGGGCGGGGGAGGTCGGCCAGGTAGGTGGTCAGGGCGTCCAGGTCCTGGAGGAACCAGGTGTCACCGCCAAAGTCGATCATGATGTCCAGCTCCGCCTCGATGGCGTCGACCAGGCGGATCGTCGCGATCGAGGTGATCCCCATGGCGACGAACGAGCTGTCGGAATCGAGGATCTCCCGGGCGGAGATCTCCCCGTCACACGCCGTGGACAGGGCCTCGGCCAGCCAGAGCCTGAGGGAGTCCCCGGAAAGGGGGGCGCCCTCCCCCGTCGTCGCCTCGGCCCGCTCGGCCACCGCGGTCCGCCCGGTGGGAACAGCGGCGACGGCGGGACCGGCGGGCTCCACCGGGCCGGCCAGACCAGCCTGACCGGCCAGACCAGCCTGACCGGCCGGGCCGGCCGAACCGGCTGAACCGGCTGAACCGGCGATGTCTGGGTGAATCATGCGATACCTCCAGTGGGAGACCCCCGGGTTCCGGGCCCGGGAGGGCGTCAGGTTCTCCCCGGCCCACCGGTCGTCACGGGGGCGGGCCGGGGTGAGCGGGAGTGAGCGGGGTGAGGTGGTCAGGAACCGTCCGTGCCGAGCATCCGGGCGACCTCCTCGTCCGTCAGCGCGGACAGCTCCTCCATCAGGATCCGCTCCACCACGACCGCGAGGTCGGCCACCGTACGGTTCCTGAAGAGCTCGCGGACGGGGACGTCGATCCCGGCGGCCTTGCGCAGGCGGGAGCCGACGCGCACGGCGAGCAGCGAGTGGCCGCCCAGCGCGAAGAAGTCGTCGAACGCGCCGACCTTGCCGACCCCCAGCACCTCCTGCCAGACGCCCGCCACGAGGAACTCGGCGTCGTTCCTCGGCTCCACGAAGGGCCGGTCCTCGGCGGGGTCGAAGCCGGGCGCGGGAAGCGCGCGGCGGTCGATCTTCCCTCCGGTGGTCACCGGCAGCTCGTCCAGGGTCACCCAGACGTCGGGAACCATGTAGGGCGGGAGCGCCACCGCGAGGTCGCGCCGGAGCTCCGCCGGGTCGGCGGAACCCGCGACGTAGGCGACCAGCCTGTCCTCGCGGGCGGTCACCGCCGCCTGCCGCACGCCCGGGTGGGCGAGGAGGCGTCCCTCGATCTCGGCGGGCTCGATCCTGAACCCTCGCACCTTCATCTGGTCGTCGACGCGGCCCAGGAACTCCAGCAGGCCGTCCGCGCGCCACCGGACCAGGTCCCCGGTGCGGTAGAGCCGCCCCACCTCCGGATCGTCGAGGAAGCGCTCGGCGGTCAGGTCCGGACGGCCGAGATAGCCCCTGGCGAGCCCCGCCCCGCCGAGGAGCAGCTCCCCCGGGACACCGGGCGGCACGCGACGGAGACGCTCTACCGAGGCGCTGTACGGAAGGCCGGGCGTCGCGCGAAGGAGGTCTCCCGGGACCCCGTGCGGCTCGTGCGGCTCGTGGTGGCCGCGGGGGCCGCGAGGGTCGGCGACGACCGCCAGGGTGCCGCCGACCGGCCGTCCGATCGGCGGGCGTCCCTCGGTGTCGGCGGGGCCGAGGTCGGCCGCGGTGGCGATGATCGTGGCCTCGGTGGGCCCGTAGGTGTTGACCAGCCGGACCCGGTCGCCGAACCGCTCCCGCCAGCGGGCCACGGCCTCCGCGTGCGCCTGCTCGCCGCCGAGGATGACCAGCCGCAGCCGTTCCGGCCAGGCCACGTCGTCGATCTGGTCGACCAGCCGGTGCCAGTAGGCGGTCGGCAGGTCCAGCACGGTCACCTCGCGTCCCCGGGGCCCGGCGAGCACCTCGGGAAGGGTGACCGCGCCGCCCGACAGGAGTTCGAGGGCCGCTCCCGAGGCGAGCGCGGGATAGATCTCCTCGGCGTGCGCGTCGAAGCCGAGCGCCGCGAACTGGACCACGCGGTCTCCCGGCCCCAGCCCGTACGCCTCCCTCATCCAGGCCACCCGGTCGGCCAGGGCCCGGTGCTCCACCACCACGCCCTTGGGCTGCCCGGTGGACCCCGAGGTGTAGATCACGTACGCGGCGTCGTCCCCGCCGACGAGATGCGGGCTCTCTTCGAGCTCCCCGGGCCGCGGGTCGTCCAGGACCAGCACCGGGACGTCCACCGGTGGCGGACCCTCGGGGCGGCGGGTCGTCACCAGGAGGGCGGCCCCGCTGCCGGACAGGATCGTCCCGACCCGTTCCGCCGGGAGTTCGGGATCGACGGGCAGGTAGGCGCCACCGGCGCGCCACACGGCGAGCAGTGCCGCGACGACGTCGATCGACCGGTCCGCGAGGACCGCGACGACCGTCTCCCGTACGACACCGCGGCGCCGGAGCAGCGCGGCCAGTGAGGCGACGCGGCGCTCCAGGCCCGCGTAGGTCAGCGTCTCGTCGCCGCAGCCCACCGCGGTCGCGTCCGCGTGCGAGGCGGTCGCCTCCGCGACGAGGTCCGGCACGAGGGGGCCCGGGACGTGGGCCGTCGCCTCCTCGTGGACGCGCAGCCGGGCGTCGTCCTCGTCGGTGCGCAGCGGCAGCGCGGAGAGGGACCGGCGGGGGTCGGCGGCGATCGCGCGGCACAGTACGGCGAACCGGCCCGCGAGGCGGGCGGCGGTCTCGGCCTCGAACAGCTCGGCGTCGTAGCCGAGCACCAGGAAGAGCCCGTCGTCGTCCCGCCACATCTCCAGCATGAGGTCGAACTTGGCCTGCCGGTACCCGGCGTCGAAGAACTCCAGGTCCAGGTCGGCGAGGGAGTCCCTGGTGCCGTCGTCCTGGCTGTGCAGGATGGCCATGGTCCGGAAGAGCGGCGTGCGGCTCAGGCCGCGCTCCACCTCCAGCTCCGTCGCGAGCTTCTCGAACGGCACCTCCTGGTGGGCCATCGCCTCCAGCAGGATCTTCCGCGTACGGCCCACGAGGTCGGTGAAGGAGGGGTCTCCCGACAGGTCGCCCCGGAGGACCAGGGTGGTGGCGAGATAGCCGACGACCGGCTCCAGCTCGACGCGGTCCCGCCCCGCGTAGGAGGAGCCGACCATGATGTCGTCCTGGCCGGTGTGGCGGGCCAGCAGCACCTGGTACGCGGCGAGCAGCACCATGAAGAGGGTCGCCCCGCACTCCTGGGCCACCTCCTCCAGCCGCGCGGCGAGGTCGGCGGGCAGCCGGAAGGGGTGGAATCCCCCGGTGTGGGCGGAGACCAGCGGACGGGGGTGGTCGAGCGGCAACTCCAGCACGGGAGGGTCGGCGAGCCGCTCGCGCCAGTAGCCGAGCGCCGCCCCGTCGTCGTGGCCCCGCTGCCAGAACGCGATGTCCCCGTACGTGATCGGCGGCTCGGCGAGGCCGGGGCCGGTCCCGTCCCGGCGCGCGGTGTACAGGGCGGCCAGGTCGTCGGCGAGGACGTTGAGCGACCAGCCGTCGCCCGCGATGTGGTGGAGGGTGAGGCAGAACACGTGGTCGTGCTCTGCCAGGCGCAGCAGGCTCACCCGGAACGGGGGCGGGCCCGTGAGGTCGAAGGGGGCGTTGGTCCGCTCCGCGACCAGCCTCCGCGCCTCCCGCTCCCTCTCCGCGGGGTCCTGGTCGGTGAGGTCGGTGAGGTCGATGTGCTCGACCAGCGGACCGGTCGCGGGGTCGGTGATCGCGACCGGCCCGCCGTCCACCTCCGGGTAGCGGGTGCGCAGGGTCTCGTGCCGCGCCGCCAGGTCCCGGAGAGCGTGTTCCAGCGCGGCGGTGTCGAGATCGCCGCGCAGGCGCCAGACGGTGAACATGTTGTACGCCGCGTCGTCCGGATCGAGCCGGTGCATGAGCCAGAGCCGCTCCTGCGCGGGCGAGAGCACGAGCGGCGCACCGTCGGGGCGCGGACGCGGCGGGACGGCACGGCCGTCGCGGTCGTCCTCGGGGCCGGACGCGGCGGCGCCGACGGCCTCGGCGAACCCGGCGATCGTCGGCCGGCCGAACAGCTCCCTGACGGGCACCTCCACGCCGAGCGTCGCCGCGATCCGCGCGGTGACCTTGACCGCGAGCAGCGAGTGCCCGCCCAGGCCGAAGAAGTCGTCGTCGGCGCCGAGCAGGCCGACGTCCACGCCGAGCACCTCGGCGAAGATTCCGGCCACCCGCCGTTCCAGGTCGCTCTCCGGCGGGCGGCCGTGCCCGGCGGACGGCCTGCCGGGCGCGGGGAGCGCCTTGCGGTCGACCTTGCCGTTCGGGGTGAGGGGCAGCGCGGGCAGCGTCACCACGACCGCGGGCACCATGATCGCGGGCAGCGACCGCGCGACGTGCTCCCGGAGGTCCGCGAGATCCACGAGGTCCGCGGAGGCTGCGACGTCCGCGAGGTCCTGGAAGCCCTGGAGGTCCGGTTCACCGGCGGCGGGCGAGACCCCGACCACGTACGCCACCAGTGTGTCGTCGACGATCGCGGCGACCGCGCGGGAGACCCACGGGTGGGTCTCCAGGACGGCCTCGACCTCGCCCAGCTCGATGCGGTGGCCTCGCAGCTTCACCTGGCCGTCGGCCCGGCCGAGGAATTCCAGCCGCCCGTCCGCCAGCCATCTCACCCGGTCGCCGGTCCGGTACAGACGCGACCCCGGGGGGCCGAACGGGTCGGGCAGGAAGCGTTCGGCGGTGAGGCCCGGCCGGTTCAGGTAACCCCGGGCCAGCCCCGTCCCCGCGATGAACAGCTCGCCGAACACTCCGACGGGTACCGGGTCGAACCTCTCGTCGAGCACGTGCACACGGGTGTTGTCCAGCGGCCTGCCGATCGACACCGCCCCGGGCTCGGCGGGCACCGGCTCGTGGGTGGACCAGATCGTCGTCTCGGTGGGCCCGTACACGTTCCACATCGCCCGGACGCGCCCTCGCAGCGCGCGGGCGAGGGCGGGCGGCAGCGCCTCGCCCCCGGTCAGGGCGGTGATCCCCGGCCCGTCGAATCCCGCGTCGAGGAGCGCCCGCCAGCCCGACGGCGTGGCCTGGACGTGCGTCACGCCGTGCGCGGCGGCGAGCCTCACCAGCGCGAGCGCGTCCGGCGCCTCCGCGCTGCCCGCGACGACCACCCGGCCGCCGCTGACCAGCGGGAGGAAGAACTCCAGGACGGAGATGTCGAACGACAGGGAGGTGAGCGCGAGCCAGACGTGGCCGGGTCCGGCGCCGAGCAGGTCCTTCATCGCGAGCAGCAGGTTGACCACGGCGCGGTGCTCGATCGCGACCCCCTTGGGGCGGCCCGTCGAACCCGACGTGTAGATCACGTACGCGAGGTCGTCCGGCGTCGCGAGCGGCGCGGGAGGCGTGCCGGGCTCACCGGCGAACGCCAGTGGGTCCTCGATGAGCAGGACCCGCGGTGTGCTCCCGGTGCTCCCCACGCTTCCCGCGTCCTCGGTGCTCCCGGTGCTTCCCGTGTCTTCGGCGCTTCCGGCGGTCCCGGCGGTCCCGGTGCTCCCGGCGTCCTCGGGAAGCCGTCCGCGCACGCTCTCCTCGGTGAGGAGCAGTTCCGCGCCCGAGTCGCGCAGGACGAAGGCGAGGCGCTCGGCGGGGTAGTCCGGGTCGAGCGGCAGGTAGGCGCCGCCCGCCCTCATCACGGACAGCAGCGCGACCAGCGTCTCCAGCGAGCGGGTGGCGCACACGGCCACGACGGCCCCGGGCCGCACGCCCTCGCGCCGCAGCCGGTTGGCGAGCCGGTTGACGCTCGTCTCCAGTTCCGCGTACGTCAGGCTCCGCCCCCCGCACGTGGCCGCGACCGCCCCGGGCTCGCCCGCGACCAGGTCGTGGAGGGTGGTCTCCGGACGCGGGGCGGCGGTGTCGTTCCAGGTGGTGAGGGCCAGCTCGCGTTCGGCCTCCGGGGGGAGGCCCAGCTCCGACAGCCGCGTGCCGGGGTCCGCGACGGCCCTGCGCAGCATGGCCGCGACGTGCGCCGCCATCCGCTCGGCCGTGGCGTGGTCGAACAGGGCGGTGCTGTAGACGAGGGAGAGTTCGAGGTCGCCGTCCCGCCGCCCGAACTCCAGCGACAGGTCGAACTTCGCCGACCGCGCGTCGCCCAGGTCGACCGCTTCGGTGGTGACGCCGGGCAGGGTGAGGGCGGTGCCCTGATAGTCGTGCAGGACGAGCTGGGCCTGGAAGAGGGGCGTGCGGCTGAGGTCCCTGGGGACGTTCAGCTCGCTCACCAGCCGGTCGAAGGGCAGGGTCGCGTTGGTGTACGCCTGCAGGGCCGCGCGGCGGACCCTGACGAGCAGTTCCCCGAAGGTCGGGTCGCCCGACAGGTCCCCGCGGATCACCAGCGTGTTGAGGAAGAGCCCGATGAGCGGCTCCAGCTCGTCCCTGTCCCGCCCGGCGATCGGCGTGCCGACGCAGATGTCCTCCTGGCCGGAGCGGCGCGACAGCAGGACGAGGTACACGGCGAGCAGCACCATGAACGGCGTGGTGCGGGTGCGCCGGGCGAGCCCGTCGACCCCTTCGGCCAGTTCGGCGGGGAGCCGGAGCAGGGCGCAGCCGCCCTCGGAGGTCCTGACCGCGGGACGCGGCCGGTCCGTCGGGAGCTCCAGCGTCGGCGGGTCGGCCAGCCTCCGCCGCCAGTGGCCGAGCTGCTCGTCCGCCAGGTCGTCCGGATTCTCGCGCTGCCACAGCGCGAAGTCCGCGTACTGGATCGGCAGCGGCGCCGGCGACGGCCGGTCACCGGCGAGGAACGCCTCGTACAGCGTGGTCAGCTCGCGCGCGAACACGCCGACCGACCAGCCGTCCACGGCGATGTGGTGGAACACGACGTAGATCGCGTGTTCCCGCTCGGACAGGCGCAACAGGCCTGCCCTGAGCGGCGGCTCGCCCGCCAGGTCGAACCGCCGCTCGATCTGCTCCCGGACGAGCCGCACGATCCGCGCCTCGCGATCCGCCTCGGGAAGATCCGACAGGTCCAGCAGCTTCAGGTACGGCCGGTCGCCGGTCGGGCGCGGCTCGTCGACGATCTGGACGGGGGCGCCGTCCCTGCTCGGAAAGCGGGTCCGCAGGATCTCGTGCCTTGACACGATCTCGGCGAGCGCCCACTCCAGGGCGTCCGGGTCGAGCGGTCCCCGGAGCCGTTCGGCGATGAAGACGTTGTGGGCGCCGCCACCACCGGTCCGTTCCAGCCGGTCGAGGAACCACATGCGCTCCTGGCCGAACGAGAGCGGCAGCTCGCGGATGCCATCGGGCCGGGGAGTGATCCCGTCCCGCGCGTCCCCCCGCGCGAGCGTGTCCATGCCTAGACCTCCCGACGGAGAGGCGCGGGAGCCGTTCTCATGACGGCCTCCCCACTGGCAGATCGCGAGCCCGAAAGGAGATTCCTCATAATCACGACAAAAGACTGTCAGATAAAAACATAAATCCGCAAGGAGTAGACATTTATCCCCGGATATGGATACCGCCTTCGCGGGAGGCGCTGACTTCGTTCCGAACTGTCCGGGCCGCCGCCGGGCGCGCCGCTGACATCATGTTGCCTGACACTAGTTGCCGGTGCCCAGGCGGCGGAGGCGGGGGCGGGAGGTTGACCGCGCCGACACCGGGAGTGTCTGATTCATTGTCGGCGGGCGGCTTCACGGGCGGATCGCGCGGCCCGCGGAATCGCGCCGGACACGGTCCGGGCATTCGCCCACGACGTTCTCTCCCTCCGCCCGGCGTTCCTTCCGAACCATTGTCGGTCTCCGGACGGGAGAGATTTCCGACATTCGACGGCGGGGGCTTTTGATGACCGGACCCGGCTGGTCTCCGGACGCGAGGGTGGTGCGCGACGGGCCGCTCACCTGGGCCCAGCACGAGTGGGTCCAGTGGATTCCCACCGACACCGACACCTCCTACGAGGACAACATCTGCGCCGCCGTACCGGGGCGGGACCTGCCCACCGGCCGGGTCGTCGCGGCGGTACGCGACGTCCTCTCCCGGCACGAGGGGCTGCGGTCGCTGGTCCGCCGCGCGGGCCGCGAGGACAGCCGCCAGTACGTCTGCCCGGTCGACGACCGGCTGGACGAGGTGGTCCAGGTGATGGAGGACGAGGCGTCCTTCAGACGGCGGTTCGACACCCCGTGGCGGCGCACCTGCTTCAGGATCGGCGAGCAGTGGCCCGTCAGGGCCGTCCTGGACACGGCCGGTGGGCGCGTGCGCCGGATCGACCTCGTCGTCGACCACGTCGCGATCGACCCGTGGGGGATGCGGGTCCTCTGCGACGACCTGAACCACGCGCTCCGCGCGCGGGCCGCGGGCCACGCGCCGTTCGGCTCCGGCGGCCCCGCCGTCGAGCAGCCGATCGACGTCGCGCTCGCCGAGACCTCTCCCGCCGGGCTGGCCTACCAGCGGCGGGCCCTGGGCCACTGGGAGCGGCGGCTGGGCGAGATCGGCAAGGCGCTCGACGGCCATGTGCCCTTCGCACCCTCGCGAGCCCTCCTCGGGCGACCGGGCGGCCCAAGGCCCGGCCCCGGCGGGTTCCAGCCCAGCGGGTCACGGCCCGGCGGGTTCCAGCCTGGCGGGCCAAGCCTCGACGGGGCATGGTCCGACGGGCCACGGCTCGGTGAGTCGAAGCCCGGCGAGTCGCGAGCCGTCGAGGCACCGGCCGGCGAGTCCGGGCAGGGGGAGTTCCGCTCCTGCTGGCTGGCGTCCCGCCGCGCGGGACGGGCGGCCGGGGCCATCGCGCGGGCGACGGGCGTCTCCCCCTCCGCCGCCTTCCTCCTCGCCTTCGGCGCCGCCGTCTGCGCGGTGGAGCGGTCGTCGCGGGCCGGGATCTTCGCGATCTCGGCGAACCGCTTCTCCGCAGGGTCGGGACGGTCGGTGCGCAAGGCCACCATGACGATGCCCGTGCTCCTGCCCGCCGTGGCGGCCGTGTCCACCGTGTCCGCTGCGTCCGCCGGCTCCCCGGGGGCCGCGTACCGCGGGGCGCTGGCGGACTGCGCCGCCCAGCAGCTGTCCGGTCACCGGTTCGCCAACGCCGACCCGTACGCCACGGAACGGATGTGCGAGGAGATCCTCGGCGACCTGTACAGGACCGGGGTGGCCTACCCCCGGTTCAGCTACATGGACGAGGGGGTCGCGGACGACCTCAACACGCTGTGGCCGGCGGGCGACGACGGGTTCCCCGGCGACGAGGACGACCGGGTGGTCACCTTCTCACCGCCCCGCCCGCTGGGCGCCCGCTACATGATGACCGTCCTGCACCGCCCCGCCGGCGCCGTGTTCAGCCTCCAGTGGAGCGACGCGACCGGCTGGGGTGAGACCGCCGAGGACATGCTCCTGTACATCGAGGACCTGATGGTCTGGGCCGCGTCGGAGTGCGCGGGGAGCCCTCCGGTGCTCGGCGGCACGGGCCCGGCGACCTGACGCGGAACGGCCGCCGCGAGGACGGCGGCGGCGCGATCGCCACGCACACGGCGGTGGCACGGCCACCGTGAGAACGGCCGTCACCCCCCGCGGCGGCGCGGCCACCGCGAGAACGGCGGTGCCATGATCGCCGTGAACACCGCGACGGCACGACGAGAAAGCGGGAGGCCCGCACATGGACGCTCAACGTGACGACCGAGGTCGCGGAGGACCGGCTGTCTCCGGAGACGCCGTCGTCCCGCGAGACCGGCACCTCGACTGGGACGGCTGCCACAACGTCCGCGACCTGGGCGGCATGCGCACCGCCGACGGCCGCGAGACGCGCTGGGGCGCCCTCGTCCGCTCCGACGCCCCCGAGCGCCTCAGCCCGGCCGGGTGGCGGGCGCTCGCGAACCACGGCGTCCGCACGGTCGTCGACCTGCGCAACGACGGCGACTGGCGGGGTGGGGAGGTGCGCCGTCCCGCCGGGCTGACCACCGTGCGCGTGCCGCTGGACGACCAGGGGGACACCGAGTTCTGGTCCGGGCTCGCAGGCCTGTACGGCACCCCCCTGTACTACCGGCCCTTCCTGGAACGGAAGGCGGAGCGGTGCGCCGCCGCGATATCGGCGATCGCCCGCGCCGAGCCCGGCGGGGTCGTCGTGCACTGCATGGCGGGCCGCGACCGCACCGGGCTCGTCACCCTGCTGATGCTCGCCCTCGCGGGCGTGCCGGCCGCCGACATCGCCGCCGACTACGAGCTGAGCGCCGAGCGGCTGCGGCCCCTCTTCGTCAAGCTCGGCGAGGCCGACGAGAGTCCCGGGATCGAGGCGGCGCTCGCCCGCGCGAACACCACGGCCCGTGAGGTCGTCGTGGCCACGGTGGAGTCGCTCGACGTCGAGTCCTACCTGCGCGGCGCCGGGGTCGCCGAGGCCGACCTGACCGCCGCCCGCGCCAGACTCGTCGAACCCGCCACCTGAGCGGCGCCATCCAGCGCGCCTGCCCCCCCGGACGGCACACCCGCCGTACCCGTCACCTGGACGGCTCCGCCACCCGGGCGGCGTCGGCGTACACCTCCGTCAGCCTGTCGACCGCCTGGTCCCAGCCGAACCGGGACGCGTGGGCGAGCGCGCCCGCGCCGAGCGCCCGCAGCAGCCGGGGCGCGGCCACGAGGTCGCCGAGCACGCGGGCGTACGCGGCCGGGTCGTGCCCGTCCACGAGCACGCCGGAGATCCCGTCGCGCACCGCGGTACGGAGGCCGCCGACGGCCGCGGCGACCACGGGGATGCCGCACGCCTGGGCCTCGACGGCCACCAGGCCGAACGTCTCGGCGTGGGAGGGCACCACGACGGCGGTCGCCGCCCGGTACCAGTCGGCGAGCCTGGGCTGCGGGCAGGGCGGCTCCAGCCGTACCTGGCCGGTGATGCCGAGGGTGGCGGCGAGCTTGCCCAGATGGTCGGGGCGCCCCCAACCGGCTCCGCTGGGCCCGCCCACGACCGCCACGACGAGACGCCCGGCGAGACCGGGGTCGCGCCGGACCATCCTGGCCGCGGCGTGCAGCAGGACGTCCGGCGCCTTGAGTGGTTGCACTCTCCCGGCGAACAGCAGCACGACGGCGTCCTGGGGAAGGCCGAGCGCGCGCCGGGCCTCGTCCCGCGAGCCGGGGCGGAACAGGGACAGGTCGACGCCGGGATTGACGGTCCGCACCCTGGCCGGGTCGGCCCCGTACAGCGTGACCAGCTGGTCGGCCTCCTGCACGGTGTTGGCGACGAGCCGGTCGGCGGCGGCCACCACCTCCGTCTCCCCGGCGATGCGCCCGGCGGGCTCGGGCGCGTCCCCCGCCGCGAGCGACGCGTTCTTCACCGCGCCGAGCGAGTGCATGGACTGCACGAGGGGAACGCCCCAGCGCGCCTTGACGACCGCCCCCACCCGCCCGGCCAGCCAGTGGTGGGCGTGCACGAGGTCGTACCCGCCGTCCGTCCCCCGTCCGGCCCCCGCGCGCAGCATCTCGGCGGTGAACGGGCCGAGGGTGCCGGGAAGGTCGTTCTTGTCGAGTTCCCTGGGCGGTCCCGCGGCCAGGTGCCTGACCAGCACTCCGGGGAAGAGCTCGGCCAGCGGCGGCGCGCCGGGGGTGTCGGCGCGGGTGAAGATGTCCACCTCGACGCCCAGCGCCGCCATCCGCCGGGCGACCTCGACGATGTAGACGTTGAGTCCCCCGGCGTCGCCCCCGCCCGGCTGGGCGAACGGGGAAGTAAGGACGCTGACGGTCGCGATCCTCCGGGGAGGGGGAGGGCGTCGCGGCACAGGCATTCACCTCCGCTTGAGCATTCGCCCGGGGCGTGTCGTTCTCCGCTCCCGCGGCCGGGGATCTCCGGTGACCGCGCCCCCGGCACCGGTGCCGGGTTCTCGGGCGGCGCGGCGCGAGCCGTCCCGCCCGTCCCGCCCGTCCCGTTTCCCGGGCGACCGCGCCGTACAGGATCTCGGCGGAGGCGTGGAGAAGCCCGGCGAGGTACGGCTGCCGCACGCGGCGCCCCCGCCGTTCTCCCGGGACGGAATCCGGAAGTCGTGCCCGGCCGTCGTGGGATCACGGGGAGCCGGGTGTGGTCGTCGCGATCCGGCGGGACACCCCAGTCGCGAACTGTGAATGATCAGACACTCTCGCCGGCGGCGTCGTCAACCTGTTGACGCCGACGTCACGGCGCGGGGCATTGGCAACAATTGGCCACCCCGATGGTGTCAGCGCCCTGGTGTGCGGTTACGTTCGCGGCCCTGGGAGAGGTCCTGGGGAGAGACCCGGCCAGGGGCCGGCAGAGGCCCGGCAGTGACCCCAAGGTCCGGTGGCGGTTCTCCTGGTCTCCTGGTCCTCCTGGTCCTCCCGATTTTCCCGGCTCCGCCGGTTCTCCTGCTTCTCCCGGCCTTCCCTACTCCGCCGGTTCTCCGTGCTCGCCACCCCCTGGCGGCGACATGGAAAGCGATCCAGACAGTTCTTCACAACTATCTAGCAATGTTGTGCAATTTTCTGGCACACTCTGGCAAGAATAGCCGCAAGGGGGATAAGGCTTGTGGGTGGACTATCCGACCAACTACGTGCCCTGGACGAGGACACCGCCTCCGTCTACTTCAGGGCGCTTCACAAGGGCCGTATCGGTAAGGCCCGCGACGTCGCCGAAGAGCTCGGCCTCGACCCCCGCACCGTCGAGGACGCGATAGAACGGCTCACCCGCCTGCACCTGCTCCGGCCGGAGCCGGGACATCTGACCAACCTCGTACCGGTGAACCCGGAGATCGCCGCCGCCTCCCTGATATCGCCGATGGAGACGGAGATCCACCACCGGCGCGACCTGATCACCGGTATCCGTACGCAGATGCACTCCCTGATGCACGGATACGACGAGGTGCAGCGCGCCAGGAAACCGGCGAACCCGGTGGAGTCGCTGCCCGACGGCGCGGCCGTGCGCGGATCGCTGCACATGGCGGCGGCGGCGTGCGAGCGCGAGATGCTGAGCGTCGAGCCGAACGCGCCCTCCTGGGCCGACCTCGACGACACGCTGACGCGCAACCTCGCCATGCTGGAGCGGGGGGTACGGCTGCGGATGCTCTACCAGCACAGCGCCCGCGCCGACCTGCCCACCAGGGGACACATCAAGAAACTCATCGCTGCCGGGGCGAGCGTGCGCACCACGCCGCAACTGCCGAACCATCTCGTGATCTTCGATGGGGAGATCGCCTTCATGTCCCGGCCGGGCGAGGAGGGCGCGACGCCGGGGGCGGTCGCCGCACGCGACCTGTCCGTCGTCGGGTTCCTCACGGAGGTCTTCGAGCACCTGTGGAACTCCGCGACCCCCTACTCCGCCTCCGACCTGGGCTACCAGGGCGCGACGGACGAGATACAGCACGCCATCGTCACCTTGCTGGCCCAGGGCTTCACCGACGAGGCCGTCGCCCGCAGGCTGGGGATGTCCGTGCGCACCTGCCGCCGCCACATCGGCGCGCTGCTGCAGAACCTGAGCGCGGTGAGCCGGTTCCAGGCCGGGATCCGGGCCGCCGCGAGCGGATACGTCGACGCGCGGTGACCCCCGCCGGGAGGCCCGGTGACGGGAACCCGGCGGGAGGCGCCGCGAAACCCGGCGGGTGCGGCACCATCGCGCAACCCGGCGGGGCCATCACCACGGAAACAGAGAGGGCCGAGCGGAGCCATGCCGTACGACCGTCGCATTCTCCTCGTCCACGCCCATCCCGACGACGAGTCCATCGGGACGGGCGCCACGATGGCGAGGTACGTCGCCGAGGGCGCGCGGGTCTGCCTGGTGACGTGCACCCTGGGCGAGGAGGGCGACGTGGTCCCTCCCGAGCTGGGCCACCTCGCCGCCGGGCGGGAGAACCGGCTGGGCCCGTACCGCGAGGGCGAGCTGGCGGTGGCGTGCGCGGCCCTCGGCGTGGACGACCACCGCTTCCTCGGCGGGGCCGGACGCTGGCGCGACTCCGGCATGATGGGCGCGCCGTCCAACGACCACCCGGACTGCTTCTTCCGCGCCGACCTCGACGAGGCCGCCGCGGAGCTGGTCCGCGTCGTCAGGGAGGTGAGGCCCCAGGTCATCGTCACCTACGACGACAACGGCTACTACGGCCATCCCGACCACATCCAGGCCCACCGGGTGGCCTGGCGGGCGTTCGAGAAGGCCTCCGACCCGTCCTTCGGCGAGGGCGAGCCGTGGCTGCCCTCCCGGTTCTACGTCACCGCCATGCCGCTGGACGAGCTGGAGCGCGCGGTGGGCACCGGGCCGTTCAAGCGGGTCGGCTCCGTCGAGGAGTTCGGTTTCGGCGTCCCCGGCGAGCGGGTGACGACACGGATCGACGCGCGGGCGCACCTGGGCGCCAAGATCACCGCGCTGCGCGCGCACCGCACGCAGCTGAGCGTGGACGGCTCGTTCTTCGCACTCTCCGACAACGTGGGACAGCCCGCGCTGGGCATGGAGTACTACACACTGCTGGCGGGAGAGCCGGGCCCGCCCGGCGAGGACGGCCGCGAGACCGGCCTCTTCGGCTGACCCGCCCGGCCGGATCTCCTCGGGGAAGGGTCGGCTCGGGAAAGGGTCGGTTCGGGGAAGGGTCGGTTCGGGGAAGGGGCAGCTCGGGGAAAGCCGCACCCGGGGTGGCGGTCCGCCACGAAGATCCGGTCGTCAGATCTCCCCGGGTAAGGCCGCGCCCGGGGTGGCGGCCCGCCACGAGGGTCCGGTCGTCAGATCTCCTCACTGAGCCCGGCCGCCGGGTCGAGCTGGCGCGGCTGTATCGCCACCCTCGGGTGGTGCAGGTCGAAGGCCGGACGCTCCGAGCGGATGTTCGGGATCGAGGTGAAGTTGTGCCGGGGCGGCGGGCAGGAGGTGGCCCACTCCAGCGAGTTGCCGAACCCCCACGGGTCGTCCACCGTCACGCGCGGCGCGCGGCGCGCGGTGTGCCAGAGGTTGTAGATGAACGGCAGCGTGGAGGCGCCCAGCAGGAAGGCCCCGATCGAGGAGATCAGGTTGAGTCCGGTGAACCCGTCGTACGCGCTGTAGTCGGCGTAGCGGCGCGGCATGCCGTGCGCGCCCAGCAGGTGCTGGACGAAGAAGGTGGTGTGGAAGCCGATGAACAGCGTCCAGAAGTGCAGCTTGCCCAGCCCCTCGTTCAGCATCTTGCCGGTCATCTTCGGCCACCAGAAGTAGAAGCCCGCGAACATCGCGAACACGACGGTGCCGAAGACCACGTAGTGGAAGTGCGCGACCACGAAGTAGGAGTCGTGCACGTGGAAGTCCAGCGGCGGGGAGGCCATGATCACCCCGGTCAGCCCGCCGAACAGGAACGTCACCAGGAACCCGATCGCGAACAGCATCGGCGTGTGGAACGACAGGTGCCCGCGCCACATGGTGCCGACCCAGTTGAAGAACTTCACCCCGGTCGGGATCGCGATCAAGAACGACATGAAGGAGAAGAACGGCAGCAGCACCCGGCCGGTGGCGAACATGTGGTGCGCCCACACCGTCATCGACAGGCCCGCGATGGCGATCGTCGCGCCGACCAGGCCGATGTAGCCGAAGATGGGCTTGCGGCTGAAGACGGGGATCACCTCGGTGATGATGCCGAAGAACGGCAGCGCGATGATGTAGACCTCCGGATGGCCGAAGAACCAGAACAGGTGCTGCCAGAGCAGCGCTCCCCCGGTCTGCGCGTCGAAGATGCGGGCGTCGAACCGGCGGTCGGCCAGCAGGGCGAGCAGCGCGGCGGCCAGCACCGGGAAGGCCATCAGCACCAGGACGCCGGTGAGCAGCGTGTTCCAGGTGAAGATCGGCATGCGGAACATCGTCATCCCGGGGGCCCGCATGCAGATGATCGTGGTGATGAAGTTCACCGACCCCAGGATCGTGCCGAGCCCGGACATCGTCAGGCCCACGATCCACAGGTCACCTCCGGCCTGCGGGGAGTAGGTCGCGGTGGAGAGCGGCGGGTACCCCGTCCAGCCGAAGTCGGCGGCGCCCCCGTTGGTGATGAAGCCGAAGCTCGCGATGATGCCGCCGAACAGGAAGAGCCAGAAGCTCACCATGTTGAGCCGGGGGAAGGCCACGTCGGGCGCCCCGATCTGCAGTGGCATGACCACGTTGGCGAACCCGGCGAACAGCGGCGTCGCGAACAACAGCAGCATGAGGGTGCCGTGCATGGTGAACAGCTGGTTGTACTGCTCCTGGGTCACCACCTGCAGCTGGGGGTGGGCGAGCTCCGCCCGGATGACCATGGCCATGAGGCCGCCGAACAGGAAGAAGACGAACGAGGTGATCAGGTACATGTAGCCGATGACCTTGTGGTCCGTGCTCGTGAGCCAGCGGACGACGACCGAGCCCGGCGCCTTCCCGCGTGGTGCCAGCGGTGAGGTCAGCGGCTCCTCGCGCGACTGTTCGAAGGTCGTCACGACCCACCCCCTTCGAAGCGGCTCGCCCCCGGACCGGCTCGCCCCCGGACCGGCCCGTCCACGAACCGGGCCGTTCTCGAACCGGGCCGTCCACGAACCGTTCTCGAACCGGCGCGGCATCCGATTCCCACCGCCTTCCCCCGGCCATCCCCACGGAAAGCGGCTCCCACTCGCCCGCGCCGTCATCTTGCCCACGCGATGACCTGGCGATTAATTCCTCTTATCCACCTGCTGGCGCCCGCCTCCCCACCGGCCGGCATCACGTGTCCGGCTCGGGCCGTACGCGCCATACGGGCAACCTCGGACGGCCCGTCGTGCTTGACCCGGGGGCAGACAGGGCACGCCGCTGGAAACGGAGTACGGAAAGGAGCGACGTCATGGTCCAGCGACAACGAGTCGTCGTGATCGGCGGAGGATTCGCGGGTTTCACCGCGGTCCGCACCCTCTCCCGGATCGCGAAGGGCGCCGTCGAGATCGTCCTGATCAATCCGACCGACTACTTCCTCTACCTGCCGCTGCTGCCGGAGGTCGCCTCGGGCATCCTCGACCCGCGCAAGGTGGCGGTCCCGCTGGCGGGCAACCAGCCCGGGGTGCGGCACCTGCTCGCCACGGTGGACACCGTCGACGTCGAGGCGCGCCGCGTGAAGTGCACCGACGCCGAGGGCAACCACCGCGAGCTGAGCTACGACCGCCTGGTGGTCGCGGTCGGCAGCGTCAACAAGCTGCTCCCCGTACCGGGCGTCGCCGAGTACGCCCACGGTTTCCGCAGCATCGCCGAGGCCCTCTACCTGCGCGACCACCTGATCCGCCAGGTCGAGCTCGCCGACGCGTCCGACGACCCCCAGGAGCGCAGGGCCAGGTGCACGTTCGTGGTCGTGGGCGCCGGGTACACCGGGACCGAGGTGGCGGCGCAGGGCCAGCTGTTCACCCGCGACATCCGCAAACGGCGGCCGGGGCTGCGCAACCAGCAGGTGCGCTGGATCCTCGCCGACGTCGCCCCGCGCATCCTCCCCGAGCTGGACGAACGCCTGTCCCAGATCGCGCACCGGACGCTGTCCGAGCGAGGCGTGGAGATCCGCACCGGTACGAGCGTGGCCGAGGCGACGGCGGAGGGGGTCGAGCTCTCCGACGGGGAGTTCGTGGCGACCAGATCGCTGATCTGGTGCGTCGGGGTACGCCCCGACCCGATGGTGGAGTCGCTGGGACTGCCGACCGAGAAGGGGCGCCTGCTCGTCGACGAGTGTCTGAGGGTGCCCGGCCATCCCGAGATCTTCGCCTGCGGCGACGCGGCCGCCGTTCCCGACCTCACCCGGCCGGGCGAGTACACGGCGATGACCGCCCAGCACGCCAGCCGCCAGGGCAAGCGCGCCGCCCGCAACATCGCCGCCTCCTACGGTCACGGGGAGCTCCAGCCGTACAAGCACCACGACCTGGGGTTCGTCGTCGACCTGGGCGGGACCGGCGGCGCCGCGAACCCGCTGGGCGTGCCGCTGTCGGGCATGCTGGCCAAGGCGGTCACCAGGGGCTACCACCTGCTGGCCATCCCGCGCAACCGGGCGCGTATCGCGGGAAGCTGGTTCCTGGACCTCATGGTGCCCCGCCAGACCGTCCAGCTGAACCTGATCCGCGGCCAGGCGGTCCCGCTCCCCCACGCCACCCCCGAGCATCCCCACGGCCCGGCCGGGGATTCGCAGAAGACGAACGCCCCGCGGAAGGCGGGCGTGGCGTCGAAGGCGGGGGCCTCGTCGAAGGCGGGCAACTCGTCGAAGGCGGACGACTCGTAGACGGCTCACGAAGGACGGCGATCCGTAAAGGACCGTGAGATTTTCGGCTCTTCCGGCGATGCTTCCGGGAAGCCGGGTAAGGGGCGGGGTATGGCAGCAAAGATCGGTTACACGATGATGTGCGAGCAGACGCCCGCCAGGCAGCTGGTCAAGGACGTCGCCACCGCCGAACAGGTCGGTTTCGACTACGCGGTCATCTCCGACCACTACTTCCCCTGGCTGGAGGAGATGGGCCACTCCCCGTACGCCTGGTCGGTGCTCGGCGCGGCGGCGCAGGTCACCCGGCGGCTCCCGCTGATGACCTACGTGACCTGCCCGATCATGCGGTACCACCCCGCCGTGGTGGCGCAGAAGGCGGCGACCATGGGCGTGCTGAGCGAGGGCCGCTTCACGCTGGGGCTGGGCGCCGGGGAGAACCTCAACGAGCACGTGACAGGCCAGGGCTGGCCCTCGGCCGACACCCGGCACGGGATGTTCCGCGAGGCCGTGCAGATCATCAGGGAACTGTTCGAAGGCGAGTACGTCACCTACCGCGGCGAGTTCTTCGACGTCGACTCGGCCAAGCTGTTCGACCTGCCCGACCAGCCCGTCCCGCTGGCGATCGCCGCCTCGGGCGGCCAGTCGGGGAGGATCGCCGCCGAGCACGGCGACGCGCTGGTCGCGACCGACCCCGACTCGGACCTGGTACGCCTGTTCTCCGGCGAGGGCGGCAGGGGCAAGCCCGTCTACGGCCAGCTCGCCATCTGCTACGACCCCGACGCGGAGGCCGCCAAGGAGCGGGCGCACCGGCTGTGGCGCTGGTCGCTCGCCGGGTGGAAGGTCATGGCCGAGCTTCCCGCACCCGTCAACTTCGCCGCCTCCGCCCAGACCGTGCGGCCCGAGGACGTCGCGGCGAAGGTGCCGTGCGGCTCCGACGTGGACGCCGTGGTGGAGGCGGTACGCGCCTACGCCGACGCCGGTTTCACCCACGTCGCCCTGGTCCAGATCGGCCACGAGCACCAGGACTCCTTCTTCGAATGGTCGGAGAAGGAGCTGCTCCCCGCCCTGAGCAACCTCTGACCACCGGCTCCCCCTCGCTCCAGGGGGCCGGTCACAGGAGGACCAGGAATACGACGAGCGCTCGCGGGCAACAGACCCCAATGATCGATGAAGGGCTCGTGCTGCTCCTGGCATGGGCGCAACTGTTCGGCCTGCTGGGTGCGCTGGCCTACTTCCTGCTGAGGCCGGGCCGATGAGACCTGCTGAGGCCGGGCCGATGAGACGGCTCGCCGCTCTCGGGACTCTCGGAACGCTCACGGTGCTGCTGGCGGGATGTGTCAGCCCGGCCTGGGACGACCACGACTACTCCCTGAAGGCCGCGGCGACCGCCGAGGCGGCCGCCTCCAGCCTGGAGATCGTCCGCCTGGCCGTCGCGAACGAGACCAGGCTGACCACCCCGTACCTGAAGACGGTGCTGACCGAGGCCGCCGAGGAGACCGGCGGCCTCGGCACGCAGTTCGGCGGGGTGCAGCCGCCGACCGACGCCGCCGACCGGGTCCGGGCCGAGGTGCTGGACCTGACCTCGCGTGCCGAGGAGCAGGTGAGCGACCTGCTCGTCCAGGTGAGACGGGACGGCGTCGAGAACCCCGCGCGGGCCGTGGGCGAGCTGGAGAAGCTGGCGGCGGAGCTGCGGAGGTTCGGGGAGGCGCACCGGTGAAGAAGCTGTTCGCGGTGACGCTGGGCATCCTCACCGCCTTCGGCGGGTTCGTGGACATCGGCGACCTGGTGGCCAACGCCCTGGTCGGGGCGAGGTTCGGGATGTCGCTGGCGTGGGTGGTGATCGTCGGGGTGGTGGGCATCTGCCTGTTCGCCGAGATGTCCGGGCGGATCGCCGCGGTCTCGGGACGACCCGTCTTCGACCTGGTCAGGGAGCGGCTGGGGCCGCGGGCCGGTCTGGCCAACCTGGGTGCGTCGTTCTTCGTCAACGTCCTCACCCTGGCCGCCGAGATCGGCGGCGCCGCGCTGGCCCTGGAACTCGCGACGGGGATCAACTACCTGCTGTGGGTGCCGGGCGTCGCGCTCGTCGCGTGGCTGGTGATGTGGCGGGTGAGGTTCGAGACGATGGAGCGGGTCTTCGGGCTGGCCGGGCTGGCGCTGGTGGCGTTCGCGGTGGCGCTGTGGCAGCTCGGGCCCGACTGGGGTGAGCTGGGCGCCCAGCTCGTCCACCCGCCGCCCGACGAGGGCGTGCCCACCTACTGGTACTACGCGATCGCCCTGCTCGGCGGCGCGATGACGCCTTACGAGGTGTTCTTCTTCTCCTCGGGCGGGGTCGAGGAACGCTGGACACGCCGGGACCTGGTGACCGAGCGGGCCAACGTCTTCGTCGGCTTCCCGCTCGGCGGGTTCCTGTCGCTGGCCATCGCCGCCTGCGCGGCGACCGTCTTCTTCCCGGTACAAGCCCAGGTGAACACGCTCGGGCAGATGCTGCTCCCGGCGGGTCTCGGCCTGGGGCAGGTGGGACTGGCAGCGGTGATCTTCGGGGTGTTCGCGGCCACGTTCGGGGCGACTCTGGAGACCGCGTTGTCGTCGGGTTACACCATCAGCCAGTACTTCGGCTGGCAGTGGGGCAAGCTCGTCCGTCCCCGGGACGCCGCCCGGTTCCACGCGGTCGTCCTGGCCGTGATGATCGTCGCCACCGCGCTGATCCTGACGACCATCGACCCGATCAAGGTGACGGAGTACTCACTGGTCTTCGCCGCCGCCGCGCTCCCGCTCACCTACCTGCCCGTCCTGATGATCTCCAACGATCCCGACTACATGGGCGACCGGGTCAACGGCCGCTTCTCCAACGCCCTGGGGACGGCGTACATGGTGCTGCTCGTCGTGGTCGCGGTGGCCGCGATCCCGCTGATGATCGCGACGAAGGCGGGCCAGTGACCGGGGTGACGGGGAGAGCGACGGGCGGCGGTCCGACGGCCGGGCCGACGGGCATGACAGGAGCGGGCCGATGACCGGTGCCAGGCGAATCCACGCCCAGCTGCACCTGCTGGACCGGCAGGTGGTACGGGAGGGTGACGGCCGTCCGCTGTGCAAGGTCGACGACCTGGAGCTCGGCCACGACTCCGAGGGCCGTCCTCACCTGACCGCGATCCTGTACGGGCCCCTCGCCCTGGGTCCACGGGTCGGAGGAGTTCCCGGGCGCCTGATGGTCGCCGCGACCAGCCTGCTGAAGCCGGGGGAACACCCCGCGCCCCAGCGCGTCCCGATGGTCCTGGTGACCGAGATCGGCAGCGCCGTCACGGTCGCGGGCCGACGGGCCGAGCCCGCCCTGGAACGCTGGACCAGGGAGAACATCATCGCCAGGATCCCCGGCAGCGGGGATGGGCAAGGAGACGGGGACGAAGGCGGGGCCGAGCACGACGACAGGCACGGTGACGACGGACGCGACCGTGACGGCGGCCGGAACGGTGACGGGCATGGCGGTGACCAGGATGGCGACGGCTGGAGTGGCGACCGCCGGAGTGGCGACGACCAGGGGGGCGACGACGGCCAGGAGGGCGAGGGCTGTCCGCCCAGGATCAGCGAGCTCATCGGCCGCCCGGTCGTCGACTCCGGCGGACGCCGGGTGGGCCAGGTCTCCGACGTGCGATTCAGCCAGGACGGTCCGCTGCTCCAGGAGGTGCGGAACGCCTTCCGGCTCGACGGGCTGATCGTGGTGCCCCGCCACACCGGCCGGCTGTTCGGCTACGAGCGCGGGCCGGGTGGCCGAGCCCCATGGCTGGTCAGAAAGGTGATCCGCAGGCTGCACCGGCACAGCCGGTTCGCCACCTGGTACCAGATCGCCACCCTCGACGGTGAGGCCGTGCGCCTGTCCGTACCGGCCGAAGACCTCTCCCCGCTCACGGAACTGTACGAACCCGACCCGAGCTGACGCTTCCCGGCGGTCTCCCCGTCCGGCCCGGCACGCGCACCACCCGTGAGATCCACCGCGGCGGAGGTTCCCCCGGACCTACGGGGGAAGGCTCACCGGGGTGGATGACGTGTGGGATCTGGTGGTCGTCGGCGGCGGGCCCGCGGGGGCGGCCGCGGCCCTGCGGGCGAGGCAGCTCAGGCCCGAGGCGCGGGTCCTCCTGCTCGACAGGGCCGACTTCCCGCGCGACAAGGCCTGCGGTGACGGCATCGCCGCCCACGGGCGCGACGAGCTCGCCCTGCTGGGCGTCCCCGACCTCATCGCCGACTACCGGCCGACGCGGCGCCTGGCGGTGGTCTCCCCCGGGGGCGCCCGCGTCTCGGCCACCTCCGCCCGGCCCAACCACGTCGTCCCCCGCAGGGTCTTCGACGCCCGCCTCGTCGACGCCGCCCGCGCCCGGGGCGTCGAGGTCCGCCGCCACCAGGTCCGCGCGCTCGCCGTCCTCGGCGATCGCGTGGTCCTCGACGGCACCGTCACCGCCCGCGCCGTCGTCGCCGCGGACGGGGCCAACTCGACCGTACGGCGCCTCATCGGCGTCTCCCCCTCCCCCGAGAGGCACACCGCGATCGCCGTGCGCGGCTACGCCGACGTGCCCGCCGGCGACGACGTCCAGTCCATCTTCATGCAGCGGGACGGGTGGCCCGCGTACGCGTGGTCGTTCCCGATCGGCGACGGCACCGCCAACGTCGGCTACGGCATGCTCCTGCCCCGGCTGCACGCCACCGGCCTGCCGGGCAAGGAGGTGCTGCACGGACGGCTCGCCGAGCTGCTGCCCCACGTGAGCGCCCGTGACCTGCGCGCCCACCACCTGCCGCTGTCCCCCGGCCGTCCGGGGCCGGGTTCCGGGCGGGTGATGCTCGCCGGCGACGCCGCGAGCCTCATCAACCCGCTCACGGGCGAGGGCATCTTCTACGCGCTGGTCTCCGGCCGGCTCGCCGGGGAGGCCGCCGTCCAGGCGGCGGACGACCCGCTGCCCGCGTACCGGCGCGGGCTGGAAAAGGCCCTCGGGCGGCACCTGCGCACCACCGACGTGCTCGCCCTCGCCTCCCAGTCACCGGGCTTCATCGACGCCGCGATCGACACCGCCGCCCGCCGCAAGGAGGTGTTCGACCTGCTGGTCGACGTGGGACTCGGCGCGGGCACGGTGCCGGTGCCGCTGGCGCTGGCCGTGGTCCGCCGCTGGTTCCTGAACACCGTCCGGCGACGCTGACCACGGCTCCGGCGAACCGGCCCCGCTCCCGGCCCGCTCCCGGTCCCGGCCCCGGCAGGCGGACCGACCGGCCACGACGCCCGGCCCGCCCTCAGCGAGCACCGAGCAGGGCGCCGAGCAGGGCGCCGGGCGGAGCTCCGGGCGGGGCGACCGGACAGGGCGACCGGACAGGGCGACCGGACAGGGCGACCGGACAGGGCGACCGGACGTCCGCTTCCGGCGGTGCCGGGAGGCTAGTCCCGGCCGGAGACGACGCGGAGCAGGTGGGCGGTCTCGGTGGCCATGGCCTCCCGCGCGGCCTCCAGGCGGGCCCTGGGGTCGGCGCCGGAGGACTCGGCGGCGAAGGAGTCGCGGAGCGTCCCGGTGAACGCGACGTTCAGCGCGGTCCCGATGTTGATCTTCTTGATCCCGGCGGCGACGGCCCGGCGAAGCTCGTCGTCGGGCACGCCGGAGGAGCCGTGCAGGACCAGCGGGACGGAGGCGGGCAGCGCGGCGCGCAGCGCGGCGATCAGGTCGTGGTCGAGCCTGGCGCTGCGCGAGGTCATGGCGTGGGAGCTGCCCACCGCCACCGCGAGGGCGTCGACGCCGGTCGCGGCGACGAACGCGGCGGCCTCGGCGGGATCGG
This sequence comes from Streptosporangium vulgare, assembly GCF_042428775.1. Lineage (NCBI taxonomy): Bacteria > Bacillati > Actinomycetota > Actinomycetes > Streptosporangiales > Streptosporangiaceae > Streptosporangium > Streptosporangium vulgare. The sequence continues at coordinate 368,743 of NZ_JBHMBS010000003.1, read as the reverse complement.
TGCGCGCGCCGGGCGCGTGCGCCCCGTCCTTCCCGCCCACCTCGCCCAGCTCGGCCTCCAGCCACAGCCCGTTCTCGTGCGCCCAGCGCGCGGCGGCCTCCGTCCGGGTGAGGTTGGTCTCGTACGGATCCCGGGACGCGTCGTACATGACCGAGCCGAACCCCGCCTCGGCGGCCTCGTACAGGAGCGCGTCGCCGGTGACGTGGTCGAGGTGGAGGGCGACCGGCACCGGGGCGGCCTCCGCGAGGGCGCGGGCGGCGGCGGCGAGCGGGTGCGGGCGGCCGAGGCGGAACCGCACGGCGTTCTCGCTGATCTGGAGGATCACCGGGATCCCCTCCCGCCCGGCGGCGACCACCACGGCCTCGGCGTGCTCCAGGGTGATGATGTTGAAGGCGCACGCCCCGCCGTGGGCGGAGGCGACGATCGAGGCTGTCGTGGCGAGCGGCATTACGTCTCCTGGGACAGGGCGTGGTAGGCGGCGAGGTCGACGGTTCCGGCGACGGGGGACAGCACTGCGGCGGCCGACAGCGCGACCGCGTCGGCGAGGACGGCGGGCCAGTCGGCCGGGCCGGGGCGGAGCAGCGCCCTGGCTAGCGCGGCCGCGGCGGCGTCCCTGGACCCGGTGGGGTTGCGCGGCAGCCGCCGGGACGGGCGGGCCGACCAGCTGCCGCCGGGGGTGACGGCGAGCAGGCCGTCCGCTCCCCGGGAGACGACCACCGCGGCGGCGCCCGCGCCGAGCAGCCGCGACGCGGCCTCCTCCGCGGGGCCGGGGCCCGCGGCCCGTTCGAGTTCGGCGGCGTTCGGCTTGACGATGTCGGGCCCCGCGGCCACCCCGAGCCCGAGGGCCTCGCCGTCGGCGTCCAGCAGCACGCGTACGCCGAGCGCGCGGGCGTCCGCCACCAGCTCGGCGTACGCGCCGGGCGCGACGCCGGGCGGCAGGCTCCCCGACAGCACGACGACCCGGGCGTCCCGGCACAGCTCCAGGAACAGGGCGCGGAACTCGTGCCACTCCCCCGGGGCGACGGCCGGTCCCGGCTCGTTGAAGATCGTGGCGTCGCCGTCCGCGACCACGGTCACGGTCCGGCGGGAGTCGCCCGCCACCGGCGCGAAGCGGGCCGGGACGCCCGCGGTCGCGAGGTCCGTGGTGATCTCCGCGCCGGTGCTCCCGCCCGCGAGCCCGGTGGCGACGACCTCGGCGCCGAGGGTGGCGAGGACACGGGCGACGTTGACGCCCTTGCCCCCGGCGCGGCGGTGGACGGCGGCGACGCGGTGCGTGGCGTTCGGCACCAGCGCCTCCACCTCGTAGGTGACGTCCAGCGCGGCGTTGAGGGTGACGGTGACGATCTCGCCCATGACTACTGGAGGATCACCGAGCGGGTCAGGTTGCGCGGGCTGTCCGGGTCGAGGCCGCGCGAGCGGGCCAGCTCCACCGCGAGCCGCTGGGCCCGGACCAGGTCGGCCAGCGGGTCGAGGGCGGTGGCCGTGGTGAGGGCCCCGGTGCGGGCGACGTCGTCGAGCAGGTCCTCCTCGCCGCCGAAGAACCACACCAGGCTGTTCTCGTCGGCGATGCTGATCGGCCCGTGCCGGTACTCCATCGCGGGGTACGCCTCCGACCAGGCCAGCGCGGCCTCCCTGAGCTTCAGGGCCGCCTCCTGGGCCAGGCCGTTGGTCCAGCCGCTGCCCAGGAAGGTGAACTGCTGCCGCGAGAGCGCCCCCTCGGGGAGCGGTGCGGTGAGCGCGGCCTCGGCCTGGGCCGCGAGGTCGGCGGGGGCCTCCCCGAGGTGCGCGCGGAGCAGGGCGAGCCCGCTGGTGGCGAACCTGGTCTGCACCACGGAGCGCTCGTCGGCGAACTCCAGCGCGATCACCGTCCCGGCCAGGCCGGTCACCGGGGTCGCGGGGTCGGCGGTGACGGCGACCGTCGGGACGTCGCCGGCCGCTTCGAGGGCGTGCAGCACCTCCGTCGTGGTCCCGGACCTGGTGATCGCCACCAGCCGGTCGTAGCGGCGCGCGGGCAGCTCGGAGGCGGGGAACGCGTCGGTCTCCCCCTGTCCCGACCGCTCGCGCAGGACCGCGTAGGCCTGCGCCATGTAGAGCGAGGTGCCGCAGCCGATCACCGCGACGCGCTCACCCGCCTGCGGCAGGCCCGCCGGGTTCGCCGCGCCGAGATCCAGCGCCTGCCGCCAGCACGCGGGCTGGCTGGCGATCTCCCGCAGGACGTACGTCACGTGCGCCTCCTCATGGATGCTTATTTATGCTTGCAACATGCCATATTTGAGCATGTATGAGCAATAGCAATTGTTTCAATGCTCGATACGCTTCGCGGAGCGGCACAGGCGGGAACGGACGGGAACGGCGGCAGCGGGCCAGGTACGGACGGGAACGGCCGGAGACGGCCCGGCCCCCGCCGGAGACGGTCGGCCCCGCCCGAACGGCCGACTCGGCCGGACGGCCAGGGACGGCCGAGGACTGCCCGGGACGTACAGGGACGTGCAGGGGCGTGCGGGGACGCACGGGGACGGCGAGGAGGAAGCTCTCATGACGAGCCACGACCGGTGGAACGCGCTGCTCGCGATCCTGGCGAGAGACGGCAAGGTCGAGGTGGACGCCGTGGCCGGTGAGCTGGGAGTGTCGGCGGCCACCATCCGCCGCGACCTCGACCACCTCGACCGCCAGCAGATGCTGACCAGGACCCGCGGCGGCGCGGTCGTCAACGCGATCTCCTACGACCTGCCGCTGCAGTACAAGGCGGCGCGGCACGCGCCGGAGAAGCACCGGATCGCCACGGCCGCGGCGGCGCTGGTGTCGGCCGGCGCGGTCGTCGGGCTGAACGGCGGCACCACGACCACCGAGGTCGCCCGCTCCCTGGCGACGAGCGCCGACCTGCACCGGCAGGGCGGCGAGCCGAGCCTCACCCTGGTCACCAACGCGCTCAACATCGCCAACGAGCTCGTCGTGCGCAGGCACGTCAAGCTGGTGGTCGTCGGAGGCGTCGCCATGCCCGCGTCGTACGAGCTGATCGGGCCACTCGCGGACGGCGTACTGCGGGAGGTCTCGCTCGACATCGCGATCCTCGGCGTGGACGCGCTCGACCCCGAGCGGGGCGCCTTCGCCCACCACGAGGGCGAGGCCGGGATCAACAGGTTGATGGCCTCCCGCGCCCACCGGGTGGTCGTCGTGGCCGACTCCTCCAAGCTCGGCATGCGGGCGTTCGCCAGGATCTGCCCCTGCGACGACATCGACGTCCTCGTCACCGACGCCGACGCCCCCGCCGTGACGGTCCGGCGCTTCACGGACGCCGGGATCGAGGTCATACAGGCCTGAGGGCCCCGGGGCGATCAGCCCTCGCCGGGTGTCGAGGTCGTCCGGACCGAGGGGCCCCGGGCGAGGGACTTCGGGGTGCTCCGAGGGCTCACCCCTTCAGGCCGCTGAACGACATGGTGGCGATGAAGTGCCGCTGGGCGAGGACGAAGGCGGCGACGAGCGGGAAGACCGCGACGACGTTGCCCGCCATCAGGGCCGACCACTCGGTGTGCCGGGCGCCCGCGAACGTGGACAGGCCCATCTGCAGCGTGTAGGTCTCCTCCGAGCTGATCGAGATGAGCGGCCAGATCAGGTCGTTCCACGCGCCGAGCAGGGTGAAGACGACCAGCGCGGCCAGGGCGGGCCTGGCCAGCGGGAGCACGATCCTGAAGAACACCCCCAGCTGTGAGCAGCCGTCGATCCTGGCCGCCTCCTCCAGCTCGCGCGGCAGCGACAGGAAGAACTGGCGCATCAGGAAGACGCCGAACGCCGAGGCGAGCCAGGGCACGAAGGCCGCGCCCAGGGTGTCGATCAGGCCGAGACCGCGGAACATCATGAACGTCGGGATCATCAGCACCTGCGCCGGGATCATGATCGTCGCCATGATCGCGGTGAAGCCGACCGTGCGCCCGGGGAACTTGAGCCGGGCGAAACCGTACCCGGCCAGGGAGCACAGGACCACGTGCCCGGCGACCGCGACCGCCGAGACGATGACGGTGTTGAGCAGCCAGCGCGGATAGTCGTCCTCGGTGAAGATCCGGGCGAACCCGTCGAGGCTGAACTCCGAGGGCCACAGCGTGGGGGGATACCTGTTGATCTCGGCGTCCGGCATGAACGCGGTCAGCGTCATCCACAGCAGGGGCGCCACGAAGACGAGCGCGGTGGGTGCCAGGATCAGGTGGGCGAGCCAGGGGCGTTTCATCAGGCCTCCGCGCGGCGGGTGTACCAGAGGGCCACGGCGGACGCGGCCAGCGTGGCCACGAACAGGCCGTAGGCGACGGCCGCCCCGTACCCGGAGTGGAAGAGCTGGAAGGCCTGCCGGTAGAGGTAGAACACGATCACCGTCGTCGAGTCGAGGGGCTGGCCCTTGGTCGTGGTGTAGACGAGGTCGAAGAGCTGGAGCGCCGTGATGGTCTGCCAGATCGCGAGGAACACGGTGGCCGGGCGCAGCTGGGGCAGGGTGACGTGCCGGAAGACGTGCCTGCGTTCGGCCCCGTCCACCCGCGCCGCCTCGACCAGCTGCTTCGGGATGTCCTGCAGCGCGGCCAGGTAGACCACGGCGGGCATGCCGACCCCGCCCCAGAGCGAGACCACGACGAGCGTGATCATCGCCTGGTCGGGATCCTGCAGGAAGCCCATCCCCGGCAGGCCGAGCGCCCTGAACGCGGCGTTGACGATCCCGAAGTCCGGGTCGAAGACGAAGTTGGCGAGGATGCCGGTGGCGGCGGCCGAGACGACGTACGGGACGAAGATGCAGGTGCGGTAGAGCCCGATGAACCGGATCGGCAGGTTCAGCGCCGTCGCCAGCACCAGCCCCAGGGCGATCGAGCCCGGCACGAACAGCACGGCGTAGAGCAGGGTGTGCCCGGCCGCCGCGCGCAGGGCGGTGTCGTCGAGCATGTCGCGGTAGTTCTGCAGGCCCACGTACGACCCGCCGGTGATGAGGTCGCCGTCCCTGAGCGAGAGCAGCAGCGCCCAGACCGCGGGGAAGATCGACAGACCGACGATCACCAGGGTGGCGGGGAGCACGAAGCCCCAGCCGGTCAGGTCGGGCAGGCGCCATCCTCTCCGCGCCCGCGTGCCCGCGCGGGTCATCGCCACCGTCCCGGCGCGGGCGTCACCCATCGGCCCGCCCCATCGCGGCGGAGGACCGGCACGAACCCCACGCCCCCGCACCCGCGAGCGCCATCTCCGCCGAAGACCGGCGTGAATCCCGCAGCCTCGCGCCCACGAGCACCGCCGCGGCCGGAGACCGGCGTGAACCCCGAACCCCCGCACCCGCGAGCACCACCCCGGCCGAAGACCGGCGTGAACACCTCGCCCCCCGCACCCTCACGCCCGCGAACGCCGTCCCGGCCGGGCTCATCGGGACTTCTCCAGGATCCGGTCGCTCTCCCGGGCCGCCGTCGCCAGCGCCTCGGCCGCCGGGGTCCCGCCGACGAGCACGCTCGCGACCGCGTCGCCGACCTTCTCCGACAGCTCCGGATAGGCCTGTACGGCGGGACGGGCCTGCTTGGCGTTGTCCAGGTTCTCGGTGAAGACGTCCACGTCGGGGAAGTCCTCGGTGAACTTCTTGTAGGCGGGCAGCGCCATGGTGGCCTTGCGGAGCGGCAGGTTGCCGAGTCCGAGGCTCCAGCGGGCGTCCTGCTCGGGCCGGGTGAGCCAGGTCAGGAAGGCGGCCGCGGCCTTGGCCCGCCGGTCGCCGTTGTCGAAGACGACCCAGTTGTCGGGACCGGCGACGGTCTCGTGGTTGCCCGCGTGGCCGGGCATGACCTGCACGCCGTACGAGACCTTGTGCCCGATGACGTCGAACAGCGCCCACGGCCCCGCGATGATCATCCCCACCTTGCCGCTCTGGAAGAGAGGCAGGAACTTCTCCCCGTTCTGGTCGAGATAGACGGATTTATCCTGACGAGCCATCGCGCCCCACAGGTCGAGCGCCTGGACGGCCTGCGGGGTGTTGAAGGCCGACTTCCTCCCGTCCTGCGACAGGATGCTCCCGCCCTGCTGCCAGAGCTGCGGCCAGAACCGCCACACGGTGTCCTCGCCTCCGGCGACCGGGTAGGCGGTGCCGTACACCCCGTCGCGGGTCAGCTTGGCCGCGGTGGCGCGGAAGTCGTCCCAGGTCCAGTCGGCCGAGGGGTAGGGCACCCCGGCGGCGTCGAAGAGCTTCTTGTTGTAGATCACCGCGAGGTTGTCGACGACCGCCGGGATCCCGACGACCTTGCCGTCCACCTCGGACACGGCCCGCTCGGGCGGCCAGAAGTCGTCCCAGCCGAACGCCGGGTCCTTCACCGTCGAGGTCAGGTCGTACACCTGCGGGCTCTTGGCCAGGTGCGCCATCCACGACCCGTACATGTAGGCGATGTCTGGCGCCTTGCCCCCGGCCAGCGCGGCCTGGACCTTCTGCAGCATGTCGTCGACGTTGGTGGTGCCGACGGCGGCAACGATCTTGACGTCGGGATGGGCGGCGTTGTACTCCGCGGTCAGCTTCTTCAGCACCTCGGCCTGGCTCTCGACCTGGCCGTGCCACCACACCACCTCGACCGGCCCCGAGGCGTCGTCCTTCGCTCCGGAACCGCAGCCCGCCAGCAACGCGGCCAGCAGGAGCAGCACCACGCTTCGTTTCATCACACACTCCTGAGGGGTTCGGGGAGCAGGTCGCCGTGGGCGCGGACCAGGTCGTCGCAGAGCTCCCAGATCTGCTCGACGGTGAGGGAGGCGGCCGCGTTGGGGTCGGCCATCACCGCGTGCCGCACGTGCTCGGGGCGGCCCTCCACGGCGGCCCGCACGGTGAGATCGTTGACGTTGACGTACGAGCGGTTGAGCGCGGCGCACTGCGCGGGGAGGTCGCCCACCGCGGTGGGCCGCACGCCGAGCGCGTCGACCAGGCACGGCACCTCGACGACACAGCCGTCAGGCAGGTTGGAGATCAGCCCCTTGTTCACCACGTTGCCGTGGATCACCCGGGGCGTCCCCGTCGCGATGCTGTGCACGATCTGCGGGGCGTACTCCATGGTGGCCTCGACCTCCAGGGACCGGCCCGCCCGCAGGGCGTCCCTGGTGGCCTCGTAGCGGCGCACGTTCTCCTCGCTGATGCCGAGGTAGGCGTTCACCGGGATGCGCAGCCGCTCCACCTCGGCCGGGTCGCGCAGGTACCACGGCACGTACTCGGAGGAGTGCTCGCTGGTCTCGGTCGGGTAGTAGCCGAGCCGCCGGTACATGTCCACGCGCACCCGGCGCCGCAGCTCCGGGTCACGGGCGATGGCCTCGTCGAGCCGCGGGTAGAGGTCCTCGCCCCCGGACTCGAAGCGCAGCATCCACGCCTGGTGGTTGACCCCGGCCGCGAGGTAGTTCACCTTCTCGAACGGCACGCCGACCAGCCCGGCCAGGTCGTGCGCGGTCCAGAAGACCGAGTGGCACAGCCCCACGACGTTGCGGACCGGCGTGGCCGCGGCCAGGTACCAGACGTTCATGGCCATCGGGTTGGTGTAGTTGAGCAGCCAGGCGTTCGGGCAGACCTCGGCGATGTCCCGGCCGATCCCCTCCAGCACCGGGAACGTGCGCAGCGCCCGGAAGATCCCGCCGACGCCGATCGTGTCGGCGATCGTCTGGCGCAGGCCGTAGCGGGCGGGGATCTCGAAGTCGATCCGGGTCGCGTCGATCATGCCGACCTGGATGATGTTGACGACGAAGTCGGCGCCCTCGAGGGCGCGTCGCCGCTCCAGGTGCGCGGAGATCTTCGCCGTCCTCCCGCCCGGTCTCGTACCCGTCGCCGCTCCCGCTCCCGCGATGACCCGGGCGGCCGCCTCGGCGGTGTCAAGGCGCTCGGGGTGGATGTCGTGCAGCGCGATCTCCAGGCCGTCCAGGTCGGGGAAGGCGAACAGGTCGGCCAGCAGGCCCTGGGTGAACTCGACGCTGCCCGCGCCGAGGAATGCGATCTTCATAGGGAGTGAACCTCGTCCCAGCCGGGCTGGGCGGCCGTGCCGCCCGCCGCGCGAGTGGATAGGGAGCCGCAGGCCGCGGCCACGCGCATGCTCTCCCGCAACGTCAGGCCACGCAGCCTGGCGGCGAGGAAGCCCGCGTTGAAACTGTCACCGGCACCCACCGTGTCGACCGGGTCGGCGGGCGGCGCGGCGACCCGCACCAATCCGCCATCGGCCCAGCTCAGAGTACCCGCGGCCCCGTTCTTGACAACCGGCAGCGGCCCACGCCCGGCGAGCGCCTCCACCGCCCTCTCCAGGCGATCCGCCTCCGGACCCGCCCTCTCCAGACGACCCGCCTCCGGATCGCCCGGCGCCCGGACCCCCGGCACCGGGACCCCCGATGCCAGGTCACCCGGCCCCCGTGCTCCCGCGGCGGCGAGGGCCAGTGCCTCGGCGGCGTTGGGCAGCAGGACGTCGGTGACGGCGAGGACCCCGTCCAGGCCGAGCCACCTTCCCTCGGGGTCGTCGTTCGTGTCGAGCGACGTGGTGGCCCCCGCCCGCCTCACCCGCTCGAAGAACGCGGGCAGGCCCTCGGCCAGCGCGGGCTGCAGGAAGTACGAGGACGCGTGGACGTGCCTGGCGAGGTCCGCGGGGAGCCCGTCCACGGTCATGTGGGGCAGCGAACCGGGCGCGGTGAGGATGGCCCGGTCCTCGCCGTTCACCAGGACGACCGTGAGCGCGGTCGGCCACTCGCCGACCGCGCAGAGCGACACGTCCACGCCACGCTCGGACAGGCTCCGGAGGACGAACCCGCCTGCCTCGTCGTCGCCGACGAGCCCGGCGAAGGCCGTACGCAGCCCGAGGCGGGCCGCGCCGCACGCGGTGATCGCGCCCGACCCGCCGAGCACGAGAGCGCCGCCCGCCACCAGCTCCTCCCGCTGCCCGTACGCGAGCCCGCGCGGCGCCCCGGAGAGCACCACGTCCGGGTTGGCGTCCCCGACGACCAGCAGATCGAACTCAGACGCCGCGGCAGGGGACACGACAGGCCTCCGGATCGAGCCTCTGCCCCAGGGCGTCGGACGCGCGTGAGTGACCTTGGACCCGGCCGCGAGCGGGGACGGGGGTGGCCGCCGGAGCGGAGACCGGCGTGGGGGTGGGGATGGGGGAGGTCAGGAGACCCGGGATGGTGGGAAAGGGCGGGGAGACGGTTGCTCGGAGACGCATGTGACTCCTCTGGACGGAGTTCGGACACGTGATGGCCTGCGCACTGTTCCGCACTCTCCGCCAGCGCCCTCGCCACAGACGCCGGAGTGACAAGGCCCATAACCGTAGGACTCATGTCAGCACGCGAGGTTCGTCTCCTCCTCTCGTTTCGTCACAGAATTGCGCGCTTGTGCGTGAAAAGCAACCGTTTCAATCATTAAAAATCGGTCACATGGCCATCACCCCCCGAAACGGCTCCCAATCCCCCCGACAGGCCGCGATCGGCCCGGACCACGCAGGACACGACCGGCAGGACGCGAAGGCCCGGCCCGCGAAGGGCACGAAAGACCGCTGGACGCGAGCGGCTCGGACCCCGAAGGGCACGAAAAGCCGCTGGACGGCGCTCCCCGCCGTCCAGTGCTGATCTACATTCGGTGCCGGCCTACATAGCCGGCAAAGACTCACGACGGCCCGCGGATGGGCCGCGGCGGATCACGGCCGGACGGCCAGGATCCTGAAGCTGACACCGCGCGTCATCCGGGACACCGACTCGATCCGGAAACCGGCCTGCTCCAGGAACGGCCGGGGGTCGCGGGTGAGGTGGTCGGCCTCGAACCGCACGAACGCCGGTTCCACCAACCGCATCCCGGCCCGGATGATCGGATTGCTCGACGGCCCGTGCTCGGCCAGCACGAACCGCCCGCCCGGCTTGAGCACCCGGTAGGCCTCGCGCGCCGCGGCCACCGGGTCCGGGATGGTGCACATCGTGAACGTGGAAAGCACGGTGTCCGCGCTGCCGTCGGGCAAGTCCAGGTGCTGCACATCGCCCTGCCGCAACTCCACCCGCTCCCCCAGGCCGTCCCGCGCCACCCGCCTCCGCGCCAGTTCCAGCATGCGCTCTGACAGCTCGATCCCGATCACCGTGACGTCGGCGTCGTACAGCGGCAGGTTGAGCCCGGTGCCGACCGCGATCTCCACGGTACGGCCGCGCGCCTGCCCGACGGCCCACTCCCGGCTCCCCGGAAACAGGCGCCGCTCCCAGACCCGCATCTGGTCGTCGTAGCGATCCGCCATCCGGTCGAACACCCGCCGTACGTCGGCGTCCGTGGTAGTACGCATCGAGCAACCTCTCCGGAACGAGAACCCCACACGATCATCTCGCCGCCGTGAGACGGCGAAAGGTCATCTCTGCCGAGGCGATCACCGCACCCGGGGCGATGACCACGCCCTCCACCGTCATCCCGCCGAGACGCCGCCCGCCTGTCGCCACGCCCCGCCCATCGGCCGGATGCCCGGTCTCCTCGTAACGAACCGGCCCCCGGTACCGTTCCGGCGACCCCGCTGTTCCGCGGCACCCGAAAGATCCCACCGACCCCCCGAAAGCAGGCCGGCGATGGTGGACGACTCCCCTTCGACGCCTCTCACAAGGCCCGCACTCAGACCACCGACCCCCGGGCGCCCCACACCCTGCCTCGAAGCCAGGGGTGATCACCCGTCCCCATCCTGCCGGGTGCACGATATTCAGAAGTCCGACGCGATCGCCCATCCCCAAACGAACACGAACAACGTGAACAGGACCTCCAGCCCGTACATGATGTTCTGACCGGTGGAACCGAAGATCACGAAAGCGACGGCGGCCAGGACGCAGCCCAGCACCAGGCAGACGTCGACCACGAAAAGGATCAGAGCCAGCAGGAGCCGGACCAGGAACCAGACGAAACCGATGCCGAACCACTTCGACATCGTCGAGTCGTCGTACGCCCAGCGAGACAGTGCGAAGGGGACGTAGAAAGAGGACGCCCAGTACTCCTCCCACCGCGTCACGATGCCCGCAGGACGCTCCTGGAGAACGGCCTCCGCGCCGGTGAACTCGATCGTCTGGACTGTTCCCTGGGTGATGTCGATGAGCACTTCACGGTTGACGACCTGGATGGAGGTCGTCCCGTTCACGACGGCCTTGAACTCACCCGCCCCGCTCTTGATCTCATAAATATGATCGAATCCGGCTATCGACTTGTCATGGGATGCGTTCCCATCCCTGATGATCACGTAGATGGCGTCGCCGTCCCGAGATGACAGATCATATTTTGCGCCAATCGAGAAGACCCCTATCGGGGTCACGAGAGAACTTTCGCCGCTGATCTGCAAACTTCCCGAACGATCCACCGTGAACTTCACAGGGATGAACGCCGGCCGATACGACCCTTCGACCCCGGAGGTCGAGCAGCCGGTCGACACCAGGATCACCAGCAGGAGACCCAGCACCACGAGAGGCGCACTCTCCCTTGTGTATCGAATCGCGCCCCGCCGCATCGCCGAAGCGGCGACAACCTCCGCCATGGAACCCCTTTCCGCTTCCCTTGGTCCGGCCCCACCATCCGCACCCGGGATACCGTCCTGATTGACCCGAGTTTGATCTGGTGTGACTACAAAGGGCAACGAATTGACGGAGCGTCGAGTTTCAAGCGGGAAATTCGGATATTCTGTTTGCAGCTATACATAAAATTGGTTACCCGAAACATTCACCCTACGCCCCCCTGGAACAGGGAAACAGACACATAGCTTTAGAAAAGGGGCATTAAGCAACCCGGAATATAGTTCAGCTGGGGCCCCAGGCGCTGGACTCGCGAAGGCGAACCGCCCTCCAGTCCTAATACTCCAGCCGTAGATCGTGATGGTCCGGATGGCTATCGTCTCCGTATGCCTGAACTGATCGTGCCCACCGCGCACCTGCACTCTGCCTGGCTTGAGGCGCATCACGAGTGGGGTCCCGGCCTCCACGAGGACGGATTCGGGCTGGGGACATCCGACGAGGTCGACTCTCCCGACGGATTCGCGGTCTGGGCGGCGCGACTGGCTGAGGAGTCGGAGCCGGCGAAGCCGACGGAGGGCGGCCGGATGAGCTGCATGTATCGATGGATCGTTGAGGGTGACCGGGTGCACGGCGGGATCGCGCTGCGGTACGGGCTTGACGATTACGTGCGGCAGTTCGGCCACATCGGCTACGGCATCCGGCCGTCTTCACGTCGGCGCGGGCTGGCCACCTGGGCGCTGGGCCGGATGCTTGACGAGGCGCGGGCGCTCGGGCTGGACCGGATACTGATCGTCTGCGAGGTCGACAACCTCGCCTCGGCGAAGATGATCGAGCACAACGGCGGCGCCCTTGAAGGCATACGGGACACCGAGCACGGTCCCGCACGGCGCTACTGGATTGAGCTCTAATATTCCGGCCTCAGGTCACGACGCTGGACGAGATCGCGTACGTGTGAACCTGCAGAGATAACACCCCGGCGCCACAAGTACGCGAGACGGCGAACGCTGTGATCATTCAGGTGTGATCGACCTGGCCGACGAGTCATGCGGCTCGGCTACGGATGCGTCAGGGGCACCCCGGGCAGACGGCGCAGAGTCGGCCAGGCCACCAATCGTGATCTCCGCCAACGAGATCCGCCGTCTGCTCACGCTGCTGAACCGACCGGCCCTCGACGAGCAGCGTGTCCGGCACTGGTCGGCATGGCGGTTACGCCACCAGGCGCGAGCACAGCGAGCTCATTACCAGTGGCAACGCATCAGAGATCACTAAGTGCGACTGGAGTACTAAGCGTCTGGGAACGGTGAGGTCCACGTGCGTCCGACGGGAACAGGTGATGCGAAAGATCTCACAACGATTGCACGATCAGTGCCTCAATCCGCCCTTCCTTACCGAGAGCGAGTGACTAATAACCCTTGGGTTCCTTCGGGCTTCTTCGGTCCCTCTAGCCGCAGGACCTGGACTTACCTGCTGGTGCTCCGGCTTCTTCAGGTGTTGATGAGACTTCGGGAATTCTGAAAGTCTATCGTCCTGGTCGTTCGTCTTGCTGTGAAAGTGAAGGCGAGGTGGCCGGAGACGGAACAAGCCATGCTCGCCCAAGCCGCGAACAGCTCTGCGGCGCCGGTCATCGGTTGTGTGAGCCCCACGGGAGGTGGCATGCCGATTCGGATCCGGTCGCCACTGGGCGACCTTCTCGCCGCTGCCGCGCCGCCACGCTCCATCGCCCGATTTGCCTTGACACCGGCGTCAAGGTTCTAACCTCACGGGAGGTGGACCGGTCTGTTCCGGACGGGGCCAGGTCGCGGAGACAGCCGCCCCGCAAGGAGCGAGGCCCGCCGCTCGTATGGTCTCCTCTGAGGTAAGGGATTCGGGTGAAAGTCTTCATCGTCGGCGCCAGCGGATACATCGGCGGCGCGATCGCCGACAGGCTCGTCGGGCAGGGGCACGAGGTCGTCGGACTCGCCAGGTCGGCCAAGGCGGCGGAGGCCCTGGGCGGGAAGGGCGTGCGGGCTTATCTGGGTGAGGTCGGGGACATCGAGCGGTGGATCGACCGGGCCGTGGAAGCCGACGCGGTGGTCTTCGCCTGGCGGGCGTTCGACCTTGACACGTTCCGCGAAACGGACACCACCGCCGTCCGGGCGGTGCTCGCCCGTCTGGCTGGCAGTGAGAAGGCGTTCCTCTACGTGACGGGGTCGCTGGGCACCGGTGACACCGGCTCGGCCACCGAGGTCGACGTCGACACGCCTGATGACCCGCCGGTCTTCCTCGCTTGGCGCTCCGCCCTCGAAGCCGAGATCCGCCGCTCCTCCCAGGCAGGTGTCCGGTCGGTGGTCGTGCGCGCCCCCATGGTGTACGGACGCGCCAGCGGTTTCATCGCGGAATCGCTTCTCGCCGACGTCAGCACCTCCGGACGGGTGCACCACGTCGGCGACGGTGACAACCTGCTGGCCTTCGTCCACGTCGACGACCTGGCGGAGCTGTGCGTCCGGGCGGTGCGGACGGCACCAGCCGGCGCACTGTACCTCGCGACGAACGGGGAGTCCCTGTCCTACCGCGACTTCGCTGTGCGGGCGAGCCATGCCCTCGGCGCCGGTGGGGCCGTCGCCTCCCTCCCCCTCCAGGCCGCCCTGGCCGCCATGGGGCCGTTCGCCGAGGCCCTCACCTACTCCCAGCGCCTGTCCGGCGCCGCCGCGGGCAGGGAACTCGGCTGGAGCCCTGCCATGCACGGCATCGACACGGAACTCCGCCTTATTAAGGGATAGCCCCACAGTTCCCTGAGCCCTCCATCGTGGCCATAGCTCCAGGGCCTGGGCGTTCTCCGTGCAGAGCACGTCGCTTTGACGGTTGGAGGGGTCTCGGGATCGGTGAAGCCTCTTCCTCTTCGTTGAGGTTTTTGTCGTGGTGCTGAAGCCGAGAAGTCGTATGCCGACCCCGGTCGGGGATGACTCGGTCCGGTGCTGGGCGCCGCCCTGGCAAAGGACGCCTGCTCACGCGGGGGTTGGCGCCGTACACCAGCTCAGGCGCCTTGACTGCTCGCCGGGCCGGGGTGGCCTCGCGTCGCCGGGCCTTAGGGCGCCGCCCGGTGCCGCTCCGGGAACGGCTGACCGCAGACGGCCTTGGGTTCCGGCGAACCCAAGGGTGCACAACCTCCCAGACCACCCCAACAGCCTGGACTCGACCTTTGGGTTCGCGGGAACTCTGGGATTTCACGGGGGTCGAAGTGCAACCGAACGGAAAACGGCGTTAGCGGGGTCTTCACCTGCCGGCCACAGGCTCCACAGTCCTTTGCCCAGTGCGGTGAATCCCGGAGGCGGCCTGCAGCCTGACCACTAACCGACACAGCCGACGTCTCGCCCCCGAGCGGGCCAACCCGCACTACTGTGCCCGGCTGGCAGCTGCCGGATGGGCCTGACCTCCGCGGACCGATACCGAGAACTGACCTGATGGCTCGTACCTCCAGGTCGCCGTGCGGTGATCTACTGACGGCACACTCCAAGAAAGGGGACGCCGTGAACCGTGGTGTCGACGTCGATGTGACCGTTGATGTCGGAGTCATCGTTCGGGGATAAGGCGAATGGCTGACCGGCATCACCAATAACGAACGTGAGCGGCTGCGTCGTCGGCTCGGCGACGAGGAGTTCTGAGCAGCCGCGCCCGCTGCTGGCACCCTCACCCCGCGTCGAGGCGGGTCAGCAGCGCGACCGCGGGCCAGGTTGATCTGGATGCCCGCTTCCTTCAGCCACGCCTAGGGAACTCCGGAAAGCAGAACGACCCGCGTCTCCGCGGGTCGTCTCCGGGTTTTTCCCTGGTGGATCGCTGGTGCCCCCTGCAAGATTCGAACTTGCGCTCCCGGCTCCGGAGGCCGGTGCTCTATCCCCTGAGCTAAGGGGGCCAACGCGTGATTACATTACCAGCATCCTGAGGGAAACCGACACTCGGTTAGGGAAGCGAGTGATCTCCGGAACAGGTCGGGGAGCGTCGGGAGAGCCGAGGGTGAGAGGTCATCGAGACGGCCAGGCCTTGGCGGGGCGGCCCGGGACCGCGCCGCGCGGGACGGGGCGCCGCCGGACGGGGTCGAGACGGCGCCCGATGAGGCTGTCAGCGGCGGGGACAGGGCAGGTCACCAGGGGCAGCGCAGGTCACGAGGGGCAGGGCAGCTCAGCGAGGGGCGGGTCACCAGGGGCGGGACGGGGCAGCGAGGACAGGGTGAGTCAGCGCGGGATGGGGCGGACGGCGCCTCGGTAGCGAGAGAGGTAGTAGGGCGAGGCGGCGAAGTCGGCCGTCCTGACGACGTCGCCGCTCTTGGGGGCGTGGACCATGACACCGTCTTTGACGTAGACGCCCACGTGAGTGGGGTCTCCGGTGCCTCCGCCGAAGAAGACCAGGTCTCCCGGGCGGAGCCGGGAGAAGGGCACCCGCCGCCCCTGCCTGAACTGGGTGCCGGTGTAGTGGGCGAGTCTGGCCCCGGCCTTGGCCCAGGCGTGCAGGGCGAGCCCCGAGCAGTCGAAGCCCCCACCGGTCGGGCCCGCGCTCGAACCGCCGCCCCACACGTATGGCCTGCCGACCTGGCGGAGTGCCGCGTCGGCCGCGATCCGGCCCCGCAGGGCCAGGGCGCTCTCGCGCGAAGGCAACGCCCTCCCTCGTGAAGGTGCCGCCCGCCCACCGGAGATCTTCCCCCGGGAGGACGCCGCCCCCCGGTTGGAGGGAGCTTTCCGCCCCTTGGAGGGGCGCTGGGACCACTTGGCGCCCGCCCGCGAGGACTCCTGCCCGGAGAAGGCCCGAGAATCTCTCCGCTCCGCCGAGGAGGACGAGCCGGCCCACACATCCGAGGTGTCCGGGGGATCCATCGGCTCTCCCGTCTTCTCCATGGGCTCCACCGGCCTTCCCGTCTCCGGATTGGGAGAATTGACCGCCCACCTGGTGCCCGCCCCCGAGAGCCCCGGCGACCATTCGCCGACCGGCCCCAGCCCCGGCCCCGATTCCGGCGCCGGAATCGGGGCCGGGGCTGAGATCGGGAAGGAGCCCTGCGAGGACGGCGACCGGCTGCCGCCCGCCTCCGACGAGAACGGGGACCGTGGCTCGCAGGCGGCGGAGAGGGTGGCGCGGATCTCCTCCGGCAGCCAGTGAGGGGTGCCGTCCGGCGGAGCCGTCGAAGAAAGGGAGAGGAGGAGGCGCCAGGCGTCGCAGGCTTCCGGGGAGAGGCGGGGTGCGGGGAACGGGGAGCTTCCCGCGACGGCCGCCGAGAGGATGGTGACAGTGACGAGTGTCGTGATCACGCAAGCCCTCCTTGGGCTCGATGAAGGATCGAGGCCCCAGGATCGGCGGGATCAGGTGATCGCCAACGAGCCGAAAGTGATTCTGTGGATAACGCGTGAGCCATCACCTCTCCGGAGGTGGCCCACGGACAGGCCGTCTGGATCAGACGGGGCATGCCGTGTCGAGCTTCCAGGCATTCTCGAAACACGACTCATGCATCAAATCCTCCCCCTCACCCAGGTCGATGGAGAGGATTTGACACATGAGGAAGCGGGAGAATCGGGTGTCCGAAGCGCGATCGGCGGCCTTGCCGGCCAGTTCACCGCTGCTCAAGCGCGTCGCCGACCTTCGGAACATGGCCGAGGCGATCGTCGGAGGTCGGCCTCCACTGAAGAGAATGGTGAAGCAGTCCACCCATGCGGCGACACGGGCCGAGGACTTGCGGGTGCTTACACCCAGTGTGCACCTATTTAAAAGCGACACAATTATTGGTTATGCCTATTTCAACGAAATATCTTTACGGGATAGACAGATTGAAATTAACATATCCGCTGGAGCTGTCACCTTCACGGACCAAGCTGGAGTCCAGCGTCCTCATGACCCATCCGTATCCCGCACCCTCGCCCTCGCCCCAGCCTGCCCCTGACCCGCGTCCCCCCGCCCCACCGACCGGCACCGCTCAGCCGGCCCCTACCGCACCCTCCCCCGCGCCGCAGAACTCCCCGGCGGCTCCGGCGCGGAGCGTGAACGGCGAGTATTCGGGGATCGACCCCGAGCGGATGAACGACTTCGAGCGAGGGCTCGGCCGGGCACAGGACGCGTTGGGCCGCAACGAACCGCAGATCCGCCGCACCCTGCAACGGTTCGACCTGGACGCCTCGGGATTGGGCGCGCTGCGCGAGATGCAAAGCTGGATCGAGACCAGCCGCCCCGACCTGCGACGTCGCAACGAGACGATCAGCACCAAGCTCACCGAGTGGGGCGCCACCACCAAGGTGCCCAGCGGGCTGGCCGCCTTCGACGAGGCGCTGTACGGCAAGGCCGGCCACGACCCCGACACTTACGCGGCGACTCTCAGCCTCGGCAGGACCGCCGAAGACGGCGAGATCGACGAGAAGCTTCTGAAGGGACTGGAGAAGCGGACGGGGGACGCGACGTTCGCCGCCACGTTGATGAACACGCTGGGCACGGCGAGATTTCGCGAACTGATGGTCAAGACCGCGAACCGCGAGGACGACAAGAAGGCACAGCGCCTGCAGGCCGCCCTTGGGAAAACCCTCGGCACGGCGACCCCTCGGCTGGGCGACGCCTGGCACAAGGAACTCCTGTCCGACCTCGAAGTCGGCCGGACGACCGGCTACATCGGCTGGGAGAAGGGCTATGCCACGGCGGCGGCCCTCAAGCACGGAACCTTCAGCACCGCCTTCCTCCTCGCCACCGCCAGGAAGATCGAGGCCGCCGACCGCGGAAGGGTGATGTTGGATCCGCGTGTCATGGTGGCCCTGCTGGAAGGACTCAGCCGTGATCCGGTGGCCGCCCAGGACTTCTTCGCGGGCGACCCGACCATGCTGAAACGCTTCCTGACCCAACGACGCCTGGGCGACGACGGCGTGGCCCTGGGCAAGGCACTGGAGGCGGCGACGCTCACCTTCCGCGACCACGACGGCTCACCGCAGAACCCCTCGCGCGGCTTCCTCTCGGCCAAACTCGCCTCGGAGACCGTCCACCTGGAGGCCGTACGGATCAAGGACGGCAAGCTCTCTGACTCCTCCGTGAGCGCCGCATCAATGGGGCGCATCCTGGCCGGCTACATCAGCGACATCAACCGCACCGCTCAGAAGGGAGACAACAGCAGCACCCTCGGGCCCGGAGTGCGAGGGTCCGACAATCCCTTCACTGCTGGACTGGACCCTTGGGGAGCCGAGTTCGACAAAGGGGCGCTCCGTCAGGTGATGAAGGAGGCGCTCGCGGACCCGAAGGCATTTGCCCCTGTTCTGGCTGCTCAGACGGCATTCACAGGCTTGCTTCTTGATTACGGTGCCGCTGAGATGGCCGCTGGGCGGGGCAACGAAAGATTCATGACCGGCGCCAAACGGGCCGGATCGGGATTCGGAATGATCACTGACGCGGCGGGCCTGGCAAAGATCGAGGAAGGCAAGGATCTGGACGAAGCTCAGCAGCGCAACATGAAAATGCTTTTGGCGGCGGTCAATACCGGCCTCGCCATCCCGCAAAGCGGAACCTGGCCGATCACCGCCGGTGTCATCGGTGCCTGGAGCGGAGTGGCGGAAGAAATAGCCAAGGGCAAGGCGGAGGACAACGCCCGCGTTGAGGCCAATGCCGTCGTCGACAAGACCCGAGGGCTTGTGCACGATCTCGCAGCTCAGGCCATGCTCAAAAACGGCCTCTTCGGCTCCGCCGAGCCTGCTGCCCGAAACCATCCCTGGGCCACCCTAGAAGGACTGGAGAAGGGGGATGACCCCCGCGACAACCCCAACAACTTCCTCAAGGACGACGGTCGGACCCTCATGACCAAGGAAGAGATGATCGACAAAACTGCTGCCAACAGCACCGACAAGTATCGGCGGGTCGAGGCCTATGATCGCTGGCTCTATGAAGGGTTGTCAGGAAAACCATGGCTGGAGACTGAGAACCGCCTAGATCAAGGCTTCTCCATCGGCTTCGCTCAGTACGGCTCGTGATGCGAAAAGCATTCGCCTTAACCAGTGCACTGGCCTGCGTCCTGGCTATGTTGACGGCCTGTCAGGGGAAGGAATCAACGATCGACCGTACTCCGCTGCCCACCGTTGCCACCCCCCCGTACCTCTGTGAACACATCCCGTTGAGGGCGGTGGAGTTGATGACCGGGGTACGCAACCCCCTGGTTCGCGGTTCATTCGACTTCACACTTTCCAGAGGTCTCGGTATTGGAGGTTGTGCAATTTACCAACGCGAGGGTGATCAACTGAAAGTGCTGCAGATTGACCTCACTCCGGCAAGTGACCCGGAAGATGTTAAGGAGGTACTCGGAGATGGCGCCTCACCGCTTCCGGAGATTCTCCCCGGGGTCATCGGCTACTACTTCAAGCGGGCCAGTGGCGAGGACAACGCCGCGTTCTCCACACTGGTGCGGGGCAAGGCGGAGATCAACATTCAGCTGGAGATCGGTGCCGAGGGCCGGGACAACGCCGCCGATGTGCTGGCGCTCATGAAGCTGATCGCGCCGAAGTTGCTCACCGACGCCAGCGCGCCGTCCGCGACACCGAAGTCCCCTTCCCCCACCCCGAAGAAGGACTGACTCCATGGCCGAGCTGGTGCCCAACCCGCTCCACGCGGCGTTGGGAGAGGCCCTCCGAACGGTCGAGCCGCTGGTCCAGGAGATCGAGAGCGGCATCGAGCCCCCGTATCGGGACTTCCACGAAGGCAGGGTGTGGACGGGACCGGCCGCCAAGAAGTTCGACGCCCAGCTCGTCCAGCACCGCACCCGGGTCCGGGGAGCGGGCGAGAAGATCATCTCCGACCTGCAAAGGGCCTTGGCCGTCACCCCCCGCCAGGTGAGCGAGGAGGAGGCCAAAGCAATCAAGCAGCGGTACGGCCTTCCCTGACGAGGCCCAGCGAGCTCCGGGAGCGGTTCCGCGGCCGAGGCGCAACCCGCTGATTCACCACCACGGAACCAGATCGGGTGAACAAGCTCGTGATACGCCCCAACCGTGCCTGATGAGAGGGCGAGTTCCGAGACGGAGATGCCACGGGGTGCCAGTTCCTCGCGGACCGCGTGGGCACAGACCAACGCGGCGGCCTTGGCCGCCGAATAGGACTCGGAACCGGCCGGGTGCAGCCAGGACAGCACGGACAGGACGTTGAGCACGGCGCCGCCATTGCCCTCGACGACCGGGGCGAAGGATCTAGCCGCCTGCCGTGGGCAATGCGTACACGTTGCCGTTCGCGCTGCCGACGTATACGAAGCCACCTGTCACCACAGGTCTGGTTTCGATGGTGCCGCCGGTTTGGAAGCTCCACCGCACCGTGCCGGTTGCGGCGTCGAGCGCGTGAAGCGTTCCCCCGTTGTGTCCGACGTAAATGGTCCCTCCTTCCGCCACGGGGCCGGAGGTGAGGCCCTTGCCCAACGGGAAGCTCCATCGCGCCGCGCCGGTGGCGGCGTCGAGCGCGTACAGCCTGCTGTCGTCGCAGGCGTATACGAGTCCCTGAGCCACCGCGATGTCCCACTGGAAGCCGGGCCTATCGCCCTCGGTCTGGAAGCTCCACAGCCGCGTGCCGGAGCCGGCGTCCAGTGCGTATATCGTGCCGTCCTTGTTGTCGAGGTACACGACCCCGCCGGCCACCACCGGACGGAAATCGACAAGACCGTCGATCCTTGAGCTCCATCGGACTTTCCCAGAGGAGCCTTCCAGCGCATGCACCTCGCCATCGGGACTCGCGACATAGACGACCCTTCCGGCCCGCACCAGATGAGTGTGACCTCGCCCTCCGCCGACCCGGAAGCGCCACTTCTGGGCTCCGGAGTCGGCGTCCAGCGCGTACACCATGCCATGGTCGCTGCCGACATGGACGACGTCGCCGACCAGCACGGGGCCGGGGTTGACGACATAGCCCTCCGGCTGGAAGCTCCACAGCCTCTCGCCGGAGGCGCCGTTCAGTGCGACGACCTCGGCGTTCATCGAAAGGGGTGACTTCCTGGTCCAGACGTAGAGGCGGCCGGCTGCGGCCACGAGGTCGCTGATCACATCGAGCTTGCGGCTCCACCTCATGCGGCCGGTGGCGGTGTCCAGCGCGACCAGCCTGCCGGAAGTGTTCGCCGCGAACACGGTGCCATCCATCACCACGTGATCGAGCAGCAGGGGGCCGCCCGTCTGGAAACGCCATCGCATCGCGCCGGTGACGGCGTCCAGCGCGGACACCGTGCCATCGCGACTTGTGGCGTAGACGACACCGTCGACCACCACCGGCTCGGCGTAGACGACCGCGTCGGTCGGATGGTTCCAGCCGCTCTCTCGAGCGGGGCCGGGAGCGCGAACGCCTGGCTGATACCGTGCGAGCAGATTGCCCTGCAGCGATGGGGAGATGCGCCGCACCGCCTGTCGGGAGAGCGAGCTCAGCCGGACGATGACAGGGCCCACGTTGATGATCGTCGCACCGTAGAACCCGTTCGTCTCGGCCACGGTATAGGAGAGGAAGCCCGGGCTCTCAGTGGTGGGATCGAAGGCGTTGGCCTCTTTGATGGCGCCGACCTCGGCGGTGAAGAGCTTTCGCGCGCCCGCGTTCGACGAGGACACCCACTCGACGGAGAGCGAGATGACGGCGCCGTCGTCCGTGGGCGGTATCCAGTCGCATTTCGCCGGCTTCGGCGGCGCCGTTCCCGCCACATCACCCGATCCGGGAACCGCGCGGTAACCGTCCGCGAGAACGGACAGATCATGGCCGGTAAGCAAGGCGCAGGCATCCGGCCAGGCGCTCGCCGGGACACCACCGAATCGGGCAGGCTCGCGCGAAAGTCCGTAGATCAGCTTGTACGCGATGATCCGGCCGTCACCGGGGACATCACTGTGCACGAAGGCCATACCCCGGATCGCCCCGACAAGGGACACATGATGGTAGGGCACGTCGAGCGGCAATCCGCCGAGCTGTCCGGTGCCGGAGTCAACGGAGAACAGGTAGGCGGGCAACGGCCATTCGTTTCCCGGGAGGCCCCCGCCAGGGTCGGCTGCCACGGAGTACGAGCCGGCGAACAAGGGCGGACTCCAACTGCTCGGGTTCATGCCCCCCACAGCTTCCGGGCCGGTGGACAGCAGGCGGCCGTCCGCCCCGTAGAAGAAATCATCGTTCCCCACCGAGGCGTGAACGTATCCCTCCGCATTGGCCGTGACGCGAATCGCAGCGTCTCCGCCCGGTGGCGAGGAGAACGACGACAGCGGACGCGTCCAACCGTGCCACAGTGTGCGCGGGTCCATCGAGGTGAGCCGCCGCTCATCTCCCGCGCAAGAGCTGAGCAGGGCCACCGATCGGGCGGTTGCCGCGCCTCGCAGGTGGCAGCCCCGCGGATACGTCATCCGTGCCGTGGTTGCCCCGGTCCGGAGATCAAGGGCACGGATGTCGAAAGGCTCGGCCGACCGCTCCAACACCACGATGCCACGCTCGGTCACCATGATCCGCGGGCCCCGGTACACACCGATACCTTCCGTCCGGGGATGAGCGATGGAGACGGCGATCGTGCGCCGCCACAGCACGGCGCCCGTGGTCAGATCATGACCGCTCAGGGCGTGGTCGACGATGTCCGGCGTTCCTCTCGACACGACTAGCGTGTCCGCCGCGATCCACACGCCGGTGATGGGCACGGTGAGAGCCGGGTCGGCGGGGATGGTGCGCCGGAGCTCACCTGTGCGCGGATCGTGGATCCGCACGGTGTCCTGGCGCGTCGCCACGGCGACCGCGTGGTCGGACACGGCGTAGCGCGGAGTCTCGAAGAGCGACTCGCCGGTGCCGGCGTCCGCAGGCACCGACCACGCCGCACGCCACTCGACGGGCACGAGCGGGAGCCGCGGAATGTCCGTTACCACGGTCGAGCAGGCCACCAGCACCACCGCGAACAGGACCGCGACCGAGCGGCGCCCGTGCACGATCAGTACCCTTTGCTCTTTTGGATCTTCCGCTCGATCACGCATGCCTGGCCACGAGAGATCGGCTGCCAGCCACGGAGCGGGGAGACGGTGTAGCAGGTGCGGTAGGCGTCAGCGGCGCCGGTTACCCGGAACGGGTTCTTGTCCGGTCCCTTGATCGTGATTTGCTCGGTTCGGTCCTCCGCGAGCACGGTGACCAGGAGATCGAACTCGTAGTAGGCCGCCGTGCCCTTGACCGACATGGAGAGCGTGACCCGCTCGCCCCGTTTCAGGTCTATCTGCTTCTTCCTGAAATACGAGGTGTCCGGGTCCTTGGCGGTAGCGAAGTGGGGAACCGGCTCATCGAGATCGGCGGAGAGTTCGATGGTGTCGGCCTCTCCGGCGGAGGTGTAGACCAGCAGTGCGCCGTCCGAGCTCGGCTTGCGGTCGAGGACACGCGGCTTGATGTCGACAATGCGCAGGCTGCTGCGGTTCCCGATGAGGACGACGGTGACGTCCGTCTTTTCGAGGGAGGCCCAGTAATGTCGCGCCATGACGGCGTCATGGCGCGAGCCGGACGCGCTGCTCAGCAGAACCGCTCGTTCTCCAGGGTCGGTCACCGGCTCCCTCAGGGCAGCGTCCTGCGTGGAGTGGTCGACGGCCACGTGGCCGACCTTGATCGGAGGCTCCCCGCTGATCCGGTCGACCGCGTCGGGTCCGCGTGCGTTGAACCAAGCGGTGAACACGACACCGATTACTGCGATGATCACAGCGCTGAGGATTCCCGCCAGCCACGTCCACACGGCTTTCCATCGTCCGGATTCGGCCGGCTCGGCCTCCTCGGCCCGAGGGGCGGGAGCCGCATTGGCTCGACCGGATTTGGCACGCCTGTTCTGGCGTGCTTTGGCCATGAGACGCCCCCTATGAACAGCGAACGGCAGCTGACTCCTCCTTCGCTACATAGCTATATAGTGCTGGGCGGCCGCAGCGTCGAGTTATCGAGGAATTTCCTCTGCGACGGGCAGGTTCGTAAGTGCCTCGCGGCGGCTCAGGCCCGAAATCCCCTTCGCCTTCACATGCCGAATGACCTCGCCGAAATTAGTCTTGGCGTGTTCGCGGGACGCCCACCTGGTCGCTTTGCGCTCGGAGAGGTCGTTGTTCGACAGGCTCGGCTCGATGCACGCGTACAGCGGAGGGCGAGTTCACTCTCAGCGCTCTTGAGTTCCTGCCGCGCCTGTTCCGTATGGCGATGTACGGCGATGTTTCGCCTTCGCGCGGTACGTCTTGGACGGCACGGCGGCCCCGGGCCGGGGAAGGGACGGGGCCGCCGTGCCCGCTCATCAGAAGCTCGTCAGAAGTGGCCGATGCCGGCCGAGCCGGAGGTGAGCGCCCAGCGGTGCAGGAGCGCGGTCATCTCGGCCTCGCGCATCCGGGTCTTCAGTCCTTCGACGGTCCGGTCGCAGATGATCAGGGGTTCGGAGGTGGGCCAGGTGGCGATGGCGCGGAAGAGGCGGCTGCCGGTGCCGTACAGCACCGGCCAGCCCGGCCAGGTGATCTCCAGCATCGCGGCCTCGGCTCGCGCCTCGTGGTCCCAGGTGTAGCGCGGGACCGGGGCGACGGCCTGGCCGTCGCGGTGACGGCCCCGGGCGGCGGCCAGACAGCGGCGGATCACGAGATCAGTCGTAGAGTGTCGTATGACACTTGACGCCAGAGGACGCCAAGGCTGATCGTCAAGGAAATGGCCTACGACACTTTGGGCATGGTGATGTGCGTGCACATGGATTCGGATTCGCCCGCACGACGTATAGCGGCCGATCTGCGGGCTGACATCGCGTCAGGGCACCTGCCACCGGGCGAAAAGCTGCCCTCCGTCCGAGATCTCGCCGAGCGCTACGAGGTATCCCGCACCACTGCGGGCAAAGCTTTGATCCTGCTCAAGACGGAGGGACTGGTGACCACCCGGCACGGCTCCGGCGCCTACGTGCGCGAGTCGCACCCGATCCGGCGGCTTGGCCCGGAACGGTACGCGCGCCATCGCTGGGAACAGACCACTGTCCAGGCATTCGCCACCGAGGTCCAGGAGAGCGACACCGCTCAGCAACAAGGGCACCAGACGCAGGAGGTGTCCTTGGTCGCCGCTGACGAGTCCGTCGCCGCCGCGCTCGGCGTCGAGGCCGGGGCGCCGGTGTACGAGCGGGCTCGCGTCGTGACCCGCGAGGGCAACCCCACCCACACGATGACCTCGTACTATCGCCCGGCCGATGTCGAGGGAACGCCCCTGGTCGACTCCTCACCGGGAATTGCCGGACAGGGCGGCGGCTTTCGGGTGCTGGCCGACAAAGGGCTCTCCCCGTGTGAGATCACCGAAGATCTCCGTGCTCGGATGCCGACCGCCGACGAGGCCCTGCTCCTCGACCTTCCACCCGGCGAACCCGTCGTCGAGCTGTGTCGCGTCACCCGTACGGCCGACGGCCACGTGGTCGAATACGCCCGAGATGTACACGCGGCGAGCCGGTTCGTCTGGTCCTACACCTTCGCCATCCCCAACTGAGCCGGGACGGCTTCGACTAGATTTTCACCGGAACAATCGGAGCCGTCCTTCGAGGAATCCTCGGCCTTCCTCGTCGCGGTGAGGAGTGAACATGATCTCCCCTGACCTGTCCGACGCCGAGTTCCGCAAGAGCAGCCATTCAGGCACTGGCAACGACTGCGTCGAGGTGGCCACAACCGGCCCGGTCTCATCGCCGTCCGTGACAGCAAGGACCCAGCCGGCCCCGCACTGATCTTCTCCCCCACAGCCTGGAACAACTTCCTGACGGGCATCCGCAGCGGAGAAATCTGACTCGACCACGAGTGCCGCACGACCAGAACCGCCCGGAAGGCCGTCTGGCCGATCCTTCACCATGCCAAACACACCAAGCCGTTTCAGTCGGCCGATGACGCCAAGAAGATGCTGAAGAAGCTCAGCCCCTTCTGGAGCGAGGGCAACACCAGATTTTCCGACTTCGCGGACAAGGTTGATTCCGCGTGTGCCAGAGCACAGCAGATCAGCCCTGACGGGAACAATCCCTTGCTGAATCCTCCGAATGGTATCTGGCGATTGGTCGCGAGCATCCAAGGTCGCCCCGAAGTAACCGGGCGGCCCACCGGCGCCGTTACTGAGGTTGAAGCTCGGAAGTCAGATCATCGATGGTGGCTTATGGCCGCTAGATGACCGCATGTTCGACATGCCGGAGTTATGAGGTATCCGGAAGGTGGTGGATTGACCGCCAAAGATCGAGCGCGACGTGAGGCGGTGCGGCTGCAGGCGACGGAGATGTTCGCGCAGGGGACGTCGCAGGCCGAGGTGGCGCGGTTGCTGCGGGTCTCGCCGATGTCGGCCAGCCGCTGGTATCGCAGCCGGCAGGCCGGGGGAACCGCGGCTCTGGCCTCCAAAGGACCGGCCGGGTGGCCGTGTCGGCTGAACGAGGAACAGCGCGAGCGGCTGGAGGCCGAACTTCGGGCCGGACCGGCCGCGCACGGCTGGTGTGAGGATCAGCGCTGGACACTGGCTCGGGTCGCCGAGCTGATCGCCCGGCTGTTTCACCTCCGCTCCAGCCTGCGCGGGGTGTCGCTGTTGCTGCACCGGATGGGCGGGTCGCCGCGGATGAGCGTGCACCGGGCCGCCGAGCGTGACGAGGTGGCGATCACCTGGTGGAGGACCGAGCGGTGGCAGCGGATAAAAAGACGGCGGCGGCTCAGGGCGCATGGATCTGCTTCCACGACGAAGCCGGCCAGATCCTCCAGACCACCCCGGGCACGCACGTGGTCGCGGCGGGGACACCCGCCGGTGGTGACCGTGTCGGGCAAGGGCTCGGACCGGGTGTCGATCGCCGGCCTGGTCTGCTGCAAACCTCACCGGCGCAGCCGGTTGATCTACCGGATCCGGCTGCATCGGGGCCACAAGGATGAGCGCCGCAGCTTCGCCGAACGCGACTACGCCGACCTGCTGGATGCCGCCCACCAGCAGCTCGGCGCGCCGATCGTGCTGGTGGGGGACAACGTGAACACCCACATCAGCCGGGCGATGCAGTCCTACATCGCCGCCCGCGATTGGCTGACGGTCTATCGGCTACCTGCTTACGCTCTTGAGCTCAACCCAGCCGAGGGCATCTGGGCCAACCTCCGCAACGGGCTGGGCAACCTGGCGGTCACCGGCCTGGACGCCCTCAACGCGATCATCAAGACCCGACTGAAACGCATGCAATACCGGCCCGACCTCATCACCGGCTTCTTCAACGAGACCGGTCTGTCCTTCGAACTGGCCTAACCCTGAAAATTTGGTCTCAGCAACCTCAGCCTTAAAGCTCCCTAAGGGCACAGCGCAGAGGTCAGCAGGGTCATGGCCGCCTGATGAGGGTCGCCGGAGAACGGGGTAATCGACAATGTGACCTGTCGCGAACCATCGGCTGAGTTGAACGCCACCGTGAGGTAGCCCGGGGCACCGCCGCCGTGGCCGAACGCAGTGCCGCAGGGAAGAGGCGCCAGCTCCAGCCCCAGCCCGTACCCCTCGGTCGTGCCGGGATCCTTCATCTCCTTCAGCAGACCAGGGCGGAGCAGCTTGCCCTGGAACAGAGCGCGGTAGAACCGGTTGATGTCCCCGGTGGTGGAGATGATCTCGCCCGCCGCACCGGCCATCGTGGGATTGAACCGTGTGACGTCAACGGGGACGACCTTGCCACCCCTGGTGACCGGCACATATGCGTGGGCGTGCGGGCCGTACACCTCCGGCGAGGCTCCCGGCACGCGGGTGTGCCGCAGGCCGAGCGGCCGCAGGATCCGCTCCCTGATCTCTGTCGCGTACGGCCTGCCGGTGACCCTCTCGATCAGCATGCCGAGCACGATGTAGTTGGTGTTGGAGTACCTGTACTCAGACCCGGGTGGGAAGTCGCGCGGGAGCTTTTCCGCTCTTTCCACCAGTTCGCGTGCCGACCAGGTGCGGTAGCGCTCCTTGGGGATGCCCGCCTCGTCCATCATGCCCGTCGAGTACTCGGGAAGGCCGCTGGTGTTCTGGAGGAGGTGCCTGATCGTGATGTCGGCGCCCCTGTCCACGAGCCCCGGCAGCCACTGCTCCACACTGTCGGACAGGTGCAGCTTTCCCTCTCCCGCCAGTTGAAGCACCGCGGTCGCCGTGAACGACTTGGTCACGCTCCCGGCCCGGAAGCGCCCGTCCACCGGGGCCGGCTGGGCATTGTTCATCTTCGCCTTGCCGCTGGCGGCTCGCCAGGTCTTGTCCCCGTCGCGAACCTCGGCGATCGCGGCGACCGCACCGCCTGCGACGACCTTGTCCAGCATCGCCTGCAAACTCGGCCGACCGCTCGGGCTCGCGTCGGCCGCTGCGGCGGCGGTCACGGCAGGCGTTGCCAGCAACGGCACGGTCAAGCACGCCACGACGGCCGCGCTGGTGCGTCTTCTCTTCACGTTGCTCCTCCGATTCACGGAGTCCGGCTCTCGGCCACCGCCGTATCAAGATCCGACACGAGAGGGCGGTACGCCATCGGAGTTGTCCCCTACAGAAACCCTGATTTCACGCCGACGATCTCCGACTTGGGAAGGACGCCTGTGTTGGCCTTTAGCCTCGATCTTTCTCGATCTTGGTGTGGTCGGTTAGAGGTTTCGGCTGAGGGTTGATTTCCCGCTCTGGTCAGCGTGGGTGCCCAGCTGTCGCGCCAGGTGAGCGGGGTTCCACGGGCCCGGGTGAGTTTGTCCTTTCTGGTTGCCGAGACAGTGGGCTGTAGATCAGGGGCCTGGAAGGGGTTGCAGGTGGGTGATCGCGGTGGCGATCAGGTCCGCCCACCGCCATCGCCGGGCCAGGCGCAGGCGTCGACCGCCTTTGACCAGGCATCCAGCGGCCGAGAAGAGGCGCAAGCGCAGGCGTTTGGGCTCCCAGCGCCGGGCGGGGTGATCTGCCAGGGCAAGCATCTGGGTCCATGCGGTCAGCTCTCCGGCCAGTGCGACCGGTTCCAGCCAGATCTGGTTCCGATTGAAGCCGTGCAAGGGTAGATTCCGCAACCCGCTGTCTTTGGCAGTGCGGATGCGGTCCTCGCAGCGGGCCCGGCGGCGGTGTCGTAGTTCCAGGTCGGCGAGTTGGCCACGGCCGCCACCGGGACGGGCGCCGGTGACGAAACAGGTGAAGCGGTTGCCGTCGAGGTCGGTGAAGCGCAGCTGAGCTCCGGGGGGCGTTCCCTGCGGACGATGACCCGCATGCCCTTGGGCCAGGACGACAGGTCGAGCATGCCGGTGAGTTCGGTTACCCATGCGCCGTCGCGGGGTTGCCGATCGGCGTTATAGGCGACCTCCCACATCTCCTCGGGCAGGGCGAGGATCGCGGCGCAGATGCCGTCGGTGAGGGTGAAGCCGATGGAGTACTTCAGGTGGCGGGCACTCACCCAGGACAGGAAGGCGTGGGTCCCGCCTCCGGAGTCGGTCCGGATCAGGACTTGTTCGTGCGGGTGGGCTGGTATCTGGTTGAGGGCACGTCGTCCAGCGGTGATGTGATCGTCAGCGGTGTTGGATCCGGCGTTCCCTCGGCGCGGTGGCAGCGCCGCGGCCTCACCCGTTCCGCCCTCACCGCGGTCGATGGACGCGGTCATCGGGTGAAAGCCATAGGTGTGCTTCCAGGTCGGGGCCACGTGCTCTTTCTCGGAATGCGCGATCACGATCGTCGCGTCCAGGTCCACCGGGATCAGCGTGCCGCCTGCGCCGGGAGCGCGTTCACCCGCGAGCGCCCATGCCCTGGCCCGTGCCGCCGCGCGAGCGGCGCGGATCGTCCGCAACGCTTTCGGTCCCGCGTCGGCGAGGGTCTTGACCAGCCGTGACACCGTCGGGTCGGAGGCTACCGGCCCGGACACCTCCGGAGAGGAGCGCAGCAGCGCGATATCGGCCAGGCAGTCTCCGCCCAGCGCGAGTGTCACGGCCAGGCCCGTCACGATCTTCCCGGGATCGTGTACCGCTCGTGGCGCACGCCACCGTGCAAGCGTCTGCGACAGGCCTTTGTCCAGGCCGGTTGCTCTCAGTGTTTCCACCGGGAGCAGGCCGCCGGCCTGACAGACCATTCCCTCGTGGCTCAGGATCGACCGCGCGGCGGGGACCGGCGTGGCCGTCATGTCCGCGACCTCGGTCTCGGTGGGCCGCCAAGGTTCGACCTACCGGCCCGGCTCACCGGAGAGGAGAGCTGATGATCACCGGGCGCCAGCTGGCCCCTCCGGCCCCTCACCCGCCCCTCCAACGACAGGTCCGGCGAGCCCGGAGTTCTCGGGGAAAGGCGGGAAACGCCTGTCGCCCCCGAATAGCTGTGCGTACACATCTTCGGAAACCCGCGCGGAAGCGGGAGAGAGGAGTTAGCCTCACGCCGTGGGAGAGGTTCTGGGCAAGGTGTTGGTAGTGGATGACGACGACGTCATCCGGCAGCTCATCGCGGTCAACCTGACCCTGGAGGGGTTTCAGGTGGACACGGCCTCCGACGGGCAGGACTGCCTGGACCGGGTGCTGGACGTGATGCCTGACGTCATCACTCTGGACGTCATGATGCCCAGACTGGACGGCTGGATGACCGCCACCAGGCTGCGGAACGATGAGGGGACCAGCCATATCAAGGTGGTCCTGATCACCGCTCGGGCGCAGGAGGACGACAAGCGGCGGGGCCTCGGAATCGGGGTCGACGCCTACCTCACGAAACCCTTCGACCCGGCGGAGCTGATCCAGGTCGTCCGCGAGCTGGCCCTGACCGCGCGCAGCGGCCACGGCAAGGCGTGACTCGCGGAGCCGGTCAGGACCGCCCTCAACTGCCCTCAGCCGGCTTCAGGGGCCGATCGGGGCGACGCCTGACCCGCGAAGCCGATCACGACCGGTCGGTGCGGGGCAGGACGTCGACGACACCTCCTGCGGGCGGAATTCGTTTGCGTGACGACCGATCGGTTCAAGTAGTGTTCGGGGCATGTCGAGCCCCGAGGCATCCAAGGTGGGGGCTTTCGGTCACGCCGTCAGCTCCCTGAACCACTGAGTTCGCAGTCCACTCCCCGCCGGCTTCGCTGAGCGGGGCGGATGCGCGCGCCCCTGGGTGCTGGCCGCGGTGACGAGACGTCTTCCTCTCGTTCTCTCACCTCGGAGCTCTCGATGCCTCTTCCGCTCTATTTGCTCGCCGTGGCGGTCTTCGCCATGGGCACCTCGGAGTTCATGCTCTCCGGCCTGGTGCCGGACATCGCCACCGGCCTGAAGGTGCCGGTCGGCGATGCCGGGCTTCTGACCTCGGCCTTCGCGGTCGGAATGGTCCTCGGAGCGCCGCTGATGGCGGTGCTCGCCCGCCGGTGGCCCGCCCGTGCCGGTCTGCTGGGCTTCGTGCTGGTGTTCGCCGCCGCCCATGTCGCGGGTGCCCTCACACCGAGTTTCCCGGTTCTCCTGTCCACCCGCGTGATCGCCGCCCTGGCCAACGCGGGCTTTCTGGCGGTCGCGCTGAGTACGGCGACCACGCTCGTCACAGCCGCCCGGAAGGGACGTGCGCTCGCGGTGCTGCTCTCCGGCACGACGGTGGCCACTATCGCCGGGGTTCCGGGCGGCGCGGTGCTCGGAACGCTGCTCGGCTGGCGGGCGACCTTCTGGGCGATCGCACTGCTCTGCCTTCCCGCCGCCTTCGGCATCGTGAGAGGCATCCCGGACCACGCCGAAGGCTCCACGCGGGACGACGCTCCGGCCGGCCCCTCTCTACGGACCGAGATCGCCCAGCTCGCGATGCCCAGGCTGGTCCTGGTCATGTCGCTGGGCGCCCTGGTCAACGCCGCCACATTCGCCACGTTCACCTTCCTGGCGCCGATCGTGACCGGCACCGCGGGCCTGGACGAGCTCTGGGTCCCGGTGGCGCTGGTGCTCTTCGGTACGGGGTCCTTCGCCGGCGTCACTCTCGCGGGCCGGCTATCGGATCGGCGCCCCGGCATCGTGATCGGAATCGGCGGCCCGGCGTTGTTGCTCGGCTGGACCACGTCGGCGATCGTCGCCGCCCAGCCGGTGGCGCTTCTCATTCTCGTGTTCGTACAGGGTGCGCTGTCCTTCGCCGTGGGCAGCACCCTGATCGCCAGGGTGCTCCACGAGTCGGCGGGCGCCCCCACCATGGGCGGGGCCTACGCGACCGCGGCACTCAACGTCGGCGCGGCGGGTGGCCCCGCCGTCGCGGCGGCGACCCTCGGAGCCGGTGCCGGCGATCTTGGCCCGATATGGGTGAGCGCCCTCCTTGTCGCGCTCGCGGTGCTCACCGCACTACCTCTGCTCCGAGTGATCGCACCCCAGGCCGGCCCTGGGCGAGAGGTCCCTGACGACCTCGACGTTCGCCAGGCGTATTGACCACGAGCGTTGCCGACGCGGCTGATGGGGGGTTGCCCGTCGAGTGCGGTGTGGCATCGGTGGTGGTCGCAGGTATGGAGGAAGCCCGCCGGGGCCTCGGTGCGTTCGGCGTCGCCGACGTACGGGACCCCGGCGTCCTCCGCGGCCGTCATCCTCTCCCGCCGGAACTCCGGCCGCCCGCCGTGTCGACCACGGCCTCGATCTCCTCGGCCAGCAGGAGACCGGCGTCCATGCCCATA
Source organism: Streptosporangium vulgare (assembly GCF_042428775.1). Lineage (NCBI taxonomy): Bacteria > Bacillati > Actinomycetota > Actinomycetes > Streptosporangiales > Streptosporangiaceae > Streptosporangium > Streptosporangium vulgare. Next base: position 335,802 of record NZ_JBHMBS010000003.1, on the reverse strand, counting down.
CTGTCGAAGGCGCCGGCGATCTCGAGCGAGACGAGTCCGTGGACGCGTGACCAGCAGAGCACGCCGAGCCGCAGCGCCGCCGGGGTGATGTCCGCGGGCGCGCCGATCGCCTGCCCCCACCGCAGCAGCGACTCGTCGAGCGGGGTGCCGTCGGCGGAGGACGGCGACGCGATCTCCTGCAGGGCGATGACCAGCGGGAGCATGCCCTCGTTGACCGCGGCGACCCCCTCGGGGGCATCCTGCCCGGCGGGTGAGCGGTCGGAGAAGAGCATCGCGTACCGGCGCGGGAGGGCCAGTGCCCAGCGCCGCCAGGCCTGGACCATGAGGGCGACCCTGGACCGGGCGTCCTGTCCCGCCCCGTCCCGCGCGGCCGCCGCGACGGTGGCCCCGAGGTCGGTGTAGGCGTCGACGACGAGCGCTTCCAGCAGCGCTTCGCGTGAGGGGAAGTAGCGGTAGAGCGCGGGCGGGCTCATGCCCATGGCCTTGCCCACCGATGCGATCGACACGTCGTTCGTCCCGCCGGTGTCGAGGAGCTCGAAGGCGCGCTGCTTGATCTCGTCGATGGTCTGCCGGCGGAGCCGCTCGCGGCGGGTCGGACCTTCGGTACCGGTGCTCGTGGACATACCCAAAGTGTAACCCCGTTGCTTTAAATACTGACCGACGCTACAGTTAAGGTGCGTAACAAAAATTAATAACCATCGCAGATGGGTCCGCCACCGGCGGTGGATCCCAGTCCACGACGGCGACACGGCCGGGCGGCACTCACAACCGATCAGCGCTCACAGCCAGTCGGCGCTCGTGGAACGCGGTAGCCGTCCGACGGCTTCGACGCGACCGGACGCGCCTCCCCCGGCAGCCGGCCGGACCCGGATGTCGTGCGCTCACGGTGTGCCCATGGCACCCGCCCCAGAGCGCCCCCTCGATACAAGGAGTTCTCATGAACGTTGGAACCGATGTCTCCGCCGCCGTCAGACGCCCGGCCCCCTGGGCGGATCGGATCGGGCGCACACTGATGGCCCTCGACGCCGTCGCGACCCTCGTCGCGTTCGCGGGCGGAGTCATGATCATGATCAGCGTGTCCGACGACCGCGTCATCACCGAGGCGTGGCGGACGTTCGCCTACATCGTCTTCGCGGGACTGTGGGCCATCCTCGCCATCGCACCGCGCCGCCAGTGGGGCCTGTGGGAGCTCCTGCTCCTCCAGAAAGGCGCGATCACCGTTTACTCCTTCACGATGTGGGACATGCCCGACGCGTCGAGTACCGCCCTCATCGACCTCGCCGTGACGGTGACGACCGCGGCGGCCTATGTGCTGTGCCGCGGCTGGTACGCATGGCGGACCGATGCCTCAGACCGGTGAGCGACGGACGACCCGCCCGCCACGGCCACGCGGACGTCCCGCCCGGCCATGGCGGGACAGGGCGGGGCAGGACACGGCCGGGCGGGACGCAGCCGGGCAGGACACGGCGGTCAGAGCAGGCCGTCTCGATGGGCCACGGCGGCCGCCTGGGTCCGGGAGGAGACGCCCAGCTTGCCCAGGATGTTGGAGACGTGCACGCTCACCGTCTTCTGTGCGATGAACAGCCGCTCGCCGATCTCGCGGTTGGGCAGGCCCTCGGCCACCAGGGCGAGCACCTCCTGCTCGCGGGAGGTGAGCACGGTCGGCGGCGCGGAGGTGAAGCGCGCCCTGCGCCCCAGTTCCACCAAGGCCGCGCCGAGCGGCCGGGCGCCCAGCGACTCGGCCGCCTCGACGGCGAGCTTCCATTCCTTCAGCGCGGCGGCACGGTCGCCCTCGGCGAGCAGCGCCTCGGCGAGCCGCCACCGCGAGCGCGCGACCTCGTAGACGAATCCGAAGTCGAAGGCCTCGACCACCCCGCGCCACGCCGCGACGGCGGGACGGCCGTGCGCGCGGTGCCATTCGGCCTCGGCCCTGGCCAGCCAGGCCAGGCCCTCGGGACCGAGCGGGCCGCGCCGCACGGAGCCGGGGCCGACGGCGGCGGGCACCCTGGCCCGCTCCAGGAAGGCGTCGGCCTCCTCCGCGCGTCCCAGGTCCGTCAGCGCCCACAGGGCGGTGCTGCTGAGCCGGATCACGGCGGGGTCGTTGGGAAGCATGGCGTCGAGCCCCGCGCGGGCGTGTTCGAGGGCGGCCTCGGGGTCGCCGTGCCACAGGGCGTGCTCGGCGGCCAGGCCGCGGCCCATGGCGATGATCGTGATGTCGTCGGTCCAGAAGGGCCGCAGCCACGACAGGCGGTCCTCGACGACGGGAAGGCCCCTCGCCACCTCGACGAAGAGCGCGAAGGACGACAGCAACGCCTCCGGCGGGGTGCCGACGCGGACGGCGAACCCGGAGGCGACCTTCTCCGCCAGGTCCCACTCCCCCGCGACGTAGTGGATCAGGAGGCGCAGGAAGCGCAGGTCGGTGCCGTAGGTGCTCCAGTTGAGGCCGCTCTCGCGTGCGAGCCGCAGCCCCCGGTCGGCGGTGGTCGCCGCCTCGGCGAGGTCGCCGCTCTCGTACTGGACCCGGGCGTAGGTGAACATGGCCCGCAGGTCGATGGCGAGGTTGCCCGAGCTCTCCGCGCTCGCGCAGGCGAGCAGCTCCTTGGCCCGGGGGATGTCGTCGGCGAGCGCGGCGAGAGCGGCGAGGGTGATCAACGCGCTGGTCTCCGCGTCGGCGGCACCGCTCGCGCGGGCCGTCTCCAGGGCGCGGCGGGCCAGGGCCTCGACCTCGTCGTGCCGCTCGGTCCAGTAGAGCGAGCGGGCGTAGGTCGCGAGCGCGCGGGCGAGCACCGGCCCCTCCGGCGCCGCCTCGACGGCAGCGTACGCGGCGGCGATCGAGCCCTCGACGTCCTCGGTGTCGATGAGGTAGTACGACAGCCGCTCGTTGATCTCGGCGGAGGGCGGGAGGCGCCGGAGCTGGGAGATCGCCCGGTGGTTGTCGCCGCTGTCGGCCGCCGCGGCGGCGCTGCGCGCGGCGAGGGCGACGTGGTCGATCCCGGCCAGCCGCTCGGCGTCGGGAACCCGGTCCCAGAGCCCGAGCGCCCGGTCGAAGTGGTGGTGCGCCTCGGCGGGCGCCCCGAGCCGCTCGGCCCTCCGCCCGGCCTCCACGGACGCGGCCAGCGCCCCCGGCAGGTCGTGACCCGCCAGGTAGTGGTGGGCGAGCTCGGCCGCCGCCCCCTCCCGGGCGGTGAGCAGGCGGGCGAACTCGGCGTGCATCCTGGTCCGCTCGCCCGGCAGCAGGTCGTTGTAGACGACCTCCTGGAGAAGCGCGTGCCGGAAGGCGTAGCCGTACTCCCCGTCGGGGCGGAGCAGGCCGCGGGAGACGATCTCCCGCATGCTCTCCTCGAAGGCCAGGTCGTCGAGGCCCGAGGCCTGCTGGAGCAGGTCGTGGTCGGCCCGGCGGCCCGCGACGGCCGCGCCGCCGAGCACCCGCTGCGCGGGGTCGGAGAGCAGCTCCGCCCGGGAGAGCAACAGGCCGGCCAGGCCGTCGGGCATCGAGGAGCCCTCGGAGGCGGCGTCCAGCAGCTCCTGGGCGTAGAAGGGATTGCCCTCGGCCCGGTCGACGACCTTCCGCATCACCCCGGCGTCGGTGCCGCCGAGGGCGGCCAGGTAGTCGGTCATCTCGTGGCGGTCGAGGGGGGCCAGCTCCAGCGATGTCACCGAGGGGAGGCGCTTGAGCTCGGCGAGGACCCGCCGCAGCGGGTGGCGGCGGTGGAGGTCGTCGGTGCGGTAGGTGCCGACGAGGCAGACGCGCTCGGTCTGCAGCATCCGGCTGAGGAAGACCAGCAGGTCGCGGGTGGACTGGTCGGCCCAGTGCAGGTCCTCCAGGACGAGCAGCACGGGCTGCGTGGACAGGAAGCCGAGCACCGAGCCGAAGAGCTGCTGCTGCGTCAGGCCCGACGTGCTCTCCCTGCCCGGGTCGGTGCCGCCCGGCAGCAGCCTGCCGAGGACCGGCCGCGCGTCGAGCGCCGCGCGCAGCTCCCCGCGTGCCGAGCGCAGGGCGTCGGCGAGCGGGAGGTAGGGAAGGGCGTCGCCGAGTTCGGCGCACTGGCCGACGAGCACGGCGAACCCGGCGGCCTCGGCGCGCTCGGCCAGCTCGGTGATCAGGCGGGTCTTGCCGATGCCCGCGTCGCCTCCCACGAGGGCCACCCCCGCCTGCCCCGTGGCCGCGGTGTCGAGCACGGCGGTGAGGCGATCGAACTCCACCGATCGCCCGATCAGAACGCTCCGCGTGCTTTGCCACCCCACGTCGGCGAGTATCGCACGGGGTACCGACGTAATCGACATTCCGGTGACGGGGCCCATTGGTACCCCAGCAGGGGACGAACATGGACTGATTGGTACACCAAAGGGCCCGCGTATTGGCCCTGACGGCGGCGACCGGGACGACCTTAGGGTCGGGGCATGATCTCCCCGTCCACATTGCTGATCTTCTCGCTCGCCTCGCTCGCACTGGTCCTGGTACCGGGCCCGAACCACATCTACATCATCACCCGCGCCGTCTCGCAGGGCCGGGCCGCCGGTGTGGCGAGCGCGTTCGGCGTCGAGGTGGGCACGCTGGTGCACATCGCCGCGGCGGCGGCCGGACTCTCGTACGTGATCGCGCGGTCGGCGACCCTGTTCAACGTGATCAAGTGGGCCGGTGTGGCCTACCTGGTCTACCTGGGCATCCGCGCGCTGACGAGCAGACAGGAGCTCGCGAGCCGGGAGGCCCCGCCGCAGCCGCTTCGGGCGATCTTCCTTGAGGGCATGGTCGTCAACGTGCTCAACCCCAAGGTGATCCTCTTCTTCCTCGCGTTCCTGCCCCAGTTCGTGGAGCCCGAGGCGGGCGCGGTGCCGCTGCAGATCGCCGTCCTGGGCGGAACCCTGCTGCTCCTGGGCCTGCTCTCCGACCTGATCTACGCCATGGCGGCGGGCGCCGTCGGCGGGCGGCTGAGGAGCAGGGCACCTCTGATCGGCCGGTTCAGCGGGGTCGTCTACCTGGGTCTCGGCGTCGCGACCGCGCTCTCCGGCCGCTCCGCCTGACGGCACGAGACCGTCTCGGCCGCCCGAAGCCGCCCGGACGCAACGACGCAACGACGACACCTGATCCCACAGGGCTTTCCGAACGCACAAGACCACTCGGACCTCCGAGACCACCCGGACCTCCGACGAAGCCCCCCCGGACGCGCGGTCCGGCGGCCGGCCGCTCCCCGGGGCGAGCCGGTCTCAGGTGGAGAGCGCGCCCGGGATGCGGTCCAGGATCGGGTAGGGCATGAGCCCGTACGCGTAGAAGTCGACCGCGTCCGCCCCCGAGGCCCGCACGGCGCGGACCTTGGCCGCGAGGCGGTCGGCCGAGTCGGTGTCGGGCAGGCCGGGCCGCAGGACGACCCGCAGCTCCTTGTCCTTGCCCGTCGAGCGCCGGTAGGCGACCACGTCGTCGGCGACCCTGGCCGCGTCACGGGCGTAGGCGAGCACGCCGAGCGAGGGCACCAGGTCGCCGAGGGCGACCAGGTCGACGCCGAGCTGCCAGGAGTCGTGCGCGGCGAGCCCCGGTGAGGGCAGGCCGTCGGTGTAGCCCTTGACGGCGCCGGTGGCGTCGAGGAAGACGAGGCGCGAGCCCTCGTCGGTGACGGCGGTGGAGACCTCGGAGACCAGCGAGGTCACCACCTCGGAGCGGGCCCGCGCGTAGGCGACCACCTCGGGGCCCGCGTACGCGGTGAGAGCCGCGCGGGTCACCTCGCCCTGGGCGGGAGGGTCGCCGTCGAACACGGCGCCCACGATCCTGGAGCACTCCTCGCGCGCCACCTCCGCGTTCACGCCCAGGTCGGCGGCGCGGCGCATGCAGAAGCCGCAGAAGCACAGGCCCAGCAGGAACGCGTCCATCGGCCCGAGCGGGACGAAGCTGCGCTCGTGGTGGTAGCCGTGGCCGAAGGTCCCGTAGTGCAGCGCCTCGGCCACCACGCTGTCGACGCCCTGCCTGGCCACCGCCCGGCCCAGCGCGACCGCGTACAGGCGTACGTCCGGGTGGGCGGGGCACAGGTCGGCGGGCGAGCCGCGGTCGCCGAAGCAGTTGCGCACGGTCACGTCCGGGTCGGCCAGCCCGAGCGTGGTGTTCTGCAGGAAGACGGTCCAGCCGTTCAGCGCGAGCCCGCGCTCGGCGGTGGCCCTGCGCAGGGCGGCCAGCGGCTCGTCCTCGGCGCCGGCCTGGACGGGCGGGACGAGCCGCAGCCCGCCGAACAGGTCGGCGGGCGGCGTGAAGTGCGCGCCGTCGGTGCGGAGCGTCACCCGGGAGCGGCCGTGCGGGGTGACGTCGCGGGCACGGTGGTAGGCCGCGGCCACGGTCACGCCCGTCACGCCGTATCCGGTGATCCGGTCGAGGACCGCTTCGAGGCCCTCCCCGCGCACGTCCTCGACGTAGACGTATAGCGAGCTGTCCAAGCCGCCGCCCTCCCACGAAGTCGGTCAGACTCTAACGCGGCTTGTGGGCCACGAAGTCGATCTCGACGAGGATGTCCATCAGGTCCGAGCCGACGGTCGTGCGGACCGGGTACGGGCGGGTGAAATACGACTTGTAGACCTCGTTGTAGGCGGCGAAGTCACGCTTGAGGTGCTGCAGGTGCACGGTCGACTTCACCACGTCGTCGAAGCCGAGACCGTGCGCCGCGAGGATCGCGCCGAGGTTGCGCATCACCTGGTGGGTCTGCTCGGCCACGTCGGTCCCGACGACCTCGCCGGTCTCGGGACTGAGCGGCCCCATGCCCGAGGTGTAGACGAAGTCGCCGACCACGAGGCCCTGCGAGTACGCCCCGACGGGCGCCGCGCCCTCGTCGGTCCTCAGCTCCTGCTTGTCGCTCATCTCACCAATCCTCAACAACGAAGAACAAGAAATCAGAAAAAGGTGTTTATCAGATCGACGACGACATACTCCTCGTCGACCACCGGGATGACCCGCCACTTGTCGAAGGCGGTGCACGGGTGGGAGATGCCGAACGACACCAGGTCCCCGGGCTTCACCGGCGAGCCCGGCGCCAGCCTCAGGACCGCGTGCTGGTCCTGGACCTTGAGCACCGTCGCGTCCGCGACGGCTCCGCGCGGGATCGGCAGCCCCTCGTCGAAGGGGGCGTCGCGCTTGCCGAACCCGACCACGGCCAGACCGGGCTCGGGGACGCTCAGCACGTGCGCCCAGATCTCCAGCGCCGCGCGCAGCTCCCCGTCGATCCGGGTGTACGGGGTGCGCTCGCGGTAGTAGCCGTCGTCGTGGGAGACGTAGGCGCCGCTGCGCAGCATCACCCTGGCCTGGCAGGCGGCGAGCTCGCGGCCGATCACGTCGAACCACTGGCTGCCGCCCACCGACAGGATCGGGTCGCGCACCCGCAGGTGCTCCAGCGCCTCCAGCAGCCGGCGCAGGTAGGCCCGCACCTCCTCCGCCGAGCCCAGCGACCCCTCGTACCCGGCGACGCCCGCCAGCTCCACCCCCTCGGCCGCCTGCGCCGCCGAGGCGACCTCCAGCAGCTGGGCGAGCGTACGGCTGCCGCCCCGCCCGCCCTCGTGGCCGAGCTCGGCCAGCACGCGGAACGGCCTCGCCCCCGCGTGCCGGGAGAGCGCCTCGACCCCGGCGACCGAGTCGACGAAGCAGAGGAACTCGAACGCGGGGTCTCCGGCCAGCTCGGCGGCGAGGGCGGTCAGCCCGGCCGGGTCGAAGACCTGGTTGGCGAGGACGATCCTGGGGACGCCGAACTCGCGCAGGGTGAGCGCCTGGCTGGGGGTGGCGACCGTGAGCCCCCACGCGCCCGCGGCGAGCTGCGCGCCGGTCAGCTCGGGCGACATGGTGGTCTTGGCGTGCGGGGCGAAGGTGAGCCCGTACTCCCGGGTGAAGGCCGCGAGGGTCGCGATGTTGTGCTCCAGCGCGTCGCGGTGGGCCACCATCACGGGGAAGGTGAACACCCCGCCGAACAGCGAGGCCCCCAGCGCGGCCCCGGGATCCACGATCCCCTTCACGTCCCGTCCCCCTCTGCTCGCCTCGGCGGATGTGGCGGCTCGCGGGCCGCCGGATCCGGGCGTGGGAGATCGCGTCCCCGCTCGGCCGCCCTGAGGACCCTATCCTCACGGCGGCCTCTCCAGGGCCGCGCTCTCGGAGACGTGCTTTCGGAGACGTGCCCTCAGGGCCTCGCCCTTAGAGGTGGGCCTTTATGACTTTCGTGGCTTTCATGGTCTTTTGGGACTTTCAGGGTCTTCGAGGCTTTCACGGTCTCCAGCGCTTTCAGGGGCGCAGCGCCCTGCCTGGGGTGGCGCCGGTGAGCTCTCTTCCGGCGAGGACCGGGACCCCGGAGACGAGGACGTCGCCGATCCCGGTGGCCGGGACGCGCGGGACGGCGTACGTGGCCAGGTCGGCGACCGCGCCGGCGTCGAGGACGACCAGGTCGGCGACCTGCCCGGGGCGGACGAGGCCCCGCCCTTCGAGGCCGAAGCGGCGGGCCGGGTGCGAGGCGAGGTGGACGACGGCCTGCTCCAGGGTCCAGTCGCCGGTCTCGCGGACGTGGTGGCCGAGCATCCTGGCGAACGCGCCGTAGCCCCGGGGGTGGGGGTGGCCGCCCACGTAGATGCCGTCGGAGCCGCCGGTGTGGGCCGGGTGGCGCAGGATCGCCCGGACCGACGCCTCACCCTCGGGGCCCTCGTCCGGGCGGGCCGACACGCACCCGGCCTCCAGCCGGGTGTCGATCAGGATCCTGCGGCAGAACTCGCCCGGCTCCAGCCCGGCCTCGGCGGCGGCGTCGGGCAGCGTCATCCCCTCGGCCCACTCGGCGCCGGGCACGTGGGAGAAGGTGATCCTCGGCCAGAGCGTCTCGTCCCACTCGATCGCCTCGGACTCCAGCAGCTCCAGCGCGCGGGCGGTGTCGGCGGCCGGGACCCACGAGGGCAGCGCGACCATCGCGAGGATCGTGCTGCCCCGCAGGTAGGGATAGGTGTCGAAGGTGATGTCGATCCCCATGAGCCGGGCCTCGTCGACCAGCGGCAGGAGCGTGGCGGCCGGGCCGTGGTAGTGCGAGACGTGAACGGCGGCGCCCGAGCGCCGGGCGATGTCCGTCACCTCGGCCATCCCGGCGGGGGCCGCGGCCCCGTACCCGCGCATGTGCGTCACGTACGGCAGATGGGCCAGCGGCGCGCAGAGCGCGGCGATCTCGGCGGCGTCGGCGTAGCGGCCCGGGGCGTACTCCAGGCCGGTGGAGAGGCCGCAGGCCCCCTCCGACAGGCCGCGCTCGACGCGGGCCAGCATCGCGGCCAGCTCGTCGGCGGTCGCGGCCCGCTCGGCGGCGCCCATCACGTCGTGGCGGATCGTGCCGTGCGGCAACAGGTACGCGGTGTTCAGCGCGGTCGCCCGGTCGTAGCCCGCGAGCAGTTCCCCGACGCCGATCGGCCCGTCGGCCGAAGGGTGGACACCGTTGACGGCCGCGAAGTAGCGGGTGGCGTAGGCGAAGGTCTCCGGGGTGGTGGAGGGGGCGAAGGAGAGCCCGTCCTGGCCGAGGACGAACGTGGTCACGCCCTGCCGGAGCGCGGCGAGCTGCACCTCCTTGTCGAGGACGAGGGCGTCGCCGTGGGCGTGGCAGTCGACGAGGCCGGGCATGACGTGGCGCCCGCCCGCCTCGACGACGGTCGTGGCGTCCGCGCCCTCCAGACGGCCCACGGCGGTGATCCGGTCACCGTTGACACCGACGTCGGCACGGCAGGCCGGAGCTCCGGTGCCGTCGAGCACCCAGCCATCCCTGATCAATACATCGAACGACATGCCGGGATTCAATCACCCGGAAGGTCTTCGTCACATCCAGCGATCGCCTTCGTTCTCCCTGCCCATGTCCTGGATTTCCCCTCGATCACGAAGTGGGGGAATTTGGGCCCCCCACCCCCTTGACCGTGACGTGTCAGGGATGGTGCCATCTTTCACTAGTTAGGAACCTTTCCTAACTAGTTGATCGCAGAGAGGGCACCCCCTGTGCATGCGAGACCGCGTCTCCAACGCCCCTCGACCGTCCTCGTCCTGGCACTGACGTCGGCACTGATCGCATCGGTGTTCGTGCTGGCGGCGCCGCCCGGATTCGCCGCCGACTCCCTGCTCTCCCAGGGCCGCCCGGCCACCTCGTCCTCCAGCGAGGACTCCACGCTGCTCCCCGCCGCCGCCTTCGACGGCAACACCGCGACCCGCTGGGCCTCCGCCGAGGGCCACGACCCCGAGTGGATCCGCGTCGACCTCGGCGCCTCCGCCACCATCTCCCGGGTCAAGCTGACCTGGGAGGCCGCGTACGGGAAGTCGTACCGCGTCGAGGTCTCGCCCGACGGTTCCACCTGGACCTCCGCCTACTCGACGACCACCGGCGACGGCGGCGTCGACGACCTCACCCTGTCCGGCACCGGCCGCTACGTGCGGATGTACGGCACCGCGCGGGGCACCTCCTACGGCTACTCGCTGTACGAGATGGAGGTCTACGGCAGCACGGGGGGCACGACCCCGACTCCCACCCCGACGGTCACCCCGACCCCCGGCGGCCCCGGCGTGCCGTTCGGCTCGCACACGATCCCCTACGCCTCCGGGATACTGCGCCCGACCGGCGCCCAGGCGACGCTCGACCAGAAGGTCGTCGACTACTACAAGGCGTGGAAGGCCGCGTTCGTCAAGCAGAACTGCGGCAACGGCTGGTACCAGATCATCTCCCCCGACGCCGACCACCCGTACGTGGCCGAGGCGCAGGGCTACGGCATGGTCATCACCGCCACGATGGCCGGGGCCGACCCCGACGCGAAGAAGATCTTCGACGGCCTGGTGAAGTACGTCCTGGCCCACCCGTCGTCGATCACCCCCGGCCTGCTCGCCGCCGAGCAGAACACCGCCTGCCAGAGCGTCAACGGCGGCGACTCCGCCACCGACGGCGACCTGGACGTGGCCTACGGGCTGCTGCTCGCCGACCGGCAGTGGGGCAGCTCGGGCACCTACAACTACAAGCAGCTCGCGATCAACCACATCAACGCCATCAAGGCCGGCGAGGTCAACGCGACCACCAAGCTCATGAAGCTCGGCGACTGGAGCAGCTCGGGCGACGCGTACTACTGGATCAGCCGCTCCTCGGACTGGATGATCGACCACTTCAGGGCGTTCCGTAAGGCCACCGGCGACACGACCTGGGACACCGTCCGCACCAACCACCAGAACCTGATCGCCTCCCAGCAGGCGACCTACGCCCCGGGCACCGGCCTGCTCGCCGACTTCGTGGTCAACACCAACACCACCCCGAAGCCCGCGCCGGGTCAGGTGCTGGAGGACGCCAACGACGGCAAGTTCTGGTGGAACGCCTGCCGCGACCCGTGGCGGATCGGCAACGACGCGGTGACCAGCGGCGACGCCAAGTCCCTCGCCGCCGCGCGCAAGCTCAACACCTGGATCAAGGGCAAGACCGGCGGCAACCCGAACAACATCGCGGTCGGCTACTCCCTCAACGGCACCCAGATCTCCAGCGGCAGCGAACCGGCCTACTTCGCCCCGTTCGCGGTCGCGGCGATGACCGACTCCGGCAGCCAGGCCTGGCTGGACGCCCTGTGGACCAAGATGATCAACACCCCGTTCACCGCCGGTGACTACTACTCGACCAGCATCCAGCTCCAGGTCATGATCACCGTAACCGGCAACCACTGGGTGCCCTGACCCTCACACTTACCGTTGCGGCCCTCGCCTCCGGGCGGGGGCCGCACTTGCACGCCCGTACCCGTCACACGTCATTCAGGCGATTTTCACGGAGCGGTCCCCGAAGTCGGCTGATCGACGACAGCGGACGCCCCCGTGAGTGAGCCGACCAGCCTGTGGTCGACGGTTGTGGCCGCTGATCCGCGCCCCGCCCCCGCTCCCATGGCTCCGGTCCCGATCAGATGAGGTCTCCGACGAGGTCGGCGAACTCCTCCGGGCCGACGATCCGCACGCCCAGGGTCTCGGCCTTCGCGCGCTTGGAGCCCGCGCTCTCCCCGGCCACCAACAGGCTGGTCCTCTTCGAGACGCTGGAGGAGGACTTGCCTCCGGCGCGCTCGATCAGCTCGTTCATCTGGTTGCGGGTCAGCGCCTCCAGCGCTCCGCTCATCGAGCCGGTGACCACGACGGACATCCCGGCCAGCGGCAGCTCGGACGCTTCGCCCGGCTCCGCGTCCGTCTGCGCGTCGGAGTCGGGGGCGACGGGTGGTGTCCAGCCGGGTTCGGTCATGGTCACCCCGGCCTTGACCAGCTTGTCGATGAGATCGGTGAGCTCGACCAGCTCCGCCACCACCCCCGGGGCCTTCTTCGGGCCGAGGCCCTCGACCGCCTCGATCGCCTCGGCGTCGGCCGCGCGGATGGCGTCCATGCTGCCGAAGTGCCGGGCGATGCGGCGGCTCATGGAGCGGCCGGTGCCGCGCACGCCCAGCGCGCAGAACACCCTGCTGAGCGGCTGGGCCTTGGCCCGCTCGATGGCGGCGAGCAGGTTGTCGGTGCTGGTCTCACCCATCCGCTCCAGGCCCAGCACCTGCTCGCGGGTCAGGAAGAACAGGTCGGCGAAGTCGGCGATCAGCCCGGCGTCGAGCATCTGCTGGATGCGGCTCTCGGCCAGGCCCTCGATGTCGAGCTGGTCGCGGCCGGCGGCGTAGCCGATGGAGGCGATCGTCCGGCAGGCGCGACCGCGCACGCACCGCCACCGCTCCTGGGAGGCGTCGATCTCGTCGCCGCACAACGGGCAGACCTGCGGGATCGGGATCGGCCGCTCGTCTCCGGTGCGCAGGTGCACAACCGGAGCCTCGACCCGGGGAATCACGTCGCCGGCCTTGTAGACGGTGACGCTGTCGCCGAGCATCAGGCCCCGGCGGGTGATGTCGGCGACGTTGTGCAGGGTGGCGTAGGTGACGGTGCTGCCGTCGAGCACGACCGGCTCCAGCACGGCGCGCGGGGCGATGATGCCGCTGCGGCCGACGTTCCACTCCACGTCGAGCAGTTTGGTGATCTTCTCGGTGGCGGGCAGCTTGTAGGCGATCGCCCACCGGGGCGCGCGCGTGCCGAAGCCCGCCTGCGCCTGGTCGGCGGCGAGATCACACTTGATCACGATACCGTCGATGCCGAAGACCAGCTCGGCCCGCTTGGCCGCGATGTGCTCGACCCGCTCCTGGACCTGCTCCAGCGTCTCGGCGACGATCCCGGCGATCGGGGTGGCAGTGGTGGTCTGCACGCCCTGGCCGGTGACCCATGCCATGACCTCGCTGTGCGGCAGTTCACGCAGCCGCGCGGCCGGCTCGGAGGTGTCGTCGGGGTGGGGCAGCGCGCCGTAGCCAAAGAACGTCAGCTCGCACACATACGGCCGGTCCTGGGCGCGCAGCGTGCCGGCGGCGGCGCTGCGCGGGTTGGCGAACGTGGTGCCGTCGTGCGCCTGGCGCTTGGCGCACGCGTCCTCGAACTGCGAGGTGGTCATCATCACCTCGCCGCGCAACTCCACCGTGACCGGCTCGGCCAGCCTGGCGGGCAATCCCACGATGGTGCCGATCGCGTGGCTCACATCCTCACCCTTGGTGCCGTCACCTCGGGTGACCAACTGCACCAGCCGCCCGCTGCGATAGCGTGCGGCGATCGCCAGCCCGTCAAGCTTCGGTTCCACGCTCCATGCCGTAACCGGACGACCCAGCCTGCGCTCCAGCGATGCGGCCCAGTCGACCAGTTTCTCCGCACTGAAGACGTTGTCCAGGCTCAGCATCGGCACCGTGTGCGGCACATCGCCGACCACCGCACCGCCGGCCACCTTGCCCGTCGGAGAGGTCGGCAGCACCTCATCGGGGTGCTCGGCCTCATACGCCTGAATGCCCCGGACCAGCCGGTCGTAGGCGTCGTCGTCCAGCGTGGAGGTGCCGTCGCCGTAGTAGGCCGCGGCGGCGTCCAGGGCGAGCTGGACGGCTTCGGCGTAGGCGGTCTGATCAGCGAGAAGAGTGCTCGGGGGCGCGTCGGTCATGATCCCATTCTCTCGCCCGGCACCGACAATTCCGGGCCGCGGAACGCGACCCGGCGCAGAGTGCTCCTCCTGGGCGTGGACGTCAGCTGGGGGCTGTTCAAGACGCGGCGGGTCCGCGAGGAACTCACCGCCCAAGCTCAGGCTCCGCAGCAGAGCCAGACATGTCGGTCCGGTGGCGTCGGAGCCCTTCCGTGAACCCGCCGAAGGTCAGGTACGCCGTGAGGGGATGACGGCGTCTAATTGAGAGGTTGACAGCCGGACCTCTACCGACAGGTTGTGCGAGGACGTCCGTCCTGCGGTCGAGCACACGTCTGCGCCACCCCCACCTGCTGAAGGCCCTCGCCACCCTGGATCCGGTGGCGTGCCACTTCCCGCTCGGTGACCTCACCGACGCGAAGGCGATCGAGACGGGGCCTCCTCGCGCCCCCGGAGACGTCGGGCGACCAGGTCAGAGGTCCAGGCCGGAGCCGCCGAACCGGTCCCGCAGGAACCTGCCCTGGTCGCGCAGGGCCTGCTCGTCGCCCCGGTAGACGGACTCGGCCACCCTACGCAGCCGGGTGTCCAGCAGGTCGAGCTGGGCGAGCAGTTCCTCGTGCGCGCTGCGCTCCCGCTCACCGCGCCGCGTGAGCGCGCGGGAGCGGGGCAGGTTCGCGTACGCCTCCAGGCTGGAGGGCAGGTAGTCCCTGATCGTCTGCGACACGATGTGCAGGTGGTCGGGTGAGGAGGTGAGGGTGTCCGCCCGCCGGAGAATGTCGCGCAGCACCTCGGCGAGCGCGCCGACCCTCGTCGTCACGTCGTCGGGGAAGCGGTTCTGGCCGACCTTGACCAGCAGGGTGTCCAGGTCGGCACGCAGCCGCCGCGACTCCACCTCGGCGTGCGAGATCGTGAGCCTCACCCGGTCCGCCGGGGCGAGCAGCGCCCCGACGCCGTACAGCCCGGCGACCACGACGGGCCAGAACGTCCCGGCGACGCCGAGGAAGACCAGGAGCACCCCGGCGAGGGCCAGGGCGCACCCGGCGATGTTCCTGGTCGACCCGGCGTAGGCGAGGATCCGCCCTCCCGGGCTACTGGTAGCCACGGATCTCCTTGAAGGCCGTGGCCAGCGACCCCTGCCGGGCGTCGAAGGTCGCCCCTCCGGTGAGTTCGGCGATCCGCCGCATCTCGTCGACGTCGCTGTCGCCGAAGAGCACGACGAACGTCCTGACCTTCACGGGGAGAGAGGCGTAGTGGGCGGCGAAGTCGTCGTAGGAGCCGCCGTCGGTGTTCTCGCCGTCCGTCATCAGCACGATCGAGGTGAAGTCCTCCGACGGCGAGGACCGCACCTGCTCGTAGGCGGCCCGCAGGCTGTCGAAGATCGCGGTACCGCCGCCGGCCCGCAGTCCCTCGCCGTAGGAGCGGATCCGCTGGAGCACCGGTTCGGCGTCGCGGTCGGGCAGGGTGAAGGTCCGCGGGGTGCCGGGGCCGGTGTTGAACGGGATCATCGTGACCGTCTCGCGGTCGCGGAAGCGCGAGAACGACCCGCTGGCGGAGGTGTCGGCGCCGGACAGGGCGGTCAGCGCCTGCTTGAGCGCGGCGATCCGCTCCCCGCGCATCGAACCGGAGGTGTCCAGCACGAACAGGGTCCGCGACGGCCTGCGTACCTGGTTGAGGTAGACGCCGATCAGCTTGTCGGCCGCGCCACGCCGGTTGGGGAAGGGCAGCTCCACCAGCGACGCGGTCCCGAAACGCGGCTCCGGCCTGACCTCGGGGACGATGGGCCTGCGGTGGGTGGTGGTCATGATCTCCCGCTGGATCTCCGGCGTGCGCAGCCAGGCGGCGAGCTTGCCGTACAGCTCCTTCTTCTCCGGGGGCGCGGAGCTCAGGAGCGTGAGGGGGTAGTCGGCCGTCACCACCCCGTCGCCCGGGTAGACCAGCGTGAGCGGTTCGGAGAGTTTTCCGGAGGCGTTGAGGCCGAGCAGCACGGACTCGTAGTTCACGAGCCCGTCCACCGTGCCCTCCTTGGTGTACGCGTCCGCGAGCCAGCCGGAGGAACCGGAGGTGAGCGTCTGCGCCGAGAAGAACTCCTTCAGCCGGGGGGTCGCCGCGGTTATCTGGGCCTCCTCCAGGGCCTCACCGGCGTCGGAGAGCGCCGCCGTCACGCCGACCAGCGCCGAGAATCCGGAGTTGGACGCGGCGGGGCTGGTCATGCCGAAGGTGAACTTCCCGGCGCGCGCGGCCGAGGCGATGTCGCTCCAGGTCACTGGCTTGGCGTCCCACCCGAGCTCGCGGGCCTTGGACGCCTTGAGCCCGAGCAGCACGGGCGAGACCATGACCTTGGTCTGGGTCGAGAGCCGCGCGGCCGCCCCGTCGATCAGCGACAGGTAGCGGTTGGAGGAGAACCAGGTCGCGTCGTACCGCCCGTTCGCGCCGCCGCTCGCCACCTGGTCGGCCCCGTCGAGCGTTCCGGCGTACGACAGCGTGACCCGAACGCCGACGGCGTCCTCGGCCCGCCCGAGCAGCGGTTCCAGGTCGCCGACCTCACTTCCCGCGAGGACGCGGAGCACGTCGGGGCCGTCGGCGGGAGTGTCGGACGTGTCGGCTCCGCCGCACGCGGCCGACGCCACCAGCAGGACCAGTGGGACCAGCACGGCGAGCGCCCACCTCACCCGGCGGCCACCCGCCCGCACGCCGGGCGCCGGCCCAGTCCAGCGTGAACCGAGTGGCACGCCGGATACCGACCAGGCCGGGCGGGAGTCCGGTGACGCACCGGGTGCCGGGCCGCTCATCGCGGGAGTTCCTGCTCGTCGCCGCGCCGGGAGCGCTCCAGGTACGTGCGCGCGTGGTCCAGCTCGACGGTCAGGCTGTCCACGGTGATCGCCATGTTCTCCACGGCCTTGGCCTTGAACGTGTCGATCATGTCCATGGTGGCGTAGATGTTGTCGAACGCCTTGCGCAGCGCGTCCATATCAACCGTGGTCGAGGCCGCCTGGGTCTGGATGCCGGCGGCCTGGGTGCGCAGCATCTCGCTGGTCGCCACGATCAGGTCGGAGGTGGTGGCGTTCAGCGCGGTGATCTGGTCGAGCACGAGTTTCTGGTTGGCGAGGGCCTGGGCCACGGTCACGGCCGTGCGCAGCGCCGCGACCGTCGTCGTGGTGGCCCGGTCCACGCCTTTGATCAGTTCGAGGTTGTTCCTGCGGATCAGGTCCAGTGCGAGGTATCCCTGGGCGGAGACGGCGAGCTGGGTCAGCAGGTCCTGGTGCTTCTGCCGGATGCCGAACAGCGCGTCCGAGCGCAGCGCGGTGGCCTTCTCCGGCTCGGCCGCCTCGACGTACATGATCTTCTCTTCCACCGCGGCGTCGAGGGCGGCGGCGAGCAGCGCGTACTCCTGCAGGCGCTTCATCGACTCCCACAGGTTGGTCTTCTCGCCCTCGATGGCCGCGTTGTCCTTTCGCAGCTCGTCCTGCCCGGACTTCAGGGCGCGGATGATGTCGTCGAGGTGTTTCTGCGCCGATTGGTACTTCGCGAAGTAGTCGCGCAGCCGGTCGCCGAACGGGATCAGTCCCAGCAGCTTCCTGGCCGGGCCGGATGTCTGCTTGGGATCGAGGTCGACGATCGTGCGGCGCAGCGCGACCAACTGCCCCGCCACCGCCGCCTGTGCGTCCCGGCCCTCGCCCTTGACGGACGCCAGCGCGGCCACCGGGCGCCTCAGCATGCGGTTCGCCACCTGGGAGGAGGCCCGGATCTCGGAGTCGCCCATGGAGGTGATGTCGTGCACCTTCCTGGTGAACTCCGGCGACCTGGGGTCCAGGCCGCTCAGTTCCTCGGCGAAACCACGGGCCTTCTCCGCCAGTTCCGCCTCCCGCCCCTCCGGGACCGGCAGCATGGTGGCCGCCTTCTCCGTGGGCACCTTGGCCACGGGTTCGGGCGGGCTGAGCACGAGATCGCTCACGGTGGTCTCTCCTCGAAGCGCGGGGAAGGTGAGGTCAGGGAGTGGGTGAGGGGACCGCTCCGGAGCGGTAGAGCGTCTCGACCGCGGAGATCATGCCCTCCAGCCGCTCGTGGTCGGGGGGCTCCACCACGTCGACCAGGCCGGGTGGCAGCGGAGCCCCCACCTTCGCCACGAGGTCGTCGAACGCCCGGGGGGCGGCGGTGCGGAAGCCGTACAGGGCCGCGAGGCGCCCGAGTTCCGGGTCCTCCTGCAGGAGGCGGCCGACCTCGGCGCCCCGCTCGCCCAGCGGTACGAGCGTGTGCTTGCTCAAGACCGTGGGAGAGGGGTAGAGCAGCCGCATGTCGGGGCGGATCGAGCCGTCCCCGGCGAACAGGCGCGAGGCGTACTGCGCCTCGTAGATCACGACCATGGGCGTCTTTCCCATCCCCAGGGACAGGTAGTCCTCGAACGGCGCCTCGGTGGAGGTCTCGGAGTAGCCCTGGTCGAGGAAGAGCGGGGCGACGGCCTGGGCGACCCTGGCCCCCCGCTCGTCGGAGGTGACCACGTCGTCGCCGTTGGCCACGTAACCGGCGATCGCCAGGTACATCGCCGCGGAGTTGGAGGTGCGGATGTCGGTGGTGGTGAGCAGCACGCGCTTGCGCGCCGGGTAAGCGGTATTACCCGGCAATTTATCCCACCGAGTGCCTTTCGCTACCAAAACCAGATATTTCTGGATATCGAGCACCTGGTACCCCTGACCGGAGTCCCGTACGACGCCCGCCCTGGTGAGCACGTCCACGATCGGGGTGAAAGTGGCGATCGCCATGGGCGAGGAGAACGGCGCGAACGTGCGGGCGACACCCCGGTCGCGCCTGATCTTCTCGGCCGCCGGAGCGCTGGAGGGGAACGCGAAGCCGTATTTTCCCAGGTCCACCGAGGTCGCGATCTGGCGCGACCCGGCGGTGTCGACCTCCACCCGGAGGCCGTGCGCGGCGAAGGCCGCCCGCACTCTCGGATCGTCGAAGAACGGCTTCTTCTCCGATCCGATCACCCCCCGGACCAGGGCGAGCTCACGCGCCTTCGCGCCGCCGTCACGGTTGCCCACCACGATCGCCGCCACCACGGCGGCGCCGAGGAGCAGTGCCAGCCCGACACCGATCCAACGCCTCATGTGATTCCTCGAAAGCTTGCCCCGTATCGCTATGAAATAGCGGTTGTCATTGAATTATGTGATTAATGACGACAGTGCGGAGCGAGGCACTCACAACGTATTGACAATTCACTTTCCGTTCACCGACACGCCGCTCGGAGGGCGGTCGCCGTCGTCACGCCGGAACTCGCATGAATCCCCCGGCGCCGGCCTCGACCCGCTGGAAAGCGTCGGGGGCGCCCCTCGGATCGCCCGTCACCACCGCCCGTACGCCGTCCGCGCCCACCTTCGGGAACTGCCGGATTCCGCGAGTTTGGCGAGCTCGGCGAGTCTTACCCGGAGCCGGCATCGGTTTTCCGTGCCCCTCTCCCACGCCGGGCCATAGCGACACGCGCGGCACAGCGGTGCCGAGGCGATTGCTCATCTGCCCGGCATCGGCCAACCACTCGCATGTCAACTCAATGTCATGAGCGCGAGTCAGATTCAGGGTCGTAGGACGTTCCCCGGATGTCGAGGAGACCCATGTTCCGACGACTCGTCCTCACTGTCATGACCACGCTGGTGGTACTGGCGGCGGTCGTTCCCCCGGCCGCCGCGCAGCCACCGGCCCCCACCACGGTCGCCCATCGCGGGGCGTCGGCGTACGCGCCGGAGAACACCGTCGCGGCCTTCGAGCTGGCGAACGAGCAGGGCGCCGACATGTTCGAGCTCGACGTCCAGGAGACCAAGGACCACGAGCTGGTCCTGATGCACGACACGACACTGGCCCGTACCACCAACGTCGAGAGACTGTTCCCCGGCCTGGCGCCCTGGAGGGTCGGCGACCTCACCCTCGCGCAGATCCGCAGGCTGGACGCGGGCTCGTGGTTCGACGCGAAGTACAAGGGCGAGCCGGTGCCCACGCTCGGAGAGACCCTGCGCGCGATGAGCGCGAGCCGGCTCGGCCTGCTGCTGGAGATCAAGGCGCCGGGGCTCTACCCGGGCATCGAGACCCGCGTCGCCGACGAGCTGCGACGTCACCCCTCGTGGCTGGGGCCCGGACGGCTCATCGTGCAGTCGTTCGACTGGAACTCGATGCGCACGTTCCGCCGGGTCATGCCCCGGGTCCCGATCGGCCTGATCGGCACGCCCGCGATCGCCGACCTCCCGGGACTCGCGAGGTTCGCCGATCAGATCAACCCGCCCTACAACGAGCTCACCCCCGAGTACGTCAGGCGTGTCCACCGCCACCGCATGGAGGTCTTCACCTGGACCGTGGACGATCCGGCGATGATGCGGCGCGTGACCTCCTACCGGGTGGACGGCATCATCACCAACAAACCCGACCTGACGCCCTGAGGGGGCGGACCACCCACCCGGCTCCTCGTGACGACGGTCCCTCCGGCCGGGACTCCCCGGATCCCCGGCCACGGGACGCCGACCGGCGGAAGGGCCGGAGAGATGTCTCCCGGTGTTCACCCCGGCCAGGTGACGGCGGTGGTCGCCCTGTTGGAAGCATGAGCCCGCGAGACAGGAAACCACGACACTGGAGCACGCACGGTGACACCGACCGGCCCCGCCACCGACGCCTCCGGCGGCACCTCCCTGCTGCGCGAGTTCCTCCGGTCCCCGCTGCTGACCGCCACGGTCGCCCCGAGCTCGCGACGGCTCGCCGCGCAGATGGTCGTGCCGATCCCCGAACGCGGGGAGCCGACGGTCGTCGAGCTGGGACCGGGAACCGGCGCCTTCACCCGGGTCATCCAGGATCGTCTGGGGGGCAGGGGCCACCATCTGGCCGTCGAGCTCAACCCGCGCCTGGCCGTGCTCCTCGGCCGTCGCTTCCCCGGCGTGGAGGTCGTGCACGCCCACGCGGCGGAGCTGCCC
This sequence comes from Streptosporangium vulgare, assembly GCF_042428775.1. Taxonomy (NCBI): domain Bacteria; kingdom Bacillati; phylum Actinomycetota; class Actinomycetes; order Streptosporangiales; family Streptosporangiaceae; genus Streptosporangium; species Streptosporangium vulgare. The sequence continues at coordinate 314,906 of NZ_JBHMBS010000003.1, read as the reverse complement.
GGGTTGATGGCCGAGCGCGGCCTGTCCGCCGACGTCGTGGTCAGCGGCCTGCCCTGGGTCGCGTTCCGGCCGGTGGCGGGCGCCCGGCTGCTGCCGCTGGTGGCCGGCTCCCTGTCCCGAGACGGGGTGTTCACCCAGTTCGCCTACCGCTGGACACGATGGGCGCCACCCGCGCGAGAACACCTCCATGATCTTCGTACGACCTTCGAGGAGGTCGTGCTCGGCCGGACGGTGTGGCGCAACCTGCCCCCCGCCCTGGTGTACCTCGCCCGCCGCCCCCGGCAACGACGCGGAGAGGATGCCGACGAGCCGGTAACCGTTTCGACCTCCGTCTCCCGCCCAGGCTCTTCGCACCGCTGGAGAGACGCGAGGCGGTCACAGGCCCAAGACTGAAACCGCCGAATTGGGCCTGGAGAAACTCGCCCCTGGTCACACTGGTCCTGCTCGCCGCCTGGTAGAGCGGCTTGGCCACCTCGTACGACCGGGTGCCCAGCGGATCAAGCTGAGCGAGCGGTTCCTCGCGGGCGCGGCGCTCCCGATCGCCTACACCGCGTGAGTGCGCAGGAACGAAGCAGGCCCGCGCACGCCTCCAGGCTGACGGCAAGCAGGCCCAATCGCCTGCAAGGACATGTCTGCGCTGCGATCCACCGCCCCTGGAGCCGCCGAGCACCTCAGGCGGAGCCGCCGAGTTCCTTACGGGCGATCCGCTCAACGAAAACGGGAACGAAATCACGGATCGGACGGTCATCGAAGCGCTGGTGGATTGCCGTCACAGTGGAGTGCACCCGCTCGGCCTCATGAGTACCGGCGAAGACTTTCGTCAAACGGTCGGTAAGCTCACCGAGGGCCAGGTGCTCTCGTTCGGCAACATCTATGCTCATGAAGCCTCCCAAGTTGGCATCAGGCGCGTACCCATCTACAGCACCTTCGGCCTCTTTGCCCCGAATCGATATTGAATATCCCTAAATATCTAGTTCAGTGGGGGACGTCCCTGGCGTGACCACCGCGAGGTCATCAACGGGATCCTGTGGAGGTTGTGAACCGGATCGCCCTCCAAAGGTGGCGCGGGCGAGACGGGTGGGGAAGACTGCACCGATGGCTGCTGAGTACGCCCAGAGTGACCGGTTCCGTGGTGCCCGCATCCACCTGTGCGACCTCGCCGGTCTCGAGATCCGCGATTGCGAGGTCAGCGGCCTGAAGATCGTCGACTGTTATGGGAGCGACGTCTACCTCGGTGGCGACTTCGAGCGTCTCGTCGTCAACGACGTCGACGTGACCGCCTACGTCGAGGCCGAGCTCGACCGGCGCCACCCCACGCGGGTGCTGGCGCGTGAGGCCGCATCCCCCGACGACTACCGGGCTGCCTGGGATGCCATCGAGACGCTGTGGGCGGCGACACTCGACCGCGCCGGGCTGTTGCCCGAGGCCAAGCTGTACGAGCGGGTCAACGGCGAGTGGTCGTTGGTCGAGACCCAACGGCACCTGCTGTTCGCCGGCGATGCCTGGCTCGGCAATGCCGTGCTGGAGGAGGAGGCGCCGTACCACCCGTTGGGCTTCCCTTACGGCGGGATGCCGCCCGAGGCGGCGGCGAAGCTCGGTCTCACCCTCGAAGCCACCCCGACACTCGACGAGGTGCTCGCGCCGCGGCTCGCCCGCATGGCCACGATGCGGCGTGTCGTCGACGGGCTCACCGAGGCCGAGCTAGATCGGGTATGCGGTCGCAGGCCGGCGGACCCGTATCCCGACCAGGAGTACGTCGTGCGCCGCTGTCTCAAGGTGGTGCTGGAGGAAGAGGCCGAGCATCACCGTTATGCGGTGCGCGACCTCGCCGCGCTCGAGGCCGGTGCCTGAACTGGCGCCGCCCCGGCTGGAAATGACCTCCAGTCGCATTGCGTGCCGCTGGGACGGTCATCTGACGGTCACGTCGACCACAAGACCACACTAAAGCGCTCAATTCAGCACCTACCACCCAAACGGCTCTACTGTCCCTCGTGAGCACCCCACTTCGAGCGGCTCGATTACCCGAGCACGGGCTGGCCCAATTGGCTGACGTCCGACGCCAAGGGCAATTGGATGACGCGTTCGCCCACGTCGCAGGCCGGTTCAGACGGCGGGAAGTGCGCTTGCGCGCCCGTTCCCGCATCGAAGGGCTGCTGTCCGGTATCGAGCGCAAAACCGGTTGGTCGCTGGCCGAATACGCCGGCGAGGCCACCCCAGGCGGGATGCAGCGACTGTTGACCACGGCGAAGTGGGACGTCGACGGCGTGCATGACGATATCCGTACCCACGTGATCGACCACCTGGGTGCCACCGACGGAGTCCTGATCGGTGACGACACCTGTTTCGAGAAGAAGGGAGCGTACTCGGCCGGGGTGCAACGGCAGTACGTCGGCACGCGGGGAAGATCACCAACTGTCAGATCGGGGTATTCCTCGGTTAAGCCACACCCCGCGGACACGCTCTGGTGGACCGGCGACTCTACCTGGGGGCGGCCGGAGTACGCCAGAAACACACCGCGCCACTCCATCCCCGCAGGCTGTCGCCATCATGTCCGGCCGTGCTGCTCTGGGCATGTACCGGATAACGTGCCCGGGTCGCGCGGCGGCCGTTTTCACGCCGCTGCTGGTCAACGTCAGCATGACGTCGGCGATGTACGTGGTAACGGCCTTTTATCCGGTACATCGCCCCGGTCCACGGCGCCCTTCAGGCGTACTCCGGCCGCTCCCCGGGGTGAGCGAAGGACCTCAGCGGGATGGGCGCCGTCGTAGCCGACCGTTAGCCGACCGTGTGTCGGCCCACAGCCGCCCTTCGTCAACGGTCGGGGGCCCCTCCGCACAGACAATCGCGACCTCCGACCGTGCGTTACGGCCGACAGTCGCAGGGCCTTGCCGGAACGGTCTCCGGCAAAGCCCGTGATGCGAGTTTCGGTTTCGCTCTAATCGATCAGGGCACCCCGGATCACCAACACCGGTTGGCCACGCAGAGCGGCAGGCCTCCCGGCGGCGGCGGTCGAGGGTCGTTCGGCACCGACAGTTTTCGGCCCGCGGAACGCGATCCCAAGCGTCTCCGGCGCAGGCTGGACCCGCCCGCCGTCTCGGTCTGGCCGGATAGGGCGGCAGCCTTGGTCGTGGCATCCGGGCACGATTCTCAGCGGGAGAACCACGACGGTGTCCAGCGAACCGCGCCAAGATTGCCGGAGGCTCTGATGTACCCCGGCTTTCGTGGAACGGGACCCTGCAACCGGGCAATTCCTGGCAGAGGAGTCCACACCCGTCATCTTCGACCGTGTCGTATCGGTACCTGCCACCCCCACCAGGAGCCGGTGAATTCGAGACCGCTCAGTCCTGGTCGGGGATCTCCAGGCGGGAGAGCGTCTGCGGGCAGGAGGCGCCCCTGTCGACCGGACGCCGGGCCAGCAGTTCCCTCGCCTCGCGACGGGCCAGGTTCCAGCCGTTCCACGGGTCGGGCCCGGAGAGCTCGTTGGCCGCGACCACGTCCCGCAGGACGCAGCTGCGGGCCGGTTCCGGCAGCCTGTCCAGGGCGGGCACGGCCTCCGCGCCGAGGTCGCCCAGGTACGCGAGGTCGACCCGCTCCACACCCCGTACGGCGATCTGGGTCTCCGCGACCCGCAGGTCGGGGTTCCAGACCGCGAACGCCAGCAGGGAGGCGCTCGTCATGATGACGACGGTCCTGGGCAGCCAGCGCGCGTGCCCGCGCCCGGTGAGCCGGGCCGCGCCCGCGGCGAGGACGAGCGCGAAGATCCCGCCCAGCCACAGCACCGTCGCCGACACCGAGGCCCGCAGCCGGGAGAGACCGTAGGCGTCGGCGTACAGGTCCAGGCGGTGCAGCGCGGAGAACAGGATCACCAGGGTCAGCACGCAGAGCACGCCGAGCAGCCCGGCCATCAGCCAGCGGTCGGCTCCCCTGAGCTCCAGCGTCCCCGAGGCGACCGCCACGATGGCCAGCACGAACACGCTGACGACGACGAGCTGGAAGAACCCGGAGCGCGCGTACTCGGCGTAGGTCAGCCCGGTGGCCTCCAGCACCCAACGGGTACTGCCGAACAGCACGGTCAGCTGCATGCCCACGAACGTGGCGAACAGCAGGTTGAGCGCCGTCAGCGGGGTCACCCAGAGACCACGGCCGACCGCGACCTTCAGGTCGGGGGCCTTCGGCTCGGCCACGGGTCGCAGCCCGACCAGTACCGAGGAGGCGACGACGAGCGCGAAGACGACGAAGAGGAGGATGCGCAGCGGCATCGACTCCGCCCACGCCTGCGCGCTGAACACCCGCTCGACGGCCTCGGCGAAGACCGCGTCCGCCGAGGCGAACAGCGCGCCGAACACCGCGAGCAGCACGACGGTGAGCCCGCCCCCCAGCAGCAGGGGCATCACCCGGCGACGGGACGCGAGGCCCTTCAGCCTCGCCCCGAGGAACCACGGCACCGGCAGCAGGCCCAGGACCACCGACGCGCCGCCCCTGAGCACCCCGAGCCAGCCGCGGCCGGCCCCCGACAGGGCGAGCGCGGCCGTCAGGAACCCGGCCAGGAGGAGGATGCCGACCAGCCAGTCCGCGTCCCTGAACATCACCGTCGCGACCAGCCCGTAGGCGATCGCCCCCATCCCGGCCGACCACGGGTTGATCCGCCTGCGCGCCGCGGGGATCGTCGCCACCCCCATCGCCGCGGCCACCAGCACGAGCCCCAGCCCGGCCCTGCCGTACGGCACCGCGACCGCGGCGAGCACCCCGACGGCGGCCGACACCGGAAGCACCCATTTGGGCGTGTCCGGCAGCTCGGGCCGGGGGAAGATCGGCGGCGCCTCGTATCCGCCGGGAACCCCCGGGCCCTTCCCTCCGCCCGGTGCCTCGTACCCTCCGGGAACCCCCGGGCCCTTCCCCTCACCCGATGCCCCGTATCCGCCGGGGCCTCCGGGCCCCCGCCCTCCTCCCGGTTCCGCCGCTCCTCCGGGCCGGCCTGCCTGTTCCACCGGCCCTCCCGGCCGGGAGACCGCCGGTGAGCTCGTCGCCCCTTCCCGGTGCGGGACCTCCGGACCCGGTACGGTGACGCGCTGCGCGACGGGTTCCCGTGCCGGTCCCACTCCCTGTGCCGGTCCCTGTGCCGGTCCCTGTGCCGGTCCCTGTGCCGGAGGCCGGTGTGGGAGCCGCTCCACGGGGGCCGCCAGGATGTCGTCGGTGGGTGTGGTGGCGCCGATGACCGTGCCGACGAACGCGCCGCCGGTGAGGATGACGGCTCCGGCGAAGGCGGCCAGCAGGGAGTCGACGTTCGAGAGAACGATGCCCACGATCACGGCGCACACCAGCCCCCCGACGCCACCGAGGAACACCCCGATGAACGCTCCCGGCCAGTTCCGCATCACGACGACCGGCTTCTGACGCGCACTCCCCCGCTGGTCGAGAACGGGCCGCGGGGGGTACGGCCGCGCGGAGGGCCGTACGGGAGCGGAGGGTGTGGCGGCGCCCCCGGGGACGGCGGCTCCGGGGACGGCGGCTCCGGGGACGGCGGCTCCGGGGTCGAGAGAGGGGGGCACCGGCCCGGACGTCACATCACCCCCGGGGTCGGGACCGGGGCCGGGGCCGCTCGTGGCCGTGGCCGTGGTCGGGTCGGATGGACCGGACCCCTCGCCGCTCTCACGAGGTCCGGACACCTGAACAGGTCCGGCTGCCTGAACGGCTCCGACCGGTTCCTCGGACGCGGAACTCCCGGCGCCCCCGACGCCCCCAGCGTCTCCGGCGGCTTCGCGATGTCCGGACGGCGTACCGGCCGCGGACGTGACGGAAAGCGCGGAAGGTGCGGAGGGCGCGGAAACCAAGGGAGCCGTGGAAGCCGCGGAAGGCGCAGGGGCCGCGGAAGCCGCAGGATCCGCGGGGGCCTCGCCCGGAGGGACCTTGTCCGGCGTGACGGCGTCCGCCTCGGCGGGGGGAGCCCCCTTGGCGGGGAGGGACGGGGGGTTCATCTCGATCCTTTCCGGAAGGTCGGCCACGATGTGGCAGCCGAGCCCGTCGTCGACGTGGATGGAGCCGCCGTGGAGTTCGACGATCTCCTTGGTGATGGCCAGGCCCAGCCCGGCGCCGCCGTCGTCGGCGGCCCGGCCCGCGTCCAGGCGCGAGAAGCGCTCGAACGCCCGTGCCCGGTCCTCGGCCGCGATCCCCGGCCCCTGGTCGCTCACCCTCAACCGGACGCCCTCTCCCCTGGCCGTCGCCGCGAGCACCACCACCCCGCCGTCGGGGCTGTGCCGTACCGCGTTGTCCAGCAGGTTGGCGAGGACCTGCGCGAGCAGGTCGGGGTCGGCGCGCAGGCTCAGCCCCTCCGGGACCTCGCAGCGCGCCACCACCCCCTCCCTGGCCAGTACGGCCTCCCGCAGGGCCTGCTCGCACAGCTGGCGCAGCTCGACGTCCTCGCGCTCGATCAACCGGGCCCCGGACTCCAGGCGCGACAGGTCGAGCAGCTGCGCGACCAGGCGGCCCAGCCGCTCGGTCTGGGCGAGCGCGGTGCCGAGGGTGACGGGATCGGGCTCCGAGACCCCGTCGACCACGTTCTCCAGCACCGCCCGGAGCGCGGTGATCGGCGTGCGGAGCTCGTGGCTGACGTTGGCCACCAGTTCCCGTCGCTGCCGGTCCACCTCGCCCAGGTCGGCGGCCATCGCGTTGAAGGCGCGAGCGAGCTCGCCGACCTCGTCACGGGAGGACGCGGTGACCCTCAGGCCGTACCGGCCCTTGGCGATGGTCTGCGCGGCGGCGGCCATCTCGCGCAGCGGCTTGGTCATCCCCCGCGCGAGCAGCTGCACCAGGATCAGCGCGAACACCGCGGCCACCGCGACGCGCACGTTGCGCGAGTACCCGGCGTTGATGCCGACCTCGTTGACGACGAACGCCGCCACCACGGCCAGCAGGATCACCAAGCCGAGCTTTATCTTGATCCGGCCCAGGAAGTCGAGAGGTCTCAATGGTCGGCGCGTCCCGGTGTTGGAGTTGAAAGGCACATGAGTGTCTGAGTGACGAAGAGGACGATCGGTTCTCGTCCGGACATGAGTGCCGCCGTTTCGGGGGCGTACGGGAACCCGTGTTCGCGGCGTCCCCACGGCACGCGTCCACGGCGGTACGTGACGGTCATGCGTGAACGTGTGTCCGTGGACCGCCAAGACGCGCGTTCACGGTCGTACGCGAGCCCACGCCCATCGGCGAACCGGAACACCCTCGCGGTCATGCGCGGGCGCACGCTCACGGCCGTGCCAGGACACCCGTTCACGGCTTGACGAGGGCGTAGCCGACGCCGTGGACGGTACGGACGACACCTGGCCCGAGTTTGCGGCGCAGGGCCCGCACGTGGCTGTCGACCGTTCGGGTGGCCGCGGCCTCGGAGAAGCCCCAGATGTCGGCCAGCAGCCGCTCCCGCTCGAAGACCTGGCCGGGGCGTTCGGCGAGGCGGCAGAGCAGGTCGAACTCGGTCCTGGTCAGCTGGGCCTCGGCGCCCCGCACGTAGACGCGGCGCTCCGCGGTGTCGATCTCGACCTCGGCGAGACGGATGACCGTGTCGTTCACGGCCAGCTGGGAGGCCCGCTCGACCCTGCGCAGCAGGGCGTGCACCCGGGCGACCAGCTCGCGCATGCTGAACGGCTTCGCCATGTAGTCGTCGGCCCCGACCCCGAGCCCCACGAGCAGGTCGGTCTCCTCGCCCAGCGCGGTGAGCATGAGAACGGGCACCGGCCTGGCCGCCTGCATCCTCCGGCACACCTCCAGCCCGTCGAGGCCGGGCAGCAGCCGGTCGAGCACCACCACGTCGGGTCCCGTCCTCGCGTAGGCGGCCAAAGCCGCCTGGCCGTCCCCGACGACCTGCACGTCGAAACCCTCGGCGGCCAGCCTGTGGCGTACGGCCCGCGCGATCGTCTCGTCGTCCTCGACCACGAGGACACGTCGTTGTTGAGGGGTTGCCATGCCCGGCAGCGTAGACCGGGGCCGTGCAGAAGACCTGTGGTGAATTGTGAAGGTTCTGCGCACCCGGCGGCGAGGTCGGCCTACCGGCCGGGGCCCTCGCACGTGCGAGGGCCCCGGCCGGAGAGTCCGGGATCAACCGGGAACCGGGTCGAGGTCAGCCGGGAACCAGACCGAAGTCAGGCAGGACCCGGGCCGAGGTCAGCCGGGCCCCGGGTCGAGGTCAGGCGAGGATCAGGCGGCGGCCGGTGATCCGGTAGCCGATCCGGGCGAACGAGGCCGCCATGGGCGCGTTGCCCACGTCGGTGTTGTCCTTCACCTCGGGCTCGCCCTCGGCGACGAAGTTGTGCAGCGCCTCGGCGACCAGGTCGTCGGCGTAACCGTGTCCCCGGTGGGCCGGGTCCACCCCGAGGTAGCCGATCGTGGCGTTCCTGGAGTTACGCGTCGCCATCACGATGCCGACGAGCTCTCCCGACGCGTCGCGGGCGAGCCGCCACCGCCCGCGACCACCGGGCATGTCCGCGACCTCGGACACGGTCTTCTCCGCCGTCGCCCTCGCGCCGCTCTCCGCGAGGTTGCGCCGGTCCCAGTCGTCGAGGCTGCCCTCGGCGACGCGGGCCAGCAGGTTCACCGCCACCTCGTCGTCGTCGACCGGCGCGAAGGTGAGCCGGGCCGACCTGGGCGGCAGGCCGTACTCGGGGAGCCAGTGCAGGTTGAGCCGCTCGACGGACTGCCTCAGCCCGGCCTTCTCGGCGGCGGCGATGCGGTCGGAGGCGTCCGCGAACGCGTCGGGACGCTCTCGCCAGTCGGCGGGCAGGAACAGGTGGTAGTCGGGCCGCGCCCCGGACGGTGTGGCGTACCCGGGCGTGACCAGGGCAGCGTACGCGGCCCGCAGCAGGGCGGCCCCCACCTCGGTCCGGTCGGGGCCGGACCCGGGGTCGAACCAGTCGAGGCTGAAGGGGTGCTCGGAGCCCGGCGGACCCCAGAAGGCGGCCCTGGCGACGACCTCGTCACCGCGCAGCGCGACCCAGACCCACCCGGGCCGGTAGCCGAGCTCGTCGAAGGGCAGGTGGCGGGCGCCGACGCCGGAGGCGGGGAGCGGGCCATAGCGGTGGAACAGGTCGAACTCGCCCGCTTCGAGCGGACGGAACCGTACGTCGGACACGGACGGGTTGGACAGGTCGGACAGGGAAAACTCGGACAAGCGAAACTCCAGAAAGCAGGTGCGCTTCCCGGGCTCAGGCGGCCTGTCGCCCGAGGCGGGAGCGCGTGACCAGGGTGGCGAACATGTGCTCCTCACCTCCTCACACTCGAAGGGACGGTCAGGCTACCGGAGCGCCCACCGCGACCTCAACCGGATAAACGGTCACGGACGCGAAAAGAGGCCCGGACACAGAGACAAACCAGGACACGAACACGGACACAGACATAAACCTGGGCACGAACACGGGCACGAACACGGGCACAGATACGGACACGGACGCGATCGCCCGTGTCACGCGGCGGACCGCCCGTGGTGCCCTGCTCAGGACGCCGCGGTTCCCGCGTTCCCGCCCTCCGCGCCGCCACTGCCCGCGCGGGCGAACCGTTCGCCGGTCGCGCGCACGTAGTCCCGGAACTCCGCCGGCTGGACCACCTCGAAGTCGGCGCCCAGCGCGGCGAGGACCAGGACAGGCCACTCCATCCCGTCGGCGTTCATCAGCAGCCGGCACGACCAATCGTCGACGGCCTCGACCACCCCTCCCAGGGGCGACACGACCCGCTCGACGTCGGCGACCGCGGCCCGTACGACGACCACGACCTGATACTGCGTCGGCATCGACGTGATGCTGTCGCGGACGAACGCCCCGGCGTCGCCGCCGGGCAGCTCGCGCGGGCGGAACCGGGCACCGGTCGACTCCGCGCCGACGAGCCGGTCGACGCGGAAGGTCCGCCACCCGTGGCGCTCGACGTCCCAGGCGACGAGATACCAGCGGCGTCCCAGCGACACGAGCCGGTGCGGCTCGACCAGCCGGGTCGTCCGGTCGCCGTCGCGCGCCGTGTACTCGAACCGCAGCCGCTCGTCGTCCCGGCACGCCTGGGCGATCACCGTCAGGGCGAGCGAGTCGACCGTGGGCCCCCCGCCCATGACGGCGGGGACGGTGTAGGCCCGCAACGCGTCGACCCTTCGTCGCAACCGGGGCGGCATCACCTGAATGACCTTGGTCAGCGCCCGCACCGACGTCTCCTCGATACCGGCCACGGCACCCCCGGCCGCCGTGCGCAGCCCGACGGCGATGGCCACCGCCTCCTCGTCGTCGAGCAGCAGGGGTGGCATGGTCGCACCGGTCTGGAGCTGGTAGCCGCCCGCGACACCCCGGTTGGCGTCGACCGGGTAACCCAGCTCGCGCAGCCTGTCGACGTCGCGCCGCAGCGTCCGCTCGCTCACGTTCAGCCGGTCGGCGAGCTCACCGCCCGGCCAGTAACGATGGGTCTGCAACAGGGAGAGCAACCGCAGCATCCGCGCACTCGTGTTCGCCATGGATCCAGATTCTCGTGAATTCCGGTCAAAAAGTGGCCTGAATGGATTTTAGCGTGGTCCACATGAACAGCACGATGATCCGCACGAGCGGGCTGACCAGGCACTTCACCGTCAGGAAAGAGACGGTCGAGGCGGTACGCGGCCTCGACCTGCACGTCGCCTCCGGCGAGATGGTGGCACTGCTGGGACCGAACGGGGCAGGAAAATCGACCACCCTGCGGATGCTCACCACGCTGCTCCCCCCGACCTCGGGCAGCGCGGAGGTCGCCGGACACGACGTGACGACCGGGCAGCGCGGCGTGCGCTCCCGGATCGGCTACATCGGCCAGGGCAACGGGGCCGCGCACAGCCAGCGGGGCCGTGACGAGCTGATCAGCCAGGGCCGCGCGTACGGGCTCGGCGCCCGCGCGTCACGCGACCGGGCGGCCGAGCTGATCGCCTCCCTGGACCTGGAGGGCGTCGCCGACCGGACGGTGTCGTCGCTGTCCGGTGGCCAGCGACGACGGCTGGACATCGCGATGGGCCTGATCCACGCCCCCGACCTGCTGTTCCTGGACGAGCCCTCCACCGGCCTCGACCCCCAGAACCGGGCGAACCTCCAGGGGCACATCCGCGCGCTGCGCGCCGAGCACGGCACCACGATCGTCCTGACCACCCACTACCTCGACGAGGCCGACCAGATGGCCGAACGGGTCATCGTGATCGACCACGGGCGGGTCATCGCCGACGACACCCCCGCGCGGCTCAAGGCCGACCACGCGGGCGACCGCGTCACCCTGACGTTCGGCGGCGAGCGGGACGCCCGGCGAGCCGTCACCGAGTCGCTGGGCGTCGTGGCGGGCGCGCGGGTCGAGCGGACCGGCGCGCGGGTCGTGATCGAGGTGGCCGGTGGCGTCCAGCTCGCGCCGAAGCTGCTGCGCGGCCTGGACGACGCGGGCATCGAGGTGACCGGTGTCGAGGTCACCCGCCCCACCCTCGACGACGTCTTCCTCAGCCTGACCGGCCGCAGCCTCCGCGAGGACGGCACCGCCGGACCCGGGACCACGCAACCCGGCACGACGAAGGCCGGGCCCACGAAGACCGGGACCACGGGCCCCTCGACCACGAACCACACCGCCGAGTCCGGCGTCACCACCACCGAGGGGAACGCGGCATGAGCGGCACCGGCATGGTCACCGACACCGTCACCGTCTTCAACCGCGAGCTGCGCCCCGTGCTGCGCAACCCGTTCTCCGTGATCTTCACGATGGTGCAGCCGCTGTTCTTCCTGGCGCTGTTCGCGCCCCTGCTCCCGGCCGTGGAGGGCGGGTCCGCGCTGCAGTGGTTCGTCCCCGGCATCGTGGTGATGTCCTGCCTGTTCGGCACCTCCTCCACCGGGGCGAACCTGCTGTTCGAGATCCAGACCGGATCGCACGAGCGGATGCTCGTCTCCCCGCTGCGCAGGCCCGCCCTGATCGTCGGGCGGGCCCTGAAGGAGATCGTGCCGGTGCTCGCCCAGACGGTGGTCGTCGTCGCCGTCACCGTCCCGTTCGGGTTCCGTCCGCACCTCCTGGGGGCCCTGCTCGGCCTGCTGGTCCTCGCGGTCTTCTGCGTGGGCCTCGGCGCGCTGTCCTACACGCTGGCACTGGCGTCCAAGGACAGCGAGTGGATGTTCTGGGGGGTCCAGCAGACCCTGCTCTTCCCGCTGATGCTGCTCGCCGGGATGCTGCTGCCCGTCAGCGACGGCCCCGACTGGTTGCGGGCGCTCTCGCGGCTCAACCCGCTGACGTACGTCGTGGAGGCCGAGCGCGCCCTGTTCAACGGCGAGATCGTCTCGGCGGCGACGGGTGGCGGCCTGGTCGCGGCGGTGGCCGTGGCCGCGCTGGGCCTGCTCGTCGGCACCCGGGCCATGCGCCGCGCCTGACCTCCCCCGGTCTCCCCCGGTCTCATCTGGCCTCACCTCACCCCTGCCCCCCACCTGAAGCGCCGCACCCCGGCACCGCCGCCGGGGCGCGGCGCCGAGGCGACACGGGGCGGGGCCGTCCGGACGTCGCGGGCGGAGCGGCGCCTCCGGTGTCGCGAGCGAGGCGACATCTCGGTGTCGCGGGGAGGGCGCGGCGGAGGTTCACGGCCGTCCGCAGCCGTTCGCGACCGTTCACAGCGTCCGCGACCGTTCACAGCAGCTCACCGCAGTCGACCGCCGTCCCCCCGTTCGCGACCGTTCCCGAGAAAGCGCATGTCCAACGCTAGGTCCGCCCCCATCTCGGCGTTACCGTGACGGGGTGATCGATGTCACCGCGTATCTCCGCAGAATCGGCGCGAAGGTCGACGGACCTCCGAGCGCGGAGTCACTGCACCTGCTGCACCGGGCACACGTGGAGCGTGTGCCGTACGAGTGCCTGGAGATCTGGCTGGGCCGCCCGACGACCGTGGACCCGAGGGAGTCGGTCGCGCGGATCATGCGGGGCCGAGGTGGCTACTGCTACCACCTGAACGGGGCCTTCTCCCTGCTGCTGAAGGCGCTCGGCTACCGGGTGACCCGGCACCTCGGCGGGATACAGGGCCGTGCCGGAGGTCCGGCGAACGTGGACGGCGGCCACCTGGTGCTCACGGTCTCGGGACTTCCCGGTCCGGGCAATCCCGGCGGGGAGTGGCTGGTCGACCAGGGACTGGGTGACGCGATCCACGACCCGCTCCCGCTCGTCGAGGGCACGTACCGGCAGGGCCCCTTCACCTACGGCCTGCGTCCCTCCGAGGTGGAACCCGGCGGGTGGCGGTTCGACCACGACCCGCGCGGCGACTTCCTCGGCATGGACTTCCGCGCCGGGCCCGCCGCGATGACGGAGTTCGCCGCGATGCACGACTTCCTCTCCACCTCACCCGAGTCGGGTTTCGTCCGCGTGGCCACGGTCCAGCGGCGCGACGCGAGCGGTGTCGACGTCATGCGGGGCCTGGTCCTGGCCCGTCTAGGCGACCGCGAGCACACCCAGACCGCGTGGACCGAACGCGACTACTTCGAGATGCTGGCCGACGTCTTCGGCCTGTCCCTGCCGGACGTCACCCCCGTCGAGCGGGCCAAACTCTGGCAGCGCCTGTGGACCGCCCACGAGAAGTGGTCCGACTCGTACTGACCCTCGGGCACGGCACTCCGTGCGGGCGCTCCCTGCGGCCCGGTCGCGGAGGGCCACGGCCGCCGGGGAGCGAAGGTGGCGGGACTCAGCCGTTCGTCGCCAGTGACTCCTTCAGCTCCCGCTTGAGGATCTTGCCCAGCGGGTTGCGGGGCAGCGCCTCGACGACCTCCAGGCGTTCGGGGAGCTTGTACGAGGCGATGCCCCTGCCCCGCAGGTGGTCCACGACCGAGGCGAGGTCCACGGTCTGGCCGGGTTTGGGGACGAGCACGACGCAGACCCGTTCGCCGAGGACCTCGTCGGCGTAGCCGACCACCGCCACCTCGGCCACCGCCGGGTGCCCGGAGACCAGCGCCTCCAGCTCGGCGGGCGCGATGTTCATGCCGCCTCGGATGACCAGGTCCTTGGCCCGGTCGACGTAGCGCAGGTACTGCCCCTGGTCTCCGGCGATCTCGAACACGTCGCCGGTCCTCAGGTAGCCGTCCTCGTCGAACGGGTCGGCGGTGGCCGTGCCCGGCAGGTAGCCGGAGAAGACGGTCGGTCCCGACAGGAGGAGCTCTCCGGGGACCCCGGCCTCGGCGATCTCCTCGCCGAGGGGGTCGACCAGCTTGGTCCTGGTCGCGCCGAGGGTGCCGGGCCAGGTGGTGCCCGGGGCGTCGGGCCGGGGGAAGAAACGGGCCCTGTCCTCGGGGTCGGGCATGTGCACCGGGTCGGAGAGGAGCGCGACGCCCTCGTTGGACCCGAAGAAGTTGATGATCGCGATGCCGTACCTGTCCTGCCAGCCCTTGACCATCGGCGGCGGCAGCGGCGCCGAGCCCGAACCGATCCGGGTCAGCGTGGTGAGGTCGGTCCTGGCGAGGATCGCCTCCTGCTGGAGCAGCATCGTCAGCAGCGCGGGCGGGGCCAGGGTGTAGGTGACGCCTTCCGACGCGATCTGCCCGAGATAGGTCGGCAGGTCGAACGGGTGGTGCTGGACGAGCACGGCACCGGTCTTCAGCCAGGGCAGGAAGACCCCGCCGATCCCCGCCATGTTGACCATGGGGAAGGGGTTGAGGATGACGTCGTCCTCGGTGAGGCCGGGAGCGTCGGCACAGGTGGACGCGACCGCGAGCCAGTCGTAGTGGCACCTCGGCACGCCCTTGGGAGTGGCCTCGGTACCGGAGGTCCAGCAGATCGTGACGGGGTCGGCGGGGTGGGCCTCGTACGGGACGCCCGGTGCCCCGTCCGGGGAGGCGGTCGCGGTGTCGAGGTCGCCGCCCCAGGTGAGGGCCGGGAGGATCGTAGGCACGCGGGCGGCGGCGGTCGTCGAGGTGACGAAGAGCACGGCCCCGGCGAGAGCGCAGAGCTGGTTCAGCTCGTACTCGCGGTACTGCACGGGGAACGGGGTGACCACCGCGCCCACCCTGATCGCGGCCAGGAAGGTGACCGCGAGCTCCACACTGTTGGGCAGCTGGACGGCGACCACGTCCCCGGGGCCGGCGCCTCGGCCGCGCAGCACCCCCGCCACCCGGTCTACCTCGGCGTCCAGCTCGGACCAGGTGAGCCTCTTGATCTCACCGGGCAGCAGGTCGGCCTTGTTGAGCGGGTCGGCGATCGCGAGAGCACCGGGGCGGGCGCTCACCTGGGCACGGAGCAGCTGGTCGATCGTGTCTCCGGTCCACCAGCCGCCGGCGGTGTAACGGTCGATCCGCTCTTGCGTGTGCAGGCGCTTCATCGCGGCTCCAAGGGCGTCGTGAGGGTGCTCGTGACACTACGAAAACAGAAGCCAGGGGTCAATGGATGAGGCGGAATCACTGTTCATTGGTTCATGTGCCGCTAAGTGACTATGTTGCTGTCCGCGATGGGATAAGCGAACGGGGTGAGCGGGATCGACACTCGAGTGCTGGCAGGCCGTTACCGGCTGCTCAACCCTCTCGCCGAGGGCGGGGCGGGCACGGTCTGGCTCGCCACCGACGAGACGCTCGGCCGCGACGTGGCGGTGAAAGAGGTGCGGCTCCCACCCGACCTCGACCCCGTCAGGCGGCAGGAGGTCTTCGCCTCGGCGATCCGCGAGGCCAACCTCGCCGCCCGGCTCAAGCACCCCTCGATCGTGACCGTCCACGACGTGGTCGTCGATCAGGAACGCCCCTGGCTCGTCATGGAGCTGCTGTCGGGCTCGTCCCTGGAGCGGACCGTCCGCGACCGGAGCCCGCTTCCCGCGCACCAGACGGCCAGGATCGGGGTGGGCATCCTCAGCGCGCTCGGCGCCGCCCACGCCGCCGGGGTGGTCCACCGCGACGTCGAACCGGGCAACGTCTTCCTCACCAGGACCGGCAAGGCCGTCCTCACCGACTTCGGCTTCGCGGTCGCCGACGGCGAGGCCACCTCCGGCCGGACCGGCCACCTGGTCGGCTCGCCCAACTACATCGCGCCCGAACGGCTGCGCGGCGAGCGCGGCGGCCCCGCCTCCGACCTGTGGTCCCTCGGCGCCACGCTCTACTTCGCCGTCGAGGGGGTGCCGCCGCACCCGGCGGAGACCCCCATCGCGGCGATCGGCCGGGTGCTCACCGAGCCGCCGAGGCCGCCGGAGCGCGCGGGAGAGCTGGGCCCGCTGCTGATCCGCATGCTCGACCCGGTCCCCGAGGCCCGGCCGTCCTTCGAGGTCGTCGCCCGCTCGCTGGGAGAGCTGGCCGCCGGTCGTACGGTCACCGGGATCCCGGGCGCGCCGTCCGTCCCTCCGCCGTCACCCTCCCCCGTCCCCGTACGGCCGCCCGCGCCGCGCCCGAGCCGCACGGCGCTGTGGGCCGCCGTCGAGACGGCCGGGATCGGGGTGGTCATCGCGGTCACCTTCGGGGTGACGTTCCTGCTGACCTCGGACCCCACGTCCGCCGAGAAGCGGGTCAGGCTCAGCGAGAGTCCCGGCGCCTTCGCCACGCCGGTGGACGTGTGCGAGCTCATCCCCGGCGCCATGGCCAGGCAGCTGCTGCCCGCGCTGGCGGGCGAGGGCAAGCCGACCAACGACGGCGGCTGCCAGTGGGCGGCCAAGGGCATGGGGCTGGAGGTGCGTCTCTCCGGCGCCGACCAGTGGGGCAAGAGCCCGCAGCAGGCGCACGAGCTGTTCGTGAACCGGCGCCAGAGCGTCATACCGAGCGGGGAGAACGCCTGGAGCTGGCCGGAGATCCAGGCCGGTATCCGCTCCTCCCGCTCCACGGCGCCCACGACGGTGAAACCCGCCGGGGACGAGGCGTTCGGCTACGACGTCTACGAGAATCGCAAGACAGGCAGGCTGGAGCAGAGCTACGTGGTCATGCGCGTGGACAACCTCGTCCTCGACGTCGGTTACACCGTGGTGGACGGCAGCAAGGACGGCCCGGCGATCCAGGCCGGAGCCCACACCACCGCGACGTGGATCGCGAACGCGTTGAACAAGCAGAAGGCGAGCGGATGAACCATCCAGACGTCCCTCGATCGCAGGGCAGGCACGCGGGCGGGCACGCCGCCCCCGTCGCGCCGGGACCCGGGATCGCCGGAGCCGACGGCCCGCCGATGCTTGAGCAGAGCTCCCTGGAACAGGTGGTCGCCCGGTTCGGGCCGATGTCGCCGCAGCAGGCCGCGGTGGTCGGGGTGGCCGTGCTGGACCAGCTCGTCGCGATGCACCGGCAGGGCATGCTGCACGGCGACGTGCGGCCGAGTTCGGTGCTGCTCGGCCCGTACGAGCAGATCGTCCTCGCCGGGCCGTCCCTGCCCTCCTCGCTCTTCACCTCTCCCGAGGGGGTGACCAGCCCGGCCGCGGACCTGTGGTCGCTCGGCGCGACCCTCTACACCGCCGTCGAGGGCCGTCCGCCGTCGCCCGGCGGCTCCCTGGACAACGCGGGCCCGATCGCGCCCGTCCTGTTCCACCTGCTCGCGGGCGACCCCGCCCAGCGGCCCGACCCGACCACCCTGCGCGGCGCCCTGATCGAGGTCTCTCAGTACCGTCCCGAACCTCCGGTCGCGCCACCTCCGGGTACGCCACCCCCGGGGACGCTCCCGCCGGGTATGTTCCCGCCGGGTATGCTCCCGCAGCCCCAGGCGGGCTCGCTCCCCCAGGTTCCGGGAACCTCCGATGCGGGAGCGTCCGCCCCCTCCGTCTCCTTCCCTCCCTCCGTCCCCTCGCCTCCCCTCGTCCCGGGGACCCCGGCGGCCTTCGGGCAGACCCCCCTCCAGGGGCCCGGAGCCCCCGGAATGCCGGGACCGCACACCGCGACCGGACCGGGCACGACCGGACCCACCGTGACCGGGCCGGGGACGCCGGGGCCGGGCGCGGCCGGGACTCAGGGGTGGGGCACGACCGCGGCGCCCGGGAGTCCCGGAGCCCTTGGAGTTCCGGGCGCCGCCGGTACTCCCGGCGTCCCCGGTATCCCCGGCACCCCCGGCGTCCCCGGAGGACAGGAGGACGGCGGGATCGCTCCGGCCACCCCCGGAGAGGTGACCGCGCCCTTCAGGAAGAACCTGACCGAGCAGATGTCCGCCATCACGGCGAGGCTCCCCCTTCAGGACCTCCCCGTCCCTCCGCAGGCCGCGCTCTCCTCCTCCCCGGGCACACCGATCGTCTGGCAGACCCAACCCTCGGTCCCGCTCTCGACTCCACCCTCGGTCCCGCCGCAGCAGGACACCCTCCACCAGGGCCCGCCCCACCCCGGCCTCCCCCAGCAAGGGGCGCCCCAGCAGGGACCGGCTCAACAGGGACCGGCTCAACAGGGACCGGCTCAGCAGGAGTCGTCTCCGCAGGGACCGCCCCGGCAGGTGACTTCCCCGGGGGGACGGCCCCATCCCGGCGCGCCCGGCCCCAATCCACCACATCCGAACCCGCCGGACGCCCCCACCTCGCGCGAACCGGCCCTCCTCCCCGTCCCCGCGCCGGGAGAGACACCCAGCGAGCGGTCGACGTGGACGACGGGGGTGCTCGTACCCCGGCCGGTCGTGGCGCTCACCGGCGTGCTGCTCTTCGGCATGGCGGTCACCATCGGCGTCCTTCTCACCTCGGTGGTCGCGAACTCGGACGACGACCTCTCCGCCGCCGAACCCTCCGGCGCGAAGGGCCGCTTCGCCACGGCTCCCCGGGCCTGCGGCCTGCTCGACGACAAACAGGCGAACGAGGTCGTGCCGGGTTTCAAGAGCTCGGAGGTCGAGCGCTCCGTCTGCAACTGGCTCAACCAGCACGACTGGCGCAAGCCCAACGTCGAGAAGTACGACCTGCGGGTCCGGCTGATCGCCCAGAAGCAGGACGGGTCGGAGGTCGCGAGGGCCAGGGAGTACCTGGCGGGCAAGAAGAAGGACATCGTCGACAAGGGCCAGTTCGCCACTCCCAAGCCCCTGCCGCCCAAGGACCTGCGGGGCGTCGGCGAGGAGGCGTTCACCTCCGGCGCGTACAACTCCATCAACCTGTACGGAGGCTCCTACAAGGCGACCGTGGTCTTCCGGATCAGCAACCTGATCGCCGAGGTCGAATACGAGCGGGGCGGCGTCAAGGAGGACCCCGACGGCAAGATCGCCGAAGGCGCGTTGAAGGTGGCCCGCTGGCTCACCGAGTCCCTGAAGACCGATGACTGATCGGGTCGCGGGCCCGCTTCCCGTGCTGGCGGGTCGCTACCGGGCGCTCGCAAAGCTCGGCGCGGGCGGGATGGGCGTGGTGTGGCGGGCCCGCGACGAGCTGCTCCACCGCGAAGTCGCGATCAAGGAGGTCAGGCTCGACCCGAACCTGCCCGAGGCGCAGCGCGCCGAGGCGCGGGAGCGCACCATGCGCGAGGCGCGCGCCGCGGCCAGGCTGGGACACCCGTCCATCGTGGCCGTGCACGACGTCGTGGCGCAGGACGGACGGCCGTGGATCGTGATGGACCTGGTCGACGGCCGTTCGCTGGAACAGGCGGTCCAGGCCGAGGGGCCGCTGCCGCCGCGGCGGGTGGCCATGATCGGCCTGGCCGTGCTGGACGCGCTCGCCCTCGCGCACAGCCGGGGCATCGTGCACCGCGACGTGAAACCGGCCAACATCATGCTCGCCAGGAACGGCGGGGTGCTGCTGACCGACTTCGGCATCGCCACCCTGGAGGGGGACGTCCAGCTCACCTCCCCGGACGCGCTGGTCGGCTCCCCCGCCTACATGGCCCCCGAACGGCTGCGCGGCACCGACGACGGCCCGGCCACCGACCTGTGGTCCCTGGGGGCGACCCTGTACACGGCCGTCGAGGGCCACAGCCCCTTCCGCCGCGACACCTCGGCCGCGACCATCGGCGCGATCCTCACCCAGGAGGCGCCCCGGCCCCGCCGGGCGGGTGACCTGGCTCCGGTGCTCGTCGCGGCGCTCGTCAAGGATCCCCGGCAGCGCCCGGGAGAGGCCGGGCTGCGCGCCGCCCTGCGGCAGATCTCCCAGGGGCTGCCCGTGGAGCCGCTCTCCCGGCTCTCGCCCGCCCTGCCCTTCCCACCCGGCTCGCCCGTCTCCTCGCAGGAGACCGTGCCCGGGAGACGGACGGCCCCGCGCCGCCGTACCGGTCTGATCGCGGGGGCGGCGCTGGCCGCGGTGGCGGTGCTGGCGACCGGGACGGTGCTGCTGATGACTGCCGCGGACGACCCCGAGGCGTCCCGGCCCTCGCCACCGGCGGCCGGCGCCGGGCGGTTCGCCACCGTGCCCGACGCCTGCTTACTGCTGGCCGGCGCCCAGAGCCGGGCCGTGGTGCCCGGTTCGACTCCCGCACCCGCGGCGACCGCACTGAAGGAAGGGGAGTCGTACTGCGGCTGGGGCGACCCGAGCGAGGTGCGCTGGCTACGGCTCTCGCTGACCCACAAGGCACCCGTGCGGTCGAAGACCGCCCCGGACGTGGCCCACGAGTTCTTCGTCGCCGAACGCAAAAAGATCGTCGCCGACAGGGGATCCGGCCTCTTGGGCGCGACCGGTGCCGTCCGGAACACCGGCAGGCTGGGCGCGGAGGCCTTCGCCTACGACGTGACCGCGCTGGACCGGATCAACTCCACGGTCCGTTTCCGGATCAGCAACCTGCTGGTCGAGGTCGACGTGTCACAGAAGGGCGAGCGTCCGGACGCCGAGCTGCGCGGGCATGCCCTCCGCGTCGCCCGCCAGGTCGCCGAGAAGCTGAACAGCAGTGACTGAACACCCCCGGCCCGCGTACGGCCCTATCGCGGCCGGACGACCGACAGGACCCGGCCCCGCCGCACCCGGACGACCGTCACGGTTCCGTCCCACCGCACCCGGGCGATCCGCACGACCCAGCGCCGCCGCACCCGGACGACCGTCACGGTTCCGTCCCACCGCACCCGAGCGGCCCGCACGACCCGGCCCCACGCCATCCGAACGGCCCGCACGACCCAGCGCCACCACACCCGGACGGCCCACATGACCGATCCGAACCTGCTGGCCGGTCGCTACCGGCTGCTGGAGCGTCGCGACCGGACCGGGGCCACCTGGCGCTCCCGCGACGAGCTGCTCCAACGCGACGTCACGATCACCGGGATATCGCTCCCGCCGCCCGGCCCGCACCGCGACCGGCTTCTCGGCCGGATCCGTGCCGCGGCCGACTTCAGGCATCCGAACGTCATCACCCTGCACGACGTCGTCTCCTTCCCCGACCAGGTGTGGCTGATCCTGGAGTCGGTCGAAGGCCGCTCGGTGCTGCGGACCGTCCGGGCGGAAGGACCGCTCACCTCCGAGCGGGCGGCCGAGGTCGGCCTGCGCGTGCTGGACGCGCAGACCGCCGCCCACGAGCGAGGCGTTCATCTCCTGGCCGACCCGGAGAGCGTCCTTCTCACCCCGGACGACAGGGTCGTGGTCACCGGCCTGACCGTCTTCGACGCCACCGACGAGTTACGCGACCTGGGCGCCGTGCTGTTCACCGCCGTCGAGGGACAGGCCCCGGGCGCCGGCCCGCACACCGGGTCCCACACCGGGTCCCACACCGACCCGTACGCCGGCCCACACACCGGCCCGCGCCCGGCGGACGGCGGTGCCCCGGCCCGGGGGGACACCGGGCGCTCCGGTCCCGCCACCGGAGGCGCCGGGAACACCTGGGGCACCGGAAGTACCGGCCCGGCGAGCTCCGGCCCGCTGGCTCCGCTGCTGGAGGGCCTGCTGGCGGCCGACCCCGCCCACCGCCCGGACGCCACCACGGCCCGCACGGTCCTGCTGGGACTCACCTCTCGCCCCGCGAGGCCCCGCCCCGCCCCCCTGCTCCTCGTGGCCGCCGCGCTCGTCCTCCTGGCCGTCGCCGGTACGGCGTTCTGGTTCTGGCCCCGTCCGGTGGCCCGGCCGCCGAGCCCGGCTCCGCTGCCCACCTTCTTCGCGAAGGCTCCGGACCCGTGTTCCCTGATCTCGGGAGAGCAGGCCGGGCGCCTCTACCTCGCGGCTTCCCCGTCGAGGGAGAAGACGACCTGCGACTGGTCGGCGGAGGACCCGAAGGCACCCGACAGTCTCAGGAACACGCTGGAGATCACTCTTGTCCGCGAACCGAAAGCGGAGCTCGCGCACGCGAGGTACCTCCGCATCCGCTCGAACGACGCGAAGGACACCCGGGTCGTGAGCGCTCCGGCCGATGTCCCCGGTCTCGGTGACGAGGCTTACGCCTTCCAGCTCAGCAACGGCCATTCGAGCGTCAACTCGGTGGTCGTTCTCCGGGTGGGGAACATCGTGACGGCCCTGCAGTATCACCGGTTCACCGTCCCGGACACCGACGGCAAGGGGCGCGCCGGAGCACTCCAGGCGGCCCGCTGGACGGTCGACTCACTGCGGGGCCGGAAATGAGCCCGACCGGAGACGAACCTGACCGGAGATGAGCACGACCGGAGACGAACCTGACCCGAGGTGAGCCCGACCGGAGACGAACCTGACCCGACGTGAGCCTGACCGGAGAGGCGAGCGTTGGAACGCCGTCACTCCGGGAGGACGAAACGGACCTCGCGCCGCTGGAGCGGCCGGCCGCACGCCCGGCACAGCAGGACCGGCTGGAAGGTGGCGCCGCAGAGCGCGTGGGTGATCGACAGGGCCGAGCCCTGGGGGGCGGGGAGCTCGCGCTGGGCCCAGTCGACCAGGAAGGCGAACACCTCGAAGAAGGCGAGCCCCTTGTCGGTGAGCCGGTACGAGCCGTCGGGCCGGGCGTCGAAGACACGCAGCTCGACGAAGCGGCGCAGCCGGTCGGTGAGCACCGAGGGCGCGATGCCGAGCGCGGCCTGGAAGTCGACGAAGCGGCGGGTGCCCAGGAACGCCCCGGCCAGGACGCTGGTGCTCCACCGGTCGCCGAGGATCTCCATCGACGCCGGGCAGTAGCCGATCAGGTCGGCCGGGGCGTCGGAGCGGACCGTGCGGCGGTGCCGCCGCGGCGGGCCGATCCTGGAGAACGTGGCGAGCGGGCCGGGCTCGGTCCGGGTGTCGCGGGCGCTCATCGGCTCCAGGCAGGAACCGCACCCGAGGTACGGCTTGGCGTCCTGGCCGCACTGCTCGTGCAGCAGCGGCGGGAGCCGCCCCGGGGCGACCCAGTCGCGCTCCCACGCCTGGATGGCCACCAGCAGGGCCCACAGCTGGAGCCCGCGCTCCGTCAGCCGGTACTCGTAGCGGGTGCGGCCGTTGCGGTACGCCGACAGCTCGAAGATGCCGTGGTCGACCAGCTCCCTGAGCCTGGCGGCGAGAACCGACTCGGAGATGCCCAGCGCGTCGCGCCAGCCCGCGAAAGTCCTGATCCGCAGCAGGAACGCCCGCTGCAGGATCAGCAGCACCCACCGGTCTCCCAGGATCACCAGCGCCTGCCCGATCGCACTGAGCTCGGTTCGCGCCGGCTCCCGCTCAGTGCCGTTCACAGGCTGTCCTCCCGATGGATGGTCGCGTGGTCGTGCTCGTCGCCGGCGGGCGAATCCGTACCCGTTCGCGACGAACACGGTGATGTTCGTCGCCCTCAAGCATGATCGTGCCCGTTTTCGGCGAGCACGGCCATCCCCACCACCGACGAAACCACCGGCGAAACCGCCAAACTACCAACCCGGCGCCGCGCGGACAGCCGGGTGCCCCTCCCGGCCATGCCATCGGCGGAGAAGGGTCATTGACGAGCTGACTTCTTTTATCGTAGCGTCGGGACATGGCGGAACCTGTGATGGTCATGGACGAGTCGGGCGAGCCGAATCCGTACCTGCTGGGCGTCTACGCGCCGGTCCAGGACGAGATCACGGCCGAGGACCTCAAGGTCGTCGGCGAGATCCCGAAGGACCTCAACGGCGTCTACCTGCGCAACGGGCCCAACGCGCGGTTCCCGATGAAGGGGCGCTACCACTGGTTCGACGGCGACGGCATGGTGCACGCGATGCACTTCGAGAACGGCAGGGCCCGTTACCGCAACCGCTACGTCAGGACCAGGGCGTTCGAGGCCGAGTCGGCCGCCGGGCGGTCACTGTGGACCGGCGTGATGGAGAACCCGAAGGGCAACCCGTTCGGCAACACCCGCGGGCTCGGCCTCAAGGACTCCGCCAACACCGACGTGATCTTCCACCGCGGCCAGGTCCTCACCACCTGGTACCTGTGCGGCTCCCCGTACGGCATGGATCCCCTCAGCCTGGAGACGCTCGGTGCCGAGACCTTCCTCGACACGCTGACCGGCGACTTCATGGCCCACCCCAAGGTCGACGAGCGGACCGGGGAGCTGTTCTGGTTCGACTACGGGCCCCGCAGGCCGTACCTGCGCTACGGGGTGGTCGGCGCGGGCGGACAGGTCGAGCACTGCGTGGAGCTGGAGCTGCCGGGGGCGCGGCTGCCGCACGACATGGCGATCACCGAGAACCACGCGATCCTCATGGACCTGCCGCTCTACCAGGACATGGACGCCGCCCGGCAGGGCCGCTACAAGCTGACGTTCAACCGGGAGCTGCCCTCGCGCTTCGGCGTCATCCCCCGGCGCGGGCAGGCGCACGAGATCCGCTGGTTCGACGCGAAACCCTGCTACATCTACCACGTCGTCAACTCCTGGGAGGAGGACGGGGAGATCGTCCTGGACGTCTGCAGGGTGGGCCGGCCCGCGCCCGCCGGGAGCGGCAGCCCGCTGGCCCGCATGATCTCCTACCTCAAGCTCGAC
Source organism: Streptosporangium vulgare (assembly GCF_042428775.1). Lineage (NCBI taxonomy): Bacteria > Bacillati > Actinomycetota > Actinomycetes > Streptosporangiales > Streptosporangiaceae > Streptosporangium > Streptosporangium vulgare. Next base: position 290,250 of record NZ_JBHMBS010000003.1, on the reverse strand, counting down.
GCGCGGATGTACCGCTACCGCTTCGACCTGCGCACCGGCCGTACGTCGGAGGGGTTCGTGGATGAGGACCACAACACCGAGTTCCCCTCGATGGACGCCCGGCTGACGGGCCTGCGGTCGCGCTACGCCTACAACGTGTCGGTGAAGGACGCCTCGACCAACCTCTTCGACGGCCTGGTCCGCTACGACAACGTGACGGGCGGCAAGGAGACGTACTACTACGGCGAGCACCGCTACGGCAGCGAGGCCCCGTTCGCGCCGCGCGACGGCGCGACGGACGAGGAGGACGGCTACCTCGTCAGCTTCGTCACCGACGAGCGCGAGGGCACCTCCGAGGTGCAGGTCCTGCACGCGGCGAACCTGGGCGCCGGGCCGGTCGCCCGGATCATCCTGCCCCAGCGGGTGCCGCTCGGCTTCCACGCCACCTGGGTACGCGCGGACCAGCTGAGGGGCTCGGCCACGTGAGCCTCGACCACGTGAGCCTCGGCCCCGTGAGGACCGGCCACTTGAGGCTCGGCCCCGTGAGGACCGGCCACTTGAGGCTCGGCCCCGTGAGGACCGGCCACTTGAGGCTCGGCCCCGTGAGGACCGACCAGGCGAGCCTCGACCGTGTGAGCCCCGCGCACGACATCCGGCAGGAGCGGAACAGATGACGACATATATCTACGAGACAGTAAGGACCCCCCGGGGCAAGGCGAGGCCCGGCGGGGGGCTGGCGGACGTGACGCCGCTGACCATGCTGGAGAGGCTCCTGGACGCCCTGCGCGAACGGACCGGCGTCGAGCGGGCGGACGACATGATCGTCGGCTGCGCCTCGCAGAACGCCGAGCAGGGCGGCAACCTCGCCAGGACCGCGGCGCTCACCGCGGGCTTCGACGCGCCAGGCATGACCGTGAACCGCTACTGCACCTCGGGCATCGACGCGGTCCGCACGGCCTTCGCGCTCGTGGAGTCCGGGCAGAGCCGCGTCGTGGTCGCCGGAGGGGTCGAGTCGGTCTCCCGGGTGCCGATGTTCTCCGACGGCGGGCCGCTGTGGGCCGACCCCGCGGTGGTGGACAGGGTCGGATCGATCCACATGGGCATCGCGGCGGACCTGGTCGCGACGGTCGAGGGCTTCGAACGCGAGGAGCTCGACGCGTACGGCCTGCGCACGCAGACCCTGGCCGCCGAGGCGTGGGCCGCCGGGCGCTACGACCGCTCGCTGGTGCCGGTCAGCGACCTGCGGCACGACGAGCACGTGCGGCCGGGCGTGACCCTGGAGGCACTCGCCGCGATGGGACCCGCCTTCGCCGGTCAGGACGACCAGGACGCCATCGTCCGCAGGCACCGTCCCGAGGTCGGCGAGCTGCGCCACCTGCACACCCGGGGCACCTCCCCCAGCCTGTGCGACGCGGCGGGCCTGCTCCTGGTCGGCTCCGGACCGGCCGGAGCGGAGCTCGGCCTGCGGCCCAGGGCCAGGATCGTGGGCACCGCGACCGCCTCAGTCGACCCGGTCACCATGCTCACCGCGGGCCAGCTCGCGGTCGAACGGGTCATCGCCGGGGCCGGGCTCACCCCCGACGACGTCGAGGTCTACGAGTTCGCCGAGGCGTTCGCCGCGCTGTGCCTGAAGTTCCAGCGGGACCTGAAGGTCGGCGAGGACCGCTTCAACGTCAACGGCGGCACCATCGCGATGGGCCACGCCTTCGGCGCCACCGGGGCCATCCTCGTCGCCGCCTGCGCGGACGAGCTCGAACGCCGCGGGGCCCGGTACGGCGTCGCCGCGGTGAGCGGGGCCGCGGGCAGCGGTTCCGCCGTGCTGCTGGAGCGTGTCGCGTGAGGCTGGGCGTCTCCCTGGGGCTCTGGCAGGACCGGCCCGCCGAGGAGGCCCTGCTGACCGCGAGGGCCGCCGACGAGCTGGGCTACGACGAGCTGTGGGTGGGCGAGATGGCCACCTACGACGCCTTCGCGCTGGCCACCGCGATCGGGCTGTCCACCGGCCGGATCGGGCTCACCGTGGGACCGCTGGCGGTGGCCGTACGGGACCCCATGATGATCGCGATGGGGGTGGCGTCGGTGGCCGGTCTCGTCGGGAGGCCGGTGAACGTGGCGGTCGGCACGTCGAGCCCGCTCGTCGTCGAGGAGTGGCACGGCAGGTCGCGGGCGCGGTCGGCCACGGTGCTGCGGGAGGCGGTACGGGCGCTCAGGCCGCTGCTCGATGGCGACAAATCCGATTTTTCAGGTGAATGTGTGAAGAGTCGCGGCTACCGGCTCCGGCTCCCCGCACCCCGCGCCGAGCTGACCGTGGCCGCCTTCGGCGCCTCCGCCGTACGGACCGCCGCGACGGCCGACCGGATGGTGCTCAACCTGATCACCCCCGCCTCCGCCGCCCGCCTCACCGCCGACTTCCGCGCGGCGGTTCGGACAACACCGGCACAGGGACAGGGGCAGGGGCAGGGGCAGGGGCAGGGGCAGGGGCAGGGGCAGGGAGAGGGACAGGAGCAGGATGCGGCCCCGGCGCCGAGGGTGGCGGCCTGGGTGACGGCCGCGATCGACCCGGGGCGCGAGGCGGTCGACCGGATACGGCGCGCCGTCGTGGGGTATCTCGCCGCGCCCGGATACGGCGAGATGTTCATCGAGGCCGGATTCGGGGACGTGGTCGCGTTCGCGAGGACCCGCCCGCACCCCCGCGAGCTGCTCGCCGCCATCCCCGACGGCCTGCTGGAGTCGGTCGCCCTGCTCGGTGACGTGGACGCGGCCCGCGAGCGCCTGCGCGCGTACGCCGAGGCGGGCGTGGACGAGGTGGCCCTGGTCCCGGTCAGCACGGACGCCGACCCCGGCGGAGTGGCGACGCTCAAGGCGCTGACCGTATAGCGATCCGACGGCAAAATCACGATATATCTCGGTTGGAACCACCGCGGTGGGTCCACACGTTGGACTGGCGACGCACAATGAACTACAGACGGGGCGTCCGCCCCGCGTTCGGAGGATGTTGAGGATGTCGCCCGTCCAGAAGTACGCGATCGGCGCCGGAGCAGTGGTGTTCCTGTCGTGGCTGTTCCTGCCAGGTTTCCTGACGCTGCTGATCCTCCTGGGCGTCGTCGCCGCCCCGGTCGTCGGCTACCTGATGCTCGACCCGTCACAGCGTGAGCGCCTCAAGCGCTCGCGCCGCCGGGGGCTCGGCCGCTGACGCGGCACGTGACCGCCACCACGCCACGGCCCGCCCGGCCCGGCCACGCGGACCCGCGTCTCCGGGCCGGGCCGAACCGGAGCGGGCCTGACCGGAGCGGGCCTGACCGGAGCGGGCCTGACCGGAGCGGGCCTGACCGAACAGGTCAGGCGGCAGCGGCGGCGGTCGCGAGCTCCGACTCCACCCGCCGCGTGACCTTGCGCTCGAACACGAACGAGAGCAGCGGCACGGTGCCCGCGAGCATCACCCCGACGATGTACGGCCAGGTCCAGCGCGCCTTCATGCCCAGGTTCATCGTGGCCACGAGATAGAGCATGTAGAGGAAGCCGTGGATCGGGGAGACGATCTTCGAGGGTTCCTCGATGCCGAAGCCGTACCTGAGCACGATGCAGGTGACCAGGACGAGCAGCATCACGCCGACGATGTAGGCCAGGACGCGAAAGGGTTTGAGAGCGGATTCCACGGTCGGTTACCTCGGTCTTGGGGTTCGGTTCACGGGGCGGTGCGGGCTGGTAGGGCGGAGGTCTCCGGCTCGGCCCCCGGCCCCGCCCCGGGAGCGGCGTCCCCGGAGGTGGGACCGTCAGGACCGGCGGAGGAAGGCGCGTCGGGATCCCCTAGGGTGGAACCGGCGGGGGAAGGGGCGTCGGGGTCGCGCCGGGTGCGGCCGCGCAGCGCGTCGCGGACGAAGTGCCACCACATGAAGACCGCGAACAACCCGAAGATCCACCACTGGGCGGCGTAGGCGAGGTTGCGCCAGGTGAGCCCGCCCGGCTCGGTCGGCGGGGAGACGCTCACCGGCCTGGCCGCGACCGCGGGGGCCGGTGACTGGGCGGTGGCGACCAGGAACCCGTCACGCAGCCTCGTGCCCCGCCAGACGTTGATCAGTTCGGCCGACGAGACGGTCAGTACCTGCCCCGGCGGCAGCTGCCGGACCCGGCGCTGGACGCTGTCGGTGGCCTCCGAGGGCCGCAGGCGCCCGCTCACGGTCACCCTGCCCTCGGCCGGAGCCGTGACGGCGGGGTCCCCGGCCGTGGCCACCCAGCCGCGTACGACCGGGATGGAGGTGCCGTCGCCGAGGTCGAGCGGCGCGAGCAGCCACAGTCCTCCGTCACGCTCGGCCACCAGGAGCTGCTTCGAGACGTCGAAGGTGCCCTCGGCGGTCACCCGGCGGCTGACCTTGTCGGCCGTCAGGTGCTCTCCGGGCGCGGTGAGCGTGGCGACAGCCACGGGGGGCGGGTCGAGCAGCGACTGGGGCTTGCCGGACTCCTCGAAGACACCGAGCTGCCACCTGCCCAGCAGGCCGCACACGACGAGGGCTCCGACCGCGAGCAGGTGGAGCACCACCACGCGGGCGGAGAACAGGGTCCGGAGCATGACACCACGCTATCCGCCCCTGTCGGCGGTCCGGTCCCCAGCACCCGCCCTTGGCCGGGCGCCGGGACATCCTTCCCGTGAAAGTGGACAAATCAGTGTTGGAGGGTATCCCCGTATCGCTAAAGTCATCCCCATGTCTGATCCTCAGCCGATTGACCCCGCGGGCAACACCCAGGCGTTCCGTGCGTTCGCCCAGCGCAAGGACCCGGAGGCCGCTCCCGAGAAGCGGTCGCTCGTCCTGCCGATCACGGCGGCGGTGGTGGTAGCGGTGCTGGTCGTCGTCGCCGTGGCCGCGTACCTGCTGCTCTAGCGACCTGCTCTAACGACCGGAGAGTCCGCAGCGCCGACGGCATCGCCCTCGGCGCTTTTCGCGTTCCCGAACACCCAAGCCCTTCCGGGTGCTTGCCGGACGGCTGAGCCCTTCCAGGGCTTCCCGGACGACCGGGCTTTTCCGGGGACTTCACCGGACGACTGAGCCCTACCGGGACCGGAAGGATACCGACCGGTCGGCCCGGAACGCTCCGTCACACCCCGAGGGTGGACGACGCGCTCCCCGCTCATTACATTGGACGAATAATCCAATAGAAACGAGCATCAGGAACGCTCGCATCGCCACAGCCGGAAGCACTGGAAAACCCACTGGAAAACCCACTGGGAAGCCCGCCGGAAAGCCCGCGCCGCCACGAGGCCCATCACCTGCTCGAAACGGCGAGGACCAACGGGAAACCGGCGAGGGACCGGCGAGGAACCGGCTGGGACCGGCGGGAGAGCGTACGGAGGGCGACGGGGAGCGAGGAGGCCCGATGAGCACTCACCCCGGGATCACGATCATCGGCTCCGGCTTCGCCGGGCTGGGCATGGCGATCAAGCTCAAGGAAGCCGGGTACCACGACTTCGTCATCCTGGAGAAGGCCGGCGACCTGGGCGGGACCTGGCGTGACAACACCTACCCCGGCTGCGCCTGCGACGTCCCCTCGCACCTGTACTCCTTCTCGTACGAGCTCAACCCCGGCTGGTCGCGGATGTTCTCCCCCCGGGCCGAGATCCGTGACTACCTGCGGGCCTGCGTCGAGAAGTACGGTCTCGCCCCCCACCTGCGGTTCGGTGAGGAGGTCACCGGGCTGGAGTACGACGACGCGGCGCGTCACTGGCGGGTGGACGTCGCCGGGGGCGGGACCTTCACCACCAACGCCGTGGTCTCGGCCACCGGCGCGCTGCACGTGCCGTCGCTGCCCGCGATCCCCGGCCGCGAGACCTTCGGGGGCCCGTCCTTCCACTCGGCCGAGTGGGACCACTCGGTGGACCTGACCGGGAAGCGGGTCGCGGTCATCGGCACCGGCGCGTCGGCTGTCCAGTTCGTCCCGCGGATCGCCGAGCGCGTCTCCCGTCTGCACGTCTTCCAGCGCACGCCCCCCTGGATCCACCCCAAGCCCGACTTCCCCTTCTCCCCACGGGCCAGGCGGATCCTCCGCCTGCCCGGCGCCACCCGTGCGCTGCGCAACGCGATCTACTGGGCACTGGAGAGCAGGGCGCTGGGCTTCGCGGTCGACCCGCGCCTGATGGGGGCCCACCGGGAGGTGGCCCTGCGCCATCTGGCCGCCCAGGTCCCCGACCCGGCGCTGCGCGCCAGGCTCACCCCCGGCTACACGATCGGCTGCAAGCGCGTCCTGATCTCCAGCGACTACTACCCGGCCCTGGGCAGGGACAACGTCGAGCTGATCACCGACGAGGTGCGGGAGATCAGGGAGGGCTCGATCGTCGACTCCAGCGGCAGGGAGACCGAGGTCGACGTGCTCGTCCACGGCACCGGCTTCAAGGTCACCTCCGCGCTGGACGAGCGGCGGATCGTCGGCAGGAACGGCAGGAAGATCCAGGACGCCTGGCAGGACGGCGCGCAGGCCTACTACGGCGTCACCGTCGCCGGGTTCCCCAACCTGTTCCTGCTGCTCGGCCCCAACACCGGCCTGGGCCACAACTCGGTCGTCTTCATGATCGAATCGCAGGTCCGGTACGTCCTGGGCTGCCTGCGCCTGCTGTCCAGGACGAGGGCCAGGGCCCTCGACGTCCGCCCCGAGGCGCAGCGCGCCCACAACGACCGACTCCAGGACCGCCTGAACCGCCGCGTCTGGAACACGGGCGGCTGCGGCAGCTGGTACCTCGACGAGCACGGTGTCAACAGGACCCTGTGGCCGGGCTTCACCTTCGAGTACTGGGCACGCACCCGGACCCCGAGACGCGGGGCCTACGAGCTGATCCCCTGACCACTTCTCCCCTGGTCCCCACCGGTTCCCCACCGGCGAGATATCCACCACGCCAGCCACGCCAGCCACGCCAGCCGCGCCAGCCGCGCCACCGACGTTCCCCGGTGCTCCCAGCGCCCCGCCACCGGCGGCCCCGCCTCCCGCCCCCCGACGTCCGCACCGCCCCTGCCCCCGGCGTTCCCGGGTCCCGCCACCGACGCCACCGCGTTCCCGGCGACGCCGCTGACGCCGCCGACCCCGGCGGCGGGGTCGGGACCGCGCCGCCGGGGTCGGCGTCCGTTCGTACCGTCATCGTGCCTGTCGCCGCGCGGACGGGAAGCCGCGCGGACCGCCGCGCGGGCGGGAACCTACCTGCGCCCGCTCACCACCAGTGCGCTTCCGCCGCCGCGGCGGGTCGGCTCCGCGACCGCCTGGAGCTTCCCGTGCCGCAGGAACTCGACCGCCGTGGCCGCGCCGATCTCGGGGTTCAGCACGAGACTGTGGCCCCGGGCGGTGAGCTCGGCGCCGTAGCGGTCGATGAAGCCCTGCTCGGCCTGGGTCTGGGCGGTGTTTCGCTGGGTGGCCCGGGGCGCGGCGAGCGCCTCGGGGAGCGACATGCCGAGGTCCCAGCGGTTGACCAGGATCTGCAGCACGGTGGTGATGATCGTCGAGCCGCCGGGGGAACCCAGCGCGAGCAGCGGCCTGCCGTCCTTCAGGACGATCGTCGGCGCCATCGAGGAACGGGGCCGCTTGCCCGGCGCGGGCAGGTTCGGGTCGCCCGGGGCCGGCCCGAAGGTGAAGTCGGTCAGCTCGTTGTTGAGCAGGAAACCCCGGCCGGGAACGACGATGCCGTTGCCGCCGGTCGACTCGATGGTGATGTTGTAGGCGACCGCGTTGCCCCACCGGTCCGTGACCACCAGGTGCGTGGTCTCCGGTCCCTCGAGCGCCGACGGGGTGGCCTCCGCCGGGGGCGCGGGCGCGCACGGCCCGTACGTCCCGTCGGGGTTGCCCGGCGCGGCCGGGCTCGTCAGCGCCCGCTCCCCGATCAGGCAGGCGCGCTCCTTGGCGAACCCGTCGGACAGCAGCTCCTTGAGCGGGACACCCGGGATGTCGCCCACGTACTTGCCCCGGTCGGCGAAGGAGAGCCTGGACGCCTCCAGGTACTCGTGCTCGCCGACCTTCGGCAGGGCCTCAAGGATGTTGAGCGCCTCGCCGACCGTCGATCCCCCCGAGGACGGCGGCGCCATGCCGTACACGTCCATGCCCTTGTACGTCATCTTCGTGGGCGGCCGTTCGAGCGCCCGGTAGGCCTTCAGGTCGGACAGCTCCATCAGCCCCGGCCGCACGTTGCGGGTGGAGCCCGGGGTGACCGGCGGCTTCTTGACGGTGGCCACGACCTCGGCGCCCAGGGAGCCGCCGTACAGCCACTCGCCGCCCTGCCTGCCGAGCCTGCGGTAGGTGTCGGCCAGCTCGGGGTTGCGGAAGGTGGAGCCGACCGGCGGCGGGGCGCCGCCGGGCAGGTAGAGCTTGGCCGTGGAGGTGAAGTCCTTGAAACGGGCGGCGTTGGCCGCGGTCTGGTCGTAGAAGGTCTGGTCGACCTTGAATCCCTTGGCCGCGACCTCGATCGCGGGCTTCAGCGCCTGGCGCAGCGAGAGCGTGCCGAACCTGCGCAGCGCCAGCTCCCACTGGGCCACGCTGCCGGGCACCCCCGCGGACAGCCCGCTGGTCACGGCCTCCTCGAACGGGATGCCCTCCAGGGAGGCCGGCCCCATCGCCTTCGGCGCGGTCTCCCTGCCGTCGATCGTGTGGACCTTCTCGCGGCGCGCGTCGTAGTAGACGATGAACCCGCCCCCGGCCAGCCCGGCCGAGTAGGGCTCGGTCACACCCAGGGTGGCCGCCGCTGCGACCGCCGCGTCCATGGCGTTGCCGCCCTCGCGCAGCACGCCCAGCGCGGCCTCGCTGGCGTCGAGGTCGACGGTCGAGACCGCGCCCCCGTACCCCTCCGCGACGGGTTTCTTCTCCGCCCGCAGCCCGGCCTGCGACGCCGGTGGAGAGGCGGCGGCGGGTTGGACGAGCAGTAAGGAACTTCCCACCAGGATCCCCGCCAGGGGGATGGCGAATCGACGATCGATCATGAGACCTCCCGCAGACAGCTTGACTCAGCCCGTGAGCCTTGTCAGCCCCTTCCCTACCGCAGGGGATGTAGTACCTCATGCCTCACGAGACGGACGCGCTCTTCCGGCGGGCGCACGTACAGTGCTGAGCGTGCACGCCAAACCCCGCTGGGCCGAGTTGCTGCTCCCGCTGTCCGCGGGGGTCTTCCAGGGCATGGGCACCCACGGCGTGCAGTGGTGGCAGGTCCACGACTCCGGCATGCTCAGGGTCCCGCTCGACCCGCTGGGCTGGGCGCTCGTGCTGGCCGGGCCCCTGGCCCTGATCGTACGCCGCCGCCATCCGGTGCTCTGCCTGGCGGTCGCGGTGGGCTCGACCTTGATCTTCATCGGCCTCGGCCACCCCTACGGCCCGGTCTTCCTCAGCCCGGTCGTCGCGCTGCACACCGCCGTGGTGAGCGGCCACCGGCGGGCGGCCTGGTCGATGTGGGGCCTGGCCTACGTGTTCCTCGGGGTCTACACGTCCTGGCTCGCCCCCGTCCGTACGCCCGGCTGGTTCCACGACCTCACGGTGGGCGCGCTGATGGGCCTGGTCGTGGTGGTGGCGGAGTTCTCGCGGGCGAGGAGGGAACGGCAGGCCGAGCGCGAACGGGTGGAGCAGGAGGAGCTGCGGCGGCAGGCCAGCGAGGAGCGGCTGACCATGGCGCAGGAGCTGCACGACGTGCTCGCGCACAACATCTCCCTCATCCACGTGCAGGCGTCCACCGCGCTGCACCTCATCGACGACCAGCCCGAGCAGGCGCGGACCGCGCTCACCACGATCAAGCAGGCGTCCAAGGACGTGCTGACCGAGATGCGGTCGGTGCTCAACGTCCTGCGCGACGGCGCCCCCCGCTCCCCCACCGCCGGGCTGGACCGGCTCGACGAGCTCATCGAGCGCAGCGGGCTGCCGGTCACCAAGGAGATCGTCGGCGCGGCCGGGCCGCTGCCTCCGGAGATCGACCGTGCCGGATACCGCATCGTGCAGGAGGCCCTCACCAACGTCACCCGGCACGCCCCCGGCGCGTCGGTCACCGTCGTGCTCGGCTACGATCCCCGAGCGCTGACCGTCCAGGTCACCGACACCGGCGGCGACGCCCCCGGGGAGAGCCTGGGCAGCGGGAACGGCGTCCCCGGCATGCGGGAGCGGGCCGTCGCCCTCGGGGGGGCGCTCACCGCCACGCACCACGGCCGGGGCTTCCGCGTCGAGGCCCGGCTGCCGATCCCGGAGGAATCCCGATGATCAAGATTGTCCTCGCCGACGACCAGGCCCTCGTCAGGGCCGGGTTCCGCGCCCTGCTGGACGCGCAGCCGGGGATGACCGTGGTGGCCGAGGCCGCCGACGGGGCGCAGGCCCTGCGGCTGGTCGCCGAGCACGAGCCGGACGTGGTCCTGATGGACATCCGCATGCCCGGCATGGACGGCCTGACCGCCACCCGCGAGATGCCCCCCGGGCCGAAGGTCATCATCCTGACGACCTTCGAGCTGGACGAGTACGTCTTCGAGGCCCTGCGCGGCGGCGCCAGCGGCTTCCTGGTCAAGGACACCGAACCGGCCGAGCTCATCCAGGCCGTCCGGGTGGTGGCCGAAGGCGACGCCCTGCTCTCCCCCGGCGTGACCCGCCGCCTGATCGCCGAGTACGCGAGCCGAGCCAAGGAGCCGCGCCACACCCGCGACCTCGGCCTGCTCACCGACCGCGAGCGCGAGGTCCTCGCCCTGGTCGGGACCGGCATGACCAACGACGAGATCGCGGGCGAGCTCTTCATGAGCCCCGCCACCGCCAAGACCCACGTCAGCCGGACCATGATGAAACTCCACGCCCGCGACCGCGCCCAGCTGGTCGTCATCGCCTACGAATCCGGCCTCGTCCGCCCCGGCTGGGTCTGACCTTCCCCTTTTTCCGTGAACACCTTTCCGTGAACATCGCGCGCTTCGACCTCTCCCCCGGGAAACTCTCCGTGTCCACACGCATACGAAGGGACGCAGGTCATGGAAACGGTGCCCCATCGACGCCACGCGGATCTGAGTCCCCCTCCCGGGACCGCCTCCTGGCGTCTGCCGCACACGCCACGCGAACTCTTCGACGCGCTTCCGCCCCTTCCGGGGCTCCGAGCCGAGGTGATCGACGGAAGGCTGGTCGTGAGCCCGCTGGGCACCCCGGAATACGCCCGGGCGGCGATGCTCCTCTTCGCCGCACTCCGTCAGCCGATCGCGGACGGCGACCTCAACGCGTACACCGGTAACGTCGTGGTCCGCGTCGACGGGTCCCGTGACCCGGTCGTTCCCGACTTCGTCCTGGCGCCCGCCGACTGCCCGCGCCGGGGCGCCCGCGAGTTGCCCTCCTCCGGCCTCCTCATGGTCGCCGAGATCGTGTCACCGGGGAGCACCGTCGACGACCGCGACCGCAAGCCCGCCATCTACGCCTCCGGCGGTGTCCCCGTGATGCTCCTGATCGACCCCGTGGCCGCGCCCGCCACCGTGACGGTCCTCAGCGACCCCAAGGAGGGCGGGTACCGGACCTCCGCCCGGGTCGAGATGGGGTCTCGCCTCCACCTCCCCGAGCCGGTCGGCTTCACCCTCGACACCTCGATCTTCGCGGGTATCCCGACCACTCCGTGACGGGCGACGAGCGAGGCAGCGTGCGGCCCGGAGCGCGACCCGGGCCCCGGGGCACCTGGACGTCCGGTAAGGACAGCGTGCGCGCTCGGTAAGGAAATATCACCTTCGGTCACCCTTCGATGAGATTACGTTAAGCCCGTGGGGATCTGGATGGTCACCGGGGACGTCCGCTGAGCGCGGGACCGGCCGCGCTGTTCGCCGGAGGACTCGCCGCGGGACTGGTCGCGGGTACGGCCTCGTGCACGGCCGTGCAGGGCGGCCTGCTCACCGGCCTCACCTCCCGCGCCGCCCCCCGCGACCGTCCGGCCCGCTCCGGCGGGCACGACGGGCACGACAGGGCCGACAGGACCGGGGCGGGGCCGTCGGGTCCCACGGTCGTCGCACTGTTCCTCGCCGGGCGCCTCGGCTCCCACATGGCGGCCGGAGCCCTGCTCGGGCTCGCCGGCTCCGCCGTGCGGCTGGGTCCTCAGGTCAGGGCCGCGCTGCTCGTCGCGGCCGGGATCGCGGTCGTGTGCTTCGGAATCCGCATGTTCGGGAGCGAGCCGGAGAGTGGATGCCACCCGGTTACCGCGTCGGGCGGGCGCACGTCCTGGCGTGGCCGCGTGTCCGGGATCGCCGCACCCGTGCCCAGGGCGCTGGCGCTCGGCGCCGTGACGGTCCTGCTGCCGTGCGGGGTGACGCTCAGCACCGAGATGGTGGCGGTCTCCAGCGGGTCGGCTCTGGGCGGGAGCGCGGTGATGGCGGGGTTCGTGGTGGGGACGGCGCCCGCGTTCGCGCTTCTCGGGCTGGTTCTGCGGCGGGCCGCGACCACCAGGCTGGCGGCGCTGGCGGGGGTCGTCGCACTGGCGGCGGGCCTGTGGACGATTTCCTCGGGGCTGAGCCTCGGAGGGTGGCTCCCCGGATCCGGCGGCCCCGCGATGGCGGCGGGCGGCCCGGCAGGGCCGATGGGCACCCCGGGGAACCCTGCGGGGAGGACCGCGGGGAGGACGGCGGACGGCCAGGGGGGCGGCACCACGACCGCTCCGGCGGGAGCCGCCGCACGTGCCGGCGGCGTCCAGCGGGTCGAGGTCTGGGCCACCGACCGGGGCTACCGGCCGGGCGTGGTGACCGTCCGCGCGGGAACTCCCATCGACCTCGTCTTCCACCTCGAGGGCATCCCCGGCTGCACCCGGACGCTCACGATCGACGGCCGCGACGTGACACTGCCCGCCACCGTACGGCTGGGCGCGCGGGAGGCCGGTTCCCTGCGCTACGTCTGCTCGATGGGCATGTACGTGGGGTTCGTGCGCTTCGTCTGAGCATCCGGCCGCCCGCCGGGATCCGGGCACCGGGACATCGGACCGGACACGACGAGCGGATCGACGAACAGACCGGCGGCCGTAAGTCATGATTACCCTCCGCGACAGAACCGTTACATGGCACCCTGTGGTCTGTCGGCTGCGCGACGTCGGCGAGGAGGGTGACATGGGGTGGTGGCCTGACGACCCGGAGGCGGTCCCGGGGCTGATACCCACCCCCCGGAGCACCGAGCACGAGAACGACACGGACGGCGAGACGGCGCTGCTGCTCGCCGCGCACGGCGGTGACGTGCAGGCCGCCCACCAATTGGGCCGCCACTTCGCGCAGCGGGGCGACCGCTCGGCGGCACGGCACTGGTGGGAGCGCGCGGCGGCCGCGGGAAACCTCGACAGCGCCTACAACCTGGGGATCTGGCACGAGAAGCACGGCACTCCCGCGGAGGCCGCGCGGTGGTACGAGCTGGCGGCGAACGCCGGGGACGTCGAGGCCGCGGTGAACCTGGCGACCCTCCTGCTGGACCAGCACGGCGACGTCCCCGCCGCCCGGCACTGGTTCGAGACGGCGGCCAGGGCGGGCTCCCGCACGGCGACCAGGCGGCTCGCGCTGCTCTGCGAGGACGGCGGCGAGGCGGAGGCGGCCGGGGAGTGGCACCGCAGGGCCGCGATGGACGGCGACCTGGCCTCGGCCCACGACCTCGGGTTCCTCGCCTACGCCTCCGGCGAGGAGGACGAGACGCTGCGCTGGTGGGAGCTGGCCGCCCGGAGCGGCCATGCCGACGCGGCCTACCACCTCGGGCTGTTCCTGCGGGCCAACCGCGATCCCGAGGGGGCGGAGGCGTTCTTCAGGCTCGCCGCCAGGAACGAGCACCCCGGCGCCGCGTCCCAGCTCGGCGGGATCGCGCTCTCCCTCGGCGACCTGCGGACCGCGCGCGCCTGGTTCGAGCGGGCGGCCTGCACCGGCAGGATCGACGACCAGCGGACGGCCGGGTTCGTGTGCGTGGAGATGAGCGACGCGCGGGGGGCCGGGCACTGGTTCAGCCGGGCCGCGGCGGGCGGCGACCCGGAGGCCGCGTTCAATTTCGGTCTGCTGCTCATCGCCGAGCACAGCGACCTGCGGGGCGGGCAGCACTGGTTCCGCCAGGCGGCACAGGCCGGGCACCACCGGGCCGCGGTCGAGCTGGCCGCGCTGCTGTCGGCCGCGGGATTCTCCCGCGAGGCGGAGCGGTGGCTTTCCGACCCGCCCATTCCCCCGTGGGACCGGACCACCGAGCCCGAGCTCGTCGCCCGCGCCGAACTCGCCGCGGCCGCCGTCGCCCGGCGGGGCGGCACCCCCCTGAGGGTCGCCGACCTGACCGAGATCCTCGGCACCTGGGACCTCGTCACCCGGCCGCTGCGTGACCACACCGACGTCACGGCGTGGCTGACCGAGCGGAGCGGGCTGTCGTCGGGCGCGATCGAGCACCTGGCGTCCGTACGGGCCACGCTGTTGCGTCCCGGCGGCGCCCCCTGGCCGACCCCGGTGGAGATCGAGCACGTCCTGGTCACCGCCCGCGCCCTGCGCTCCGGCCGGTCGTCGTGACCGGCACCGCCCGCCGGAAGCCGTCCGCGTCCCGCGCCGGCGGGGCGCGGGACGGGCGAAACCCCGGCTCAGGCCGCGATGACCTCGGAGACCGGCACGTACGGCAGGCTGAGGGCGATGGCGACCTGCTCGTTGGTGAGGCGTCCCGCGTGGGTGTTGAGGCCCAGCGCGAGGGAGGCGTCCCCCTGGAGGGCGGCCTTCCAGCCGAGGCCGGCCAGCTTGACCGCGTAGGGCAGCGTGGCGTTGGTCAGCGCGTAGGTGGAGGTGTTGGCGACGGACCCCGGCATGTTGGCCACGCAGTAGAAGATCGAGTTGTGGACCTGGTAGGTCGGCTCGGCGTGCGTGGTCGGGCGGGAGTCCTCGAAGCAGCCGCCCTGGTCGATCGCGATGTCGACGAGCACGGAGCCCGGCTTCATGCGGGAGACCAGCTCGTTGGAGACGAGGGTCGGGGCCTTCGCCCCGGGGATCAGCACGGCGCCGATGACCAGGTCGGCCTCCAGGACCTCCTTCTCGATCGCGTACGAGGTCGAGACGAGGGTCTTGAGACGGCCCTGGTAGATGGCGTCGACGAAGCGCAGGCGGTCGATGTTGAGGTCGAGGACGGTGACGTCCGCGCCCATGCCGACCGCGATCTGGGCGGCGTTGAGCCCGGAGACGCCCGCGCCGATGACGACGACCTTGGCGGGGGCCACGCCGGGCACGCCGCCGGGCAGCACGCCGCGCCCGCCGTTGAAGCGCATGAGGTTGTAGGCGCCGACCTGCGGGGCGAGCCGTCCGGCGACCTCGGACATCGGGGCGAGCAGCGGCAGGGTGTTGCCGACCTGGACGGTCTCGTACGCGATGCCGGTGACCCGGCGGTCGAGGAGGGCCTCGGTGCACTCGCGGCCGGCCGCGAGGTGCAGGTAGGTGAAGAGCACCTGGCCGGGGCGCATGCGGTGGTACTCCTCCGCGACGGGCTCCTTCACCTTGAGGATCATCTCGGCCTGGTCCCACACCTCGTCGGCGCTGTCGAGGATCTTGGCCCCGGCGAAGAGGTACTCCTCGTCGGTGAGGTGCGAGCCGAGGCCCGCGTCGCGCTGGATGTAGACGTCGTGGCCGTGACGGACGAGTTCGTGCACGCCCGCCGGGGTCGCGGCGACGCGGTACTCGTGGTTCTTGACCTCGGCAGGCACGCCGATCTTCATGGGATTTCCTTTCGTTGTTTCGACGGAGTGGCACGGCGAGGTTTTCGCGGGTGCGGCGCGGTCCCGCTTCGGGGGACACGGCGCCGGGAGGGCACGAGGGCGGGGGTACCGCGAGGGCGCGGCGAGGGACACGGTGCCGCGCCGGCCCGGTGGGCGGCCCGGTGGTGAACCGGCCGGTGGGCGGAGGCGCGGCGGCGGGAGGGCACGAGGGGCGCGGCGGGCCGGGAGGGCCCGGACGGCGCGATCGCCAGAGGGGGCGGCGCGTCTCTCCGGGCCGCGCGTGGCGGTCCGGAGGGGGCGCGGCCGTGCGCGCTCAGAGGCGGCTCCATGCCTCCGTCAGCACCGAGTGGAGGATGGACTCGATCTCGTCGAACTCCTTGGGGCCGCAGATGAGCGGCGGGGCGAGCTGGATGACCGGGTCGCCCCGGTCGTCGGCGCGGCAGTACAGGCCCGCCTCGTAGAGGGCTCCGGACAGGAAGCCCCTGATGAGGCGCTCGGACTCCTCGGTGTTGAAGGTCTCCTTGGTGACCTTGTCCTTGACGAGCTCGATGCCCCAGAAGTAGCCGGAGCCGCGCACGTCGCCGACGATCGGCAGGTCGCGGAGCCGCTCCAGGGTGGAGCGGAAGACCGGCTCGTTGCGGGTGACGTGGCCGAGCAGGTCCTCCCGCTCGAACAGGTCGAGGTTGGCCAGCGCGACGGCCGAGGACACCGGGTGGCCGCCGAAGGTGTAGCCGTGGGCGAACATCTCGGTGCCGTTCTTGAACGGCTCGAAGAGGCGCTCGGAGGCGATCATGGCGCCGATCGGCGAGTAGCCGCTGGTCATGCCCTTGGCACAGGTGATGATGTCGGGGACGTAGTCGAACTTCTGCCCGCCGAACATGGTGCCGAGGCGGCCGAAGGCGCAGATGACCTCGTCCGAGACGAGCAGGACGTCGTACTCGTCGCAGATCTCGCGCAGGCGCTTGAAGTATCCGGGGGGCGGCGGGAAGCAGCCGCCCGCGTTCTGCACCGGCTCGACGAAGACGGCGGCCACGGTGTCGGGGCCCTCCATCTCGATGGCGCGGGCGACGCGCTCGGCGGCCCAGTAGCCGTACTGCTCGGGCGTCATGCCGGGCACGCCGGTGATCTCGTCGGCGCGGTAGTGGTTGGTGTTGGGCACCCTGACGGAACCCGGGACCAGCGGCTCGAACATCTGCTTGAAGGCCGGGATGCCGGTGATCGACAGGGCGCCCTGCGGGGTGCCGTGGTAGGCGATCTGGCGGCTGATGACCTTGTGCTTGAGCGGCCTGCCGGTGATCTTGAAGTACTGCTTGGCGAGTTTCCACGCGCTCTCGACGGCCTCGCCGCCGCCGGTGGTGAAGAAGACGCGGTTGAGGTCGCCGGGGGTCTCGGCGGCGAGACGCTGGGCCAGCTCGACGGCCTTGGGGTGCGCGTACGACCACAGCGGGAAGAACGCCAGCTCCTGGGCCTGCTTGGCGGCGGCCTCGGCCAGCTCGCTGCGGCCGTGACCCGCCTGGACCACGAAGAGCCCGGCGAGGCCGTCGAGGTAGCGCTTGCCGTGCACGTCGTAGATGTAGGAGCCCTCACCCCGCACGATCATCGGCACCTCGGCACCCTCGTACGAGCTGTGCCGGGTGAAGTGCATCCACAGGTTGTCCTGCGCGGCCTTCATGAGCGAGGTCACGTCGGTGTTTTCAGGGTGCGTCATCGCGATCTTCCCTCGTTGAGCTGAGCTTCCAACAGTCTGCCTGCCAGAACAGCTCTTGCCAAGTGAAAACGTGGCATTAAAGTGCGAGAACCTCGGAATCCGCAAAACGCCTATGTAACAACGACGAAATCCGCGATCAGACGAGAAGAGTGTCGGATCATTGCCCAAACCCCGGTTCCACTTGGCGGAACCCTGGTGTGCGGGAACCGTGCGCGAGAGCGGCCGTACCTGCGGTTGTGATCCAATAGGACGCACCAGATATTGAGATGCGAGGGAAAGTCGTGACTCCTGACGAGATCGAGAACGCCGTCACCGCCGGCATGCCCCAGGCGATAGCGGACCTCAAAAGGCTCGTCGCCATCCCGTCGGTGGCCTTCCCCGGCCACCCCGTGGAGCCCGTGCACGCGGCCGCCGCGACGGTCGAGGAGCTGCTGCGGAGCACCGGCCTGCCGAGCGTCCGGCAGATCCCCGTCGAGGGCAGTTTCCCCGCCGTCTACGCCGAGGCCCCCGCCCCGCCCGGCACGCCGACCGTCCTCCTGTACGCGCACTACGACGTGCAGCCCACCGGCGACCTCGCGCTCTGGCGCACCCCGCCCTTCGAGCCGACGGAGATCGACGGCGCGATCCACGGCCGCGGCGCGGCCGACGACAAGTCGGGCGTCATCTCCCACGTCGCGGCGCTCCGCGCCTTCCAGGGGCGCTTCCCGGTCGGCGTCAAGGTCATCGTCGAGGGCCAGGAGGAGTACGCGGGCGAGCGCCTGGAGTCCTTCGTCGAGCACAACCCCGAGCTGTTCCGCGCCGACGCGATCGTGGTCGCCGACACCGGCAACCCCCGGGTGGGCGACCCGGCGGTGACGACCTCGCTGCGCGGCATGGGCGCCTTCACCATCGAGGTGCGCACCCTCAAGGAGTCGCTGCACAGCGGCTCGTTCGGCGGCGCCGCCCCCGACGCCCTCGCGGCGCTGATCCGGATGCTCGCCGCCCTGCACGACGACCACGGCGACATCCGCGTCCCCGGCCTGCCGCGCGGCAGCTTCCTCGGCTCCGGCCCGTCGGAGGAGGACTTCCGCTCCACCGCGGGCATACTCGACGGCGTCTCCACGGTCGGCTCCGGCTCGCTGGCCGACCGCCTGTGGGCCTCGTACGCGATCACGGTCACCGGCCTGGACGTGCCGACGGTCTCCGGCGCGATCAACGCCGTCCAGGCCGTCGCCAGGGCCCGGGTGACCGTGCGGGTGCCCCCGGCCGGCGACCCGAAGACCACCGTCGAGGCCGTCGTCGACTTCCTGCGGCAGGTCGCCCCCTGGGGCGTCCAGGTGGACGTCGGCGACTACACCATGGGGTCCGGCTACCTCGCCGACACCGGCGGCGCGGCCCGCTCCGCGCTGAACCGGGCGATGGAACGCGCGTTCGGCCGTCCGCCGCGCGACGTCGGCGCCGGCGGCTCGATCCCGCTCGTCTCCACCTTCGTCCGGCAGTTCCCCGCCGCCACGATCCTGCTCTTCGGCGCCGAGGACGACGACGCGGCGATCCACGCCCCCAACGAGCGGGTGAACATCGAGGAGCTCCGCCGCACCGCCACCGCCGAGGCGCTCTTCCTCCAGGAGTACGGCTCAGCGGCGTTCTGACGCCCGAGGTCCGGCACCGGGCCCTTCCCGCGGTCGCGGGGAGGGCCCTTCGCGTGCGCTCACCCGAGACGCTCACCGGGCCGTGTAACCGCGAGGCGGACGACAGGAACGCCCGGGGCGCCGGGGCGCCGCGAGGCGGGTTACGGGAAGGCCTTGGAGCACGCCGGTTCCGACACCCGAGACGATCTCCGGTCGCGGAGAACTCTCGGGGCGATTCGTTCGTCGGATAAGTACAGACATCCCCCCGGGAGGCAGGGTTGTACCAGCAACCACAGCGACGACGGAGAAACTTCGCCCCGTTCATCGTCGCCATCATTCTCGCCGGAGCCCTGATCGTCGCCCTGCGGATCCTCGTCGGCGCGGGTGAGCCCGGAACCGGGGCCGCGCAGAAGGCCACCGGACAGACCAAGGTCTGCGAGGGAGGCGTCACCCTGACCATCGCCGCCTCCTCGGAGAAGGCCGAGCTGCTCAGGACGATCGCCTCCGGCTACAACGGCAGGCAGGTGGACGGGCACTGCGCCGACGTCATCGTCGAGACCAAGGCGAGCGGCGGCGCGATGCAGGCGCTGGCCAGGGGCTGGGACGAGCGCCAGGACGGCCCCCGCCCCGACGTGTGGTCACCCGCCAGCAGCGGCTGGATCACCCTCCTCCAGCAGCGCGCCTCGGCGAACGACTCCGCCTCCCTGGTCGCCGCCGACAACCCGTCGATCGCCAAGACTCCGCTCGTCGTCGCGATGCCGCTGCCGATGGCCCAGGCACTGGGCTGGCCGGGCAAGAAGCTCGGCTGGTCCGACGTGCTCGCCGTGTCGGCCGGGTCGTGGGCGAAGTACGGGCACCCCGAATGGGGACGGTTCAAACTCGGCAAGACCAACCCCAACTTCTCCACCAGCGGCCTGAACGCCACCGTCGGCACCTACTTCGCGGCGACCGGCCTGTCCGGCGACCTGTCGGAGAAGAACGTGGCCGACGCGAAGGCCAGGGACTTCGTGCGGGGCGTGGAACGTTCGATCGTGCACTACGGCGACACCACGCTGACGTTCCTGTCGAACCTCCAGCGGGCCGACGACGCGGGCGCGGGCCTGAGCTACATCTCCGCGGTGGCCGTGGAGGAGAAGTCGGTCTGGGACTACAACCAGGGCAACCCGACCGGCGACCCCGCGACGCTGGGCAAGCACGCCAAGCCCAAGGTGCCGCTCGCGGCGATCTATCCCAAAGAGGGCACGCTCATGTCCGACAACCCGTACGCGGTGCTGACCGCCCCGTGGGTCGACGACGCGAAGCGGGCGGTGGCGGCCGACTTCCTGGCGCACCTCCAGGCTCCCGAGCAGCAGGCCAGGTTCGCCGAGTTCGCGTTCCGCTCGTACGAGGGCAAGGCCGGCGAGCTGATCACCCAGGCGAACGGGCTGCTGCCCGCCGAGCCGAAGACGACGCTGAGCCCGCCCGCCCCGAACGTGCTCGACAAGATACTCACCGGCTGGGCCGACCTGCGCAAACCCGCGAACGTCCTCCTGGTCCTCGACGTCTCCGGCTCGATGGGCGCCCCCGTGCCCGACACCGGCAAGAGCAAGCTCGACCTGGCCAAGCAGGCCGCGATCAACGCGCTGCCCCAGTTCGGCCCGCACGACAGGGTCGGGCTGTGGATGTTCTCCACCAAGCGCGACGGCGCGAAGGACCACCTGGAACTGGCCCCGCTGGCCACCGTCGACGCCGCCCAGCGCGAGAAGCTGCGCGCCAGGCTCGACGGCCTCACCCCCGACGGCGGCACCGGCCTGTACGACACCGCGCTCGCGGCCCACGAGCAGGTGCGCAGGCTGCGGAACGATGACTCGATCAACGCGGTGGTCTTCCTGACCGACGGCAAGAACGAGGACCCCGACAGCCTCTCCCTGGAGAACCTGCTGCCCGACCTGCGTACCGAACCCGGCCAGGAGACGGTGCGGATGTTCACGATCGCCTACGGCCAGGACGCCGACCTCGGCGTGCTGAGGCAGATCTCCGAGGCGACCACCGCCGCCGCGTACGACTCTCGCGAATCCGGAAGTATCGACCAGGTGTTCACCGCGGTGGTATCCAACTTCTGATGGCCCGCCTCGCCGACGAACTCAGGGACCCGTGGGGCCTGCTGCTGGGCGCGACCGCCGGCGGCGCCGCGTGGGCCGTCAGCGTGCACCCGGCGGCCGCCGCGTTCGTGGGCGTGGTCGTCTGGCTGTCCAAGGCGGGCGTCGCGACCTTGCAGGACCGCGACCGGCACGGGTACCACGACGGGCTCGTCGTCACCCCCGGCAGCCGGGAGGAGTACTGGCTCGAACGGGCCGGATCCGCCGCGTACGGCTTCGGCGAGCTGAGCGCCTCGATGGAGCGCGGCCCGCTGGCGGAGCGGATCGCGCTGATGCGGCCCCGGATCGACGACTCGACGGCCACGCTGCGGCGGCTCGCCGAGCAGGCCTCGCTCACCGGCGTCGCGCTGGCCAGGTTCGACCTCGGCGCCCTCGGGAACGAGCAGGCCAGGCTGGCGCGGGCCCGCGAGGAGGCGGGGCAGGCCCTGACCCAGGACATCGACCGCGCCCTCGCCTCGCTCGCCTCCCAGCGGGCCGTGGTCGAGCGGCTCTCCGCGACCCGGGAGCGGGTGCTCGCCCGGATGGAGTCGAGCGCCATCGGCATCGAAGGGCTCCTCGCCCGCCTGGTGGAGCTGTCGGCGGTGTCGGCGAACGGCCCGCTGGAGCCGGTCCGGGCGCTGGACGAGCTCGCCGACATCCTCGAAGGGGTCCGCCAGGGCCTCCACGAAACCGAGCAGATCACGCGCGACGCGCTGGATCGATAAGGAGTCCTCATGTTCAAGGTCATCCGTCGGGCCTGGCGCTATCTGGTCTTCGCCCTCTCCGGGCGGCTGGACGAGCTGTCGGACCCCCGGGTCCAGATCGAGCAGGCCATCGAGGAGGCGAAGGAACGACACCGGCGGCTGAGCCGGCAGGCCGCGGCGGTGATCGGCAACGAGCGCGAGCTGGAGATGAGGCTCGCCCGCTCCGTGGAGGAGACAGAGAGGCTCCAGGCCAACGCCCGCCAGGCCCTCCTGCTGGCCGAGCGGAGCCGGGCCGCGGGTGACGAGCGCAAGGCCCTGTCGTACGAGGACTCGGCCCGCGCCTTCGCCTCGCGTCTGGTGGCGGCGGAGAGCGCGCAGCAGGAGTCGCGGCTGGCGCACGAGCGGGCCGCGCAGGCCTCGGCCCAGGCGCGGGCCGCGGTCGAGACCAACGCGATGGCCCTGCAGAAGAAGATCGCCGAGCGGATGCGCCTGCTCTCCCAGCTCGACCAGGCCAAGGTGCAGGAGGAGCTCAACCGGGCGATGAGCGACCTGTCCGGCCTCACCCCCGCCGGCGAGACGCCCACCATGGACGAGGTCCGCGACAAGATCGAGAAGCGCTACGCCCGCGCCCTGGGCGAGGCCGAGCTGACCTCCGGTTCCGTCGAGGCCCGGATGATCGAGGTCGAGCGCGCCGCCGTCGACGCCGAGGGCGCCGCCCGCCTGGAGGCCATCAGGGAGAGCCTGAACGCGGACAGGAAACCCGAAGTGGAGAAGTAGCGAGCTTCGGCGGAGCGGGAC
This sequence comes from Streptosporangium vulgare, assembly GCF_042428775.1. Taxonomy (NCBI): domain Bacteria; kingdom Bacillati; phylum Actinomycetota; class Actinomycetes; order Streptosporangiales; family Streptosporangiaceae; genus Streptosporangium; species Streptosporangium vulgare. Next base: position 267,703 of record NZ_JBHMBS010000003.1, on the reverse strand, counting down.
GATCCTTCAGCGGACGGGCAGCTCGTAGACGCGGCGGACGCTGGTGGGGGCGGCGCTGAGGTCGGCCCCGTAGATGTGCAGCGAGATGGCCGTCTCGTCGCCCGTGTTGTGGACGCGGTGGATGTCACCGGGCGGGGCGAACCCGCTCACCTCACCGGTCTGGTTGGCGGCCCTGCCGATCTCGGTCAGGTGGTCGCCGTGGTCGCGGTAGAGGGTCTCGTACTCGACACCCTGCAGCACGCCGAACACGCACCACGCGATGTGGTCGTGGATCACGGTCTTCTGTCCGGGCCGCCAGACCACGGCCACGATCGAGAAGCTCTCCTCGGCGTGGAGGGTGTGGCCGACATAGTGGTCGGGGTCGCCGAGGCGCTCCTCCTCGGTGAGGATCTCGGGCGACGGCAGCCGTTCACGCAGCAGCCCGGCCACGGCGAAGGCCGTGGTCCGAGCGTCGGCGGACGGGTCGACGAGGTCCCGGACCCCGGCGACCAGCTCGGCCAGGCCCGGGCGGGTGAGCGTCAAGGTTGTCATGTCTCAAGAATGCGACGAGGAGATCCATAGCGTCCAATGCCTATCTTCCCGCTCATCCATAGATAAAGTTAATACATGCTCGATATCGTGCGTCTTCGCGTCCTCGCCTCGGTGTCCCGGCACGGCTCGGTGACCGCGGCGGCCAGGGAGCTGCACTACTCCCAGCCCTCGGTGAGCCACCATCTCGCGAAGCTGGAGGCCGAGACCGGGGCCAAGCTGATCCAGCGGGTCGGCCGGGGCATCCGGCTGACCGAGGCGGGCCGGCTGCTCGCCGAGCGGGCCACCGAGATCATCGGCCGCCTCGACTCCGCGTCCGCGGAACTGTCGGCGCACGTGGGCCTGCGCGCCGGGCGGGTCAGGCTGGCCGCCTTCCCCTCGGCCCTGGGGACGTTCGTGCCGGAGGCCGCCGCCGTCCTCGCCGAGGGGCACCCCGGCCTGGAGCTGCGGCTGACCGAGACGGAGCCCCCCGACGCGCTGCGCATGCTCAAGGCCGGTTACGTGGACGTGGCGGTCATCTTCCGCTACGACGAAACCGCTCCCGAGGCCGACGGGATCCGGCTGCTCCACCTGCTGGACGACCCCAGCTACCTGGTCACCTCCGGCCCGGTCGGCGAGCTGACCTCGTACCGCGACTCCCGGTGGATCGGCGGCTGCGACCGGTGCCGGACCCACCTGCTGGAGCTGTGCGCCAAGGCCGGCTTCGAGCCGGAGATCGCCTTCACCACCGATGACGTCGTCGCCGTCCAGGCCCTCGTCGCCGCCGGGGTGGGAGTGAGTGCCCTGCCGGGGCTCGCCCTGCACGCCCACCGGCATCCGAAGGTCAACACGACCGAGCTGCCCCACTCGACCCGCCACGTCTACGCCGCCACCTACGGCGAGCCGCCCGACCCGCCGGCCACCACCGCCCTGCTGAGCGCCCTGACCTCGGTGACGGCCCAGCGGATCCCGGTGGGACACCCGTGATCGGTCCCCGTCGAACGTCCAGGCAGGCAGACGTCTGCCAGGGCGACCGCCATGGTCCGGGCCGGGTCGACGGTGGTTAGGCTCGAACGGTGTCCACAGCGATCATCACGGTCAGCGGTCTCAGCGTGGAGCTCGGCGGCAACCCCGTGCTCCGCGACGTCGGCCTGACGGCGGACCCCGGCGAGATCGTCGCCGTGGTCGGCGCGAACGGCGCGGGAAAATCGACGCTGTTGCGCTGCCTGGCCGGACTGCACCCCCCGCGCTCCGGCGCGTTGCGCGTCCTGGACGGTCCTCCGAGGGACGACGCCGGCTTCTGGCGTGATGTCGCCCTGGTCGGGGACGAACCGGCCTGGTATCCGGGTCTGACGGCACGCGAGCACCTGGAACTGACGCACGCCGTCCACGCTCCGGCCCGGCTGGAGGTCGGGGCGGCGCTGGAGTCGTTCGACCTCCTGGAGCGCGCCGACGCGTCGCCGCAGGCACTCTCCACCGGCCAGCGGCAGCGGCTCTCGCTCGCGGCCGCTCTGCTCAGGCCGAGCAGGCTGCTGCTCCTGGACGAGCCGGAGCGCGGGCTCGACGAGATGTTCCGCGAGCGCCTGGCCACGATTCTCACCGGCTACGCGGACGCCGGCGGCACGGTGGTCATGGCGACCCACGACCACCGGCTCGCCGAGAGCACCCGTGCCCGCCAGGTCGTGCTGGAGGCCGGGCAGGCGACGAGCCGATCACGAACGCGGAACGGGGCGTGAACACGGTTGTGAACGTCGTTGTGAACGCGGCACCGGAGACGGGCACGAAGCGGGCATGGGCACGGTGGTGAACACCGAGCCGGGTGCGAACGTGGAGCAGGGCGTGGACACGGTCCGGAGCGTCCGCGCCTTCGTCGGAGCGCGCCGCGGCGTCCCCGCGAGCTGGCTGGACCGCTACGTGTGGCTGTTCGGGCTCGCGATGCTGCTCGTGGTGCTGGCCCAACCGGTCTCCTCCGCGCTCGCCTCGCTCTCCCGGCCGGTGGACCCGTGGCGAACGGGAGCCGGCCTCGCCCTGGTCATGCTCGCCTACGCCGGCCTTCTCCTCGCCGCCCGCGCGATCGGTCCCGTCGCGCTGCCGGCCGCCGACGCCGCCTGGCTGCTGCTGTCCCCGTTGCGTCGCCGTGGCGTGCTGGGCCGGACGGCGACGGTTCTCCTGGCGGGGTCCGTCCTGGCGGGAGCGGCGCTCGGGGTGGGTGCGCTCGCCGTCCTCGGCGCGCCGGACCTGCCGGCGCTGCGGCTGGCCACCGCCGTGATCCTGGGTGTCTCGGTGAGTGTGGGCGGCATGGCGCTCACCGTTCTCGCCCAGTCGTCGCAGAGCTGGCAACCGTGGCTGAACGCGGCCGTCGTCGTGACCGCCCTGCTGGCCGTGGTGGCGGCGCTGTCGACGGCGAGCGGCCCGGCGCGGCGCTTCGCGGCCGAGATCGCGAACGCGCCCGCGTCGCACGGCGCGCCGGTGGCCGCCCTCGCCGCCGCGGCGGCCTCCCTGCTCGGGTGGAGGGCGTGGTCGGCCCTGGCCGGGATTCCGGCGCGGACCGTGCTCTCCGCCTCCACCCGGGCGGGCCGCGTGGGCACCGCCGCCGTCGGCATGGACCCGGCGGCCCTGACCTGGATCGCCGAGGACAACCACTGGCGGGGGCGCACCCTGCGCTCGCGCCCCTGGCCGTCGCTGCCCGCACCGCTCGCCCTGGCCTGGCAGGACTGGCGTCGCCTGGGACGGCGCCCAGGCCGCCTGGCCGCCCTGCTCGGGGGCGCGGCGCTGCCCGCGCTGGCGGCGCTCGCGGCCGGCGGGGTCGGCGCGGTCGTGACGGGAGTCGTGTTCGCCGGGGCGCTGACCGCCGCGACGGCGGGCATCTCGGGCGCGCGCCGCGACGCCGACAACCCGGCTCTGGCCCGGCTCCTCGGGGTCGGCGCCCGCGCGGCGCTGGCCGCCAGATCGCTGCTGCCGACGCTGCTGGGCGGTGCCTGGCTGGCCGTCGCCCTCGCCTTCATGTCCCTGACGGGCGTGCTCGGGACGGGCCCGTGGTGGCTGTTCGGACCGCTCGCCGCCCCCGCACTGGCCGCCGGAGGGTTGCGGATGGCCCGCCGGAACCCGATCGACCACTCCATGCCGATCATCGAGACGATGGGAGGGTCGATACCGACGGGCCCGCTCATCTGGGGTTCGACCGGTGTGGATCTCGCGGTGCTCGGATGCCTCCCGCTGGCGCTCGCCCTGGGCCTCCGGCCGCCCTCCCTCACCGCCTTCCTCGCCGTCCAGGCTCTGGCCGGTACGACCGTCCTGCTGGGCTACCTGCTCCGGGCGGGAGCCGTACGGCGGTGAAAATGTGAGGCGCCGGGGAGAGCGGTGACCCTACGATCCGGACATGCCAGATCTGCCCACGCTCGCGCTCTTCGCCGCCGCGACCCTCGCCCTGCTGCTCGTCCCGGGGCCCGCGGTCCTCTACATCGTGACCCGCAGCGTCGCCCAGGGCCGCTCCGCCGGGCTGGTGTCGGTGCTCGGCATCCACCTCGGTTCGCTGGTCCACGTGGCCGCCGCCGCCCTGGGCATCAGCGCCCTGCTCGCGGCCTCGGCGACCGGATTCACGATCGTGAAGTATCTCGGCGCCGCCTACCTGGTCTGGCTGGGCGTGCGCAAGCTCATGACCCGCTCCGACGGGGGCGGCTCCTTCGAGCCGCGGATCGCGACCAGATCCCGGATGTTCTGGGAGGGCTTCGTGGTCAACGTGCTCAACCCGAAGACCGCGATCTTCTTCCTCGCCTTCCTGCCGCAGTTCGCCGATCCGGAGGCCGGGCCGATCGCCCCGCAGATCGTGCTGCTCGGCCTGATCTGGACGGCGCTCGGGATGGCCAGCGACGGCGCCTTCGCCCTGCTCGCCTCGGCCCTGGCGGGCCGCCTGCGCCGCTCGGCCCGCGCCCGCCGCCGCCTGGACGTCACCAGCGGTGTCGTCTATCTCGGCCTGGGAGCCGTCGCGGCCTTCGGCGGCGAGAACTCCACGGTCAGGGCCTGAGGCGGATCAGGCCCCGCGTCGCGAGCCTCGGCACCTCCGCCCCCCTCCCCTCCCCTCCCCTTTCCGGGCCGCGGGGAGCCTGACCGGACGCGAGAGCCGGAACCTCCGGGGAGCCTGACCGGACATGACCCCGAAACCTTCGGGAGGGCCTCCCCGCCGGCGGGACCTCCGGGAGACCTCTGGGGAAGGTGGGCTCCCCGGAGGTCCCGGTGCCCGTCAGGTGAAGCGGTAGGTGGTGGTGGAGGCGAACCGCTCGCCGGGACGCAGGGTGACCGAGGGGAAGTGCGGCTGGTTCGGCGAGTCGGGGAAGTGCTGGGTCTCCAGGCACAGGCCCGCGTGCTTGCCGTACGCGGTGGCGACGCCGTCCAGGAAGTTGCCCGTGTAGAACTGCACGCCCGGCTCGGTGGTGGTGACCTCCATGGTGAGCCCTCCGGCCGGCTCGCGGACCTCGATGCCGCCGCGCAGGACGTAGCAGTGGTCGTAGCCGCCCCCCAGCGCGGGGTCGGCGATCCGCTCGCCGATCTCGTGCGGCGCGGTGAAGTCGAACGGGGTGCCGGCGACCGGGGCGATCTCCCCGGTGGGGATCTGCGTGGCGTCGACCGGCAGATAGTGGTCGGCGTCGATGCGGACCACGTGCTTGAGGACGTCGCCGCCCCCGGCGAGGTTGAAGTAGGAGTGGTTGGTGAGGTTCAGCACGGTCGGCGCGTCGGTGACCGCGTGGTAGTCGAGCCGGATCGCGTCGCCGGTCAGCGTGTAGGTGACCGACGCGGTGAGCGTGCCGGGGTAGCCCTGCTCGCCGTCCCGGCTCACGTACTCCAGGGTCACGGCGGTGTCGGAGGCGTCGGTGATCCGCCAGACCCGGGTGTCGAAGCCCTGCGGCCCGCCGTGCAGGCTGTTGGGGCCGTTGTTGACCGGCAGTTCGTGGTCGCGGCCGTCGAGGGTGAACCGCCCGCCCGCGACGCGGTTGCCGTACCGGCCGACCACGGCGCCGAAGTAGCGGCTGCGCGTCAGATAGTCGCCGAGGTTGTCGTAGCCGAGGACCACGTCGACGCCGGAGACCTCCAGCGACTGCAGGATCGCCCCGTAGCTGAGGACCGCGGCGCGCATCCGCCCGTTCGACAGCACGTGCCGTTCGACCTGCTCGCCCGACGGGGTGGTTCCGAAGCTCATGTGCGCACCTCTCCGGTGGATTCACGGACGACCAGGCTGGTGTCCAGGGTGGCGAGGGTGGGGGTGGCACCCTCGCCGAACGACTGCAGCAGCAGGTCCACCGCCATTCTCCCGGCGGCGGCCGTGGGCATGGCCACGGTGGTCAGCTTGGGCCGGTTCAGCCGTCCCGACACGATGTCGTCGACGCCGACCACGCTGATGTCGTCGGGGACGCGCACGCCGCGCTCGTACAGGCCCTCGATGAGCCCGATGGCCACCAGGTCGTTGTAGGCGAGCACGCCCGTCACCCCGGAGGCGACCACCTCGCCGGCGACGGCGAGGCCGCCCTGCTCGGTGGGCGCGTTCGGGCCGAGGATGACCAGCTCGACGCCGTCCGTCGCGGTGGCGGCGGCGCGCATCTCGCCGCTGGTCCACGAGCCGACCGGACCGGAGAGCAGGGCGATCCTGCGGTGGCCGAGACCGGTGAGGTGCTCGATCGCGAGGCGGGCGCCCTCGCCGACGTCCATCAGTATCGTCGGCAGGCCCTTCATCCGCCGGTTGACCACCACGAACGGCACGTCGGCGTGGAGGCGCTCGATGGCCCGGTTGGACAGCCGGGGGCTGCAGAGCAGGACCCCGTCGACCTGCTTGGCGAGGGTCTGGATCAGCTCCTCCTCGACCTGCGGGTCCTCGTCGGTGTCGGCCACGAACACGTGGTAGTCGCGGGCCCTGGCGTGCGCCTGGGCGGCCTTGATCAGCGGCGGGAAGAACGGGTTGGAGATGTCGGCGACGATGAGGCCGATGTTGTGGGTCCTGCCGGTGGTGAGGGCCCGCGCGGCGCGGTTGGGGCGGTAGCCGAGGTCCTCGGCGACGGCGAGCACCCGGTTGCGGGTCTCGGTGTTCACCAGGTGGGGCGCGGAGAAGGTGCGGGACACCGTCGAGACGTGCACTCCCGACGCCCGCGCCACATCTCTGATCGTCGCTGCCACCGTGCTCCTTCGCCCTGACCCCATATCGGGCCCTGAAGCACATTAGTGCAAGCGGTTGCGTCACTGTCAACGCCGGAACCGGATGCTTTGCGAAGCGGTACGAGATCGGTTGTGTACCCCTGGCTATCAGAAATACCGAAAAATCCGCAGATGGCGAGTGGTTTACCAAATTGGGCCCTTGACGTTGCCGGTAGATGTCCTCAATGTTTCTTGCAACCGGTTGCAGCCCGTGACACCGATTCGGAGGGAGTTACCGGCGATGGCGATCACCACGGCCGATCCCCGGACACGCCGTCGGCCAGGTCGCGCCGCGCCGCCCGGCCCCGGCCGGGCCGGACGGCCGACGACGGTACGGCGAGCCCGGCCCGGTGAGCGGGGACCGCGATGGGAGGTGGCGTGATGGAACCGGTTCGCGTGGTGCTCGCCGGGGCGCACGGTCACGGCTGGTGGCACCTGTCGAACGTCCGGCGGCTGGCCGAGGCCGGGCTGGTGGACCTGGTCGGGGTGTGCGACGTGCGGCCCGTCGACGACCTGCCGGAGGGACCTGAGTTCTCCGGCGACCTGGTCGAGCTGGTCGGGCGCACCGGCGCCGAGGTGACGATCCTGTGCACGCCCATCCACACCCACGCCGAGATGGCGGAGAAGGCGCTGCGCGCCGGCTCGCACGTACTGCTGGAGAAGCCGCCCGCCGCCACGTACGCGGACTACCTCCGGATCGTCGCGGCGGCCGGGGAGACGGGGCTCGCCTGCCAGGTGGGGTTCCAGAGCCTGGGCTCGGAGGCGATCCCGGCCGTCCGGCGGATGGTCGCCGAAGGGGCGATCGGCCGGGTCACCGGGATCGGCGCGGCGGGCGCCTGGGAGCGCCCCTACTCCTACTACGGCCGGGTGCCGTGGGCCGGAAGGCGCGAGGTCGACGGCGTTCCCGTGATGGACGGCGTCCTCACCAACCCGCTCGCGCACGCGACCGCGACCGCGCTGGCCGTCTCCGGCGCGGGGGTCGAGGACGTCGAGGTCGAGCTCTACCGGGCCAACGTGATCGAGGCGGACGACACCTCGTGCGTGCGGGCGCGGATGGACGACGGGACGGTGGTGACGGTCGCGGTCTCGCTGTGCGCGGACCGGCGGCACGAGCCGTACCTGATCGTGCACGGCGAGAGCGGGCGGATCCGGCTGACCTACACCGAGGACCGGGTCGAGTTCGACGGGACCTCGGTCGTCCACCCCAGGACCGACCTGCTGGAGAACCTCGTCGCGCACATCCGCGACGGCGCCGGCCTGCTCGTGCCGCTGGAGAGGACCGCCGGTTTCATGCGCGTCCTGGACGCGGTGCGGCTGGCGCCCGAACCCCTCGCCATACCGGACGTGTTCCAGGAGGTCGGCGACGAGCGCCGGGTGCTGCCCAGGATCGCCGAGGTGACGGCGACGAGCGCGGAACGGCTCGCGCTCTACTCGGAACTCCGGGTGCCCTGGAGCGGACGTGCCCGCCCCTGACCCGCGCACACCCGCCTCCGCCCGGAACCCCGGATGCCCTGGAGCGGGCGCGCCCACCCCTGACCCGCGCACACCCATCTCCGCCCGGAACCCCGGATGCCCTGGAGCGGGCGCGCCCACCCCTGACCTGCGCACGCCCGCTCCAGTATCCGGAAGGCCCCGGGGGCCGTACGAGCTCCCTCTCACCTGACCCCGCGAAGGAATCCCATGAAACGAGCCGTCGCGCTCACCGCACTGCTGTCCCTGGCGGTCCTCGCCGCCCCCGCCGCGTCCGCCACCGCTCTGAGAGCCGGCGTCCCGGAGACCACCGGCCCGGAGAGCACCGCGTCGGAGACCTTCGGGCGCGGGCCCGACCTGGGCCGGCAGACCCTGCCCGCGAACGACGGCTGGGCCGCCGAGGGCACCGGCACCACCGGCGGCGCCGCCGCGCCCGCGTCGAACGTGCACACCGTCTCCACCCGCACCGAGCTGGCCACCGCGCTCGCCGCCCCCTCACCGAAGATCATCTACGTGAAGGGGACGATCGACACCGACAGGACCTGCGCCGACTACGCGACCGGCGGCTACACGCTGGAGGCCTACCTCGCCGCGTACGACCCGGCGGTGTGGGGCAGGGAGACCGTGCCCTCGGGCCCGCTGGAGCAGGCGCGGGTCGCCTCGGCCGCCAGGCAGACCGCCAACGTCAAGCTCAAGGTCGGCTCGAACACCACCATCGTCGGCCTCGGCGCGAACGCGCGTGTCCGGGGCGTCAACCTGCACGTCGACAAGGCCGACAACGTCATCATCCGCAACGTCCTCTTCGAGGACACCGCCGACTGCTTCCCGAAGTGGGACCCGACCGACGGCGCCGAGGGCAACTGGAACTCCCTCTACGACAACATCACGGTGACCGGCTCGACGCACGTGTGGGTGGACCACAACACCTTCACCGACGGCGACAACCCGGACTCCGAGCAGCCGCTGTACTTCGGCAGGCCCTACCAGGTGCACGACGGGCAGCTCGACATCACCAACGCCGCCAACTTCGTCACGGCCTCCTGGAACCGGTTCTCCGGCCACGACAAGACGATGCTGATCGGCTCGACCAACAACCCGGCGAACGACACGGGCAAGCTGAAGGTCACCGTCCACCACAACCACTTCGACAACGTGCTCCAGCGGCTCCCGCGCGTGCGCTTCGGCCAGGTGCACGTCTACAACAACTACTACGAGATCCCCGACGCCTCCACCTTCCAGTACGCCCTCGGCGTGGGCGTGCAGTCGCAGATCTTCGCGGAGAACAACTTCTTCCGGCTGGGCCGGGCGGTCGCCCCGGCGGAGCTCCTCTACAACTGGGGCGGCACCACCCTCACCGCCAGGGAGAACGTGCTCCGCGTCGGCGGCAGGGTCACCCCGATCGACCTCGTCGCCGTCCACAACGCCGCCCACGACCCCGACCTCGGCACGGACGCGGGCTGGACCCCCGTCCTGCACACGGCGATCGAACCGGCCCGCGCGGTGGACCGCTCGGTCTCCCGGCACGCGGGCGTGGGCGAGATCCGCTGAGGACCGACCCTGTCGGGCCCCGGCTCCCCGGGGGCCCGACAGGTGTTCCCGCGTGTCAGGCGGGCGCCGTGAAGGTGTACGAGCCGGCGCCGAGCCGGAAGACGGCCGCGCCGCCCTCGTATCCCATGGGCACCGCCTCCGGCGGGCCGGTGACCGCCGTGGCCGAGGCCGCAGGGACCCGGACGGTCGCCGTGGCGTTCGCCGGGATCTCCACCCGCAGCGTCAGCGTCCCGCCGCCGATCGACCAGTCGCTGAGCGCCCTGCCGTACGGCGTCCGCAGGTCGGCCTTGCCCGAGGTGAGCCCGCCGCCTGGGCGCGGCGCGATCGTGATCCGGCGGTAGCCGGGGTCGCGGGTGTCCGGGCCGAGGCCGCCCACCGTCCGGTACAGCCAGTCGCCCACCGAACCGAGACCGTAGTGGTTGAAGGAGTTCATCCCCGGGTCCTGGAAGGAGCCGTCGGTGCGGATGCCGTCCCAGCGCTCCCAGATGGTGGTGGCCCCGCGGCCGCTCATGTATCCCCAGCCGGGATAGCCGGGCTGCAGCAGGATCTGGTACGCGGTGCCCAGGTGACCGTGGTCGGCCAGTACGGGCAGCAGGTTCTCCACGCCCAGGAAGCCCACGCTGAGGTGGCCGTCACGCGACGCCACCTTCGCGGCGAGCTTGTCCGCGACCGCCTGGGCCCGGCTCTCCGGCACCATCCCGAACGACAGCGCCAGCACGTACCCGGTCTGGGTGTTGCCCGACACGGTGCCGTCGGCGGCGACGAACCTGGCGGTGAACGCCTGGGCCACCTGGTCGGCCAGGGTGCCGTAGGAGGCGGCGTCGGCGGTCCGGCCGGTGGCCGCCGCCATCCTCGACAGCAGCCGGGCGCTGTAGCCGAAGTACGCGGTGGAGATCAGGTCGTTCGCCGTGTTGTCGTCGACGTTCAGCCAGTCGCCGTAGGTCTCCTGGTTGCGGATCAGGTCGGATCCCGAGGTGGCGCGCGAGTAGTCGACCCAGCGCTTCATCCCGGCGTAGTGCTCGTCGACGACGCGCAGGTCACCGTAGCGCTGCCACAGCGTGTACGGCACGATGACGCCCGCGTCCGCCCAGCCCGCCTTGCCCGCGCCGCAGCAGACGTCGGGGGCCACGTCGGTGAAGGCGCCGTCCGCGCGCTGCGCGTCGGTCAGGTCGTCGGAGAACTTGTCCAGCAGGCCGTGGACGTCGAAGTTGAACGTCGAGGTCTGCGCGAAGATCGCGATGTCCCCGGTCCAGCCGAGCCGCTCGTCGCGCTGCGGGCAGTCGGTGGGCACCGACAGCATGTTGGAGCGGGCGCCCCACAGGATGTTGTGCTGGAGCCGGTCGACCAGCGCGCTGGAGGAGTCGAAGGTGCCGGTCGGCGCGCCGCCGGTCCAGGCGGCCCGGCCGGTGAGGCTCGCGGTGGTCGGCGTGCCGGGGAAGCCGGTCAGCTCCACGTACCGGTAGCCGTGCACGGTGAACCTCGGCTCGTACACCTCGTCCGCGCCGGTGCCCGCGAGGGTGAACCTGTCGGTCTGCCGGGCGCTGCGCAGGTTGGCGGTGTAGATCGTGCCGTCGGCGTTGAGCACCTCGGCGTGCCGCATGGTCACCGTGGTGCCCGCCGGTCCGCGCACCCGCAGCCGGTTCCAGCCGGTGAAGTTCTGCCCCAGGTCGACCACCCACACGCCGGGCTTCGGCTGGGTCACCGACTGCGCGGCGATGTCCTGCTGCGCGACCACACCCGGGTCGACGGCCGACACGAGGGTGGGCTTCGCCTCCGCGCGTACCCTCACCGCGCTCCACGCGGAGTCGTCGAAACCGGAGGTGTCCCAGCCGGTGCGGGTGGCGCGGGCGTCGTAGTCCTCGCCGTGGTAGAGGTCGTCGGCGGTGATCGGCCCCGGCGCGGTGCGCCACGAAGAGTCGGTCAGCACGGTGGTCTCGGTGCCGTCGGTGAAGCGGACCCGGAGCTGCGCCGAGTACCAGGGCTGGGTGCCGTACTTCTGGCTTCCGGCGAAGCCGAGCGATCCGGCGTACCAGCCCCGGCCGAGCTGCGCGCCGACGGCGTTGTCACCCTGGCGGACCAGCGAGGTCACGTCGAAGGCGCGGTAGGTCAGGCGCTTGTTGTAGTCGGTCCAGCCCGGGGCGAGGACCTCCTGGCCGACCCTCGTGCCGTTGATCCGGGTCTCGTGCAGGCCCAGCGCGGTGACCAGCAACCGCGCCTCGGCCACCGGCTTGCCGAGCGAGAACCCCTTCCGCAGGTACGGGGCCGCCTCGGCGGCCGAGACGTTCGAGGCCCACGGCCCGGAGCCGTAGGCCGCGACGGCGCGGGCCGCCGGCCAGGAGGCGTCGGCGAAGCCCGGCTGCTCCCAGCCGGACGGGCCGCTCTGCGAGGCCTTCCACCCGGCGTCGGTGACGATCCGCGTGGTGGCTCCGGCGACGACGACCTCCAGCGCGGCGATCATCCCGGCCGGGGAGACGGTGGTGTTCTGGGCGGAGACGGCCAGTGTGTTGGTCCCGGCCTGGAGCCGGGAGGCGACGTCGACGACCGCCGCGGACTTCCAGGAGTCGGTGGCGCGGGGCGAGGTGCTGACCTGGACGCCGTTGACCCACACGTCGGCGGTGTCGTCGCCGGTGACGGTGAGCCTGGCGCGGGTGATCGCCCCCGACGGCAGCGTGAACTGGCGGCGCAGGAACCGGGTGGCCTGCGGCGCGCTCACCGCCGGGTCGCCCTCCGGGTACCAGATCCAGCTCGCGCCGGACAGGCTGGGAGCCGTGGCGGGCGCCCCGACGAAGGCCGCCCGCCACTCCGTCGCCGGGGCGAGCAGGCCGGTCTCGAACCAGTGCGCCGGACCCCATCCGCCGGCGCGGCCCTGGGTGTCCCAGACCCGCACCCGCCAGTGGTAGCGGGTCTGGGAGGCCAGCGCGCCGCCCCCGTAGACCGCGTCCACCGACTTCCCGGACACGACGCGCCCGCTGTCCCACACGTCGCCGGTACCGGCCTGCGCGCGGGCCTCCGTCGAGGCGACGATGATCTGGTACGCCGCCTGGATCTGCCCGGGGGCGGCGGAGGTGAGCTGCCAGCCGAACCGGGGCCTGGCGGTGTCGACGCCGATCGGGGCGACGCGGCGCTCGGTGACGGGCGCGGTGACCGTGAGCGGCGAGGCGGCGGCGAGGTCGGGGGCGGTGACGTCGCTGTTCCAGGGGGTGATCCCGTACGCCCCGGAGACGGCCGCGGCGGGCCAGGAGGAGTCGGCGAACCCGGGCTCGGTCCAGCCGGGGGTGACCGTCTCGGCGGCCTTCCACGCGCCGTCGGTGACCAGCTCCACCGTGCCGCCCGCGGTGACGACCCGCAGCCTGCCGATCACCCCGGCCGCTCCGGCCGTGGTGTTGCGGGCCGCCACGGCGAGGGTGTTGGCACCGGAGCGGACGGCCGCGGCGAGGTCGACGTAGAGCGCCCGCCGCCAGGAGTGCTCGGCCCGGGGCGAGGTCGCGAGCGGGACCCCGTTGAGCCAGACGTCGAGGGTGTCGTCCCCGGTCGCGACGAGCTGCGCCTCGGTGACGGCGCCCACCGGGACGGTGAACGTACGCCGCAGGTAGCGGGTGCCCGCGGGGACGGACTGCCGCGCGTCCCCGCCGGGGGACCAGATCCAGTTGGCCCCGGCGAGCCCGACCGGGGCGGCGGCCCGCGCCGGGGCGGCGACGGCGGGCAGCAGCCCCGCCACCAGCGCGCAGAGGGCCAGTGTCCACAGGGCTGTCCATAGGGCCGTGCGTGACCGGCCGGGGTGTAGGGAGGGGAATGGCATGCCGTCTCCTTGCGATCCGTGGGGGGCGAAAAGGCAGGGCGAACCAAGACGGAGTAAATCGATTTAAAGCTGACTGGACAGTAGATCAGCATTTCGTGACCGTCAATGGTCGATTAACGCGACATTTCCGACAGAACCACACCCAGGTAAGACTCTTTTTGTTATTACGTTTTAATAGGGAGTTTGGGGCAAGCCGAAACAGCCCCGGCGCCGGAGAGGCGCGGGGGTGACGGGCCGGGTCCCCCATGGCGTGTTCGGGCCGTACCGCCGGCCGGGCCGCCCGGCGACGTCCTATCGCGGGGAAGGCCGACGGCTGTGGACCGAGCCCGTGCCGCACCAGTCGGCCAGTGCTCGCCGGATCTCGTCGGCGCGGTACCGCGGGCGCCGCTCGGACGTGGCCCACGCAATGTAGGCGTCCGGCCTGACCAGGACGGCCTTATCGGTCAGGCCTGAGGGGGTCACGAACTCCACCTCCTCGGCCCAGCCGTCGGTCACCGAGGCGGGGAGCGGCGAGTCCGCGGGGGTGGCGAGGACGAACCGCCGGGCGCGCAGCGCCTCGTAGAGCCGCCGCCCGTCGGTCAGTGGCAGGTCGGGAGCCCGCCTGCCGGTGAGCGGGTGCGCGCCGGCCGCGGCCGGGTAGGCGATGTCGATACCGGAGATCGCCCGGGCCAGCCGCGTGGCGAGCGGCGGGAAGCGCAGTACCGTGCGGGCGAGGAGGTCGCGGACACCGCACAGCGCCCGCGGCGTGGTCAGCACCCCGCGCAGCAGCGCACCGCTCATCCGCAGCACCCTGCGTCCCACCGGATACCGTTCGGCCTGGTAGGTGTCGAGCAGAGCGTCCGGGGCCCGGCCGCGCAGGACGGCCGCGAGTTTCCAGCCGAGGTTGGCCGAGTCCTGGAGGGCGGTGTTCATGCCCATCCCACCGGCGGGAGAGTGCACGTGGGCGGCGTCCCCGACGAGGAACACCCGGCCCACGCGGTAGCGCGGGCACTGCCGTTCGTCGCTGTGGAAGCGGGACAGCCAGCGCGGATCGCGCATGCCGAAGTCGCCGCCGAGCGCGCGGCGGGCGACCTCGCGGACCTCCTCCAGGCCGACCGGCGCGTTGTCGGGCATCCGGTGGTGGCGGTTCCAGGCGATGACGCGGAACCAGCCGTCGCCGAAGGGCACGAGGAGTGCGAAGGCGTCCCCCACCGCCCCCATGGCCGCGGGCTTTCGCGGCGGTTCGGCCAGCCGCACGTCGGCGAGCATCATCGACCGCACCGCCGAGCGGCCGGGGAAGGGCAGGCCGAGGAACCCGCGCACCTTGCTGTTCCTTCCGTCGGCGCCCACCGCGTAGGCCGCGCGCAGGGTCCGCGCGGCGCCGTCGGCGGCCCGCACCTCCACCTCGACGCCGGTGGCGTCCTGCCGGAGCCCGGTCACCTCGCAGCCTTCCCGGATCTCGGCGCCATGGGCCAGGGCGCGCGCTCGAAGCACCCGCTCGGTGTTGTACTGCGGCGTCACCAGGACGTGGGGGTAGCGGCTCGGCAGCCGCGACAGATCGATCCGCAGGAACTGCAGGACCGGGCTGCGAAGGCCGGTCGAGAGCAGTTCGTCGGCGATGCCGCGGGCGTCCAGTTGCTCCATCGTCCGGGCATGGACGGCGAACGCGCGGGTGAGCTCCGACTCCCGTTCACGCCGCTCGATCACGGTGCAGTCGACACCGGCCTCGGCCAGATCACCGGCGAGCAGGAGCCCAGCCGGGCCCGCACCCACGATCAGCACATCTTTGTCGAGGCGCATGTCTCCTCCTCCGCGTCGACCGGCACGGAGGCCGGCGGCGAGCCGCTCGGATGGATCCCCCCGGCGATCTGCCGCATCCCGCGGCGCGGCCGCGAAGCCGGAGGCGCCGATGCCCCGCCCGATGCCCCGGCGACGCGTGGTCCTCCGACCACTCCCGGCGTCCACATCGGCACGTGACCTCGGCCTTTCCCTCATCGTACTGACCGCTCATGCCGAGGTGAGCGCGGGTGCCGACCGTCGGGGACCGGGGCTGTCCGCCCATGCGGCCGAGACCCGGCGGGAGCGGAACGGTGAACCCGGATCGGTGCCCCATCCGCCGGGGCGCCGTCGAGCCGATCTCCGGGCACCCGGAGATCGGCGGGGACGTCACGCCAGGGATGTCAGACGGCGGGAGTGGCGACGGCAGGGGTGCCAGGCGTCAGGCCGCGGAAACGTCAGGCGCGTCCCGCGACGAGGACCCCGTCGACCCGGCGCGGGATGCCCGGCGGGTTGTCGTCGCGCAGCTCGGGCGGCAGGAGCTCGGCCGGCCAGTCCTGGTAGGCGGTCGGCACCAGCCACCTGCGGATCGCCGCGGCGCCGACCGAGGTGTGGGCGGCGGCCGTGCTGGCGGGCCAGGGACCGCCGTGGTGCATCGCCCAGCGGACCGCCACCCCGGTCGGCCAGCCGTTCCAGATCAGCCGTCCGGCCTTCTTGAGCAGCACCTCGGCGCTCCCGCGCGCCTCGGCGGGGTCGGTCGCGTGGATCGTCGCGGTCAGCGAGCCGTCCAGCCTCTCCAGTACGGGGGGCAGGTCCGCGGGGTCGTCGTAGACCACCACGACGGCGGCCGGGCCGAAGCACTCCTCCACGAGATCGGGCAGGTCGGCGGCGAACGTCGCGAGGTCGGTGACGAACACCTGCGGGGTCACCGCGAACGCCCCCTCCCCCGGCTGTCCTTCGGCCAGTGGGGTGAGCTTGCCGAGCCTGGCCAGCCCGCGCAGGTAGCCGCCCTGCATCCGCTCGGTGAGCATCGGCCCGCCCACGGTCGCGGAGACGGCCTCGGAGACCGACACCAGGAGCTCGGTGTCGTCGGGGACGAACACCAGCCCGGGGTTGGTGCAGAACTGGCCGACGCCGAGGGTGAGCGAGGCGGCGAACCCCTCGGCGAGGCCCTCGCGGGCGGCCGAGGGCAGCACGACGACGGGGTTGACGCTGCCCAGCTCGCCGTAGAACGGGATGGGGTCGGGACGCTCGGCGATGAGCGCCTGGATGGCCTTGCCCCCAGGAATGGAGCCGGTGAACCCGACGGCCGCCACGGACGGGTGCACGGCCAGCCGCTTCCCCGCGTCGAGCCCGCGGACCAGGCCGAGCAGGTCCGGGTCGGGCAGGGCGTGCCGGATGACCTGCCACGACAGCTCCGACGTGGCCGGGTGCCCGTCGTGGGCCTTGACCACCACCGGGCATCCGGCGGCGAGCGCCGAGGCCGTGTCACCGCCCGCGACCGAGAAGGCGAACGGGAAGTTGCTCGCCGCGAAGACCCCGGCCACACCGGGCAGCGGGTGGTTCATCCGCCGCAGGTCGGGGACGGGCGGCTGGGCCGTCGCGTGGTCGATCACCGCCTCCACGTGCCCGCCGTCGCGCAGCACCTGGGCGAAGAGCCGGAACTGGCCGGCGGCCCGCCCCACCTCCCCGCGCAGCCGGGTCTCCCCGAGCGCGGTCTCCGCGTCGGCCGCCCGCCAGAGCTCCTCGACGTTCGCCTCCAGCGCCGCCGCGACCGCCTCCAGCGCCGCCGCCCGGTCCGCGGAACGCCAGGCGGGCCCGGCGGCGAGAGCCGCCCCGACGATCGCGTCCACCTCGTCGTCCGAGGTCAGGGGGAAGGGATCGCCGACGGACTCGCCGGTCCTGGGGTCGATTGAGTGGATCAAAACGAAAGCCTTTCCTCAACGGATCCTGCCACGCCGGACCATCCTCCTAAGGTAAGCGCTTTCCTTACCAGGGGCCAACCAGCGCGACTCCATTCGCATCCGGTCCGGGATGCGCTCGACGCCCCATCGGCGAGGCAGGGCGGCGAACCCGCGTAGGGGCCCCGGTTTGAGCCGCGGTCGGGGTAGGCCGGGCTTCCCTCCGCACCGCGGGCGCGACTATCGGCGCCGGGGCATTGATCGCTGCGAACACGCCGGCGACATCGTCAGCGCTGAAGGCTCGCTGGTAGATCTGAACCTCGCCCAGATCGCCCACCATCCTGCTGCCCAATGTTATGGCGGTGTTCGCGTTCCAGCGAGCTTCCCCCGTAACGGTCAGCGCTGGCGATGATTCGTGTTTTTGAGCCCCACACGATCGCCGTCGCCCTGCTCGGCGAGCTGCTGCGGCCATCACGAGAACCAGGTGCTCCGCCGTCAAGTCGCTTTCTATACTCGCCTGCATGGACAGAGAAGAGCCGTTCGCCGTCGATACCAGCCGTTTAATAGTCAAGGTGTGGTACGGGCGGGTCTACCTTGCGGACGAACTACTGGACGGAGATGTGTCAGGCGATTCCGAAGACTCGCCCACCTCTTCAGTGGGCGTCATCCGCGTGACACCCGGCCTTGCCACCCTGAACATGGGCATCGACATGGGGGAAGTGCCCATCACGGTGGTCGTGGCCGATCGAGATCCGGGCGCCGACCTCGAAAGCCATGAAGACGCCGTGGAGATCAGTTTCGAGTCCCTGTCGGGCCGGATCGTTCTGCTCGAGTGGGACTGGGATGAGCCCAGGACCCACGACCTCACCCCACTACCGGCCGGTCCTGGACCATACCGCATCAGGTTCCATGTCACAGGCCTGGACGATCACGCGGGAGCACTGGTTCACCACCTACAGATCTGGCCTGAGCCCTTTCATGACCCCGCTGTGCTCAAAATTACGAGCAGGAATTTTCAGTACCTTCTGGATCCTGACGGGTTCGCCCCTGACGAGCACGCTTCGGGCACTGTCTGAGCGATGAAGAGAGGGGCCATGGGCACCCTCCCTTCATCATGGTCACTATGAAAAGCGGCTAGTCTACGATCGCCACCCAGAAGGGGTTGTTCGAGCCTACGCGGTAATGCGCGTAGAAGGCCCCCAGGGCATCCCCATGGGCGCGGTTCTGTTTGGCGCTCACCGCACGCAGGGAGTAGTGGCCGTTCGCGGAGGCTGCTCCTTGCTTGGTCGTGGCGAAGGGGTACTCGTCGCAATTCATCCAGATTGCCGGCGCAGGATAGTCGGGATGGGTCTGCGCCGGATATTTCTCGGAGAAGTAGTATTTACAGTAATTCGTTCCCCTGTCTTTGAGCCAATGCTTATAGCGATTCGTGCCCACGTCCATGAACAGCTCGCGGTTGGACCACTCTCCCCGATTGACGTCATCGATGTCCTTGGGCCCCCTGACCAGCGGGTCGCTTCCTGCGACCGCCCAGTTCCCTGGTATGTCCTTCGCTATTCGGGTTCCTATCTCGATCTTGGCGGGGGGATAGGATGGCTCGTCCCAGTCGTGTTCTTCTTCTCTCATGGGCGGGAACGAATACTTATTCGTCGCCGGATACAATGCGTCCTGGATGTGCTGGGTGATTTCAGTAAAGGCCGTGTCCTTGCTCATGGACATCTCGAAGATGCGGCTCGCCGTGGGGTTAATGCAGCCTCCCGTACGCCACCCCGCCTTCGATTTGAACGTTTTGAAGTCGCATCTGAAGTACGGCGCGTAAACCTCTTCTCTCCGGTTGACCGTGTCGCCCTTCCGCCGGACGCCGCGTTCCAGGCCCTGCTCGTCTATGACGGCCTGGCTCCACAGGTAGAACCAGGATGGCTCTATCGGGTCATCCCAGACGGTCGCCATCGGCTTGATGATGCAGTTCGGGGTGAGGTCGGCGTTGGAGGCGGCGGCTCGAATGATGAACACGTCGTCAGGATCGGTGTGCCATGCAGAAACGTCTTTTATCTGGGCGTCTCCGCTGCGCACCGTGCAGCTCTCGTTCGACTCCTCCGCCTTCGCTTCTACGCCTATTCCCATGTTCAGCCCTGTGAGCTGGGACGAAGACAGCTTGACCCGGCCCGTGGAGTCCTCCACCGCGATCTCGTCGAGACGGGTGAAGACCTTGATGTCCTGCGGCCTCAGGTCACCTGATGGTGTCGGGTGAATGGCGTTGCCGGTCTTGTCGCCCAGATAGCTGTGCATCACCCAGGTGGCCCGGAACCTAAACTGGTCGTCATCCTCGAAGATCGCGGTGCCGAACTCTTTGATCAGGTACGAGTAGATGTTGGATCTCGTCGCGGCCTTCTGCATGGTCCTGCTGATCGGGTCTTCTTCGAAGTCCTGGACGTAGAGATAGGCAGACCAGCAGGAGACATAGGGCTTCTGCTGGATACGCGCCTGGAAGTATTTGTAGTCGAATCCCCCGGTGTCCTTGCAGTTCTGCAGATTAATGTGCTCGTAATTGAAGTTGTAGTTGAGCGCCGCCGCCGACGTGGGCGCCGCCGAGGACTCCTTCCGAGCGGCCGGGGCCGTCGGCAGAGCGGCGATCTCGGCGGCGTCGAATGACCGCTGATAGATCTGAGCTTCGTCGAGGTCGCCCCGCATCCTGCTGCCGAGCGTCATGGCGGTGTCCGCATTCCACGTCGTGAAGCCAACAGGGGCGGTCTTGACGAGGGTTCCGTTGAGGTACAGCGAGGCGGTCTTGGCCGTGGCGTCGTACACGCCCGCTAGGTGGAACCATTCGCCGACGGGTGGTTCGACGTCGGACAGAACACCCTCGGCCGTCGCATCGGCAGTGTCGGTGTTGGTGAGAGTGAACACCAGGCCGTGGTCGGCAGTGTTGCCGAGCCGGAAGGGCGCCTGGTGGGCGCCTCGCTGCTCGGCTACGGTGTAGTCGCCGTCCTTGTCGCTCCATCGCAGCCAGGCGGCGACGGTGAAGCTCTGGTCGGTGCGAATCACCGGTCGGGCCGTCTGCGCCAGGGGCTCCTCTCCGGGCTGGGTGACGTCGACGGTGACCTGCTGCCAGTCCGACCAGGCCGAGGAGGCGTCACCGGCGACCGCGCGCAGGCGCCAACGCACCTTCCACCCGTCGGCCAGCTTCCCGTCGGGAACGATGAGGCTCGCCTGGGTGCCCGAGGCGATGTTGTCCGCGTTTCCGGTCCAGATCTGGCCGCTGCCCTGTCCGGTGGCGGTCGGGTCGTGCTCGATCTCGGCTTCGGCGCGCAGTGCCTGGCCGGTCGGGTGTGTAAGGGTGGCCTGCAGAGTGGGAGTGAGCTTGGTGCTCACCGTCACGCCGTCCACCACCTTGGACGGGGTGACGGTCAGGCCGGTCGCGGTGGGCTTGGGCAATACGACAGTCAGCGACTGCCAGTTCGACCAGGCGGAGGCGGTGGTGGCGGAGACCGCGCGGGCGCGCCAGCGCACCTTCCACCTGTCGATCAGCGTGTCCGCCGGGACGGTGATGCTCGCTTGGGTGCCTGCTGGCACGTTGTCGGCGCTGCCGGTCCAGATCTGGCCGCTGCCCTGTCCGGTGGCGGCCGGGTCGTGCTCGATCTCGGCCTCGGCCCGCAGCGGCTTGCCTGCCGGGTCGATCACCTGCGCCAGCAGTGCCGGGGTGCGGGTGGGGGTGACGGTGGTGCCGGCCACCTGCTCGGACGGGGTGACCTGGAGCGCGCCCACGGCCGGTTCGGAGACCGGGTCCGGCACGTCCACGGTCAGGTTCTGCCAATCCGACCACGGCGAGCCGACGGTGGTGGCCGTGTTGACCGCGCGGACCCGCCAGCGCACCTTCCACCCGTCGGTCAGCTTCCCGCCGGGGACGGTGGCCGAGGCTTGGGTGCCGGAGGTGACGCTGCCCACACCGCCGGCCCAGATCTGGCCGGTGCCCTGCCCGGTCGCGGCCGGGTCGTGCTCGAGTTCGAAGTCCGCCCGTACCGGCTGGGCGGCCGGGTCGGTGACCGCGGTGTGCAGGGCCGGGGTCAGGCTGGTGGTCACGGTCGTGCCGTTCACCTGCTGGGAGGGGGTGACCTGGAAGGCGCCGACCGTCGGATTGGGCACGTCGACCGTGGCTGTCTGCCAGTCCGTCCAGGCCGAGGTGGTCGAGGCGGTGGCGTTGGCCCCGCGGACGCGCCAGCGGATCTTCCAGCCGTCGGTCAGCTTCCCGGCCGGGACGCTGGTGGTGGCCTGGCCGCCGGAGGCGACCGCCGGTGAGGTGCCGGTCCAGATCTGGCCGCTGCCCTGCCCTGTCGCGGCCGGGTCGTGCTCGACCTCGAACTGGCCAGTGAGGTTGCCGCCCGCGGAGTCGGTGACCGTCGCGGCTAACCGCGGGGTGAGCGAGCTGGTCACGGTGGTGCCGTCCGCCGTGTGCGCCGGTGTGACGGCCGGGGCGGAGACGGCCGGTTTCGAGGCCGGGCCACTGGTGGTGATGGTCAGCTTGGGCGGCAGGTTGAAGTCGGTGTCTTCTGAGGAGGTGAACACCCGGTAGTTGTTGATGTTCGTCTCGCCGGGTGACTTGAGCACCAGCCCGTGGTTGGCGGCGCCGGCGGCCCAGTCCTGGGCGATGCCGGTGACGTTCCAGTCCATGATGTCCGGATAGATGGCGCAGGTCTGGTCGACGCCCTTGAAGTTGGTGGAGGCGTCCTCGGTGGTGAGGGCGGGCTTGTTGGCCCAGTACAGGTTGTCCGGGTCCCACGCGCCGGTGAGGCGGGCGACCTGGATGCCGTTGGCGAGTGCGGCGCCGCAGTTGTGGCTGTCGATGGTGTTCATCGACAGCTTGGCGTCGGTCACCGTGCTGCCCTGCAGGCCCATAGTGTCGAATCGCAGATGGACCCGGGTCTTCAATCCGCCCGTCGCCGTGCCGGCCATCATGACCGGAATGTCTGGCAGGGCGGGCGAGCCGTCGGAGTCATTCGTGCTGGTATCGACGTCGGCGCTGAGCGGCAACGTCACCGCCGCGGCCACCCGCACCGGGTAGACGGTGCCGGCGTCTGCCAGGAACGCCTGGTCCGGCTTGACCACCAGTTCCGTACGGCCGCCCTTGGAGACCATGTCACCGGCGGCCTTCCCGCGCTTGGCCGGCGAGAGCTTGCCCTGGGCGGTGCCATCCGCGACGATCGGCCGCGTCCCGGCAGCGACCAGCTTGTTGTCCTTGCCCTTCAGCAGCAGCCGGCCGTCCTTGCCCTCGGACAAGGTCAGCCCCTCGTCCTCGACGCCGATCCGCAGCTCCACCGGCTTGGCGGGCCGATGGCGCAGCACCACCTCATGCCGGAACCCGCTCGGCAACGCCGTCACCACCAGATCCGCCCCGGCCCCCGCCGCGTCGGTGTAGGTGGCCACACTGCCCTTGACCGTCGGTTTGGGCAGCGGTGTCGGCCAGCGCAGCGCGTACGATTTGCCATCGGCGGACATTTTCACGAACGGATCCGTGCCGCCGGCGGAGATGTCCACGACCGCGCCCTCGGCGAGGGTCTTGGGCCGCAGCTTGCCGCCCTGTTCGACCAGGGTGGTGTCGATCGGCACCCAGCCGCCGCCGTGTCTGGCCCGTACCGGACCGGCCGTGACCTCGGTCTTGAACGTCTTCCCGTCCGGCTGCGCGTGGGTGATGCCGGTCGAGGTCGTCTCGTCGGCGACCTCGACGGCCTTGCCCTGCTGGGCCGCTGCCCGGGAGGCGGCGATCCGCGCCTGCGACGGCGTGTTGGAGATCGCGTTCCCGTTCTTGCCGACGATCCACGCCGCTGTGTCGTTCAAGCTCGCATCGTGATCATTCCCGGAGGAGTCGGCGGTCGTTCGGCCGTCTCCTTCGTCGAAGGTCCAGTGGCCCGCCGCTTGCTGCAGCGTGGTGAAGGACCAGGTGTAGGGGTCCATCGCGTTTTCCGACGAATCGATCGCCTCTGAGACCTCGACCGTGTACGTCAAGCCCGGCTTCAGCGGATCCTGCGGACTGAACGTCACGATCTTCTCGGTACTGTCGCGCGCCGTCGTGCCGGTAATCGCCGTGCCCTGTGCCGTTTTCACAGATACCACCGCGCCGCCGACCGGTTCGGAGAACGTGACCTGCACCTTGGCGTCGAGAGGCACATCTGTGGCGTCGGCCGCGGGCTCATGGCCGACCACGCGGGGCACAAGAGTGTCCTCTCCGTCCGGGTCCGTGGGCTCGTCCGCTTCCACGGGTTGCTCTGGGAGGTCCAGCTTGTCCGTCCCGACGAAATATGGCTGCCCGTTACGCTGCGTCTCGGCCTTGGCCGCGATCTCCGGGCTGAGTCCTATCGACGCGACCTCGTCGAAGCTGTCCGGCGTGTACGTCGACCGCTCGATCGCCTCCTCGTACTCGGGAAACGTGCCCAGGAGCTCGGGGGTCGCGATGACGACTGTCTCGCGCCGGCGAGGGGCCGGGGGCTCGAAGTCGACCGTGAGCCGGGGACCGTGGGCGGGATAGCCACTGGTCTGTTCCCGGGTGCGGTAGCGGCGCCAGTTTCGCAGTTCGGATTCGTTACCCGCGGTGAGCTGGAATCCGTAGTTCGTCTCTCCGTTTGCCCACTCCTGGACGATGGTGTCGACCGAGTGGATGAGGTCGTGCTCATAGTTCATCGAACCGGAGCAGTCGGGACTGTAGGCCCCGGGCTCGTTGTCCGCACCCACGCTGGTGACCGACGGCTGGGCGGACCACCGCAGGGTCAGCTGGTCCCAGTCGGAGGTGACCCGTCGGGCGGTGATTCCAGATCCGACGAATTCGCCGCAGTCGTTGGACAGGTAGTTCCACAGCTCCAGGTCGGCGTTCTGGATTTCGGAGCCCCAGAAGGGGTCGCTTGCTCCGGGAAGCGGGAACTGGATGTAGGCGCGCCAGCGCTTGGCGATGTTGCTGGAGTAGGACTTGCCGACCCACATCTGGTCGCGGTAGTGCATGTCCCAGCTGTCGGTGAGGTCCACGTCGTTGATGTACGTGTCCATCGGATCGCCGGGAGGACAGGGCTCGACGGTGTCGCCCAGGGTGCATTCGTACCAGTCGTCGTCGACGGCGGCCATGGTCACCGGATAGGTCGTTGCCGGGTCGGCGAGGAAGGACTGATCGGGGCTGTAGACCAGCGCCGAGCCGTCCAGGCCCACCTGTGCCCTGCCGACCCGGACGGCGCCGAGGTCGGCGTTCGCGTCGGCCGCGGCCGCGTCCAGCAGCGCCGCGGGCCGGATGTCGAGGCTGTGCTTGCCGTCGTCGCTCTTCAGCGTCGGCTGCCCCTTGGCGTTCTTAGTAAAGGAGATGCCCTTGGGCAGATCCACCGGGACGCGGAAGGTCACCGGTCCAGTGGGGCGTTCCCGGATGACGATCTGCTGGCGGAACCCGGTCGCGGTGGCGGTGACGACCAGATCGACGCCCTTGCCGTAGGCGGAGGGGTAGGTGGCGGTGCTGCCGTTGAGCGTGGGCTTGGGCAGGGTGCGCGGAGCGTCGATCCGGGCGGAGATGTCACCGCTCTTGCTCTTGATCGCTTCAATGTTGCCGCCGGCGGACAGCGTCAGACCGCCTTCGGCCGCCTTGGGCTTGATGACTCCATCTGCCTCGACGAGGGTGGTGTCGACCGGGGTGAAGCCGCCGCCGCCCGCGTTCTTGACCCGGATGGGCTCCAGGTACTGCTCCATCCGCAAGGTCTTGCCGTCGGGGTTGGCGTAGTAGGTGGCCGTCTCCGAGCGCAGTGACTCGATCTCGATGCGCCGGTTGTCC
The DNA here is from genome assembly GCF_042428775.1 of Streptosporangium vulgare. Taxonomy (NCBI): domain Bacteria; kingdom Bacillati; phylum Actinomycetota; class Actinomycetes; order Streptosporangiales; family Streptosporangiaceae; genus Streptosporangium; species Streptosporangium vulgare. The sequence continues at coordinate 242,748 of NZ_JBHMBS010000003.1, read as the reverse complement.
TTCTTGGCCTGCGCCAGCGCTTTGCCGGTGGGCGTGGCGGGGGCGCTCGGCGGGGTCGTGGGGGCAGGAGTGGCGGGGGCGGGAGTAGTGGGGGGTGGTGGCGTGGGGCCCTGGGCGATCGCGGGCACGCTCATCAGCGAGAGCGGCATGGTCAGGGCCGCGATCAAGGCAGCGCGACGGCGCGTCCGGCTGGATAAGCCGGACACTGTGTGTGATGGATTCACTCGATCCTTTCGAACATATGTATCAAAACAGAGTGATCATCACACGTGTCGCGATCATATGTAAAGGTCCTTTTCAGTAACGGGAAAGATAGATTCCGTCACCGCCGGATCTGCGAAGCGAACAGGGGTTTTGCGGCGCGGTCACCAACCTGAGGTCGGCGTATCGTCCATCAGCGCGGTCGAGGTGCAGCGGGGTACGTCTGCTAAAGCGCGGACCCGTCTGGCCATGACGGTCCGATGAGGATCCGGCCCACATTTCATGATGGATGCGGCTCCAGATTCATCCGCGCTGGGTGGTGAGCAGAATTCGTTTCCGCAGAATATGCAGGTCAGCCCGTCCGAGCACCTGCCTTTTGATCATTTTGATGTGTTTGACGCAGCCATCAACGGGGCCAGAATTCCACGAGTTGGTCAGCCCCTGGATGACGGCGGTGCGTCTGGGTGAGCCCGGCGGTCCAGTGCGAGGCTGCGCATGCTGGTCTGTCGGCGCAGTTCCGGCACTCGGCCACTATGAGTCACGGCCACGATCGCATGCCGACCATTACGACGTCGCCCAGCCTCGTACCGGCTGGACAAAGTGCTGCGCTCTCGCGGCCGGAAACTACGTCGTGGCCTCGATGGCCAGCACTTCACGAAGCTCGCCGATGGCCGGGCGGTCCTGCTGATCGAGCGGGACGGCGCGCAGCAGCATTCGGCCGGTCTCGATGATGTGATTACTGCGGTAGGCGACCGGGAGAGGATCTATCACCGCCGCCGCCCGACGGACCCCCTCGTCAACGGCGCCCTGGACGACCGTGCAGAGCGCCTCGTGCAGAGCGACATTGGCCTTGTACTGGTAGTCGCCGGTCAGCCTGAGCACGTTCTCCCGGGCCGCGCCCGCCCTGGCCTCATCGCCCGCACCGGCATAGACCCAGCTCTGCGCGAAGTAGATCTGGTTTTCTTTCCAGAAGCCGAGCGAATCCCCGCGGACCCCCTTCTCCGTCAGCCCGACAAGAACGTCCAACGTCTCACGCGCCTCGGCGTGTTTGCCGAGCAGGGAGAGGGCCTTCGCCCGGGTGGTCATCAAGTCGACGGAGGGGCCGCCGGCGATCTGCTCCGCGTTGTTGACGAGGCGCATGACCGTCTCCGGGGCGCGCTGCCCGTAGAGCCCGTGGCCTGCCTCCTCGGCACGAACCAGCAAACGCAGCTCCCGATCCCCGGAGGCGTCGGCCGCGCTCCGTCCGGTACGCCACCACCGAACGGCGGCCCCATGGTCACCCAGGCGGGTCAGCGCGTTGGCGTGAATGCTGGCCAGCATGGCCAGGGTCCGCTGCAGCTCGGTCACCTCGGCTGGAGACGACGCCTCCATCTGCCGCCGCACCGTGAGCAGGTCGATGATCAGATCGGCCGCCACCTGCGCGGGAGGCCGGGTCCGAAGCGCATACAAGTGGTCAGCGGCGGACATCTCCCACTCCTCGCCGCTTCGGAAACCATGGTCGAGAGATAGGTCGAGGAGTTGGCGAACCGGCTCACCGGAAGCGCCGAGTATCCCGATCCCGGCACTGGCGGCGGCAAGCTGCAAAAGTCGTCGGCGTTCCATGTCGTCGTCTCCATCTGACGCCTTCCGAATGAGACTACCCTCGGACACTTCCCCCGAGTCGGCGGCATCCGGCGGGTCGGCGAACAACTCCCCCTCGGTGACCTCGAAGATCTGCGCAAGCAGCTGCGGGTAAGGTTCGCTCGGCCGATGCTTGGCGGCCTCCCATGTGCGGACCATGCGGGCCAACGATTCGTGAGTCGGCATGTGTGCCCGGGTACGGCCGCTTGCCGCACCGATCAGCTGCCGGGACACCTCCTTCGGGGACCATTTCCGCGACCGCCGCTCTTCGCGCAACCGCACGGCCCACACAGGAAGATCATTCATGCGCGCACCTCAAGGACACAGGGGATGCAGGGGGGTATCCGCCCCATCCAAAGTGTCCCCTGTTGTGAAGCAATCACGCAGCGTTCTCATGGAGTCGCCATGAAAAGACGAAGCCCGTCCATGGCATTGCACGCCAGGACGGGCCCCTTGATCAGGAAGGTCCTCCTGACCCGTGAACAACCCTAATGCTCCGGTTCTCGACCAGACTGCAGTGAGCGGCTGTGGCCGCTTCGCCGCCACGCCTCCCGTCACCGAACGGTCGCCCGCCGTTCGCCGCGCCGAGGAACTCGCCGCCATCCTGGATGATGTCCACGGCATTTCGGCCGACGTCCACGAGCTGCGCTCCGGCAACGCCATCGTGTCCGTCTTTCTCGGGCTCCTGGCCTACACCGACGGCGAGACGTTCTGGTGGACCGGCCCCGAACTCAGTAATTCCGGCAGCCCGCTGCTCAGTTCCGAACTGACGCTGCCCCTCGCCGCCGAACAGCTCGCCAAGCACTACCGGATCCTGCGCGCCCGCCCCGCCGCCGGCGTGCTGGGAAGCGAGCTGCCGCTACTGGCCGACGCGCTCCTGCCCGACGATGCCGGCGATGTCGCCCCACGCTGACCGGAAGGAAGCAGACATGATCCCGTCCTACGGCACACCGGCAGGCGACCGGCTCGGCGCGGCCACCTGGCGGCCCGGCGCCATCTCCGCACTCCAGCACCTACGAACCGAGTTGCACGACCACCGGATCTATCCCGCCATCGCCTACGACGAGGGCCAGCCCCGCCTGGTGATCGGCTCCGGCACGCTGACCGTCTGGGCCGATCGCGAGGGCATGTTCTTCTGCTGGGGCACCGTCCACCTGGAGGAGCCCGCCGACCACGCTCCGGCCGACGACGTGCCGCAGGTCGCACGCCGGATCGCCCAGCGACTCGGCGAGCACGACACCGAGCCGACCACGGCTTCATGAGCAGCGCGGCGGCACGGCGACCAGCCTCCTGTGCCGTCGCGCTCACACTCCCCGCAAGCGGTGGTGCATGACCAGGGGTCGCGGCGGGGTGAGGCGCGGGGGCCGGGAGTCGTCGCCCGGCCCTTCGCACCTCAGAGGGGAGCACGCGATGACGACCACCCCCGACACCCCAAGCGGCGATCTGGACGCCCGTAACGAATGGCCCTGCCCCGGTATCAGCCCGCACCCGGTACGTGTCACCTCGGAGTGCCGGGCGCTCGACTGGGATGCGGTACCGCAGGGGCGTTACCGCGTCGTGGAGCACACGTGCTCCTGCCGGACGGTCTTCTACGAGCTGATCTCGTGCTGTGGCCTCTACATGATCCACAGGGTGATCCGGAACAGGCCGCCAGAGCACGCTTTCACCGGGCGGTGGACGCTCCGCGAGGCGCGGGAGATCTGGCGGCAGGTGCTGACCGGGCAAGTACGGTAGCCGAACGCGAAAGTCGACGACGCCTGTCCCGGTATCCGGCACCGGCTCCCCCCTGAACACAATCCGTCACGTCACGGGGCCGGTACGCGGGTTTCACTCGAAATCACGGGAGCACCGCCTCCCAGCGGGCGATCAGGGTCTTGCCCCCGGCGGTCACCGTCACGTTGTCCCCCGCCCTGCCCAGGGCGGCGCGCAGCGTCGTCGCCTCGTCTCCCCGGTAGGTCAGGGTGCCGAAGTTGCCGCCGGTCGCGGCCTCGATCGGCGTCTTGATGCCTTCAGGCCAGGTCGCCTGACGGATGGGCCGGGTGCTCGGGTCCTCGTACATCGTCACCGTGATCGGCGCGGTGACGTCGGGCGTGCCGGTGGAGCGGATCCGGGCGGTCAGCTTCGAGAGGCGCCCGGTCGCGGCGACGATCGGCTCGTCCTCCGCCGTCGGCGTCCCCTCCAGCCGGGTCTCGTGCTTCTTCCCGCCGGAGTCGACCACGGTGACGACCGCGAAGGGCTGGTCGGTGGCCCCCTCGGTACGGTCGAGCGTGCCCTCCCGCCCCTCCAGGGACGTGACGAGCCCGGCCCGCAGGTCGCGCAGTTCGGCCTCCGGGAGCGGGACGACGACCAGCTCCCCGTCGCGCAGCGAGACGGCCCGCCCGTCGGCGGTGACGCTCATGCTGTCACTGCCCTCGCAGGTCATCCCGCCGCAGCTGACGTACCGGACGACGACGTCACCCGGCTTCTCCCCGGCGGGCGGGGCGGTCTCGACGGCGGCGGTGGTGCCGTTCCCCGAGCAGCCGGCCACGAGGAGGAACGGGAGCAGGACGACGGTCCGCAGAAAACGCATCACACCTCAGGAACGGATCGGCCACCCGGGCGGTTCACGCCTCACCGGGCCACGGGCCCTCCCCCGCGCGCCCTCCCCTCTGCCCTCGCGGCTGCGGCCCTTTCCGGCTCCGGCCCCTTTTCCGACCGGGACCGGCGAAACCTTTCCGACCGGGACCGGCGAAACCGTCAGGAACGGGCGGCCTCGGCGGTCGTCCTCGCCCAGCGGTAGTCGGCCTTGCCCGCCGGGGAGCGGACCATCTCGTCGACGAAGGCGAAGACCCTGGGCACCTTGTAGCCGGAGATCTTCCCCCGGCAGTGGGCCTGGAGTTCCTCGGCGGTCGGCGCCGCGCCGGGACGCGGCTCGATCACCGCCGCCACCCGGTTGCCCCAGCGCTCGTCCGGGATGCCGGTCACGACCGCGTCGAAGACCGCCGGGTGGCCCTTGAGCACCGCCTCGACCTCCTCGGGGAAGACCTTCTCCCCGCCGGTGTTGATGCAGGCGGAGCCCCGGCCGAAGATCGCGATGGTGCCGTCCTCCTCGACCTTCGCGATGTCGCCGGTGAGCAGCCAGCGGACCCCGTCCTTGTCCGTCACGAAGGTGCGGGCCGTCTTGGCCTCGTCCTTGTAGTAGCCGGAGGCGATGCGACCGCTCCGCGCGACGGTGCCCAGCTCGTCCGAGCCGGGCTTGACCGGTTCGAGGACCTCGTTGAGCACGGCCATCGTGGCCTGGGGGTTCGCCTGGTAGCGCAGCCCGGACTCGGGAGAGGAGCCCGGAACGGCCGAGGCGGTGTAGCCGGACTCGGTGGAGCCGAAGCTGTCGATGATCATCTTGCCGGGCAGCAGCTCCTCCAGCCGCTCGCGCACCGAACCGCTGAGAATCGCGCCGGTGGAGCTCAGCGCGAACAGCGAGGACAGGTCGTAGGCGCCGGTGGCGATCTCCTCGACCAGCGGCCGGGCCATCGCGTCCCCGGTGATGTTGAGCGTGAGGACCCTCTCCCGCTCGATCGTCCGCAGCACCTCGGCCGCGTCGAACTTTCGGACGTACGCGATCGTGCCGCCCATGCACCAGGTGATGAACGTGCCCATCTGGGCGGCGCCGTGCATCAGCGGGGCCGCGGCCAGCATCGTCATCTCGCCCGAGGCGGCGGCCGCCTCGATCACCTCGCCCGGGGTGGCGCGCGGCTCGCCGTAGGGGTTGCCGCCGCCGAAGGCGAAGAACAGGTCCTCGGTGCGCCACATCACGCCCTTGGGCATGCCGGTCGTGCCGCCGGTGTAGATGATGTAGAGGTCGTCGCCCGACCGCTCGGGGAACCCGCGCGTCTCCGGCTGCCCGGCCAGCGCCTCCTCGTACGGCACCGCGCCCTCGATCCGGGACGGTCCCCCCACCGCGATCAGGTGCTCCAGGAGTGGTGCGTCCGGGGCCGTGGCCGCCACCCGGGCGTCGAACTCCACGTCGAACAGCAGGGCCACGATGTCGGAGTCCCGGTAGAGATAGAGCAGTTCCGCCTCGACGTAGCGGTAGTTCACGTTGACCGGCACCGCCCGGATCTTGAGGGTGGCGAGCAGCCCGGCCACGTACTCGATGCCGTTGCACAGGTGGATCCCGACGTGCTGCCCGGGGCGCACGCCCCTGCTCTGGAGGAAGTGGGCGAGTCGGTTGGCGTGCGCGTCCAGCTCGGCGTAGGTCGCGCGGCGGTCGCCGCAGACGACGGCCGTGCGGTTCCCGACCGCGTCGGCGATCCCTTCGAACAGATCCGCGTGGTTGAACTCCATTCGCACCCCTCCTGGGGGATCAGGGTTTGTCGCTGCCGACCATCCACATCGCGAAGAACTGCGCGCCTCCCCCGTACGCGTGCCCGAGGGCCCGCCTGGCGCCGTCCACCTGGTGCTCCCCAGCCATCCCCCGCACCTGGAGCGCCGCTTCGGCGAACCGGATCAGCCCGGAGGCGCCGATCGGGTTGCTCGACAGCACGCCGCCCGAGGCGTTCCACGGGATGTCGCCGTCCAGGGCGGTGGCCCCGGACTCGGTGAGCTTCCAGCCCTCCCCCTCGGCGGCGAAGCCGAGGTTCTCCAGCCACATCGGCTCGTACCAGGAGAAGGGCACGTACACCTCCGCCACGTCGATCTCCCGGCGCGGGTCGGTGATCCCGGCCTGCCGGTAGACGTCGGCCGCGCAGTCCTTGCCGCCCTGCGGGTTCACCGTGTCGCGGCCCGCGCGGAAGATCGGCTCGGAGCGCGACGCCGCGCCGAGCACCCAGGCGGGGGTGCTCCCGGTGAGCTTGTCCTCAGCGGCGAGAACCATCGCGCAGGCGCCGTCGGAGGACGGGCAGGTGTCGAGGTAGCGGATCGGCTCCCAGAGCATCGGGGTCGACTCGACCATCTTCCGGTCGATGCCGGGGATCCTCAGGTGGGCGTACGGGTTCTTCAGGGCGTTGCGCCGGTCCTTGACGGCCACCAGGTGGCCGATGTGCTCGGGGGCGCCGGAGCGGCGGATGTACTCGCGGATGTGCGGGGCGAAGTAGCCGCCCGCGCCGACGACCAGCGAGGCGCTGAACGGCAGGTGGGTGGAGAGCGCCCAGGTCGCGTTGGACTCCGACTGCTTCTCGAAGGCCACCACCAGCACCCGGTCGTGCACGCCGCCCTGGATGAGCGAGGCGCCGACGAGCGCGGTGGACCCGCCGACCGAGCCGGCCGTGTGGACCCGCATCATCGGCTTGCCCGCGGCGCCCAGCGCGTCGGCGAGGTAGGCCTCGGGCATCATCACGCCCTCGAACAGGTCGGGCGCCTTGCCGATGACGACCGCGTCGATGTCCTTCCAGGTCAGGCCCGCGTCCTCCAGCGCGCGCAGGGCCGCCTCGCGGACCAGCCCGGCGAGCGAGACGTCGCGGCGCTTGGTCGTGTAGCGGGTCTGGCCGACACCGATGACAGCGCAGGGGTTGCCCATCTCAAGCCTCCATCACGGTGACGAGGTTGTGCTGGAGGCAGGGGCCGCTCGTGGCGTGCCCGAGGGCGCGGCCCGCGGTGCCGTCCATGACGCGCCGGGCCGCCTCGCCGATCCTGATGAGACCGGTGGCCATGACCGGGTTCGCGGCGAGGGGTCCGCCGCTCGGGTTGACGTGGGTGTCCTCCGGGAGCTCCAGCGCCTCGCGCAGGATGAGCTCCTCGTGGCTGAACTGGACGTGCAGCTCGGCCACGTCGACGTCACCCTTGCCGACCCCCGCCGCGCGTGCGGCGTCGGCGGCGGAGGCCGACCGGGCGAGGTCCCTCATGCCCAGGTAGTGCGGCTCTATGCGGTGGGCGATCCCCGTTATCCACGCGGGGCGCTCGCACAGCTCCCTGGCCAGGTCACCGGCCGCCAGCACCACCGCGGCGGCGCCGTCGGTGATCGGGGCGATGTCGTACGGCCGCAGCGGCGCGACCTCCGCGTCCTCCCCGGCGGGGTCCGGCAGGTCGAGGGCGAACGGGTTGGCCCGGCCGTCGGCGCGGCTGCGCCGCACGATCTCGTCCAGCTCGGCCCGGTCGGCCCCGGTGGCCGACGCCTGCAGCGCGGCGAAGGAGACCTGGTCCAGCCCGAGGGGGGCGAGGTAGTACGGGTCCAGCTGGAGCGTCATGATCTCCCGCAGGTCCCCCTGGGACGACTTGCCGAAGCCGTAGACCAGGGCCGAGTCGACGTCGCCGTGCTGGAGCCTGACCCAGGCCTCGTACAGCGCCCAGGCCCCGTCCATCTCGACGTGGCTCTCCGAGATCGGCGGCCAGGCGCCGAGCGCGTCGAGCGCGGAGACGAACGAGAACGGCGCGCCGGCCAGGTAGTCGCACGACCCCGAGCAGGTGAAGCCGAACCTCCGCAGCCCGGTGGCCGCCCTCACCTCCTCCAGCGGGGGCAGGATGAGCTCGGCCTCGCTCTGTCCCTCGTCGACGGCACTGTGCCGGGTCTGCGCGAACGCGACGACCGCTATCTCCCGCATCTACAGCTCCGCGTCCGGCTCGCCGGTGGGGGCGAACCACTTGATGTTCGACATGGACGTCGTCCGCTCCTCCTCGGGCACCCACACGGCCCGCACCCGCATGCCCTGGCGCACCTCGTGGGCCGGGATCCCGCCGACCAGGGCGATCATCGGGATGTCGGTGCCGTCGAGCTGGATGTACGCCGAGACGAACGGCACCTCGGGGGCCCGCGGGTCGGGCAGGTTGTTGATGGCGAAGGTGGTGATCGTGCCGGTGTCCGGGACGACCACCTCCTCGGTGACCGCCACCCCGCACTCGGGGCAGGACAGCCGGTAGGGCACGTAGACCTTGTGGCAGGTGCCGCACCGGCAGCCGACGAGGACGCCCTCGGCGACGCCCTGGAGGAAGCGGGTCAGCGCCAGGCCGGGCGTCACGGAGTACTCGACGCTCACCTCGGAGACGATCCTGGTCACCTCGGGGACGAAGCTCTCGATGTCGGTGATGTGCCCGGTGCGCCCGGCCCGCCAGCGGGGGCGCACCCGCAGCCCGGGGCGCATCGCCCTGACGTCCCCGGCGTCCACCGCGTGCACCAGCGAGGTGTCGGCGCCGTCCAGCCGGATCAGGGCCCAGGCGAACGGCCGGTCCAGCGGGTGGTTCTTCCTGGGGGTGGTCACCCACGCCCAGCTCTCCACGGTGCCCGCGGGGCCGACCTCGACGAACTCGCCGGTCACGGCGTCGCCGGTCTCCGGGTCGTACTCCAGCGGCGGCACCAGCGTGCGCCCGCCCGCCGTGCGGACCCCGACGAGCCGCCCGTCGCGGAGCTCTGTGAGGAAGCGCCCGATCACCGGTCCCGTCGTGCGCGTGTATCCGCCGGGGAACTCCAGCACGTGCCGCGCCCGTAGCGGCGCCTGGGTGTCTTCGCTAGATGGCACGTTCGTGTCCCTTCCAGTACGGGTCACGCAGCTTGCGTTTGAGGAGCTTGCCGTTGGGTTCGCGGGGCATCTCCGCGATGAAGTCGACGGACTTGGGCCACTTCATCCTCGACAGGCGGCCCCGCAGCGACTCGATGAGCTCGTCCGCCAGCTCGGGCGAGGGGACGACACCGGCCGCGGGCTCGACCACGGCCTTGATCTGCTCGCCCCACTCCTCGTCGGGGATGCCGAACACGGCCACGTCGGCGATCTTGGGGTGGACCATCAGCTCGTTCTCGATCTCGGCCGGGTAGATGTTGGTCCCACCGGAGATGATCATGTCGGCCTTGCGGTCGCAGAGGAAGAGGTAGCCGTCCTCGTCCAGGTAGCCGATGTCGCCGACGGTGAAGTGGTCGCGCAGCCGGTTGGCCGCGGTCTTCGCCGGGTCGCCCTTGTACTCGAACCGGACGCCCAGCATCTTCATGTAGATGGTGCCGGGGGTCCCAGTCGGGACGGGCTCGAGGTTCTCGTCCACGATGAGCAGCTCGCTGATCGGCCAGGCGGTGCCGACGGTGCCGGGATGACTCCTCCAGCCCTCCGGGGTGGCGATGGTGCCGCCGCCCTCGGTGGCCGCGTAGTACTCGTAGATGCAGTCGCCCCACCACTCCAACATCGCCCACTTGACGGGGACCGGGCAGGGGGCCGCGGCGTGGATCATCCACCTGAGCGAGGAGAGGTCGTACTTGGACCGCACGTCGGCGGGGAGCGCGAGCAGGCGCTTGAAGTGGGTGGGGACCATGTGCGAGTTGGTCACCCGGTACCTCTCGCAGAGCCGGAGCGTCTCCTCGGCGTCCCACTTGTCCATGTAGACGAGGGTGTGCCCCATCTGCAAGGCCGTCCCGCCGAACTGGGTGACGGCGGTGTGGTAGTTCGGCGAGGTGACCAGGTGGACGTTCTCCTTGCCCGGGGTGATGCCGAACAGGGTGAGCAGGAACGTCATCAGCCCGGCGGCCTCGTCCGGGTCCAGGCCGCTGAGCGGGCGGCGCACGCCCTTGGGCTTGCCGGTGGTGCCGGAGGTGTAGTGCATGGTGGCGCCCGCCGTGCGGTCGGCGGGGGCGGTGTCCGGCTGCCCCTCGGTCAGCTCCGCGACGGACCGTGCTCCCTCGCCTGCTCCATCGACTGCTCCCTCGACCCGCCCGAACGTGAAGACGCGCTCGGCGGGGATGCCCGACTCGGCGGCGCCGCGCATGCCCTCCTCGGCGTAGCGCTCGTGGACGAAGAAGGCGCGCGCCTCGCTGTCGGCGACGATGTAGCCGATCTCGGGGCCGGTGAGGTGCCAGTTGATCGGCGTGTAGTACCAGCCGGCCTGCAGGGCGGCGAGATAGAGGACGAGCCCGTCGGAGCCGTTGGGCACGAGCCCGCAGATGCCGTCGCCCGCCTTGAGACCGAGTCCCCTCAGGGCGTGGACGAGGCGGTTGGCACGGGCGAGCAGGTCTCCGGCGCGGTGTTCGGTGCCGTCCGGGTCGACGGCGGCCACCCACTCGGGGTCCGCCTGCGCCAATCTCCAGAAACCGAGCGTACCCATCGGAAATCCTCTCGGTGGAAAGGCCCCGGCACGCCGGAGTGAATCACGTTCTCTTTATCGCGACAAGCCCTGGCGGAACGGGGTGTTTAGAACAAGAATCTGTTCTTGTACGCATGGGCAGACTAACTCCGCGAGGTACGCCTAGCAAGCGCTTGACTCAGCACGGGCCCCACCCGTTCAATGCAGGATCGGCACCCCGGGAGGCGCCTCGCCCGGCGGTGCCGGAACCCCGCTCCCACCCCGCGCGGGAGCGAACGGCCCCCGGGGCCGCCAAACCGCGCGGGAGCCGACACGCGTCCAGAATTTCCCACCAGGCACCTGGTTGAACCAACGGAGGTCGTCCCGTGGAACTCCTGCCGATCAGCACACCGCACTGCCGGGTCGAGCGTGACGGTCACGTCGTGGTCGTCACCATGGACCGGCCCGAGGCGAGGAACGCGCTCTCCACCGACATGCTGGTCGGCCTGGCCGACGCCTGGGCGTACGTCTCGGAGGAGCCCGGGGTCCGCGTCGCCGTGCTGACCGGCGCGCACGGGACGTTCTGCGCGGGCGCCGACCTGAAGGCGATGGGCAGCCCGTCGCAGGACGCCCGGGTCAGGGAGCGGGCCGCGGCCATCCCCGACTTCCACTGGAAGGGCCTGCTCCGCGACTCCGGCGCGCTGCCGACGAAGCCGATCGTCTGCGCGGTCGAGGGGTACGCCGTGGCCGGAGGCACCGAACTGCTCGTCGGCACCGACATGCGGGTGGTCGCCGAGTCCGCCACCCTCGGCCTGTTCGAGGCCCGCCGCGCCCTCTTCCCCATGGGCGGCTCCGCGATCCGCCTGCCCCGCCAGATCCCGTACGCCTTCGCCATGGACATCCTGCTCACCGGCCGCGCCGTCACCGCCCGGGAGGCGCTGGCCATGGGCCTGGTCAACCGGGTCGTCCCCGACGGCGAGGCGCTGACGACCGCCCTGGAGATCGCCGCCCAGATCGCCGAGTGCGGCCCCCTCGCCGTCCAGGCCATCCTCCGCGCCTACCGCGAGACCCTGGGCCTGCCCGAGGCCGAGGCCCTGAAGGTCTCCGACGCCATCGGCTGGCCGGTCATCGGCTCGGAGGACGCCAAGGAGGGCTCCCGGGCCTTCCGCGAGAAGCGCCCGGCCGTCTACCGGGGCGAATGATCCCTCGCACTCTTCCCGCGTGGCGCGGCACCGGGCCACCTCCCGGAACTATGTGTCAGAAACGTCCTGCGTACCACCGGGACCATCTCCGAACGACGCGCCGTGACCGAGCCTCAGCCCTGCCTGAATGCCTGAACGAGATCAGCAGCCAGAAGGGACGCCGACAAGGCGACGGTTTCAGGTTCGCCGATCCCCTCCTCGGCGCGTCCGGCCATGCTCGCGCCGAGCGCACCCGGCCCAGACGCGAACAGGCCGGTCAGATACTCGACCGCCTGGTTCGTTGTCTCGCTGCTGACGGAGTCTTGGCACAGAGTCCCAAAAGCCGAGGCCAACTCGGCCGTGTCGACGTCGATCAGAATCCGGTATACGTCGTGGGCGTCCTTGTCGTTCAGTCGATGTGGAACGGTGGCGCGTTCAGCGATCTTGTGGAGCTTGGCGACCAGCAGCGCCGCCGGTCCTGCCACTCTGACCGGATATGTGCGGGCGTCGGTCTCGTCAAGAGCGCCGACCCTCATGATCGTGTTGTCGACAAGGCAGGCTTCGAGACCGCGTGCCCGGCGTGCCGTCCTGCGATCGTGCGGTGGTATGCGAGCTCCGCGCCTGTCTTTCGAACCCGGCCCGGCCAAGGCTTCGGGCACCATCAGGTCGACGGGAATCCCCTCAGGATTCAGCCACGCACCAGGCTGCCCATCGACGGGGTCACGGTGGAAGCCCGCGCTGCTCATGGATTTCTCCACGAGCGGATCGTCGTCGAGCCTTCTGGGGTCCAGCGCGAGATCACTGTCCTTGGTCGTTTCGGCGAGCGCGACGGGACTTCCCGCGGTGCGCAGGTAAATCGCCTGCGCGCCGATCACGATCACCGCGTCCCGGTGAGCGTCCAGTGCCCCCAAGGCGTCAAGGAGAGCGCGACGAGACCTGATGAGAAGGTCGTCTTTATCGTCGCCAGAAGGATTCATGCTGGGTCATCCATTTGAGAAGCTCCTCGGCTTCGGATGGGCTGCGTCCAGGTCCGGTCATCAGGTCGACGGCGACCTGGGCGGGTGCCGCGATCGTGAGATCGGAATCAGTGGCAAGGGTGCGGGTAAAGACAATGTCTATGTCAGGTTCTGCCAACATCACGTTCGCTCCGGCGTCGGCGGAACGAAGATCCCACAGTCGCGCGGCCTGGTCGGCATCTGCCGTATAGATCATCGCTGAGCGTGCGGGCGCGTAGGCGGCCCACTCGGAAGCGGCCAGGGTCCCTGTCACCGCGTACTCGACGGGGCTGCCCGCGGCGCGCCTCACCAGATCCGGCAGGCCTCTCGGCGCTATCCACCGCGTGACGCGGTTGCTCCTGACGAACCCGTAGTCACCGCTCCAACGACGCAGCAGCGCACTCCAGTCAGGCACGGTCACCATGCCCGAGGCGTCTCGTGTCGCCAGGTCCTCACTCTCCAGGAACTCGATCACCCGATAGGTCGCCCCGATGGAAGCACCGGTGACGTCGACCAGCCCGCGAACCGTCCATGACCTGTCGTAATCGAGCAGTGCGCGCACGGTCTTCGCGGCAGGAGCACCCTTCAGGGACCCCCGCGGCCTGCCGGGGCCTCGCCACGGGTCACGATCGGCCCCCCGGTCCGCGACGTACAGTCCGGGCCTGGGCACGTTCAAAAGCATGTTCCCCGTCGCGTCGACATAGGAAAGACCCGCGTCGGAGAGGCGCTTGCGCACCGGTGCCGACAGGTATCTGGCGACCACCACACCGCGACTGCCGGGAATCTCGTGCGTGAAGTGCGTCAGCCGCTCTCGTATCGCGGCGATGTCGCGTCCCTCCACCAGAGTTTTGACCTCCATCACCAAAGTGACCGAAGCTCCGTCCGGCGCCGTCACCGTCAGAAGCGCGTCCAGAAGCGCGTCGCCCTCACGATCAATGCCCGTCCTGCCTTCCGGTTGCCGCGCCACCCATCCAGCGGGCAGCCGGTCGGCCAGGGCGCCCATCCCTGCTCGCAGAACATCCGTCTCGCTCGGGGGCCGCGGTGATGTCGGCATGACCTCCCACCTTTCACATGTTCGGGAAATAATACATCTCCGCTGGCAGCGGAAACGGGTAATTTCCCGAACAGAGTGGCGTGCTGTGGTGCGCCCCTCGTCCTGGCACCGCGAGTCCGCGGTACGGCCCCAGCCCCGAGCCTGGTCCGGGAACGGCCCGCCCTGGGAGCCGGAAGGCGTCGCTTCAGCGGGGTGAACCTGTTGGACGGCCAGAAGGGGAACAGCCACGGCGTACGCCCAGCACCGACAGATCAGGCCGTGACTTCCTCCTCGTACTCTGAAGGTCCGCCCCAGGGAACCACTCGGGCCAAGCCGATGATCACCGTAACTCTGGAGAATTCGTGGCATACGACGTAGCGGCTGTACGGGCGTGTTTTCCCGCGTTGCACGAGGGTGCGGCGCACTTCGACGGGCCGGGGGGCTCGCAGGTGCCCGAGGCGGTCGCGGAGGCCGTGGCCGGGGCGCTGCGGGCCGCGGTCTCCAACCGGGGGGCCGAGACCGCCGCCGAGCGGCGGGCCGACGGGATCGTGACCGAGGCGCGCCGGGCGATGGCCGACCTGCTCGGCGCCACACCGGGCGGCGTCGTGTTCGGCCGGAGCATGACGCAGCTCACCTACGACATGTCCCGCGCGCTCGCCAAGGAGTGGGGCCCCGGTGACGAGGTCGTGGTCACCACGCTGGACCACGACGCGAACATCCGGCCCTGGACGCAGGCCGCCGAGGCGCGCGGGGCCACGGTGCGCCGGGCCGACTTCGACCCGGAGAGCGGCGAGCTGGCCGTCGACGCGATCGCGAGCCTGCTCACCGAGCGCACGAGGCTGGTGGCCGTCACGGCCGCGTCGAACCTGCTGGGCACCCGCCCGGACGTCCCGGCGATCGCCGAGCGGGTGCACGGGGCCGGGGCGCTGCTCTACGTCGACGGCGTGCACCTGACGCCGCACAGCCTGGTCGACGTCGGGCGGCTGGGCGCCGACTTCTACGCCTGCTCGCCGTACAAGTTCCTCGGGCCGCACCTGGGCGTGCTCGCCGCCGACCCCGGCCTGCTGGAGACCGTCCGCCCCGACAAGCTGCTCCCCTCCAGCGACGCGGTGCCCGAACGCTTCGAGCTGGGCACGCTGCCGTACGAGCTGCTCGCCGGTACGACGGCGGCGGTCGACTTCCTCGCCGGTCTCGTGCCCGGTGAGGGGACCCGGCGCGAACGCCTGACCGGTTCGATGGCCGCGCTGGAGGAGCACGAGAGGGTGATGCTCGACCGGCTCGAGGCCGGGCTGGCCGAGATCGACGGGGTGACCTTCTACGGCGCGGCGTCGCGCCGCCGCACCCCCACGACGCTTTTCTCCGTCGACCGGGTCAGGCCGGCCGACGCCTACCGCTTCCTGGCCGAACGCGGCGTCAACGCGCCCGCGAGCAGCTTCTACGCGCTGGAGTGCTCCCGCCGCCTGGGTCTCGGCGACACCGGGGCGATCCGGGCCGGGATCGCGCCCTACACCGACGAGTCCGACGTGGACAGGCTCCTCAAGGGCGTCCGGGAGCTGGCCGGGCAGGTGCCGTAGCCCGGGCGGCGGCCGGGAGCGGCACGCTCATGGCCCGGCAGGCCGGCCACGCGTGGAGGGCGGGACGGCCTGCCGGGCCATGAGGTCAGCAGGATCAGCAGGATCAGGGGATCAGCGGGTCAGGAGACGGGTTCGATCCACACGTTGCGGAAACGGGGGTTCGCGCCGGCGTCGCCGTGGTCCTGAAGACGGATCCCGCCCGACGCCGCGCTCTCCGGGATGTGGTCGCCCGTGCCGCCGTCGATGGCCACGTCGTTGTGCACCACCACGCCGTTCCAGACGACCGTGACCCGCGCGTTGTCGGTCTTCACTCCCGCGCTGGTGTAGCGGGCCGCGCGGAAGGTGATGTCGTAGGTCTGCCACGTTCCCGAGGCGGTGGCCATGTTGCGGTCGGGCGCGCGCTTGTTGTAGATCGCGCCCGCCTCGTTGGCGGCGAGTGTGGTGTCACCGAACGACTCCAGGACCTGGACCTCGTAGCGTTCCTGGAGGAAGATGCCGCTGTTGCCGCGCTGCTGCCCGGTCACATCCGGCGGGTAGTCCGGCTCGTACCACTCGGCGTGGAGCTTGAAGTCGCCGAACGTCCGCCGGGTACGGATGTCGCCGCCGTAGGACTCCACGGCGCCGTTCGCGATCGGCCAGGTGGCCGTCCCGCCGGCCCGCTTCTCCCACGCCGCCAGGCTGGTCCCGTCGAACAGCGTGATCCGCTCCGCCCTCGACACGGAGATGTGGTCGAGGTTGACGTTGCCCGTGTCGCCCGAGTCGTACTTGTAGGCGATCGTGTTCGTGCCCCGGGTCAGGTTGAGCGCCTCCGTCTGGACGGCCCAGGCGTCCCAGCCGCCGGTGGCGGCCAGCCGCACCCGCCTGACCTTCTCGCCGTTGACGTACACGCTCACCGACCTGCCGGTGTCGGCCGCGTAGCGGAGCCCCACGTTGTGCGGGCCGGTCGAGTCCGACCAGACGGAGAACGACGTGCTCGCGCCCTCGTTCCAGTAGCCGTCGACGAAGCCCTTGTAGGTGTAGCCCTCGTGGTTCTGGTTCGCCTTCGCGCCACCGCCCAGCGTGGCGTTCTCCGCCTCGAACACCCGCTGCGCGGCCACGGTGATGGAGTCCAGGTTGACGTTGCCCTTGTCGCCGCTGTCGAACCTGTAGGCGATGGTGTTGGCGCCTTCCCGCAAGGTGAGCGGTTCGACCCGGGTGGCCCACAGGTCCCAGGTCTCCGTGGTGGGCAGCGGCACCTGCCTGACCTTGGTCCCGTTGACGTACACGCTCATGGATTTGGTGCCGGGCGCGGGGTTCGGGCCGTTGGAGTAGCGCAGGCCCACGTGGTACGTGCCCTCCCTGGGCACGCGCACGGCGAACTGCGTGGCCGCTCCCTCGGTCTGGATGCCGTCGACGAAGCCGCTTCCCGAGTAGCCCAGATGGTCGGTGTTCATCTTCGCGCCGCCGCTGTGCGAGGCGCTCTCCGCCTCGTACAGGGTGTCCGTCTCCGGGCCGTTGACCAAGGTGTTGAGCGTGTACCAGGCCTCGGTGCTCCACAGCGGCTGCCCCGACGCCGAGCCGAACGGGCGCGGCGACCGCAGGTACACCACGCGGCCCGCCTTGAGACCCGCGATCTTCAGCGTGACCTTCTTCCCGTCGGAGCTCAGGTCCGCGGAGGTGACGGTCAGCGGCTCCTCGTCCACCTTGGGGCCGCCGTAGGTGGAGGCCGCGGCGTACCGCCACTGGGTGGCCTGGTACCTGGCCGCCAGCGACGCGGCGGTCTCGGCCGACAGCGGCTGGGTGTACTCCAGCTCGAAGCCGCCCTCGATCGCGCGCATCTTGAGGATGTCGAAGGCCTTGTCGCCGCTGGGGGTCAGCTTCTGCAGCCCGTAGGTGAGCTTGCCCTCCTGGCCCCAGTTTCCGCCGGCGCCGAGACCTCCGGCGTAGATGGCGCCGTCGGGCCCCAGGCTGATCCGGTTGACCCCCGCCTCAAGGCCCTGGGTGAGGCGGAAGACCGCGCCCTGGTACTCGCCGTTGACCTTCTCCAGGAAGCCGCGCTGGATCCCGCCGTAGGTGACGTCGCCGAACAACATCTGCCCCGCGAACCTGCCCTGCTTCATGAGCAGTGGCGTGCTGGGGGAGTTGGCGATCTCGTTGTGCGGCAGCCAGAGTACGGGCTCGCTCACCGGGTTGTTGTCGAACGGGCCGTCAGGGTTGGTGTAGTGGTTGAAGAACCGGTCCTGCTTGACGTGCACCAGTTTCGAGGCGGGCAGCCAGCCGCCCTGGTTGTCCATGACGAACAGATCGTCGTTCGGACCCCAGCCGAGCCCGTTGGGCGTGCGCAGACCGCCGGCGATGTACTCGACCGCGCCGGTGGCCTTGTCGACCTTGATGGTCGTGCCCCTGTTCCGCGCCGGCTGCGGGTCGGTGGTGGCACCGCCGTAGTTGATGGCGACGGAGAGGTTGATGTAGAAGTGGCCGTCACGGTAGAGCATCCCGAACGCGAACTCGTGGAAGTTGCCGCCGAACGGCCAGCTCGCCACGGTCCTGAGGTTGTCGGCGACATCGTCGCCATTGGTGTCGTTCAGCTCCACCAGCCGGGACTTCTCCGACACGTAGAGCTTGCCGTCCACGTACTTGATGCCCATGGGCTCCTGGAGCCCACTGGCGATCTTCTTGGTGGTCACCTGCGCGGCCGAGGTCTTGCCCGTGACGTTGTCGAGCAGGTAGACCTCGCCGAGCTTGTTATTCGAGCCGCCCCACGTGGCGATCGCCAACCGGCCGTCGGGCAGCCAGTCCATCGCGGTCACCTGCGGCTGGAAACCCTCCGGCCGCAGGTCGGTGAGCGTGAAGTCGGGGTGCACCGACTGCAGCGGCAGCCCGTCGCCCGGAGAGTCGGCGCCGCTCTCGCACTCCTTGCGCCCGGGGGCGGTGACCCGCACCACGTCCGCGTCCGTGCTCAGCACCGAGTTCGGTACGAGGGTGAACCCCGAGGAGCCGGGGGGCTTCCACTCCAGCTTGAGCCGCTGGCCGTACAGGTGCTCGAAGTGGTCGACGCGCAGCGCGTGGTAGCCGGTGGTCAGGGTGATCGTGCCGTCCACGGCGATCGCCCCGTGCCGCCCGTCGTTGGTGATCACGACGGTGTCGTCGATGCGCAGCCGGGAGCCGTCGTCGCTGGTGAGCCGGAACTCGTACGCGCCCGCGGTGGCGATGGAGATGTTGCCGATGGCCTCGGTGACGAACATGTCGGTCAGGCCGAAGTCCGCGTCGGAGGTCCAGTCGATCGTGGGCATCAGCTTGTCCACGTTGGGCGTCTGACCGGGCTTGAGCGTGCAGAGCTTGGACAGTTCGACCTGGACGTCATAGGCGCGCAGGGTGACGCCCGGCTCCTGCGGCGGCACCGCCGCGTGCGCTTGAGCAGGTACGACGAGCCATGAGAGCGCGGTGAGCAGTGAGACGGATAACAGGGGTAATTTCCGCATGGCCAGTCCCATCTCGGTGAAGTTGCCGCGTTCAGCGCGGCGTGGGGGGTGTGCGGCACCGCCGATACGGTCGATCGAATGGCGGATGCCGGGGTCTGATTTGTTGTGACACTGAAGGGGGTAATGCCGCTCTTCGCCGTAATCTAAAGCAAGATCTGCAGCTTGCCCATACCTTTATGTCACAAATCGACGAAAGTCGTGCTCGTCTCGACAGAAGCGGGCGACGCCGCGCTCTGGCGCGGCCGCACCACCGACCGGCTCGTCTACCCGGTCACCGACCGGCTCGTCACCTGGTCACCGATCGCCCATGACCACCGACCGGACTCCGGGCCTGCTCCTCCAACGCCCCTCCGGCGCTCCTCCGTCGCTCCCCTAGCGCGGGACCGGGCCGCCGAAGAGGCCGCCGATGACGCAGACCTGGGTGTCGGCCGAGAGGATCTCCATCCGCACGGAGGCGCCGGGGGCGGTGAAGGGGATGTGGATCCTGCCGGTTCCCTGTTCGAAGACGACCTCGGTCTCCTGCTCCCCGACGCGCACGTAGGCCGCCGTCCGGGCGGTGGAGCGGTAGTCCAGGCCGAGCACGACCATGCCGCCCTTGTGCGTGAGGGGGACCGAGATCATGCCGCCCCGCTGGGGGAAGCAGCCGCCGGGGGCGGCGACGTAAGGGCCGGTGAGGCGGGCGGGGACGAGACGGCGGCCGGTGCGGTCGAGCACGAGCGGGGCGGCGGCCGGCCGGGGGTTGCGCATGAGGGCGGCAAGCTCGGGCGGGGCCAGCGGGCTGAGGGTGAGGTTGCTGAGCCCCTCGTCCCCGTACCCGAAGCCGAACTGGTCGTAGGGGGTCTGCTGGGGGTAGACGTCGCTGCCCGGCGGGGCGGCGGCCAGCGTGGTCCGCACCGAGGCGAGGTAGGAGCGGATCTCGGCCCGCCCCGGCTCCGTCCCGGTCACGTATCTGTGCGCGGAGTAGACGGAGCAGGCGGCGACCCCGGCCGCCAGCAGCGCGCAGGCGGTCCTGACGGCGGCGCGGGCCGGGATCCGCCTGCGGTACGGGCGCGTCTCGCCCAGCAGCGGGAGCATCGCGAGCGCCAGGCAGAGGGCGATCACCGGGGTCACGTCCGCGAGGTAGCGGGCCTCCTCGCCCAGGGCGCGGTCCAGGGAGCGTCCGGCCAGGATCGGCACCATGAGGAGGGGCGGATAGACGGTGAGGATCAGCCACGCCTTCCACGCCCCGCGCCGGAAGAACAGGGTGACGGCGACGACCACCGCGACGAGCAGCCAGGCCGCGCCGATCATCAGCTGGGGCGGGACCGCGTAGAACTTGTACCACCAGGGTCCCGGGCCCCCGGCCGCGAGCACGGGGAGGGTGACGCCCAGCATCCGCGCCATCGCCCGGCCCGCCACCTCGGACGCGGGCGCCCCGACGGTCTGGCCGTGCAGGCGGTCGAGCTGCAGGAGGAACAGGATCGAGTAGGCGCCCGCCATGACCGCGTACGCGCCGAACACGACCGCCAGGGAACGCAGGCGCTCGCGGACCGGGAAGTACAGGACCGTTACCAGGACGAGCAGCAGGGGGATGGCGAAGACGGCCTTGAGGTGGAAGGAGCCGAGCCCGAACAGGAACCACAGTCCCGTCACGACCGCGTCCACGCCCCGCCCCGACCGCAGGAACGTCACGTGGGAGGCGACCGCCATCGCGATGGCGATCTGCAGCGGCAGGGCCTGGACCGCCGCCGCCCACCAGTAGAAGGCGGGCAGGGCGAGCGGCGTGAACAGGTAGAGGGAGAACGGCACCAGGATCGCCCAGCGGGCCCCGAACAGCACGCGCAGCATGCGGTACACGGCGAGCGAGGCGGCGAGCTGGAAGAGCAGCAGCGCCGCCGCGGTCACCGTCCAGTTGTACGCGCCGAGCGAGGTGACGACCTTGTTGGCGATCATCCCGACCGGCATCACGTGCGCGGAGTAGACCCCGAACAGGTAGTCGAGTCCGAACGGCTCGGCCGCGGCCCGGCCCACCATGTTGAGGTCGTCGCCGAAGAAGCCGCCCCGGTGCAGGACCACGCCCCGCCAGACCAGCTGGGCCGCGACGAGGACGAGCGCGACGCCGAACACCCGCCGGCTCCCCGGGAGGGGCCGGGAAACCCTCACCAGAGGATCGGGGGCGCGGTCGGTGACCTGGGGCGACGCCATCGTTCTCCAAACTCATCGGCTCTGATGAGTTCTTAGCCCATTCGTCCAGGTATGAGCTACCTACTCGTTGGTAATGCGGCCCAATCGTTCCATTGCCTCGACGTACTGCTCGATCATGCCGAAGACGACGTCCCTGGTGGACCTGACCTGGTTCATCGTGCCGATGATCTGCCCGGCGGGGAAGGTCGCCAGCTCGGTCGCGTCGGAGCGGCCGATCCGGCGGAGCGCCTCGGAGATCAGCATGAACTGCAGCGGCATCGGGAGCGTGCCGGGCGACTCCTGGGACTCCCAGGCGTCGGTCCACTCGTTCTTGAGCAGCCGCGCGGGCTTGCCGGTCCACGACCGCGAGCGCACGGTGTCGCGCGAGGTGGCCGCCAGGATGCGCTGCTTGACCACCTCGGAGGTGTCGGCCTCCTCCACGGCGAGCCAGATCGACCCCGTCCACACCCCTTCGGCGCCGAGCGCGAGCCCGGCCGCCATCTGGCGGCCGTCGCCGATGCCGCCCGCGGCGAGTACGGGGACGTCGACGGCGTCCACGACCTGCGGGATGAGGACCATCGTGGAGATCTCCCCGGTGTGCCCGCCCGCCTCGGTGCCCTGGGCCACCACGATGTCCACGCCGACCTCGACCTGCTTGATCGCGTGCCGGGGGGTGGAGGCGAGCGCGGCGACCTTCACCCCCTTGGCGTGGGCCTGCTCGACCACGTCGGCGGGGGGCGGGCCCAGCGCGTTGGCGAGCAGCGCGATCGGGTGCCGCAGGGCCACCTCGACCTGCGGGCGGGCGGTGGCGTCGGTCCAGCCGAGCAGCACCTTCCCCGCGTCCGCGTCGGCCGAGAGCGGCGGCACGCCGTGGGAGGCGAGCAGGCCGTCGACGAACTCCCGGTGCCCCTGGGGGATCATCCCCTGGAGCCGCCCCACGAGGTCCTCTGGGGAGTCGACGCCGAGGTCGGAGCCCGCGTACGAGGCGGGCATGACCACGTCGACGCCGTACGGCCTGCCGTCGACGTGGTCGTCGATCCACTTGAGCTCCATCTCGAGCTCCTCGGGGGTGAAGTAGAGGGCGCCGAGCACGCCCATCCCCCCCGCGCGACTGACCTCGGCGACGACGTCACGGCAGTGACTGAACGCGAAGATCGGCAACTCTATCCCGAGCATGTCGGTAACACGTGTCCGCATACCACGACTTTACGACCGGCCGGGAACAAACTGCAACGTGTTCTATTCCCGAATATTTCCGTTTGCCGCAACCCTAAGCTACTCGCGAGTAATGAAGCAGGGAAAAGGTGGAACACGTTCCAGTGGTATCGCGCCGGGGAACGCGAAAGAGGGAGGCCGCGGGCGTGTGCCCGCGGCCTCCCTCCGTGGTTCCGTCAGAGGCTCGGCCGACTCTCGGACGTCCCCAAGGCGACGCCTCTCAGACGTCCCTGCGGCGCCTCATGAGGAGGAAGCCGACGACGACCAGGATCAGGCCGCCCGCCAGGAGCGCCACCGGGATCGTGGTCTTGAGCAGCGTGATGGTGTTCCTGCCGTCGACCGCGTTCTTGACCAGGTCGTCCTGGGTCTGCTGGGTCATCTTCGCGGTGGCGACGAAGGCGAGCGAGCGCTCGACCCCGTCCTGGGTCTTGAGCACGTCGTGGCGCTGCTGCTCCTGCCGCACCGGCGAGCCGGTGACCGGCTCGATCCAGTAGGTGTTGACGCCGTCGTAGATCCGGTCCACCTGCACGTCGCCGGGGTCGTCCATGCCGAGGACGGAGGCCGGGGCGGTGATGGTGTCGATCTTGGTCGCCGGGACGGACTGCTCGAACCGGTAGACCGTGAGCCCCCCGACCTGCTCCTCGCCGACGAACTTGGCGTCGAACGCCTTGCCGGTGGTCGAGTTGAACACGCTGTACGTCTTCTTCTCGACGTCGAAGGGCCACTTGTAGATCTGGCCCTGGAGCCGCACGGGGGTCTTGTCGATGTTGACGTTGCAGCAGTTGACGCCCTCGCCGGTGTACTTGTTGAAGGCGCTGCGGCGCTCGGTGAAGTTGATGAGGGGGTTCTGGTTGGTGACGTCGTTGACCGCCATCGCCTCCTCCCAGACGACCCGGTCGCCCTCGGCCGCGGCGACGTCGCCCCTGGTGGTGACGGTGATGTCGAGGTCGCCCGTCATCACCTTCAGGTCCCCGGGACTGAAGTACTGGGCGTCGACGGCCTCCAGCTTGCTGATGCCGTACTGGTCGGCGGGGGCGGCGATGAGACTGGGCGCCACCTGGAACCGCACGAGCGGTGCGAGAACAATGAGGAATGCCCCGATTCCGATCAACACCAAACCGATGACGCGACGCATCGCTCCTCCAGGGGCCGTGCGCTGTATAGGTGTCCGGATCGCCCTATAACATGTTCCATTTCGCGATATGTTAGTGCCGGGAATCATCTACGTCACCAGGGATGCCAAAAAGTGACCGAAACAGGTTCTATGCCGGTTCACCGGGGTCCGGCGGCCGGGGACGTACGGGATCTCCCGGCGGTCGGCGGGCATCTCGACGCCATGGACGGCGTCCGCGCGGTCGCCTCCTTCGGCGTCCTGGTATACCACGTGGCGAGCACGACGGGCGCCTCCCTGCGGGAGGGGTTCCTGCCCGCCCTGCTCTCCCGGGGCGACATCGCGGTGCCGATCTTCTTCCTGCTCTCCGGCTTCCTCCTCTACCGGCCCTGGGCCAGGGAGGCCATGGAGGGCACGGAGGGCACGGAGGGCACGACTCCCCCTCGCGTCGGCGACTACCTGTGGAAGCGGGCGCTGCGCATCCTGCCCGCGTACTGGCTCGTGGTCGCCGTCGCGCTGTCGCTGTGGTCGTGGCCGCGGGCGGCCGACCCGGTCAGCTGGCTGCCCTTCCTGCTGCTGGTGCAGAACTACGTCCCCGACCCGTGGTGGGCCGGGGCGAGCCCGCCGGGGCTCGGGCAGATGTGGAGCCTCTCGGTCGAGATGACCTTCTACCTCGCCCTCCCGCTGATCGCCGTCGCGCTGCGCGCCCTGGCCCGGCGCGGCGCGGACCCGGTGGCGAGGGCCCGGCTGCTGCTCACCGGCGTCTGCGCGCTCGCCCTGGTCTCCCCCCTCTGGGCGATCTTCAGCCACCTCCCGGTGCACCGGCCCGAACTCGGGCTCTGGCTCCCCCGGTCGATGCTCTACTTCGCGACGGGCATGGCGCTGGCGGTCGTCTCGCTCTGGGCGCACGCCGAGACCGACCCGGACGCCCCGGTCCGGCGGCTGACCCGGGGGCTGCGCGAGTCGTGGGTGACCTGCTGGATCATCGCCGCCCTCGTCTACGCCGTCGCGGCCAGCCCCGTCGCGGGGGGCCGCCTCTTCGAGATCCAGGACCTGTGGACGGACATCTTCGAGATGACCCTCTACACGGTCTTCGTGCTGGCCCTGCTGGCCCCGGTGGCCCTGCAGACCTCCGAGCCCTCGCCGCTGCGCTCGCTGCTCGGCAACCGGGCGATGCGCTATCTCGGCCGCATCTCCTACGGCGTCTTCCTGTGGCAGTTCGTGGTGATCGTGGGCTGGTACGAGCTGACCGGCCAGCAGAGTTTCACCGGCGGCCTGCTGACGACGCTGGTGGTGTGCACCGCGTTCACCGTGCTGCTCGCCGACCTCAGCCACCGGCTGGTCGAGGCTCCGTCGCTGCGGCTCCACCGCCTCCGCCGCCGCTGACCCGCTCCCCGCCCTCATCCCCGTCGCCCTCCTTCTCACGGGGGCCGTCCTTCTCACGGGGGCCGTCCTTCTCACGAGGGCCGTCCACGTCCCCGCCGTCCTTCTCGGGAGAGCCGTCCGGGTTTCCGCCCTCCTGGCCGGAACCATCCGTACCGTCTGCGTCCTCGCCGTCCTCGCCGTCCTCGCTGAGGCCGTCCTCGCCGTCCTTGCCAAGACCGTCACCGTCCTCGGCGTTCGCGGGAGCGGGGACAGGGGCGCGGGCCTGCACCCGCAGGCCCGCCACCAGCAGCAGCGCGCCGAGTACGGCGCACGACAGCGGGACCACCCGGTTGACGAGCGTCGTCCAGCGGCCGAACTGCTCCGCCTCCCCGGCGTTCCACCGCTCGTCCCCGGCGCTGGTACGCATGTCGGCGGCGAGCGCGACCAGCCGCCCCCGGCCGTCGGGGGTGCGCAGGGTCTTGACCAGGTTCTCCCTGAACCCGATCACCATGCCGCTCTCCGGCTCCACCCAGAAGGTGCGGGTCCCTTCGAGGTAGGCGTTGACGGGGAACGCCCTCCCGCCGCCCAGGCCGAGGACCGACCCGGGCAGCTCCATGGGCTGCTGGACGAGCCGCTCGTTGACCAGGCGCTGCGCGTAGCGGTTGACCCGGACGCCGTACAGGGTCTCGATCCCCTCGAAGCGGGCGGCCACCGGGCGCCGGACGAGCGGGTCGTAGACCTGGTAGGCGATCGGCCGGGCGTCGAAGGGCCAGCGGAACACCAGCCCGCGCGGGGCGGGGTTCGCGTTCTCGTCGACGTAGTTCTCGCAGCAGTTGACCGCCAGCCCCGTGCGGCGGTCGAAGGCGGCGCGCCGCTCGTGGTAGTCGACGCGCTGTCCGTCGCGGGTGGCGAGGGAGACGAACTCGGTCCACACGGCGACGTCGGGCGTGGACCTGACCGTGTCCCCGTACCTGGCCACGACCGTCTCCAGGGGGACGCCCCGGTGCGTGCGCAGCGTGGCGGTGTCGAAGTAGGAGCCGGACTCGGTGGTCAGCTTGGTGATCCGGTCCTGCTCGGCGGGCAGCAGCAGGCCGCTGGGATAGACGTAGAGGCGGACCAGCGCGGCCATCGTGATCAGGAAGGCACCGGCGACCAGGAGCAGCACGCCGCGCGTCCTCTGGTCGTTCATCGTCGCTCCGCGGGTTGGAGGGGACCGTCCTGTCGGAGGGGACCGTCCTGCGCCCGTGCCCGGGCCGGCAGCCACGAGCGGGGCGGCGGCGGCACGCGCGCCGCGGCGAGCAGCAGGCCGAGCGCGACCAGGCACAGGTACTGCGCCGCCACCGCTCCGGCGTCCCCGCCGTAGCCGAGCGCGAGACCGGCCGCGCCGAGCGCCGCCGCCACCGGGAACGGCGTGAGCAGCACCCGGCCGATCCGGTACGGCGGGCCGCCCGCGCTGTGCCCGGCCCCGGCGACGCCCCGCAGCCACAGGGCGAGCGCCGCCACCAGACCGGTCAGCACGGCACCGGCCCAGCCCTCGGCCAGGAGGCCCAGCGCGGGGGCGAGCGGCCACAGCCAGGCCGCCCGCACCGTCGCGGGCGGCGACGCGGGAAGCCTCCCAGCCGGGCGGGGGCGGGCCAGGGCGAGCACGACGACCAGCGCGACCAGCGCCCAGCCCGCGATCAGCGACGTCCGGTAGAGGCCGTCGGGGGCGTACGTCATCACGACGGTCCCGCTCCCTGGGGGCAGCAGCCACGCCTGCCGCCAGCCGTCCAGCCGGGCCGGCTCCAGCACGCGCCCGCCGAGCGACGCCTGCCAGCCCCGGTTGAAGTTCTCGCCGAGCGCCAGGTAGGAGGGCTCCGTCGTGGAGACCCTGACCCGGCGCTCCCCGGCGTCCCACCTCTCGACGGCCACCGGCCGCAGGGTCACCGCCGCCGCGTCCCCGGCGCTCCCGGCCCTCCCGGTGCTCCCGGCGGCTCCGGTGCTCGTGGCGCCCCCATCGCTCCCGCTCCCGGTGCTACCGGTGCTCTTGGCGCTCCCGATCCCGCCTCCGGTGGCGCGCAGGACCATCGAATCCACCCGGAAGCCCTGGAGCGCGGCGGCGCGCACCCGCAGCGTGCCGCCCTGGGACCACACCGCCTCGCAGGCCCGGTAGCCGACCGGGCGGCCGTTGAGCAGGTCGCCCAGGGTCCCGCTGTGGATCTCGGTGGGCGTCTCGACCCCGTTCACGGTGAGCGTCGGGCCGAACCCGCAGGGCATCCTCACCGGCTGCGTGTCCAGGGCGGGCAGCGGCGCGACGCCCGGAACGGCCACCCCGAGCACCTCCATCCGCCAGGAGCCGAGGGCCGCGAAGGTGAGCTTCACCCGGCTCGCCCTCATCGGCGCGAAGCGGATCCACCCGTCCTTCGAGGCCCAGGCGTACCGGACGCCGCCGTCGGTCTCGATGGTGACCCGGACCGGCGGGGCGCCCAGCCTGGTGTCGGGGAAGTCGACGCGCAGCCGCGACAGGGTCACCTTCCTGCCCAGTTCGGCGGAGAGCGAGGGCGCCAGGTCCTTGTCCCCGGCGTACCAGATGGTCCTGCGGTCGTCGTCGAAGGCCGCGTAGGCGCCGGTGGCCGGGATGTCGCCCGCGGTGGAGGAGGCGGTGGCGCGCGGGAAGCTCCCGGTGGGCATGAGCAGGGCCTCCGCCACCCGCTGGTCGGTGAGCACGGCCCTGCCCTCCAGCACCCGCCTTCCGGTGGCGACGGGGACCGACCTGTCGAAGGCGTATCCGTCCTCGCCCACGAAGCGCAGCCTGTCCGAGCAGGTCCAGGCGTAGGAGCCGAGCATGCAGCCGGGGGCGGTGTCCGTCCGGCTGGTCACGACCGTCCGCCCCGGTTCCGAGGTGCCCGCCGAGGAGGCCGGCCCCTCGGCGGGCACCACGAGCGTGCGCCCGGGGCGGACCCCGGGGATGGACAGCTCGGTGATGCCGACCCGGGGGTTGGGGTCGCGGAGGACGCCGGTGACCCGGATCCGGAGCCGGGACGTCCTGCCCTGCGGGACGTTCAGCTTCTCCCACAGCGAGGTGAGGCCGAGCCTGGTGCGCACCCTGCCGGTGTCGGTCTCCACCATGACCTCGGAGACCGTCACCGCGTTCTCCGAGCGTTCGAAGACGGCCTGCATCGAGGGCACCGAGATCGGCTCGGTGAACCGGACCTCCAGCCACTGCTCGGTGGGCGGCTTCCAGCCGGTGGAGCGCCAGCCGGTGCGCAGGTCGAAGTCCACCGCGGCGTACGGCTGCTGCCCGCCGTCGCGGGTTCCGGGGGTCACGCCGAGCCTGGACTGCGAGGAGGAGGCGGTGACGCCCTTGATCCCGGTGAAGACGGCGACCGTCTTGGGGTCGGCCCACGCCGGATCGGTGAGGTCGTAGGCGGGCCCCCGGCCCTCGTAGGGCTCGTCGGGCGTCATCGTCTCGCCGTACGGCCTGCGCAGGTCGCTCACCACCAGCTCGCGCCGCCGCATGGTGTCGGTGAGGACGGTGTCGGCGGCGGGGATCGCGTCCGCGCCGGGGTCGTCGCCGAGGATCACCGGCCGGTCGTCGTCGAGGACGCCCTCCTCGGCCATGGTGAGCAGCGCCTCGGGGCCGCCGGAGACCCGCAGCGGCCGTTCCGCGGCGACCGTGCCGACCACGGGACGGGCCCCGGCGACCTCGTAGATCTCCAGGGACGTGTACGGCTGGTCGAGCCAGCCCGCGCCGGTCGAGGAGTCCTCGAAGCCGACCGTGGGCCCGAAGCCGCGCACCCGGTTCAGGCCGGGAGAACGGTCCAGCGCCTCGTGCACGCGGGCGGGCCACGCGTCGCCGAAGGCGACCCTGTCGAGGTCGTTGCGGATCAGCAGGTAGCGCACGCCCATCCGGCGCAGCGCCTGGGTGAGCCCCTCCGACCCCTGCCCGTTGGCGAAGCGGTCGTCGATCGCCTTGACGAGCCGGTTGGAGCCGGCCGTGCCCCACGGCACGATCGTGTTGCTCACCCAGCGGGCCTTCTTCAGCAGCGGCTGGAACGGCTCGTCGAGCGGCCGTCCCCAGGTGTACTCGCCGCGCCGGGCTCCCGGCAGGACCAGCACGGTGCCCTGGTCGGCCCGGTCGTCCAGCCAGGAGGCCGCCTGCCGCCAGTGCTCGGGGACGTCGGCGAACGCGCCGCTCGGCGCGATGCCCGCGGCGGCGACGGGGACGAGGGTGAGCCCGACCAGCCCGGCCCCCGCCACCGCGACGGGGAGGCGGACGACGGCCCTGCGCGCCCCCACGTACGAGACGAGCGCGGCGAGCCCGAGCACCAGCGGCAGCCGTACCAGCGCGTTGAACTTGTGCAGGTTGCGGAACGGCGCGAGCGGGCCGTCCAGCAGCGCCCTGAGGGGTTCGGCGAGCGGCCCGGCGTGTCCCGCGACGAGGATGGCGACGCCCACGAGCGTGGTGAGCAGCAGGAAGGCCCGCTCGGGCGTGCGCGCGAGGGTGAGCCCGGCCAGTCCCAGCCCGGCGACGAGCGCGGTGACCAGCACGAGCCAGGGGGTGGTGGCGTGCTCGTAGGCGGCGGGCAGGAAGGGACGGCCGTCCACCGGCAGGAAGGCCACCCAGCTGTTCATGCCGCGCAGCACGTTGGTCAGCGAGCCCACGACCGTGGTCGTCCACGCGTTCTCGGTGAAAGGCATGAAGGAGAAGACGTACCGGCCGAGCATCACCAGGGGGACGAGCCACCAGAACGACACCGCGGCGATCGCGGCGAGCCACCAGGCGATCAGCCGCCGCTTGCGCGGGCCGCGCGCCCGGGTCAGCAGGTAGATCATCGGTACGACGAGCACGGCCAGCTCGGCGGCGGCGTTGATGCCGCCCGCGCACAGGAACGCCAGCGCCGACAGGCAGGCGGCCCTGCGCGGGCTCGTCTCGCCCCGCGCTCCCCGGATGAGGAAGAGCAGTACCCAGGGCAGGACGGCGCTGGGGGCGAACTCCACCGAGTTGAACCCCATGAGCGCCTGCGCGTGCGGGGCGAGCGCGTAGGCGAGACCGGCCAGCACCCCGGCGAGCTGCCCGCCGATCCGCAGCGCCCTCGCCACCTGGGCGACGCCGACGAAGGCCACGCACAGGATCAGCGTCACCCAGAGCCGCTGCACCACCCACGGGGGCATGCCCGCGTTGATCAGCAGGGTGTAGAAGGGGCCCATCGGGAAGATGTAGCCGTACGCCTGGTTCTGCAGGTGTCCCAGATAGTCCTGGTCCCACATGTTCAGCGCCTGGGACAGGAAGCCGATCGGGTTGATCGGCATGTCCAGCTTCGTCTCGGCGATGAGCATGCCCGGCGCCATGTTGAAGGCGACGGCCGCGAGGAAGAGGCATCCCGCGAGCAACCTGAGCCTGCGGCGCAGCCCGGTGTCGGAGGCTCCGAACGTGGCGGGAGGCGCGGTCAGGCGGGTGATCCACGCCTCAGAGATCACGGACACTTATGGCGGGTCGGTCTCACCCGTGGCGAGACAGGGATCGGATACATGGAGGTGACGACCGTTTTTAGATAGTTCCGTGGTGATTAGTCCGGTCATCGTAGCGCCCGTTCTCCCCCAGGTGAACTCGGCGGCCCAGAGCCTGCACGCCTGCTGGATCTCCTCGCGCCTGGCCGGGTCCGACAGTTCCCGCAGCGCGCGGTCCACCACGTCGGCGAGCGCCTCCCCCTCCCTGACCAGCCAGCCCGTGACACCGTCGCGTACCGAGTCGCGCAGTCCCGCGACGTCGAAGGCGACCGTCGGGACGCCGAGCGCGGCGGCCTCGATCACGGTCAGCCCCCAGCCCTCGAACTCCGAGGCGGTGACGTTGACCCGCGCCGCCCCCAGGATCGCGTTCTTGGCGGCCTCGGGCAGGAAGCCGTGCAGGTGGACCCGGTCCTCCAGTCCTCGGCGGGCCGCGTGGGCGGCGAGCCGCTCCCGCTCGCCGCCGCGCCCGATCACGTGCACGTGGATGCCGGGCCAGGCCCCCGCGAGGTCACCGGCGAGGTCCACCACCCGCTCGACGCGCTTGTGGCCCACGAGCCTGCCGAGGTAGACCACGGCGGGATCTCCCGTCGTGTCCCCGACGTTCGCGACCGGGCGGGCCACCGGGCTGCCGTTCGGGATGACCTGGATCGGCGCGAGCCAGCCGAGCCGCTCGCGCAGCTCGTTCCTGGAGGACTCCGAGACCGTGACGGTCGCGCGGCGCCGGTAGACGAGCCGGGCGACCGGCCCCTCCACGAAGCAGCCGATCCGGGCCAGCCAGCGCGGGAAGAAGGCGTGGAACTGGCGGTCGTGCACGTGGTGCACCAGGGAGACGACCGCCGTACGCCGTCTCACGACCAGGGGGGCGAAGAAGGGGATGCCGTTCATGCAGTCGATGACGGCGTCGAAGCTCCGGCGCCGCCACAGCAGCCAGAGCGGGACCAGCAGGTAGACGAGGAAGGGGTTGCCCATCCGCCGCAGCGCGATGCCGTCGCGCTCCTCGGCCGCGGACTGCCCGGCCTCCCTGGAGGTGACGAAGGTGACCGACGCTCCCTGCCCGATCAGGTAGCGGCTGACCTGCCAGGCGTACTCCTCGGCGCCGCCCGCCACCGACTGCAGCGGCTCGCGGAAGTTCAGGACGGCGACGCGCACCCCGCGCATGGACTGCCGCTGCCGCGCCGTCGCGGCCACCAGGCCCGCGGCGGGCGGCGGGCCCGAGGCCCGGGGGGTCGCCCTGGCGCCCTGTCCGGCCACGACCACTCCTATCTCCTGCGTCTCCTGTGACTCCGTTGACTTCGTTGACTCCGTACGGCGCGCCCTCGCACGACGGGTCCGGATGTCGGGTGTCCGGGTGAACCGCCGCCGCACGACATGCGAGAACGGCGCCGGGGGGATTTCGCGCATGCGGCGGCCAGGCCCTGTCGCGTCGACGTGACCCGGAACGGGTTTCCCTCGCGTCGGGGATACCGGCGCTCAGGCGGCTGCCGGGGCCGGCAGGCGGCCCCGGGCCGTCACCTGGTGCCGTAGTTGTAGAGCGGTCTGTTGGGCGGCTCGGGGGTGGGCGCCGCGACGTTCGTGACGGCCACGGATGCTCCGACCGCCAGCACCGCCCCTACCGCCAGAGCGGCAA
Organism: Streptosporangium vulgare; assembly: GCF_042428775.1. Taxonomy (NCBI): domain Bacteria; kingdom Bacillati; phylum Actinomycetota; class Actinomycetes; order Streptosporangiales; family Streptosporangiaceae; genus Streptosporangium; species Streptosporangium vulgare. The sequence continues at coordinate 210,763 of NZ_JBHMBS010000003.1, read as the reverse complement.
TCACTCGCAACACTCGAGTTCTCCCTCCAACGCGTGGTCGTGCGGTCTGCCCGACAGTAGAACCTGATACAGGTCTTCAGCTAGTCAATCGGTAAAAATGTGATAAATAATGTTACCAGCTGGTAAATCGCGACATAGTTGCATCTCAGCGAATCAGAGGCGGAAGAGAAGCAGGTCCTGACCAGCGAAGACCAGCCTTGCGCCGGGGAGCCTGGCACGGAACAGGTTCTCGTTCGATCTCTGGATCAGCACGTGGCTGATCCCCTCCGCGGCGAGCGGCCCGGTCAGCGGGCCTGACCCCGCGAGGAGCGCGCCGACCCTGCGCGCCAGCGGGTCCTCGGTGGCGAGGGTGAGCGTGCGGCCGTCTCCCAGCCCGACCGGCAGGCCGTCGTTCCAGACGACCCTCCGCCGGAAGAGCTTGACCGCCGGGTCGAGCACCACCCGGCCCCCGTTCCAGCCGAACGCCCGGTAGGCCCCCCACGGCAGCGTCAGCAGCGCCCCCGGCGCGGGATCCGCGTCCGCGACCTCCCGCACCCTGGACCAGTCCGGCGGGTAGTCGGCCGCGCCCAGCCGGCCGAACGCCCCCAGCGCGAAGGTGGGCAGCACCAGCAGGGGCAGCACGAGCATGCCGGGACGGACCGCCGGGGACAGTCGCGCGGTCACCGCGGCCAGGCCGACCGCCTGCAGCAGGACGAAGGGGGCGAGGTAGAGCTGCCCGTCGCGGAGCGGCCCGAAGCCGGGCCACAGCCCGACCATCGCCTCCACCACCTCCGGCAGGAACGCTCCGGCGCACCCCACCGCGAGCCCCGCCGCCGACGCGACCGCCAGCCCGCCCCAGTACGCGGGCCGCCTGCCGTTCCCCCCGTCACCTTCACCGGAGTCCCGCCCGCGTCCCTCTTCCGGGTCTCCTCCCGTCTCAGGGTCCTGACCGCGATGGCCGCGGTGACCGCGCCCCGCGAACGGCCGCCCACCGCCGAGCAGGGCGTACCCCGCCACCGCCGCCACGGCCACCGCCAGCCGGACCAGGGCCGACCACCAGGTCTCCTGTCCCGGTACGGCGGCTCCCGAGTTCCACACGCCGCCGAGGGTGAGCAGGCTGCCAAGGGTGCCCAGCGGCCCGTCCGCGCGGGGCGCGAAGGCCCGCACCCCGGCGGGGTCGGTGACGGCGGCGCTGCCCAGCGCCGGGACCAGCCACGGCAGGCTCAGCACGGCGGCGACCAGCAGGGCGCGCGGGGCCCGGCGGCCCGCCACGGGCAGCACGGTCATCACCGAGACGAGCATCGCCTGGAAGCCGCCGACCGCCGCGGGGAGCAGGGCGAACGCCGTCCTCCGGACCCCCTCGCGGGTGACCGCGCGCACCGCCCACGGCAGGCCCGCGTACCCGAGCAGCAGCGCCCACTGGCCGAGCAGCAGCCGCTGGGCGAGGTAGACGTTCCAGGCGTAGAACGCCGCGGCGGCGAGCCGGGCGACCCGGCGCTCCCCGGGCACCAGCGCCGCGGCGCCCGTCGCGGCGAGCACGAAGATCCCCAGCAGGATCGCCTTCTGCACGAGCTGGGCGGGGAGGACCGACGAGAGCAGGGCCACCACGAGGTCGCTCGGCACCGCGCGGGGGAAGCCGCCGCCGTCCGGTGGAATCGGCGGGATCGGCGGGATCGGCGGGATCGGCGGGTCGGGCACGAACACCATGTCGTAGCGGAGCACGAAACCGGGACCGAGCGCGGGCCAGAGCGCGAGCGCCCCGAGGACCAGGCCCACCAGGGCGGGAGACAGGCGCACGGCCCACCGCCTCACGCGGCCGAGGCGGCTCACACCGGCCGCCCCCCGGCCCGGCGGGCGGGGCGGGGCCTCGCCCGCCGGGCCGGGGGGCGCGGGGTGAGGGCGCGCACTAGCGGGCTGCGGGACGGAACAGCACCATGTTCACGTACTCGCCGCCGGGCTTGAGAAGGCGGGAGATGAAGCTCCGCTCCACCTCGCCGACCGCCGCCGCCTGGTGGGCGGCGAGGTCGAAGCCGTCCAGCGGGACCCAGGTTCCGCCGGTGAGCACGGAACCGGTGTAGCCCCACTCGGCGAGCTGGTCGACGACGAGCCCGATGTCCTGGTGCCGGGTCTCCAGCTCGACGAGCAGGACGGGCCGGTCCCGGTGGACGGTCCGCTCGGCGCCGCGCAGGGCGGCGAGCTCGTGGCCCTCCACGTCGACCTTGATGAACCTGACGTCCTTCAGCTCCAGCTCGTCGATGGTGACGGTCGGGACGTCCACCGGGACACCGTCGCCCTCCCCGTGGACGAGCGAGGCCGTGGCCTCGGCTCCCCGCCCGCCGCCGGGGATCCACAGCCGCGCCGTTCCCGAGCGGTCCGAGGCGCCCGCCGCGATCACCCGGACGTCGGGAAAGGTCCGCGCGAGCATGGCGGCCAGGCGGGGGTTCGCCTCGATGGAGACGACGTCGCAGCCGAGCCGCCGCAGTTTCTCGGTCCACGGCCCGTACCAGACGCCCACGTCGACGGCGGTGCCGCCGCGCGGCGCGAACTCCTCGGCGCGGGCCAGCTCGGCGTCCAGCCGGGGGTAGACCCGGCGGATCACGGCGCCGAACCAGCGCAACGGGATCGCACCGGCGACGGCGCTCCGGACGACCACACCGGGCCGGAACCGCATCGACATGCGCGAAGCCTAACCGAAGGGTCAAAACCATCCACGTACGGACGTAACGGGTCCTGACCGGTGGTGCCCGCCCGCGGGATCACGGGCGGGCGGGAACGCACCTCGGAAGGGAAGCCGGGTCACCTGACCGTCGGCCGCCCACCCGCCGGGGAGCCGGCGGGCGGGAACGGCCCCTCACGAGGAGCGACGGGTCACTTGCCGGGCTCGGGGTCGCGAGGCAGCCCGAGCATCCGCTCGGCGATGATGTTGAGCTGCACCTCGGTGGTGCCGCCGTAGATCGTCATGGCCCGGGTGGAGAGCACCGCGCGGTTCCAGTAGCCCGCGTCGCCGAGCTTCATGTCGGCGGCGATGACGGCCGAGGAACCGAGCAGCGAGACCGCGCACTCCGAGACGTGCTGGGCGTGCGAGGTGGACAGGAGCTTGCGGACCGAGGCGTCGGCGCCGGGCTCCAGGCCGGTCAGCTGCTTCAGGGTCACCCGCAGGCCGAGCGCGGCGATCGAGTGGCCCTCGCAGACGACGCGCGCCAGCTCCTGGCGTTCGGCGGGGGTGAGCTCCCTGCCGAGGCGCCCGGCCAGGCCGAGCAGGTCGGGGACGGACGAGCCGGTGCCGCCGGAACCCGACGAGAGCGAGACCCGCTCGTTGGACAGCGTGTTCCTCGCGACCTTCCAGCCCTGGCCCACCTCGCCGACGACCAGGTCGTCCGGGACGAACACGTCGTCGAGGAAGACCTCGTTGAACAGGTTCTCCCCGGTCATCTCGGTGAGCGGCCTGACCGTGACGCCCGCGCCCTTCATGTCGACCAGGAAGTAGGTGATGCCCTCGTGCTTGGACCCCTCGGAGGAGTTGCGGGCGATGCAGATGCCCCACTCGGCGAAGTGCGCCACGGAGGTCCAGATCTTCTGGCCGTTGAGCCGCCAGCCGCCCTCGACCTTCTCGGCCTTCATCTGCACGTTCGCCAGGTCGGAGCCCGCCCCGGGCTCCGAGAAGAGCTGGCACCAGATCATCTCGCCGCTCAGCGTGGACGGCAGGAAGCGCTCCTGCTGCTCGGGCGTGCCGTACGAGACGAGCGAGGGCACCACCCAGGCACCGATGATCATCTGAGGCAGCTTGACCTTGGCGGCCTTGAGCTCCTGGAAGATGAGGACCTGCTCCAGCGGCTTGGCGTCGCGGCCCCAGGGCCTGGACAGGTGCGGCATGACGTATCCGGCGCTCGCCAGCGCCCGCTTCTGCTCCTTGCCCTCCAGCGCGGCGAACCCGGCGATCTCGGCCCGGATGCCCTCTCGCAGCTCGGCGGCCTCCTCGGGCAGCTCGATCTCCAGCTCCCGGCTCACGCCGTTCAGGGCGAGCTCCGCGACCGACTCGGCCCACTCCCCCGAGGAACCGAGCAGGGCGCGCAGGGTGAGCGCGCGGCGGTAGTACAGGTGGGCGTCGTGCTCGTAGGTGTAGCCGATGCCGCCGAAGATCTGGATGGCGTCCTTGGCGCAGAGCACGGCCGCGTCGGGGGCGACCACGCCCGCGATCGCGGCGGCGTACGCCACCTCGTCGGCCGAGACCTCGGTGTCGGTGCCGGTCCCGTCCGTGGCGCGGGCGGCGTCCCACACGGTCGCGCGGGCCTGCTCCAGGGCGACGAGCATCCGGGAGGCCTTGTGCTTGACGCCCTGGAACTGCCCGATCGGGCGGCCGAACTGCACGCGGACCTTGGCGTATCCGGCGGCGGCGGTCACGCACCACGACGCGACGCCCGCGGCCTCCGCGCCGAGCAGGATCGCGGCCAGGTTGAGGACCTCGGGCCCCTGCAGCCCGTCGAGGACCCGTCCGGCCGGTACGGTGACCGCGTCCAGCTCGACCTTGGCCACCCCCCGGGTGAGGTCGAGCGCCTTGACCGGGGTGACGGTCGCCGCGGAGGCGTCCACCGCGACCCACTCCTCGCCGCGGTCGGTACTCACCGGGAGCACCAGGATGTCGGCCGACGCGCCGCCCAGGACCAGGTCGGCGACGCCGCCGATCGTCAGGGTGCCGTCCTCGCCCCGGCTGCCGGTGACCGAGGCGCCCAGCGCGACCGCGCCGGTCAGCGTGCCGTCCGCGAGGCCGGGCAGCAGCTCGGCGTGGGTCTTGCCGTCGGAGGCGAGGATCACGGCGCTGGCGAGCACCGTGGGAACGTACGGGCCGGGAGCGACGCGCTCGCCGAGGGCCTCGACGGCGACGGCGGTCTCCAGCAGGCCGTAGCCGCTGCCGCCGTGCTCCTCGGGGACGTGCAGGCCGAGCAGCCCCTGGCCGGCGAGCGCCGCCCAGAAACCGGGGCGCTCCTCCCCCTCGGCCGCGACGGCGGCGCGCACGACCTCGGACGAAACGTTGCGCTCCGCCCACCTGGTCACCGACTCCCGGAGCGCCTCGTGCTCCTCGCTCAACCCGATCGCCATGACAGCCTCCAGACAGGATTCAATGCCAGAACCATATTCTAGAAGGTACTTCCATCACAACGCGCGAACGCTCATCAGCCGCGAACGCTCATCAGCGGGGAGGCCGCCCCGGGCCGCGGACGGCAGGCGGGCGGGCGCACGCCGGAAGACGTCGGCAGGAAGCCCTCAGAGGGCGCGGACGCTCGCCATCAGGGGAGCGATGTCGGCCCAGAGCCGCTTGCGCGTGTCGGGCACGGTCACGAAGAGTATGGAGGGCTTGCGGCGGCCGACGTCGATCACCGCGAGCGCGGCCTGGGAGGTGTGCTTCTCACCCTTGACCTCGTAGGTGACCCGGTAACCGAGCATCCACCCCTTGCCCCCGGCGGGCCGCTGCGAGGCGGTCCAGGCGACCTTGCCTCCCGCGGGGTGGTGGTTGCGGATCGTCCACCTCACCGCGTTCAGCGCCGCCCTGCGGTAGTCGGCGTCGCTCTTGAGGGCCTTGGCCGGGGTGGTGCCGGGAAGCGGCCCCGAGGCGATGACCGTGCGCGGCAACCGGGCCGCGCCGACCTGCTGACCGACGGAGAACGACGGCACGGCCTTGGTCACCCACGGCGCGCCCAGGCTGAGGTAGGTCAGCGCGGACCTGGTGTCGGTCACCGCGCCCAGCACCACGCTCGGGCTGCCCGGCAGAACCCGCAGGGCGGTCGCGCCCGGCAGCGCGGGCAGCGTGATCGGCGGGACGGTCGGCGAGGGCTTCGCCGTGGGCACCACGGCCCGGCCGACCCCGGCCGGATCGCCGGGCTCGTCACCGGAGAACAGCACGAAGATCAGGACCACGATGACACCGGTGAGGGCGGCGGCTCCCAGGCTGTAGGCGACCCGGATCGGGATGTCGCCGATCCGCATCAGCAGGCCGCCGGACTTCTTCGCCCCGTCCTTCGCCTCCGGGCCGCCCTGCGCGCCGCCGGGCTCTCCGAACACCTCGGGCCGCTGCGCCGCGCCGGGCCACCCCGCCGCGACGCCCTGTCCGTCACCGCGCCCGTCACCGGCTCCCGGCCCGTCGCCGCGCCCGTCACCGGCGCCCGCCAGAGGCCTGGCGCCCGGCCGGCCGGGCATTCCGGTCCTGTCGGGACGCCAGGGGCCCGCGGATCCGCCTACCTGCCTGACCGGGATCGTCCCGAGCCCACCCGACTCGCGCACCTGACCGGCGTCCGCCTCCGGCTCGTCCCGCCGGTCGCCGGACGCGGGGATGGGGCGGGGGAACGATCCAGGGGGCCTGGAGACCAGAGCGGTCTCCTCACCGTCGCCGATGGGGAACCTCCGGGGCACCCGGGGGCTGATGATCGAACCGTCCTCGGCGGGAATGGCGGGTATGGGAGCCGTGGGCGCTTCATATGAGGGGATGTATCTCTCGTGAGAGCGCCCGGAGGAGTTGCCGCCGACGTCCGCCATACGCGCCAGGTTATGTCACCCCGGAAAGATTCGACGCATCGTCGTTTATTACGCTTCGGCCACGAGGTGTGCATCAGCCCAGGTAACCGTCTTTCCCCTTCCATGAACAGAATGTCGTTCTGTATGGTCGCGCCATGAGGGCTACGAGGGGCTTCTACGAGATCGCGGCGGCCGATCCCGGACGCGTCGCCGTCGTCACGGACGCGACCGTGCTCACCGTCACGGACACTTCCACGGACCTTTCCACGGACGCGACCGCGACCAAGGAGGCGGCCGGGGACGCGAGCGTGGCCGCGACGGTGGGCACGACCTACGGTGAGCTGTACGAGCGGGTCAACCAGGTCTCGCACGGCCTTCTGGCGCGCGGCACCCGGCCGGGCGACACCGTCGTGACGGTCCTGCCCAACGGGGTCGACGCGATCACGATGATGCTGGCGACGTACCAGATCGGCGCCTATCACGTCCCGGTCAACTGGCACTACACGGCCGAGGAGATCGGCTACATCGTCACCGACTGCGCGGCGCGGGTGGTGGTGAGCTCCGGCCGGTACGGGCACGCGGTGCCGGGCGGGTTCGTGGAGACCGGCGACCTCGCCGAGGGGTGTCCGGCCACACCGCCCGAGGGGCGCCGGGCCGGGTCGATGATGCTCTACACCTCGGGGACCACCGGCAGGCCCAAGGGAGTGCGGCGGCGGCTGATCGAGCTGAGCCCCGAGGACCTCTACCCGATCCTGATGCGCAAGGGCTGGCGGCATTTCGGGCTGCCGCCCGACGGGGTGCACCTGCTCCTTTCGCAGCTCTACCACTCGGCGCCGTACGGGCAGGCGATGATGGCCCTGCAGTTCGGGCACACCCTCGTGGTGACCGAGCGGTTCGACGCCGGGGAGACGCTGGCGCTGGTCGAGCGGCACCGGGTGACCAACGCGTTCATGGTGCCGACCATGTTCCATCGGCTGCTCGCCCTGCCCGCCTCCATCAGGGAGAAGCACGATTTATCGTCATTAACGCACCTTTATCACGGCGCCGCGCCCTGCCCTCCCGCCACCAAACAGGCGATGATCGAGTGGCTCGGCCCCGTGCTCTGGGAGTACTACGGCTCGACCGAGGCCGCCGTGGCCACGATGGTCTCCTCCGCGGAGTGGCTGGAGCGGCCGGGCACCGTCGGCCGGGCGATCGACGGCCTCACGTTCACGATCCTCGGCGACGACGGTGCGGAGCTCCCGCCCGGCGAGCCCGGAATGGTCTACATCGGCGGCATCAACCACTTCGAGTACCACCGCGACCCGTCCAAGACCGCCTCCACGATGCGCGGCGCCCTCTACACGCCCGGCGACATCGGCTATCTGGACGAGGACGGCTACCTGTTCCTCTGTGACCGGCGCACAGACCTGATCATCTCCGGCGGGGTCAACGTCTACCCGGCCGAGATAGAGGCCGTGCTCCAGGAACACCCCTCGGTGGCGGACGTGGCGGTGATCGGCGTCCCCGACCCGGAGTGGGGCCAGCGCGTCGTCGCGCTGGTCCAGCCCGCGGCGGGCGCCGTCCCGGGCGCGGAGCTCACCGGCGAGCTGCTGGCCCACTGCGCCTCCCGGCTGGCCCGCCTCAAGCACCCCCGGGTGATCGAATACCGCGACCCGCTGCCGCGCACCCCCACGGGCAAGCTCAGCCGGAGCGACCTTCGCAATACGTATCTTCCTGCCTGAGCTGGGCAAATACCCTTACATGTGGGGATCAACGACAGGCGCCGCGCTGCTGGCGGCCGCCGTCATGACGCTCGCGGGCTGCGGTCAGGGCCTGCAACTGCAAACGGCCGGGACGGCGGGCTCGCCAGGCGCCCCCACACCCAGCGCACCGGCGAGCACCACCGCCGGAGCCTCCCCGAGGGGCTCACCCAGCACGCCCGGCCCCACCCCGGTCCCGGACGCCCTTGAGGACGCGTACGAGCGGACCATCGCCAAGGTGCTGCCGTCCATCGTGCAGATCACCACGGCGGACGGCCTCGGCTCGGGGATCGTGTACGACACCGCCGGGCACATCATCACCAACGCCCACGTGGTCGGGGCCGGGAAGAGCTTCAAGGTCACGCTCGCCAACGGCGGCACCTCGCGTACGGCGAGCCTGGTCAACTCGTTCGAGCTGGGCGACCTGGCGGTGATCATGGTGGACGACCCGACCGGGCTGAAACCCGCCGTCTTCGGCGACTCCTCCAAGCTGAAGGTCGGTGAGATCGTGCTGGCCATGGGAAACCCGCTGGGCCTGTCGGGCAGCGTCACCGACGGGATCATCTCGGCGCTGGGCCGCACGGTCACCGAGCCCGGGGGCGAGAGCTCGCCGGGCGCGACGATCAGCGGGGCCATCCAGACCTCCGCGCCCATCAACCCGGGCAACAGCGGCGGCGCCCTGGTCAACCTCAGGGGCGAGGTCGTCGGCGTGCCGACCCTGACCGCCGTCAACCCCGAACTCGGCAACGCCCAGGCCCCGGGCATCGGCTTCGCGATCCCGGCCAACACCGTCAAGGACGTCGCCACGCAGATCATCAGGGACGGCAGGGTCACCAACACCCGCAGGGCCGCGCTCGGCGTCGTCGTACGGACCGTGATCGACATGAACGGGCAACCCGCGGGCGTCAGCGTCGTACGAGTGCAGCGGAACAGCGGCGCGGAGCGGGCGGGGCTCAAGGCCGGGGACCTGATCGTCTCGGTCGACGGCATGCCCACCCCGTCGACCCAGGAGCTGGCGTCGGTCCTCGCCCAGCTCAAGCCCGGCCAGGACGCGAAGGTCGAGATCCTGCGCCCCGACGGCTCGACGACCCCCGTGGTCGTCCCCCTCGAAGAGCTCCCCGGCGGCTGACGCCGGTGTCTCTCTGACACCGGCGCCCCCTCGCGGCCCCTCACCTCGGGGGCCGCGATGGCCCCCGGAGCAGCAGGACCCGGCACCGATCCGGCCGACGGGAGCGGGGGGCCGGGCCGGTGCCGGGTCAGACAGCCGGGTCAGACAGCCGGATCAGGCACCCAGGACAGGCAGCCGGGTCAAGTGGCCAGGGCAGGCAGTCGGGTCGTTCGGCGCCGGGTCAGTAGGGCAGGACTCGGTCGGCGAAGGACTTGGCCACGAAGGGCGCCTTGAACTTGGGGAAGGCGACCGTCTTCACGTCGCCGTCGGAGGTGTAGCGCTCGTCGGCGTTCGCCTTCAGCCAGTCGAGCCAGGCCACGGAGCAGAACTTGGCGCAGTCGCCCTTCTTGTCCATCGAGCGGATGCGCGGGATGCCGAGCGGGTCGAACTTCTTGTTGAACGGGGACAGCGCCGGGGTGTAACCGGCGAGGAACACGCCGCCGTAGTCGTAGGAGACGTCCCCCGAGGAGCCCTTCAGCCCCCATTCCTTGCCGTCGGGCTGGTTGCCGTACGGCAGGGCGAGTGTGACCGGAGGCACCTTGATCAGGCCGGTGATGAGCCGGTGGCCCGCCGCCACCTCCGCGTTGACCGCCTTCTTCGGCTTGCCGCTCAGGCTGAGGTGGTCGCGGGTGTGGTTGCCGATGTCGAATCCCTTGTCGGTGAGCCAGAGGAGCATCTGCGCCCCCTCCTCCGGCGTCGCCTTGCCGAACATGTCGCGCGTGACGTAGAACGTTCCAACGCCGCGGAAGCCCGGGTGGCTCTTGGCGACGTCCTGGAGGATCGCGACGGCGGTGTTCGGCTTGGGCATGCCCATCCCGTCCAGTTCGAGCTGCGAGGGCGAGGAGTCGTCGAAGGTGAGGACGACGGGGTGCTTGCCCGCCGGGATGTCGATGCGCCCGGTGACGAACTCGGCCGCGGTGATCGCGACGTAGTCCTCCTTGGCGAGCCGCTCCAGCTCGGCACGGAACTGCTGGGGGGTGCGGTCGTCCTGCGTCGAGGGCTTGTCGACCACCCGGTGGTACATGAGGACGGGCACCTGCCCGAGTTCGTTCGCCTTGACCTTGGCCGCGGCCTGCACCTTGGCCTTCAGGAGGTTGGCCTGCGAGGCGGCGGCGGCCGACGCCTTGGCCGAGGCCGCCACCCTGGCCCGCTGCTCGTCGCCCGCGTCCGGTCCCGTCGATCCACATCCGGCCAGCACGGCTCCTGTCGCGACGACGACCACACCGGCCCTGCCCATTCTGAGACGGCCCATCGAATTCCTCCAAAGCGCACTGACGATACGCTTCTCATCCCCCTCTGACCTGCGGATCGACCTCCACGCCCGGCAAAGGTTCACGCTTCGGCGGCTCTCGGTGACGTCGCGTGACCCTTCGAAGGCGACAGGAACCGGCCCGTCCGGAGACGCCGGACGGTGACGGGATTCTCACCAGGCGGAGATACCGCAAGTGCGGGCATCACCCCATATTTCGGTCTCGTTACCGATGACTAAGATTGTTGACCAAAATTCAATAATTTCGTCACATTACCGTTGACTGCCATGAAATTCACGCTTACCGTCCGGGCATCCGAGCGGCGTCGTGAGGGGGAAAGATGGCGGAGCGCCTGAAGGGGCGGGGGCTTGTCGGCGAGCTGGCGGCCGAGTTCGCGGGCACCATGATCCTGATCCTGTTCGGGGTGGCGGTGGTGGCACAGGTCGTGGCGGCCGAGATCGGCGACCACGACAGCATCGCGTGGGCTTGGGGGCTCGGAGTGACCCTGGGCGTCTACGTCGCGGCACGCACCAGCGGAGCCCACCTCAACCCCGCCGTCACCATCGCGCTCGCCGCCTTCAAGGGGTTCTCCTGGCGCAAGGTCCTGCCGTACTCCCTGGCGCAGACCGCGGGAGCGTTCGTGGCGGCGCTCATCGTCCGCTTCAACTACAGCGAGGTGCTGCAGAAGGCCGACCCAGGGCTCACGATCAAGACCCAGGGCGTCTTCTCGACCCTGCCCGGCAACGGGAGCCTGCCGGTCGGCACCTGGGGCGCCTTCCGCGACCAGGTGATCGGCACCGCGATCCTGCTCCTGCTCATCCTCGCCGTCTCCGACGCGCGCAACTCGGCCCCCCTGGCCAACCTGGCCCCCTTCGTGATCGGCCTGATCGTGGTGGCCATCGGGATGGCCTGGGGCACCAACGCCGGGTACGCCATCAACCCCGCCCGCGACTTCGGGCCGCGACTCGCCTCGTACCTCACCGGGTACGAGACCGCCTGGCAGGATCAGTACGGCCGGCTCTACTTCTGGGTGCCGATCGTGGCGCCCGTGATCGGGGGTCTGATCGGGGCGTTCCTGTACCAGGTCCTGATCGCCAGGTTCCTTCCCCCCGAGGGCGCCGAGCCCGAGGTGGGGCGGGTGCCGTCCGACGAGGGGGCCGCCCCCGCCTGAACGGGGACGGGCGACGGCCCTCGTTCGGACGGGGCCGGGAACCGTTACGGGGAGAGCGGCAGATCTCCCGGAGAGTCTCACAGAGGAGGCACCATCCATGCCTGACTTCGTCGGAGCGATCGACCAGGGAACGACGAGCACCCGATTCATGATCTTCGATCACGGTGGCAACGAGATAGGCCGCCACCAGCTCGAACACGAGCAGATCCTGCCCCGGGCCGGGTGGGTCGAGCACAACCCGACGGAGATCTGGGAGCGCACGAGGGCGGCGATCGAGACCGCGATGAACAGGGCGGGCCTCACCGCCTCCGACCTGGCCGCGCTCGGCGTCACCAACCAGCGCGAGACCGCGGTGGTCTGGAACCGCAGGACCGGTCGCCCGTACCACAACGCGATCGTCTGGCAGGACACCCGCACCGACCGGATCGCCTCCGCCCTGGACCGCGACGGCAGGGGCGACGTCATCCGCCGCAAGGCGGGCCTGCCCCCGGCGACGTACTTCTCCGGCGGCAAGATCCAGTGGATCCTGGAGAACGTCGACGGGGTGCGCGAGGCGGCCGAGGCGGGAGAGGCGATCTTCGGCAACACCGACACGTGGCTGCTGTGGAACCTGACCGGCGGCACCGACGGCGGCGTGCACGTCACCGACCCGACCAACGCCAGCCGCACGATGCTGATGGACCTGGAGACCCTCGACTGGGACGACGAGCTGCTGTCGTTCTTCGGCATCCCCCGCCGGATGCTGCCGGCCATCGCCCCCTCCTCCCACCCCGGCCTGTACGGCACCACCCGGGCGAACGGCCCGCTGAGAGGGGAGGTCCCGCTCTCCGGCGACCTCGGCGACCAGCAGGCCGCCACCGTCGGGCAGGTCTGCTTCGGCGTCGGCGAGGCCAAGAACACCTACGGCACCGGAAACTTCCTGCTGCTCAACACCGGCACCGAGCTCGTACGCTCCCAGCACGGCCTGCTCACCACCGTCTGCTACCGCTTCGGCGAGGAGCCGCCGGTGTACGCGCTGGAGGGCTCCATCGCGGTGACCGGCTCCGCCGTGCAGTGGCTGCGCGACCAGCTCGGCATCATCTCGGGGGCGGCGCAGAGCGAGGCGCTCGCCCGGCAGGTCGAGGACAACGGCGGCGTCTACTTCGTCCCCGCCTTCTCCGGCCTCTTCGCCCCGTACTGGCGGTCCGACGCCCGGGGCGCCATCGTCGGCCTGTCGCGCTTCAACAACAACGCCCACCTCGCGCGGGCCACCCTGGAGTCCATCTGCTACCAGAGCCGCGACGTGGTCGAGGCGATGCGGCAGGACTCCGGCGTCGCCCTCGACGTGCTGCGCGTCGACGGCGGCGTCACCGCCAACGACCTGTGCATGCAGATCCAGGCCGACGTACTCGGCGTGCCCGTCTCCCGGCCCGTCGTGGCCGAGACGACCGCCCTGGGAGCCGCGTACGCGGCGGGGCTCGCCGTCGGCTTCTGGAAGTCGACCGACGAGCTCAAGCAGAACTGGCAGGAGGGCCGCCGCTGGGAGCCCCGGTGGTCGGACGAGCAGCGGGGCACCGGCTACGCGGGCTGGAAGAAGGCGGTCGAACGGACCCTCGACTGGGTCGACGTGTCCTGAACGACCGGGCCCGGCCCGGGGCACCGGTTCACGGTCACCGGCCTGGGTCACCGGTTCAGGTCACCGGCCTGGGTCACCGGCTCGGGCCACCGGTTGCGGTCACCGGCCGGGCCACCGGTTCAGGTCACCGACTCGGATCACCGGCCCGGGTCACCGGCGGAGTCCCGGTCAGGCACCGGCGAGCAGCGCGCCCAGCCGCTCGACCGTGGGCCGGGACTCCACGTGCAGCCGGGAGACGTCCAGCCCCTCGTCGGCGAGCACGACGAGCAGCGCCTCCTGGCGGACGGCGTAGACGACGATGTACCCGCTGCGGCAGCGGGTCACCACCTCACGGAGCTCTCCCATGCCCACCTCGTAGCCCGTGCGCTTGCCCAGGCCCAGCGTGGCGGCGGCCAGCGCCGCCAGCACCTCGGGCCTCGCCCCCTCGCTGTCGGCCGCGACGAGGAGTCCGTCCACGGACGCGACGGCCGTCTCCAGCACACCGGTCACCTGATCGCGCAGGATCTTCAGCTCGGCGAGCACCGCTTGCTTGGTCATCGGATACCTCCAGCGTGCAGACCCCGGGTTTCGACCCCGGGGAGGCAAAAGCGCGGCACGATGCCGCCTGACGGGTCTTTCGGAAGTCCGCCCGAACCTGACGCAAGTCCGAGCGAATCCCGCGAAAGCCCGATGGCCCCGGCGGGCGGGCGCGGAAGAGTGCCCGGCGAACGCGCGGCGAGGCCCTCGGATCCGCCGGGGCCGTCATTCACCGGCGGGACCGGCCTCTTCCGCCTCCTGCGGCAGGGAGCGCAGGGCGAGAAGGGGCCGGGCGAGGACCTGCCCTCCCCCGGTGGGGGCCAGCACCTCGTTGATCTTGCTGGTCCCCGGGCGGCGGCGCGGCAGGCGGGCGGCCGCGCTCTCGCCCGCGTCCTCCTCGGGCGCGGGAACGGGAGCACCTCCCGCCGCGGAGGCGGTCTCCCCGAGGTCGAGCACCTTCTCCTCGAGCATCCTGGCGATCTCGCTCATCACCGCGAACAGGCCCTTGCCCAGGACGAAGGCGATGTCGCGCGGCGTCCGGCGGCCGGTCGCCCGTTCCAGGACGGCGCGGCGGATGCGGTCGGCGCCGAGCAACGTGGGAGCGGGAACCACCGGGGGCACCGGCCTGACGCGCATGGACAGGCCGAGCCGCCGCCAGCGTTCCGCGTGCTCCATGCGGCGCGCGGTCTCCCGCGCCAGCCGATCGTGCCCGATGCCCGGCAGGACCGGCAGCAGCGGCAGCCGGTCACCGGGTCCCGCTGGCTCGGCGGCGCACGACTCGACACCGGAGAGGACGATGGCGAACACCGCGTCGAAGAGCGCGGCCAGGCACACCGCCTCCAGGGCCGCCTCGCCGATGACCCCTCGTCCGGCGAGCTCGGCGGCGAGCCGGCCTGCGGGGGCACCGGTCGCGTACGCGTCGGTCCAGTCCTTCTCCGACACCCGGCCCGACCGCAGCAGCAACGACTCCGGGCCGGGGGCGGCCGGGGTCGTGGCGGCCATCACGAGGCCGTCTCTGACCCACAGCGCCCCTCCCGGACCTCCCTCGACGCGGAGCACGCCGGAGAACCCCTCGCGGGAGAACCGGAGCAGGAACCTCCCGATCTCGCCCAGGGCCTCCGGCTCCCCGGCGGTCACGCCGTCATCCCGTTCCGGGAGGGGAAGCGGCCCACCGCTCCCCTGGACGGCATCGGCTGGATCACGGCCGACGACGGCACAAGGTCACCTCTAGTTCTGCCCACGCCCCGACCACGGACCGAAGCGCGAAATATGTCCCCGAATGAGCCGATCATCCGCCACTACACCATATTGCACTTCACTAACGGTAGTAGAGAAGTGTACTTTACGTATCTGTAGCCACAACCTGCCTCATCCGCGCGTCCGATAGATTCGCCTGATCCACTCGGCGAGGCGCCGGGGTGCGTGTGACCCCCTGGGAAAGAAGCTCATGAACATCGAAACCGCCCTCAAGGAAGCCATGACGATCGACGGCGCGGTCGGCGCGGCGCTGGTCGACTACGAAAGCGGCATGTGCCTCGGCACGATCGGCGGAAGCCGCGACCTCGATCTGGAGGTGGCCGCCGCGGGCAACACCGAGGTCGTCCGGGCCAAGGTCCGGACCCTGTCCGCGCTGAACATCAACGACTCCGTCGAGGACATGCTCATCACGCTGGCCAGGCAGTATCACATCATCAGGCTCCTGTCCGACAGCAGCAGCCACACCTTCCTCTATCTGGTGCTCGACCGCGACCGCTCCAACCTGGCCCTCGCCCGCCACCACCTCAGGCGCATCGAGAACGAGCTCACCATCTAGGCACCGTCCGGACGCGCGAGAACCACGAGGCGGCATCACGGCGAGAAGGCGAGTTCACCCGACAGCGGGACCGTCGAGGGTGACACCACTTTTTGATACCACTTCTGGGCACCATCGGGTCATGGACCTTCGCCCCCGCCTTCCCGACGAGACCCACCGGCGGCTGCGCGCCGTCGCCGACGAGAGCGGCAACAGCCTCAACACCGAACTCCTGATCGCCGTCGAGGAGCATCTGGAGCGCAGGCGGACCAGCGCGGTGCGAGCCATCGCCCGCAAGGCCGCCAAGCGCGACGCCGAACTCCTGGACAGGCTCTCCAAGTGACCGTCTACCTCACGAAGGCCGACGTTCTGGCCATCGCCGAGGAGATCCTGCCTTCGGTCGGCCTGCGGGACGGCGGCCAGTTGCACGCGGCGGTGCTCAGGCCACAGACCAGCGTGTTCGGGGACGACGCCTACCCCGACCCGTGGACCAAGGCGGCCGCGCTGACGCAGAGCCTGATCATCGGCCGCCCCCTGGTCGACGGGAACAAGCGGCTCGGCTGGACCTCGGCCGTCGTCTTCCTGGAACTGAACGGCGAGACTCTGAGCGGCACCGACGCGGACGCGGCCGAAGCCCTCGTGATCGCCGTCACCACGGGAGAGCTGGACGATGTGACCGAGATCGCCAAGCGGCTCCGCGAGCTGGAACGGTAGGTCCACGGTGGATTCACCGGCGATCCATGCCCTGCCGAGAAACGGATGCCGGAGCCCCCGCAGGGGGCCGCCGCAGGGAACGAACGAAGGGCGGCCGGGACGGCACGGGGCCGACCCGACCGCCCTTCGGCGATCTGTTCCGCGCGGTTCGACGCGGAACGGGGGTGGAGGTGGCGGGAATCGAACCCGCGTCCTTCAACTCCAAGACAGGGCTTCTCCGGGTGGAGCCTGCTGTGCTTTTCTCAGCCCCGGCAATCACGCAGGCAAGTTGCCGACGGGCTCAGCCACTGTAAGATTTCCCGATCTTCCCCGTGGCCGGGTCGATCGGTTGAGCCTCCTAGCGATGCCGGATCCGGGCCGGAGGCGCTCCCGGGCCGGCAGAAGTCACTCGCTGCTTAGGCGGCGAGTGCCAGGTTGCCCTGGCTGACTTCGGAGTGCGTCTTATTGGCACTTGTTGGTCGCGGTCACAGTGTTAACGAGGTTATGTCCGCAGTCCTCGACCCGCTTCACCTGACTTGCAAAGCCAAAGTCGAAACCAGTCACCCCCTGTTGAGTTTTCAACGCGACCCCGAGGGGCCGAGCTATCCGAAGATACCCCTTACAACACGGCCGACGCGAATCGAATTCCCGCCGGGCGCGCCGTGCCCCGAACGCCGAAACCCCGGGGACACCCGCGAGTCGCGAGCGTCCCCGGGGTCGACCGGCAGGGTCGAGCCGGTCCTGACGGCAGGGCTTCCCCCGAGATGAAGCCCTGATCTCATCACAGCGACCGGGTCCGCAACCCCCCAAGCGGAGCCCGGTCACTTAGAAGGACGCAAACAAGACACCCTATAGTTGCTCAGGGTGAAAAGAATATTTCAGAGAGTCACATTCCAGCGTGGAGCCCCTGGAAGAACCGCCCGGCGACGGCCGCTCCCGCCGTGGCGTCCGAGCTCTGCATCAGCACGGCGACCGCCACGTCCCCCTGCCACCCGACGAACCAGGCGAGCGGCTTGCGGTTCTGCGAGGCGGAGGCGGTGATGCCGTGGACGGGGTCGCCGAGGGCCGCCGCGGCCCGCGCGGAGCCCGCGGTCACCCCGCTGCGCATGAAGGCGCGGAGGGTCTCGACCGTCTTTTCGTCCAGCTTGACCGGGTCGGGCGCCTTGGAAGGCTTGGCGTCGGTCGTGGGGTCGGCCGTCTGGGGCTCGGTGACCAGGACCGGCGGGCGCCAGGTGCCGGAGGCGACGGCCCCCGCGACCAGCGCCATGGACAGCGGGCTGACCAGGACGTTCTGCCCGGTGATGGCCTTGGCCGTGGCCGCGTCGTTCTTCAGCGCCTTCATGGAGCCGCTGAAGGACTTCAGCGGGAGGGTCCAGGGCACCCCGATGCCGAACTTCGCGGCGTCGGCCGCCAGCTCCGAGCCGTCGATCCTGCGGGCCAGCGCGGCGAGCGCGGTCACGCAGCCGGTGGCGAAGTTGGCCTGCAGGGTCGGCGAACTCCCGGCGGGCACGCCCTCCTGGTGGAACGCGGCTCCCCCGACGGACCTGTCGACCGGGCAGGCCAGCTTCTGCTTGGGGTCGATCTTCGCCCTGAGCATGCCCTCGACGGTCATGATCGAGAAAGCGGTCCCGGCGGGGAACCTCCCGGCGAGGGCGTGCCTCTCCTGGTTGTACTGCTCGGTGCTCGAGACCGCCAGGATGTCGCCGGTGGAGGCCTGGACCGCGACCAGCATGCCGGGGGTCCCGCCCAGCAGCGCGCTGTCGGCCGCCTTCTGGTGGGAGCGGTCGAGCGTGGTCTGCACCGGCGAGGTGGCGCGGTCGGGCCGCCACTTCTTGAGCTCGGTCACCTTGAGCGTCTTGAGGTCGACGGTGATCACACGCGTGTCGGTCGAGCCGGTCAGATGCTCCTGGTACGCCTTCTGCAGACCGGCCCTGCCGACCGTGTCGCCGGCCCGCTGCGGGCCGCCGAGCTGCTGCTCGCTCTCCGGGGTGACGGCGGTGACGGTGCCGACGATCTGGGTGGGCGAGGCGGGGGCCACCGCCTGCTCCTGCGCGGACAGGGTGATGCCGGGGATCGCCTCCAGCTGGCCGCGCAGCTGCCCGAACTTCGTCCGGCCGAAGGTGACCAGCGGCACCTGGAGGTTGGGCGGCGCGGAGCGGATCCGGCTCAGCAGGCGGTCCTGCGGGAAACCGGTGATCTTGGAGAGCTTCTCGCAGAGCTTGTCCGCCTCGCCGCCCTTCAGGTTGGACGGCACCACGCTCGCCACGTGCAGGACGGCCTTCTCCTGCAGCGGGTCGCGGTTGCGGTCGAGGATCGGCTGGCGGCCCTCGGGGGTGACCTTCACCGCGAACCGCTCGCCCTCGCGCAGCTGGGGGTGCAGGACGCTGGGCGACCAGCGCACCCTCCACTGGCCGTCGACCAGGTGGAGCGGCAGCTTGCCCTCGTACTCCCACAGGGGGTTGTTCTCCCCCAGGTCGACCTCGGCGTCGAAGTCGGCCTCGACCTCGTCCGCCGCGCGCCGCATGCTCGTGACCTTGAAGCGGAAGGAGGCCGCGTCGAGCTGGAGCTTGGCGTCCTCCAGCGCCCGGCTGACCACCTTCCGGTCGCCGTCCGTGCGTCTGGCCGCGGCGGCGTAGTCGCCCGTCTGCCAGCCGATCAGGAAGTCGCGCACCGCCTCGTGGGCCGAGGGCTCCTCGAAGCAGGCGGACAGCATGGGAGCCGTCGCCGCCAGCGCGAGCGCGGCGGCGGCGGTTCGCCGGGCCCTGCCCCTCACGATCACCTGTTCCTGTGCCTGAGCGCGCGCGCCATCTCCCGCTTGGCCTGGTTCTCGGCCAGCGTCTGCCGCTTGTCCCAGTCTTTCTTTCCCTTGGCGAGGCCGATCTCTATCTTGGCCCTGCCGTCCTTGAAGTAGATGGCGAGCGGCACCAGGGTGAGGCCGCCCTCCTTGGTCTTGGAGACCAGCTTCTCGATCTCCTTGCGGTGGAGCAGGAGCTTGCGGGTTCGGCGCGCGGCGTGGTTGGTCCAGGTCCCCATGGTGTATTCGGGGATGTGGACGTTGATCAGCCAGGCCTCGCCGTCCTTGATGACGGCGTACCCGTCGAGGAGGGAGGCACGGCCGAGCCGCAGCGACTTGACCTCCGTGCCCTGGAGCACGAGACCAGCCTCGTAGGTGTCCTCGATGTGGTAGTCGTGCCAGGCACGCTTGTTCTGGGCGATTACCTTACGCCCGGTCTCACGTGGCATGCCTGGAGCCTACCGGTGACCGGAGCCATGGACCGCGCCCGCGAGCGCGGGCGGGACCTGGATCGGCGCGCGGACGCGCCACGCTCGCGGGACGGTCACGGCGGACGAGGGCACGGGATCGTCACACCCGCAGGTAGCGGCGGAGGGTGACGAAGGAGGCCAGCACACAGATGAGCACGCCGAAGACCATGGTGACACTGATCACCGAGGCGACCGTCTCCCAGGACAGCTGGCTGTTGGGAGAGAGGTAGAGCTGCACCCCGTCGAAGAGGAAGACCTTGCTGACGATCAGCAGCATCGCGGCCAGCACACCGCCGATCAGGCCGGCGATGACGCCCTCCATCACGAACGGGAGCTGGATGTAGAGGTTGGAGGCACCCACCAGCCGCATGATGCCGGTCTCCCGCCTGCGGTTGTACGCCGAGAGCCTGACGGTGTTGCCGATCAGCAGCGTGGCCGCGAAGACCAGGATGATCGCCACCACCAGGGCCGCCCAGCGGAGCTTCTCCAGCAGCCCGAAGAACTTCTCCAGGAGCTCCTTCTGGTTGACCACGTTGGAGACCCCTGGAGCGCCCTTGACCGCCTCGATCACCGGCCCGTACGCCTCGGGGTCCTTGAGCTTGACCCGCAGCGACTCGGGCATGTCCTCGACCTGGATGGCCGAGAGCAGCACGGTGTTGTTGGCGTTCTGGTCCCGGAAGTTCTTGTAGGCCTCGGCCGCGTTCTCCACGGTGACCGCCTCGACCTGGGACATGCCCTCGATGGTCGCCTTCAGCTCGGCCTGCTCCTGGGCGTTCACGCCGCCGCTGCCCTTGCACTGCGGGAAGGGATCGTTCTTCTTGCACAGGAAGACCGAGACCTCGACCTTGTCCGCCCAGAAGTCCTTCATGCTGTTGATCTGGGAGTTGATCATCAGACCGACGCCCAGCAACGCCATGCCGATCGCCACGGTCACGATGACCGCGATGGTCATCGTGAGGTTGCGGCGGAGGCCGATCCAGACCTCGGAGAAGATGAAGTTTGCCCGCATGCTCTTCCTGTCGCTCTATCCGGTCCTGGTGTCAGTACGCCTGGCCGTACACGCCTCGCGACTGGTCACGGACGATCTTTCCGTCCTCCAGTTCCACCACCCGCTTGCGCATGGAGTCGACGATGGCCGCGTCGTGCGTGGCCATGACGACCGTGGTGCCGGTCCGGTTGATCCGGTCGAGCACCTTCATGATGCCGATGCTCGTCGCGGGGTCGATGTTTCCGGTCGGCTCGTCGGCCAGCAGGATCATCGGCCGGTTGACGAACGCCCGGGCCATCGCGACCCGCTGCTGCTCGCCACCCGACAACTCGTCGGGCATCCGGTGTGCCTTGCCCTCGAGGCCGACCAGCTCGACGACCTCCGGGACCACCTTACGGATGAAACGCCGGGGCTTGCCGATGACCTCCAGAGCGAACGCGACGTTTTCGTACACGTTCTTGTTCGGGAGCAGCCGGAAGTCCTGGAAGACACATCCGATCCGGCGGCGCAGGTGCGGGATCTTGAAGTTGGACAGTCGGGCGAGGTCCTTGCCGGCCACGTGGATCGCGCCCGAGTTGGGGCGCTCCTCCTTCAGGACCAGCCGGAGAAAGGTCGACTTCCCGGACCCCGAAGGGCCGACGAGGAACACGAACTCGCCCTTGTCGACATCGACGCTGACGTGGTCCAGCGCGGGCCGGTTCTGGTTCGCGTAGACCTTGGTGACATTATCAAAATGGATCACGGGCGCATCACGGCATGCCAGTCTAGGGGTTAGGACGGTCACAGGAGTGGCAGAGGGCCACTTCCGCCTCTCGCCGGCCGGGGGGCGCCGGTCTTTTGCTCTCGATCGACGTTCCGGTTGGCCGGAGCCCAGTCTAGGGGGAAGACTGGCATGGAACGTCCATAACGGAAACAAAACGATTCGGTGCCTGGTAACGACCGCATAAAGTGGTTCTGACCTCGAAGAGGGAGGACGTCATGAGCTGTGAAGACCTGGTCTGCGCGGGGTGCGCTCACCCCGTGGCCGAAGGCCGCTGCCCCCGCTGCCGCGCGTACCGCGAGCGGATGCACCAGAACGGCTTCGGAGGCATGACCCCGGCGCTCGTGTCGCTGTTGCTGATCGCGCTCTTCTTCCTCACCCTGGCCCTGAAGCACCTCAGCGGCACCTGACCGCTCTCCCGGGGCTTCCCCGGGCTTCACGGGCGGGAACGGCCTCACGGGCGCTCAGAGGCGCCCGTGAGCGAGGACGCCTACTCGTCGGCGCCCGACTCCTGACGGCGGGTCCAGCGGATCTCGGCCTCGATGAAGCCGTCCAGGTCGCCGTCGAGCACCGCGCTCGGGTTGCCCTCCTCGGCGCCCGTCCGCAGGTCCTTGACGATCTGGTACGGGTGGAGCACGTAGTTACGGATCTGGGTGCCCCACGACGTGGTCGACTCGCCCCGGATCTCGTTCAGCGCGGCCTTCTCCTCCTGGCGCTTGCGCTCCAGCAGCTTGGCCTGCAGGACCGCCATCGCGGTCGCCTTGTTCTGCAGCTGCGAGCGCTCGTTCTGGCAGGAGACCACGATGCCGGTGGGCAGGTGGGTGAGGCGGACCGCGGAGTCGGTCGTGTTGACGCCCTGGCCGCCGGGGCCGGAGGAGCGGTAGACGTCGACGCGCAGGTCGTCCTCGTTGATGTCGATGTGGTCGGTCGTCTCCACGACCGGCACCACGTCGACGCCCGCGAAGGAGGTCTGGCGGCGCCCCTGGTTGTCGAACGGGCTGATGCGGACCAGGCGGTGGGTGCCGTGCTCGCCGCGCAGCGTGCCGTAGGCGTAGGGGGCCTTGACCGTGAAGGTCGTCGACTTGATCCCGGCCTCCTCCGCGTAGGAGGTCTCGTAGACGTCGGTCGGGTAGCCCTTGCGCTCGGCCCACCGCAGATACATCCGCTGGAGCATCTGGGCCCAGTCGGCGGCGTCCACGCCACCCGCCTGTGACTGGATCGTGACGACCGCCTCGCGGGCGTCGTACTCGCCGGACAGGAGGGTGCGGACCTCCAGGGCGCCGATGTCGCCCTTCAGGGACTCCAGCTCGCGGTCGGCCTCCTCCCGCGTGTCGTCGTCCGCCTCGTCGGCGGCCAGCTCGTACAGGATGGAGAGGTCGTCCAGCCGCTGCCCCAGCGACTCGATCCTGTTGACCTCGCCCTGGAGGTAGGAGAGCCTGCTGGTGACCTTCTGGGCGCGATCCTGGTCGTTCCACAGGTCGGGCGCGGCGGCCTGATCCTCCAGCTCCTCGATCTGCTTGCGCATCGCGCCGAGGTCGAGCACGTCCTGGATGCTGTTCAGCGTCCCGGTAAGCTCGTTGATCTGTTCTGCCGGATCGATGAGTGCCACGTCTGTAAAGGGTACGCGACCTCCGAACCCCATCGTGTACGGCGCGCTCCCCCACCATGGCTAGCATGGCCCGCATCGGGGAGCATCGGGAGGTTGGACGTGCGCGAACACGGGCGACGGGGTGTGCTCGCACTCGCGCTGGCGCTGATCACCGTGACCGCCGCGACCGCGGCGTGCTCCGGTTCCGGCGACGCCCCGCCCGAGCGGAGCCCCTCGCCCGGCGGTGTCACGCCGGCCACCTCCCCCGCGTCCGTCCCCACGCCGCCCCCGGTCACGCTCGCCGAGGCGGAGAAGGCGCTGGCGGGCGTCGTGGGCGCCGACGGGGTGCTGGGAGCGGCGGTGCCGCACCTGGACGCCGACCGCAGGCTCCTGCAGGAGCAGACCCGCGACGGGCAGGAGGCCCTCACCGCGGCGGCCTTCAACGGCTCCGCGGAGGCCCTCCCCCACTACACGTGGGGCACGCCCCGGCTGCTGGTCCCGCGCAACCAGCGGGGCCCGCTCTGGTTCGCCGCGGTCGTGGACCGCGAGGAGCCCTCGGGCCGGGTCCGCACCGCCGTGCTGACCCTGGTCCGCCATGACGGGGAGGACTGGCGGGTCAGCTCGACCTCGCTGCTCGACGAGGGCGTCCGGCCCCCGGAGCTCGCCACGGACGCCGAGGGGTACGCCACGGCGCTGGACGAGGAGGACGCGTCGCTGGCCATCAGCCCGCGGCTGATGGCCCCGCTGCACGCGACCTCGGCCGAGGAGGGCGAGCGGGGGTTCGCGGCGGGGCTGATCGAGGAGGGCCCGCACACCACCGGCTTCGCCGACGAGATCACGAGGAGGCGCGAGGACGAGAAGGCGGACGACTGCCTGGGCTACGACTCGATCTTCGCCGCGAGCGACTACCCGGTGCACGCGCTGCGCACCGCCGACGGCGGCGCGCTCGTCCTCTACTCCCTGATCAGGACGACGACCCGGACGATCAGGATCACTCCCTGCGGGTCGGACATCCCGGTCCCGCCCGAGGCCAGGAAGCTGGCGAAGGAGCGGTTCATCCTCAAGGAGCTGCGCATGGTGGAGACGCAGCTGTACGTGAGCACGGTCCCGCCCAAGGGCAGCGGCCGTCCGGCCAAGGTGATCGGCTATCTCGGCGGCCTCACCAAGGTCACCACGGGCTGACCCCCGCCGCTCCCCCTCGCCCCCGCGAGTCGCCCCCGCACGCGGGCCGTACCCGCCGCGCCGGAGCGAGGGAGCGCGCCGGGACACCGGGTCCGCCGGGGAACGGACCCGCCGCACCGGGGCACGTGCCGCGCGACCGGGCCCCGGGTGCGGGGCCCGGCGGGCGGGCCGGTCAGGTGGGCCGGCCGGGCAGGGGTCAGGCAGAGGCGAAGGGGAGGCCGGGCGGGTCAGTCGTCGGCGTGCGGGAGGTTGATGGTGGCCACCAGCGTGCGGATCGCGCGCAGCGCCACCGACAGCGTCGCGAGGTCGAAGTTGTCGCTCTCCCAGATCTCCGACAGGGTCTGCCGCGCCCGGGAGACCGCCGCCGAGTTGGCCTCGGTCCAGCGCGCCAGACGCTCCTCGGGCGACAGTCCGGGCGTGCTGTGCGTCAGGACGTCGTGGGTGAGCGCGGCGTGCGCGGCGTAGAGGTCGTCGCGGAGCGCGGCCCGCGCCATGGAGTTCCAGCGGCTGTCCCTGGGCAGCGCGACGACGCGCTCGCGCAGCCTGGAGAGCTGGAGCCGGTCGGCGAGGTCGAAGTAGACCTCGGCGACGTCGTGCACGGGACGGCCGGTGCGTGAGGCCACCTCGACCAGGTCGAACGTGGAGTAGGCGGGCACCATGGCGGCGACGCGCTCGGCCAGCTCGGACGGGACGCCCCGGGAGACGAAGGCGTCGCGCCGCTCCTCGAACGCGGACAGGTCGGACCCGGTCAGCAGCTTGGGCAGGTGCGGCAGCAGGCCGTTCATGCCCTTGGCGAAGAAGCCGGCGGTGGAGGCCAGGTCGATCGGCGGGCGCCGGTTGCCCAGCAGCCAGCGGGTGCCCCGCTCGACGAGCTTGCGGGCCTCCAGCTCCATCGCGATCTGGGTGGAGGTGTCGACCTTGTTGTCCAGCTCCTCGATCTGGCGCCAGAGGCTGGGCATGTCGAAGACCTCCCGCGTGACCAGGTAGGCGCGGGCGATGTCGGGGGTGGACGCGCCGCTCTCCTCGCCGAGGCGGAACATGAAGGTGGTCCCGCTGGAGTTGACCAGGTCGTTCACCACGCCGGTGGTGATGATCTCCCTGCGGAGCGGGTGGGTGTCCATGTAGGCGCGCAGCGCGGGATCGCGCAGCGCCGACGGGAAGTAGGACACCAGCCAGGACTCCAGGTAGGGGTCGTCGGGCAGGTCGGAGGCGAGGATCTCGGCGTCGGCCACCAGCTTGGTGTAGGCGAGCAGCACCGAGAACTCCGGCGCGGTCAGCCCGAGCCGTGCCTGGCGCCGCTCCGCGAGCATCTTGTCCGACGGCAGGAACTCCAGCCGCCGGTTGAGCAGCCCGGCCCGCTCCAGCCTGCGCAGCTGGCGCGAGTGGATGTGCAGCATCTCGGGAGCCTGCTCGCGGGCGGCGGCCAGCACCACGTTCTGGTCGTAGTTGTCGCGCAGGACCAGCCCGGCCACCTCGTCGGTCATGTCGAGGAAGAGCTGGTTGCGCTGCTTGTCGGTGAGCTCCCCGTCGCGGACGGCCCGGTCGAGCAGGATCTTGATGTTGACCTCGTGGTCGGAGGTGTCCACCCCGGCGGAGTTGTCGATGAAGTCGGTGTTGACCAGGCCGCCGTTGAGCGCGAACTCTATCCGGGCGAGCTGGGTGAAGCCCAGGTTGCCGCCCTCGCCGATCACCTTGCAGCGCAGCTCGGCGGCGGTGACCCGCAGGCCGTCGTTGGCCTTGTCGCCGACGTCGGCGTTGGACTCGCTCGACGCCCTCACGTAGGTGCCGATGCCGCCGTTCCACAGCAGGTCGACCGGGGCCCGCAGGATGGCGCTGATCAGGTCGGCGGGAGCCAGCGACGTCACGTCGCCGTCGATGCCGAGCGCGGCGCGCGCCTGCGCGGAGAGGGGGATCGACTTGGCCGTACGGGGCCAGACGCCGCCTCCCTTCGAGATGAGCGAGGCGTCGTAGTCCTCCCAGGAGCTGCGGGGCAGCGCGAACAGCCGGGCGCGTTCGGCGTAGCTCCTGGCGACGTCCGGCTGGGGGTCGACGAAGATGTGCCGGTGGTCGAACGCCGCGACCAGCCGGATGTGCTGGGAGAGCAGCATGCCGTTGCCGAACACGTCACCGGACATGTCGCCGACTCCGGCCACGGTGAAGTCGGTGGTCTGGATGTCGACGCCGGTCGTGCGGAAGTGGTACTTGACCGACTCCCAGGCGCCCCGGGCGGTGATGCCCATGGCCTTGTGGTCGTAGCCGATCGAGCCGCCGGAGGCGAAGGCGTCGCCCAGCCAGAAGCCGTACTCCTTGGCCACGGCGTTGGCGATGTCGGAGAACGTCGCGGTGCCCTTGTCGGCGGCGACCACCAGGTAGGTGTCGTCACCGTCGTGCCTGACCACGTCGGCGGGCGGGACCACCGCGCCGTCGACGAGGTTGTCGGTGAGGTCGAGCAGGCCGGAGATGAACATCCGGTAGCAGGCGATGCCCTCGACCAGGGTGTCCTCCCGCGACCCCGACTTCGGCGGATTTTTCACCACGAAGCCGCCCTTGGAACCGGTGGGAACGATGACGGTGTTTTTCACCATCTGCGCCTTCACCAGCCCGAGCACCTCCGTGCGGAAGTCCTCCATCCGGTCCGACCAGCGCAGCCCGCCCCGCGCGACCTTGCCGAAGCGCAGGTGCACACCCTCGACCCGGGGCGAGTAGACGAACACCTCGAACTTGGGCCGGGGCAGCGGCAGCACGCTGATCGACGGCGAGTCGAGCTTCAGGCTGACGTACGGCTTGCGCTCGCCGTCGACCCGCTGGAAGTAGTTGGTCCGCAGGGTGGCGCCGATCATCTCCAGGTAGGCCCGCAGGATCCGGTCCTCGTCCAGCGAGGCCACGTCGTCCAGGGCGGCGAGGATCTCCTCGTGCAGCGCGTCGGACAGGTCGGCGCGGACCTCGGCCGAGCGGCGGGGGTTGAGCCTGGCCTCGAACAGGCGCACCAGCAGCCGGGCGAGCCGCACGTTGCCCATCAGCACCCGCTCGATGTACTCCTGGCTGAAGGTGGTACCCGCCTGGCGCAGATACCTGGCGTAGACGCGCAGGATCTCGGCCTGCTCCCAGGTCAGCCCGGCGGCCAGGACGAGCCCGTTGAACCCGTCGCTCTCCACCCGCCCGGCCCACAGGGCGCCGAACGCGTCCTGGAAGAGCCGCTTGAACTCGTCCCTGTCGACCTCGGGCGAGGGCGTGTAGCGCAGGCCGAAGTCGTAGATCCAGGCGTCCTTGGTCGCCGGGTCGTTGTCGCGGTCGATCTCGTACGGCCGCTCGTCGACCACCTCCACGCCCATCCGCTGGAGCAGCGGCAGCACGCGCGACAGGGAGACGGGCGCGCCGAGGCGGTAGAGCTTGAAGCGGCGCTCGCCCTCCGAGGCGTCGTACGGCTCGTAGAGGTTCATCCCGATCTCGTCGGAGGAGGCGGCCAGCGCCTCCAGGCGGCGCAGGTCGGCGACCGCCATCCGGGCGGGGAAGTCGGCCTTGTACCCCTCGGGGAACGCCGGGGCGTAGCGGCGGGCGAGCTGGGGCGCCTCCTCCTCGGGGCTCAGCTCGGTGATCGCGGAGACCAGGTCGTCCTCCCAGGACCTGGTGGCGGCGGCGAGCCTCGCCTCCAGCTCCTCGACGTTCACCGCGTCGGCGCGCAGCGGCCTGCCGCGCTCGCCGCGCACCACCACGTGCAGCCGGGCGAGGGCCGACTCGCCGATCATCGCGCTGTAGTCGAAGGAGGTGCCGCCGAGCGCCTTGAGCAGGATCTCCTGCATCTTGATGCGGATCTTGGTGGTGTAGCGGTCGCGCGGGAGGTAGACCAGGCACGAGACGTAGCGCCCGTAGTCGTCCGGGCGCAGGAAGAGCTTGACCTGCTTGCGCTCGCGGAGCCTGAGCACGCCGAGGGCGATCGGCAGCAGCTGCTCCACGGAGGTCTGGAAGAGCTCGTCGCGGGGGAAGGTCTCCAGGATCTCGATGAGGTCCTTGCCGTCGTGGCTGTCGGCGGTCAGCCCGGCGAGTGTCAGCACGTCGGCCAGCTTCCGCCTGAGCACCGGGACACGGGAGATCGACTCGCTGTAGGCGACGTGGGTGAAGAGGCCGAGGAAGCGCCGCTCGCCGACGACCTCGCCCGAGGCGTCGAAGAGCTTGACGCCCACGTAGTCGAGATAGGCGGAGCGGTGGACGGTGGCCCGGGTGTTGGCCTTGGTGATGATCAGCATCTGCTGCTTCTCGCGGGCCTTGGCGCGCAGCTCCGGGGGGAGCGCGGCGAAGCTGCCGGAGTCGGCGCTGTCGTTGCGCAGGATGCCCAGCCCGGTCCCGGGGATCGGGTGCAGCCTGTCGCCCTGCTCGCCCTCCTCCAGGCGGTACTCGCGGTAGCCGAGGAAGGTGAAGTGCCCGTCGGCCAGCCAGCGCAGCAGCTCCAGGCTGTCCTCCACCCCGGCGGGATCGAGGGGGGGCGGGTTGGCCGAGACGTCCTCGGCGGTCCGCAGGGCGAGGGCCCGCATCTTGACGAAGTCCTCGACGGCGCCGCGCACGTCCTCCAGGACGCGCTGCAGGTCGGTCTCGATCGCCTTGAGCGCGGCCTCGCCGGCCTGCCTGTCGATCTCGAAGTGCATCCAGGACTCGGCCAGCACCTGCCCGGTGACGTCCTCCTCACCGGACCCGAGCAGCTTGCCCGTCATGTCCCTGCGCACCCGCATCTGCGGGTGGATGACCAGGTGGGTGCCGATGTCGTGCCGGTCGAGCTCCATCGTCACCGAGTCGACGAGGAAGGGCATGTCGTCGGTGACGATCTCCACGACGGAGAACCCCGGGTCCCGGCCGTGCTCCTCGCTGGCGGGGGTGTAGGCCCGCACCAGGGCGCGGCCCTGGGGGCGCTGCCCCGCGAGCCGCCGCTGGGCCATCGCCGGGCCGCACACGTCCGCCAGGTCGCGGCCGAGCAGGTCTTCCGGCGCGACATGCCGGTAGTAGAGCCGCAGGAAGGCGAGCGCCTCCTCCACGCTCACGTGATCGCCGCCCGGTGTGCGCGCGTACGTCTCCGCGGCACTCCTCAGCAGCTCGTCCTTGGCCTCGTCGAGCGGCATGTCGCTCTCACTCCTTTGTGAGGGATTGTGCATAGTTGAATGGGAATCCATGGTCAAAGTGATGATTCCCGGGGAGATGGTGCCCAGCGGAGCGGAAGTGATGTCGCACGCGCCCGCCGGAATGCGACGCCCTCGCCCGGCCACCGACTCCGCTCCCGGGAAATCCGGGCGCGAGACACCCACCGCTGAGCGGTCGTCTCGTCACGGATGATCGGTATGTCGGCCAGGCGCCACGGCTCGTCATGGGAGCCGCGGTCTCTCGCCGCTGCCGGCGGGGAACGGAAGGGCTCCTGGTCGGAGACGGCGGGTTCTCCCTGCGAGGTGGCGGTAGGGCAATCATCCCACAGGGTCGCCTCGGAACGGCTACGGCGCCGCCGGGCGAGTCTGGGCACGCTCCCGGCGCCTCGCCGGGCGGCCGGGGCCGTCCGGCCCACGCCTCGCCCATCGGGCATGGCCCGCGGCACGACACCTCCAGTGGCCGTCTGTCCCGATCCTCGTTGACCGGGACGCACCACCGCTCCTGATATCACCCCAAAACCGGCTAAACGTCAATGTGGCATCCGGTCGTCGTCCAGGGCGTTGGAGCGGTCCCGCTTCACGCCATCGAGAAATCCGGGAACCTCGCTGAGTTCCCGGAGCTCGACCTGACACTCCTCGCACGTCATGAGATGACTTTGGAACGCCTCGTGGTCCTCCTCGTCGAGAACCCCGAGCGCGTACGCCGCCACGTCATGATGCGGGGAGGGGACCATCAGCTCGCGACACCTCTCTCCTTCAGGACCTTTCGGAGAGCCCGGATCCCGTAGTAGAGCCGGGACTTGACCGTACCCGGCGGGATCCCGAGGATTTCCGCCGCTTCGTTAATCGTACGGTCCCGTAGGTAAGTGTGCTCGATGACTTCGCGGTGTTCTGGGGACAGTTCTCGCAACGCCTCGGCGACGATCATCGCCTCCAGCGCGCGATCGGCCCCGTCGGGAACGGGCACGGCGTTCGCGTCGGCGGGTTCGACCTCCTGTGGTCTCGTGCCTCTCCTGCGACGACCGTCGATGACGATACGTCGGGCGACGGTCAGGAGCCAGGCCCACAACAGGCCGGGCTCTCGTTGCAACCTTCCTGCATTGCGCCAGGCTCGGACGAGCGTCTCCTGGACGACGTCCTCAGCCCATTGCAGATCGTTACCGGTGGCCTTACGCACGTGGCGGAGCAGGGGTACACCGAACTCCCGGTACAGATCTTCTACCAAGAGGACATCGGTGTCCGCGCTCTCGAACCGACTGTCGAGTTGACGCACGGGCACATCTTTACACCTTCGTTATGAGTCCCGTCTGCAACTCTGGCAACTCCAATCATTTCTAACTATCTCATCACTTCTTCTGAACCACCCCGGGCGGCGCCGCGTACCTCCCACCAAGTGCGCCCGCATCGGCGGGCCTCGGGGAAAGGAAACGACATGGCAGTGCGGCACATCCCGTGGCCGGTCGGAGCTGTCCTCCTCCTCACGCACCCGGCCCCCCACGGGCCGGGCGGCACGTTCGCCACCGCGCCGGGCGCCGAGAAGGCCCTGGTAGCGGCCAGTCTCTGAGAGCGGAACCGGGCCATGTTCAGATCACTGTTCCGCCGCTTCAAGAACGGCGAACCCCTGCTGTTCGGAGTCTTCATCGCGGTCGCCGCCGTGGCGGTCGTCCTGATCACCCCGCCCGGCGGCGGAGCGGCCGCGCAGGGCTGGGTCCAGACCCCGCAGGGGCCGCTGGGCGCGGCCGACCGCGATCTGCTGGTCAAGGTCCGGCTGGCCGGTCTCTGGGAGATTCCCAGCGGCCAGCAGGCCCAGCAGAAGGCCGCGAGCAAGCGGGTGAAGGAGGTCGGCATGCACCTGATGACCGACCACCTCAAGCTCGACAAGGAGGTTCGCGCCCTCGCGGCGCAGCTGAACGTGCCGCTGCCCGACCAGCCCAACGCCGACCAGCAGGGCTGGATGGCGCAGCTGGCGGCGGTGAAGCCGGGCGCCGAGTACGACCTCCTGTTCGCCCAGCTGCTGCGGGCGGCCCACGGAAAGGTCTTCGTGGTGGTCGCCGGCGTACGATCCGGCACCCGAAACGACCTGGTCAGGACATTCGCCCAGCGGGCGGTCGAGGTGGTCATGAAGCACATGACCCTGCTGGAGAGCACGGGGCTGGTCGACTACTCGGACCTGCCCGAGCCTCCGATGCCCTCCCCTGCGCCGCCCGTCTCCGCTCTCGACACACCTGTGAGGAGAGAAAACGCTTGAGAATCATGAAACGCTCGCTCGTCTCCCTGTCCGCGCTGGCCCTGGCCGCCGGCACGCTCACCACCGTCACGTTCACGGTGGCGGCCACGGCCCCCGCCTACGGTGACCACTGCGACCCCGCCGAGCAGGGCCAGAACCAGCAGAACCAGCAGAACCAGCGCAGCCAGCAGGACCAGCCCGCACAGGACCAGAACCAGGACCAGCAGAACCAGCAGGGCCAGGACCAGAACCAGCAGGACCAGCAGAACCAGAACCAGGAACAGGCACCCCCCGCGCAGGACGCTCCCGCGCAGGACCAGAACCAGCAGAACCAGCAGGACCAGCAGGGCCAGAACCAGGACCAGCAGAACCAGCTGGACCAGCCCGCCGACGCGCCTCTCGCGGGCGGAAGCCTCATCCAGGCGTCTCCCACGGAGCCGCCCGCCCCCGACGAGTCGGCCGACCAGCAGCAGGCCCCGGCCCAGGAGAACGCCGACAACGGCAACGCCCGCCGCAGGCCCACCCAGGCTCCCTCGCAGAGCCCCACCGACGCCCCGCCGACCGACGCCCCGAACGACCCGCCCGCGGAGACGCCGGCCCCCACCGAGAGCCCCGCTCCCCCGCAGGACGACGAGGAGGCCGAGTGCGCCGACCTCGGGCCGTTCCCCGAGGACTTCATCGACATCCGGCAGGTCCCGCGCAACTTCCAGGACGTCCGCACGCGGCGCGGCGGCTCCGGCGGCGTCTTCACCTCCCGGTGCGGCACGAACAGGAACGGCCACCGCAACTCCGACAACTTCATCGTGGCCCCCGGCGTGACCAACGGCGCCCACCACATCCACGACTACGTCGGCAACCTGTCGACCGACGGGTTCTCCACTGACCAGTCCCTCGCCGCCGCGGGCACCACGTGCGCGCTCAACGACCGCTCGACCTACTTCTGGCCGGTCCTTCGCGACCGTACGAGCGACGCCAACGCCAATGACCCGGACGGCAACGTCGGCACCATCATGCAGGCCCGCCAGGTGAGCCTGCAGTTCCGCGGGAACCCGGTCTCCAGGGTGAGCCCGATGCCGCGCTTCATCAGGATGATCACCGGTGACGCCAAGGCCGCCACCAACGGCGGCGCGAACGCCCTCGCCAAGTGGACCTGCACCGGGTTCACCAACCGGATCACCACCAAGTACCCGCTCTGCCCCCGCGGCAGCCAGCTCGTCCGGATCCTGGACTTCCCCAGCTGCTGGGACGGCCAGAACAACGACAGCGCGAACCACCGCACGCACGTGCTGTTCCCCGACGCGAACGGCGCCTGCCCGTCCGGCACCCGGGCCATCCCGCAGCTGCGGATGACCCTGGTCTACGCCACACCGCGCACGGCGTCCTTCGCGCTGGACGCCTTCCCCGAGCAACGGCACAACCCCGTCACCGACCACGCCGACTTCGCCAACCTGATGCCCGACCGGCTCATGAGGTTCGCGGTCGACTGCATCAACAGGAACCGTCGCTGCTGACGGTCATCCTCCCGGGACCGCCGCCCCCCGTCTCCGCGCCTCTTCCACACCCCGCGGAGACGGGGGGCGGCATCTCGCGATATCAGAGTCCATCACCCTCGGACGCAGAAGCCGTCCGAGCCGCTTCGCAGACAGGAGCCATAGGTGGGTAACAGACGGACTCCGAGACACACCCGGGCCGAAGCCGGGATCAGTCTCGACCAGAGGCCCGCCAGGATCGGTCTCGGCGTCGCGATCACGGTCTCCGTGGTCGGCCTCCTCATGCTCGGGCGGACAGCGCCCGGCATCGAGGTGGCAGCCGCCATCCGTGGCATCTTCTCGTTCTTCTCGGGCGTGATCGCCCTCGTGTCGCTCACCGCGACCGTCGCACTCGGCCTGCTCTCCGCCGACCGGATCGTGCTGCCGGTCCTGGGCAGGATCCGGTCGCAGCTCGTCCACCGGGCCGCCGCCATGCTCGGCATGGGCTTCCTCGCCATCCACGTCATCATGAAGATCCTCGAAAGCCGGACCTCCCTCGCGTCCGTCGTGGTCCCGCTGGGCGCGAGCGGCCAGAGCCTGTACGTCGGCTTCGGCGCCGTCGCCTCCGACCTGATGATCCTCGTCTTCCTCACCGGGGTCGCCCGGGCCAGGTTCGCGGAGAACAGCAGGCCGTGGCTCTGGCGCCTGCTGCACGGCTCCGCCTACCTGGCGTGGCCGATGGCGGTCCTGCACGGGCTCACCGCGGGCCGCGCGCCCGCCGAGTGGGTGACCTGGAGTTACGTGGTCTGCCTGGTCGCGGTGGGAGCCGCCCTGCTGATCAGGGTGATCTCCGAGCTGCAGCCCAAGCCGATCGTCGTGCGCGAGGAGATGCCGGTGGAGGTGCCCGTCGCCGCCGACCTGACCCCGCCCACGAGCATCACGCCGCCCACGAGCATCGTCGGCCGCATCCCGCGCGTGGTGCGCGAGGACCCGCCGCAGCTTCGCCGTATCGGAGATGTCGGATGATTCCCTACCGCGTACCCCCCGTCCGCCAGTTGGGGCCCGCCCGGCTGACCGCCGGGCTGGAGGACTGCCGCAGGATGGACCTCGCGGAACACCGCGACATGCACGGCACGGCGCCGAGCATGTCCGGCGAGGAACTGGCCGCGCTCGCCGACGAGGTGGACATGCGCGGCCGGGGCGGCGCGGCGTTCCCCTTCGCCCGCAAGGTCCGCGCGGTGATGGACAAGAAGGCGGACAAGGTCGTCCTGGTCAACGCGGCCGAGGGCGAGCCCGCGAGCAGCAAGGACACGATGCTGCTCACCAGGACCCCCCACCTCGTCATCGAGGGCGCGCTGCTCGCGGCCGGCGCGATCGGCGCCAAGCAGGTCGTGATCGCGACCGTCGAGGGCGGCATGGGCCAGGCGTCCGTGGCCGCCGCGGTCGAGGAGCGGGGCATCAGCGCCCAGGTCCGGGTGGTCGGCATCGTCGAGAGGTTCATCTCCGGCGAGGGCGGCGCGCTGGTCCGTTCGGTGAACGGCCTGGTCGGGGAGCCGCCGGGCCGCAAGGTCAGGGCCGTGGAGAGCGGCGTGAACGGGCTGCCCACCCTGCTGTCCAACGCCGAGACGTACGCCCAGCTCGCGGTCCTCGCGACCCTGGGCGCGGAGCGGTACGCCGACGTCGGCACGGCGCGCGAGCCCGGGACGGTCCTGCTCACCGTGGGAGGCTCCGCCAAGGCCCCGGCCGTGGTCGAGGTCGCGACCGGCACCCCGCTGTACGCCGTCCTGGACGCCTGCCAGGCCTCCACCGGCGACGGGGTGCTGGTCGGCGGCTACCACGGCGCGTGGCTGCACGCGGACGCGGCGGCCGTGGCGACCGTCTCCCGGCAGGGCATCGCGGAGGCGGGCGGCCAGCTCGGCGCCGGGATCATCGTGCCGCTCGGCGGGGAGACCTGCCCGCTGGGCGAGACGGTCCGGGTCGCGAAGTACCTGGCCGCCCAGTCGTCCGGGCAGTGCGGACCCTGCCGTCTCGGCCTCCCGGACGTCGCGCAGTCGATGGCCGAGCTCGTGAACGGGTCGGCCTCCGCCCTGGACGAGCTGCGGAGCAGGGCCGCGAGCGTCAAGGGCAGGGGCGCGTGCTTCCACCCCGACGGGACGTCCAGGTTCGTGCTGTCGGCGCTGGACGCCTTCCCCGAGGACATCGAGGAACACCTGCTGCGCGGCAGCTGCGGGCGCCAGGTGCTCGGCGTGCTCCCCCTGCCCCCGCAGGAGAACGAGCCCGAGGTGAAACTCACCGTGGACTGGACCCGCTGCCAGGGCCACGGCCTGTGCGCCCAGCTCGCCCCCGACCTCGTCCACCTCGACGAGCACGGCTACCCGGTGTTCGGCCGCGACACCGTACCCGCCCAGTTCCGGCGGATGGCCCGCAGGGCCGTCGAGATGTGCCCGGCCCTCGCGCTGCGCGTGGCGCAGGGGACATGAGCCGTTTTCCCGTTGTTTGCCTACTGATCTGCCTGTTTCCTCATTGATCCAGAGGTGATGCGAATGTGACCAACCAGAAGGGCAGTGCGGTCGTCCAATCGAGCAGGTAACACTGAACCTCGGGGAGTAACGACATGCGGACCCCTCCGGACAGGCGGGCATTCCTTCGGACCGGCGGCCTCGCCGCCCTCGCACTGGGCGCCCAGGGCACCCCCGCCCTGGGCGCCACCGGCATCACCGGCCGCGACGCCACCGGCGCCACCGGCACGACCGGGCGGGGCAGCGTGAGCGCGCCACGGCCCGCCGACTGGCGGGCCCTCGCCGGCGGGCTGGAGGGAAAGCTCGTCCGGCCGGGCGACGCCGCGTACGACGGCGCCAGGAAGCTGTTCAACCCCGCCTTCGACGCGGTCCGGCCGTCGGGGGTGGCCTACTGCGCCAACCCCTCCGACGTCGCCGAGTGCGTCGGCTTCGCGCGCCGGCTGAACCTGCCGCTGGCCGTACGGTCAGGCGGCCACTCCTACGCGGGCTGGTCCACCGGGACCGGCCTGGTCCTCGACGTCTCCCGGATGAGCAAGGTGAGCCACGCCTCGGGACGGGCGACCGTCGGGGCGGGGGCCAAGCTGATCGACGTCTACGACAGGCTCGCCGCGAGCGGGGTCAGCATCCCCGCCGGGACCTGCGCCACGGTCGGGGTGAGCGGGCTCGCGCTGGGCGGCGGGATCGGCGTGGTCTCCAGGAAGTACGGCCTGACCTGCGACGTGATGGAGTCGGTACAGATCGTCACGGCCGACGGGCGGCTGCTGACCTGCGACGCGAACCACAACGCCGACCTGTACTGGGCCTCGCGGGGCGGCGGCGGGGGCAACCTCGGCGTGGCGGTCTCCTTCGGGTTCAGGACCCACCCCACCCGCGAGGTCACGGTGTTCTTCCTGCACTGGCCGTGGTCGAGGGCGGTCAGGGTCCTGCGCGCCTGGCAGGCGTGGGGCCCCTCGGCTCCCGACGCCATGTGGTCGGGCATGCACCTGAGCCGCGACGGCGGGACGGACGTGGAGGTCGTCGGCCTCTACCTCGGCGGCAGGGCCGGTTGCGAGCGGCTGCTCGACAGGCTGGCCGACGCGGCCGGGTCGCCGTCGTCGAGCTTCGTCCGGCAGACCTCCTACCGCCAGGCCATGCTGACCATGGCGGGCTGCGGCTCGCTCTCGGTCTCCCAGTGCCACCTGGGCGGCTCCCTGCCGGGGCAGACCCGGGGCGGGCGGCTGTCCAGGGACACCTTCAAGGCCAAGTCGCACATGGCCTACCGCCCGCTCTCCGAGGCCGGGGCGAAGGCCCTGGTCGCCCAGGTCGCCAGGCCCGGCGAGCACACCGTGCTGCTGGACGCCCTCGGCGGTGCCGTCTCCAGGGTCCGCCCCGAGGCCACGGCCTTCCCGCACCGGACCGCCCTCTACAGCGTGCAGTACTACGCCCACCGCTCCGGGGCGGCCGGCTGGGCCAGGACCGCGCACGCGGCGATGCGGCCCCACTTCGGCGACCACGCGTACGTCAACTACATCGACCCCGAGCTCGGCGGCTGGCGCGCGGCCTACTACGGGGGCAACGCCGCCAGGCTCGCCCAGATCAAGGCGGCCCGCGACCCGGGCCGCCTGTTCCGCCTTCCCCAGGGAATCTGACCTCGCTCAGTGCCGGGGGGCGTCGGCCTCCGGAGCGGAACGGGTTTCCGGGGCGGAATGGGTTTCCGAGGCGGGGTGGTTTTCCGGAGCCGGGTGGGTTTCCGGGGCGGGGTGACTTTCCGAGGCGGGGTGGTTTTCCGGGACGAAGTGGGAGAGGACCTCGGGGTTGGCCATGGCGTCGAGGTTGGCGGCCATCGTAGGGGCGACCCCGAGGAGGATCTTGCGGATGGGGACCTCCAGCTTCTTGCCGCTGAGGGTGCGGGGGATGCCCGGGACCTCGATGATCTCGTTCGGCACGTGGCGTGGGGAGAGCCCCTCCCGCAGTTCCCGGCGCAGGCGCGCGACGAGGTCGTCGTCCAGGGTCGCCGCCTCGGCCATGGTGACGTACAGCAGCAGGCGGCCCTCCTGCCCGAGCTGGCCGGTGTCGATCACCAGGCTGTCGGTGATCTCCTCGAAGCGCTCCACCACGCGGTAGAACTCGCTGGTGCCCATCCGGACACCGCCCCGGTTCAGGGTCGAGTCGGAGCGGCCGTAGATCACGCAGCCGCCGTCGGGAAGGATCTTGATCCAGTCGCCGTGCCGCCAGACGCCGGGATACTCGGAGAAGTAGCTGTCGCGGTAGCGGGACCCGTCGGGGTCGTTCCAGAACATCACCGGCATCGACGGCATCGGCAGGGTCAGCACCAGCTCGCCCACCTCGCCGACCACCGACGTGCCCGACGGGTCGAAGGACTCGACCTTCGCCCCCAGGCAACGGCACGGGATCACCCCCGCCCGGACCGGGAGCAGCGGCACGGCGCCCACGAAACCGGTGCACACGTCGGTGCCGCCGGAGAACGAGCCGAGCTGGACCTCCGGCAGCGCGTCGTGCACCCAGGCGAACCCCTCGGGCGGCAGCGGCGAGCCGGTGGACCCGAGCCCCCGCAGCCGGTCGAGGCCGGACGGCTCCAGACCGGCCTTCATGGACGCGGTCACGTACGGAGCCCCCGTACCGAAGTAGGTGACCCCCTCCTCGGCGGCCAGCCGCCAGAGCGCGCCGGTCTCCGGGTAGGTCGCCGCCCCGTCGTAGAGCACCACCGCCGAGCCGACCAGCAGGCCGCCGACGAGGTAGTTCCACATCATCCAGCCGGTGGTGGTGTACCAGAAGAAGACGTCGTCCTCGCCCAGGTCCTGGTGGAAGGAGAGCGCCTTGAGGTGTTCGAGCACCACGCCGCCGTGACCGTGCACGATCGGCTTGGGCAGCCCGGTCGTCCCCGAGGAGTAGACGATCCAGAGCGGGTGCCCGAACGGCACCGGCTCGAAGGCGAGCGGTCCCGCGACGGCGCGCACCTCCGCCCAGCTCACCGTACGGACCCCGTCACCGGTCGCGTCCGCCTCCCGGGTCTCCGCCGCGCCTGAGGTGTCCGCGCCGAGCGCGTCCTGGGACGGGACGCGCACCCGCGCCACCAGGGTCGGCAGCTTGGCCGCGATGTCCCGGACGACCTCGCTCCGGTCGAAGTGCCTGCCGTTGTAGTCGTAGCCGTCGACCGCGACGAGCACCTTCGGCTCGATCTGGGTGAACCGGTCGATCACGCTGGGCGCGCCGAAGTCGGGCGAGCAGGAGGACCAGATCGCCCCCAGGGAGGCGGTCGCCAGGAAGGCGATCAGCGCCTCGGGGACGTTCGGCACGTAGGCCGCGACCCGGTCACCGCGCCCGACGCCCAGCGCGGCCAGCCCGGTGCGGACCCGCGCCACCTCCTCGGCCAGCTCCCCCAGGGTGAGCGTCCGGCGCCCGCCCGCCTCGTCACGGGAGACCACCGCGAGCCGCCCGGGGTCGGAGGCGGCCCGGCGCAGCGCGTTGGCCGCGTAGTTCAGCGTCGCCCCGGCGAACCACTCGGTGCCGGGCATCCCTCCCGACATGACGGGCCCGTCACCGCGCTCCCCCACCACCCCGAAGTAGTCCCAGATCGACGTCCAGAACTCCTCCGGGGCGTCGACCGACCACCGCCACAGGGACTCGTAGTCACCGGCCCGGCCCAGCCACTCCGCGTAACGGGTGACCTTGGCGTTCCTCACGATCTCCGGGGACGGTTCCCAGAGCGGCGCACCTTCCTCAACCATGGCCCCATCCTCTCGGCGCCCCACCCGAATGTCATCCCCCGTGGCCACACACCCTCCGGCCGCACCGTGTGGGACGGCCACGTACGAACCCCCGCGCGGGGAACGGGTGGCGGCCCGCGACGGACACGAACCTGGGCCGGACATGTGGGACAGGCCGGTGGCGGCGGCGAGCCCCGCTCGACACGGTTCACCTCGTACAGCTCACCCGTACGGTTCATCTCGTACGGGTCTCCTCGTGCGGGTCTCCTCGTGCGGGTCTCCTCGTGCGGCGTCGAGGGCCAGGGGTCAGCGGCCCGCGGGGAAGTGTCCGGCGCGGCGGGCCGGG
Source organism: Streptosporangium vulgare (assembly GCF_042428775.1). Lineage (NCBI taxonomy): Bacteria > Bacillati > Actinomycetota > Actinomycetes > Streptosporangiales > Streptosporangiaceae > Streptosporangium > Streptosporangium vulgare. The sequence continues at coordinate 171,154 of NZ_JBHMBS010000003.1, read as the reverse complement.
GAGGTGAGTCCGGCGACGGCGGCGACGACCTCGGAGGGGTTGGAGAGGTCGGGCAGGACCACGTCGGCTCCCGCCTCGTGCAGCTCGGCCGGGAGGGAGCGTCCCGAGGCGACCCCGATGATCGCGGCCCCGGCGATCCTGGCGGCCTGGACGTCCCTGGCCGAGTCGCCGATCAGCACGGTGTTGCGTCCGTCGAAGGTCGCCCCGTACTTCCGCTTGGCGCGGCCCTGCGCGACCTGCAGGAGGGTGGCCTTGGGGTAGACCTCCTCGCCGTAGCCGCCGATCTCGAAGTCGATGTGCCTGTCGAGGCTGAACGCGGTCAGCTTGTGCACCGCGTTGCTCTTGATCGTGCCGGTGAGCACCGACTGGACCACGCCGTCGAGCCTCGCCACGGCCTTCAGCGCGTCGCGGGCCCCGGGCATCATCCGGCCGTCCTTGGCCAGGCGCCTGCGCCGCGCCCCGAAGGACCCGGCCAGCGCGTCGAGGAACCGGGGAAGGTGGTCGTCTCCGGCGACGATCCCGTTGATGGCGAGCATCTCGAAGACGATCTCCGAGTCGGGGCGCCCGTTGGCCTGGGTCAACTTGACCAGGGGCCTTCCGGTGACATCGCGGAAGGCCTCCGCGTATGCCTCCCGGGTGACGATCGACACGTCGACCAGCGTGAGGTCGATGTTCCAGAGGACGAGGCGGTTGATCGGGGGCCTCCCGGAATGGGTGCGGATGCCCAGGGTAAAGCCCTGAGCGCACGGCGACCGCCTTTGATACCGAAAGGATCCGGTTTGAGATGACTTTCGGGCCGACGGGCTGTTCACCGGTGACCTGCCGGAGTCGCCTCCAGGCGAACACGGCGAAGATCTCGGGCCGGCGTCCTGCTCGACGGTGACCTGCCGGCCCCGCCCCCGTCGCCGTGGACCGTTCGCCCCGGTGAGCCGCCGTTCCCGCGAGGTCGCGTGACGGCCGTCAGGCGTGGTCGAGCGCGTTCTCCAGGGTGTCGACGACCGGGACGCCGCAGGCCATCAGGTCGGCCCGGCTGGTCATGCCACCGGTGTAGAGGACCGCGCGTGCCCCGACATGCTGGGCCGCGTGCGCGTCGTCCAGGCTGTCGCCGATCACCAGGACGTCGGCCGGGTCGACGCCGAGCGCGGCGAGGTGGGCCACCATCGACTCGGCCTTGTGCCCGCCGGAGGCGCTGCGCAGGCCGTCGATCCGGGTGAAGTGGTGGTCGATGCCGAATTCCGCGATCTTGGGAACCAGCCGCTCGTGCGCCCACATGGACAGCAGCGACTGCTTGCCGCCCGCGCGCTCCCAGCTCTGCAGGGTGGAGAGGGCGTCCGCGGCCAGCCCGCACTCCAGCATCAGCTGGTGGTAGCTCTCGTGGAAACCGAGGTCGAGCCTCTCCCACTCGCCGTCCTCAAGAGCACGGCCGAGCATGCGCTCGTAGGCGGCCCAGATCGGGCGCGTGTAGACCGCACGGAAGCGGTCGGCGTCGTAGGAACCCAGCCCGTACGGCTCGAACACCGCGTTCGTCGCACCAACGACGGCGTCGATGTCGTGAAACAGCGTGCCGTTCCAATCCCAAACAATGTGTCTCATATTGCCGTCCAGGATAGCGAAAATCCCCGCCGGAGCGGCGGCGCGACAGGGGAACCGGCCCGTGCGGCACGGGGGTCCCGCCCCGCGCCTCGGGGGTGCGGGCGCCGGGCTCGGGACGTGGCGCGGAGATCCCGTCCCAGGTCCCGGGGGGTGCGCCCTCCGAGCCCGGGACGCGCTGCGGAGTCCCGGGGGCGCGGGTTCCGGACGCGGCGCGGAGGTCAGCCGACCAGGTCGGGGATCTCCTGGGTGGCGTACCACAGGAGCTCGTTGGCCTCGGCGCCGTCCACGGTGAAGCGGGCGTCGTCGTCGCCGCGGTCGGCCGCGGGCAGCGCGGCGAGAGCGGCCTCGACGTCCTTCACCGCCGACGGGTCGTCCACGTGGACCGCGGCGATCAGCGCCAGCGGGACCGCCGCGGCGAGCCGTACCCGGGCGCGCTCCTCCAGGTCGGCGCTCGCGCTCACGCCACCCTCCGGTACGTCGACGGCGACGACCACCCGCCGCGCGACGACCTCCACCCCGTCGGCGCGGTCCGCGGCCAGCATCCGCAGGGAATCCCTGGCCGCCTCGGTCAGGGCGACGTACTCCAGTTCCTCGGTGTCACCCGAGACGTACCACTCGACCAACGCGGGGGTCACCGCGTAGCCGGTCAGCGGGGCCGGGCCGATCTCCCCCACGGTGGCCACGCGGGCCAGCGCCGGGAGCGTACACGGCAGGTAGACGCGCATCCATGCCTCGATCTGTCTCTCCGACATCGGCGCCGCTCCGGCGCCGATTCACGCATCGAGTGTGCCAGTACCCGCGACCCCCGGTGATACCGCCCGCGCGGAGCGACACGATCCGGGGCGGCCCCCACCGCCCCCCCACCGCCCCCTGGTGGTGCTCGGTGGTCGAAGCGGGAGAGCGGGGAGGCGAGCGGACGGCCCGGCCCGGGGACCGCTCACGCCAACGGCGCGGAGGCGGCCGGAGCGGGGAGAGGCGAGCGGGCGGGCGGGCCGGGTCAGCGGAGTGTGACCTGGAAGAGGATCTCCAGTTCGGCGATGGTCAGATCGGGGTCGCGGTGGTGCACGCCGACGATGCCGAGCCGCCGGGCGGCCTCGATGTTGGCCTCGATGTCGTCGACGAACACGCACTCCTCCCCGGCCAGGCCGATCCTGCCGAGCGCGTGCTCGAAGATCCTCGGCTCGGGCTTGCGCATGCCGATCTCTCCCGAGATGACGACCTCGTCGAAGTAGTCCTCCCAGCCCTCGCGGGGATACTCGTTCGCCCAGGAGTTGGAGAGCAGGCAGGTGCGCAGCCCCGCGGCACGGGCCTCACGGAGCATCTCGTACATCGGCTCGACCCTGTGGAAGCCGGAGAACATCCTGTTCAGCAGCCCCTCGGCGACCGGCGGCACGCCGTCCGTCCTGACCAGCCTGGCCGCCAGGTCGCGCTCGAAGTCCAGGCCGGATATCTCCCCGCGCTCCAGGGCGTGGATCGTGTTCTCGCCGCTCTCCGAGTTCTCGTACGCGCGCACGATGAGCTCGCGCATCACCTGCCGGTAGTGGGCCTCGTCGAGCTGCTCGGCGACGATCCACTCGGCGATCGCCTCGGCGAGGCCGACGGTGAGCACGCCACCCCAGTCGATCAGCACGCCCTTCAGCATCTGTCCTCCTCGATGAAAGGGGTTCCAGGGTAGGCGTGGACCGATGGACGGCAGAAGAAGGGGTGGTGCCAAACTGGCGGCCATGGACTTCGCGCTCAGCGACACGGCGCAGGAATACCTCGCCAATCTGACCGATTTCATGGCCACCCACGTCTACCCGGCGGAGCCGGTCTACCACGCGTGGCGCCGGACCAGAGGGCACGACAGCCACGAGCTGCCACCGGTGGTGGAGGAGCTCAAGTCCGAGGCGCGCTCGCGCGGCCTGTGGAATCTGTTCCTGCCCGCCGAGTCGGGGATGTCGGTGCTCGACTACGCCGGCCTGGCCGAGGTCACCGGCCGTTCCATCGACCTCGCCCCCGAGGCGCTCAACTGCGCGGCCCCCGACACCGGGAACATGGAGGTCCTGCACATGTTCGGCTCGCCCGAGCAGCGGGACCGGTGGCTCAAGCCCCTGCTCGCCGGCGAGATCCGTTCGGCGTTCGCGATGACCGAGCCCGCGGTGGCCTCCAGCGACGCCACCAACATCGCCACCTCCATCAGGCTCGACGGCTCCGAGTACGTCGTCAACGGCCGCAAGTGGTTCATCACCGGGGTGGCCGACCCGCGCTGCGAGATTTTGATCGTGATGGGCAAGACCGACCCCGACGGGCCACCGCACCGCCAGCAGTCGATGATCCTGGTCCCGATGGACACGCCGGGCGTCGAGGTCGTACGCCACCTGCCGCTCTTCGGCTACCAGGAGCAGCACGGCCATTCGGAAATCGTCTTCACCGACGTCCGGGTGCCCGCCGCGAACCTCATCGCGGAGGAGGGCGACGGCTTCCGCATCGCGCAGGCCCGTCTCGGCCCCGGTCGCATCCACCACTGCATGCGCGCCGTCGGGATGGCCGAGCGCGCCCTGGAACTGATGTGCACCCGCGCGGCCAACCGGGTGGCCTTCGGCCAGACGCTGGCGCAGCAGGGTGTGGTGCAGCAGCAGATCGCCGAGTCGCGGCTCGCCATCGAGCAGGCCAGGCTGCTCACCCTGAAGGCCGCCTGGATGATCGACACGGTCGGCGTGAAGGCGGCCGCCTCGGAGATATCCGCCATCAAGGTGGTCGCGCCGCGGATGGCGTGCGACGTCATCGATCGCGCCATCCAGGTCCACGGCGGCATGGGACTGTCCGACGACGTCCCGCTCGCGGCGATGTACGCGCAGGCTCGCGCGATGCGCATCTTCGACGGCCCGGACGAGGTTCACATCCGCACCGTGGCCCGCCGCGAGCTCAAGCCGTACCTCTCCTAAACCCCCTCCAAACGGACACTAGGGGTCAGATCGCCCGGAGATTCATCCCCTAACATCCGATTCAGCGAGCGTTACGTGTTTCGCGGCCACAATACGAGGAAGATTACGAGAATGGCACTCGGGCCATATAACCGCACGTAGAAGGCATGATCGACCTCCTGCGGGCTCCATTTGCACCTTCCCTCGGTTCCCATGAGGAGGGATCATGGCAGTAGCTCAGACGAGCCGGTCACGCGCCCGTACGGCGCAGAGACCGACCACACCCGCAACGTCCACCACGCATGCCCAGGCAAGCAGGAAACAGGACGGCAACTCGCTAACGCTCAAACTTCCGATGCTGACCGTGCAGCTGCGGCCGCCGCACATGCCGCACGTCAGCAGGCAGGAGGCGGGACAGGCCGTCGACACGGCCAAGTCGTTCCTTCCTCCGGCCGAGCGCATCGTCTACTACGGAGGACTCGGCGCGCTCGCGGTGGCGGGATTGCTCGAATGGCCGGTGGCGGCGGCCATCGGGGTCGGGACGTTGATCGCACAGCGTGCGCGCGGAAAGGGCTGGCCGTCGAGTCCGGTCTCCAGACCCGCGATCTCCGCGTCCCGGGCAACGGGTTCGACATCCAGGTCCAGGACGGGAGGCTCCACGTCCCGGACCACGCCCGCATCCCGTACGGCGGCATCCGCGTCACGCACCGCCTCCAAGGCCGCGAGCACCGTGTCCCGCGGTGCGTCACGCACCGCGGGCGCCGCGACCCGGGCTGCGGGTACCGCGGCGCGCACCGCGGGCGCCGCCACCCGCGCGGCCGGTACCGCCGCCTCGCGGGCGACCGGTGCCACGCCACGCACCAGGAGCTCCACAACCCGGGCGACC